>JAPPLU010000060.1:97592-399053 GCA_028874075.1 Chloroflexota bacterium
CCGCCCTGTAGATCTCGCAGCAGGCTTCCTCGCAAATCCAAGCGGCCCGGCAACCCGCCGGGCCGCTCTCTTATTCTTCTCACCTGAAATGATTGTGCTCTTGCCGGCAAGACTCTGACCTTGCCTGCAATTTTCTACATCATGGTGTAACCGCCGCTGACGCTCAACGTCTGTCCGGTGATAAAACTCGCCGCATCCGAAGCCAGGAACACAACCGCATTGGCAATTTCCTTGGCGGTGCCCATTCGCCTCAGCATATAGCCCCGCTGCACCCTCTCCAGAACCTCGTCGGTGAATATGCCCCGCATTTGGTTCCACATACTCTCGGGGCTGATTTCTTCTTCGTTCGAAGGCACCACCAGGCCGGGGCATACTACATTCAGACGCAGTCCATGTCTGCCTGTTTCCCTGGCGATGGCCTTGCTTAGGGCGATTACTCCTCCTTTGCACGCGGAATAAACTGCCTCCCGGTATTCTCCCATTCGGCCGGCATCGGAACTGATGCTTACTATCGAGCCGGAATGCTGTTCCACCATGTGTGGCAGCACGGCATGAATGCAGTTGATGGGACTCCATAGGTTAACCGCGACCTCTTTTTCGTGTTCGTCCCGTGACTTGTCCATGAACAGGCGGTCAATGGTCCAGCCTACGTTGTTGACCAGCACGTCCACGCCGCCAAACTCGGCTACGGACTGTTCTACCATTTCCTCAACCTGGGCAAGGTCGGTTACGTCGGTCTGGACTACCTTCACACGGCTGTCCGTTCCCATCCTGGCTACTTCTGCGGCTACTATCTCGCCCTGGGAAGCCGCAAGCTCGGCGATGGTGATGTTAGACCCTTCCTCGGCGAAGGCGTGGACTATAGCTCGACCTATGTTCGATCCACCGCCTGTAACGATTACATTCTTTCCCCTCAATCCCAGCTCCATAACACCCTCTTCGAACCTCCGCTGCTCTGCGTCTCATTGTGAAAAGAACCTACCCGCCCGGACCTCGCACGTCGGGTATTCCCCCGAACCTCAGTCTTAGCAACCCCCCGATATTTTCCATGGCCGTTGACGTGATGTTTACCGTGCTTGTCGGGTCGTCGTCCCATTTTACCGGAACGGACTTGATGCGATACCCGCGCTTGGCGGCGATGATTAACAACTCGGTGTCAAAGAACCAATTGTTGTTCTCGATGCCGGGTATGATGGCCTGGGCGGCCTGGCGTGTCAGCGCCTTGAATCCGCACTGTGCATCCGGGAAGGGAGTGAAGAACAGGGACTTGATGAGCACGTTGTAGCTGCGCGAAATGAACTCTCGCTTGAAGGCCCGGGTAACCTGGGAGTCTCGGCTAAGCCTACTGCCAACGGCTACGTCGTAACCCGATTCCAGGGCTTCAACCAGCTGAGGGAAATGGCTCAAATCGGTAGACAGGTCCACGTCCATGTAGCTGACGATATCCGCATCGCTTTCCAGCCAGGCGGCCCGCAGCGCCCGTCCTCTGCCTTTCTGGGGTAGATAATAGTAGTGAACGTTGGGGTAGGTGGTTGACAATTCTCGGGAAACTGCCCCCGTGCCGTCGGTGGAAGCGTTGTCAGCAATAGTAACGCGCCAGCTACTGTGCAGGTGTCCGGCAAGGAATTCCGTAAGCCTCTCAATGCTGCCAGGGAGCGCCGCTTCCTCGTTATAGACCGGCACCACCACGTCAACATAAGCGGGCATCAGTCACATTCTCCTGGGAAGAAAGGAAGCTCTGTTGCGGGTTGTCTTGGGCCGTACAGTGCGCCCTGGCAACGTAGAGTTGGCCAGGGCAAATTCGTACCGTCAAAAGCATGAAACAAGGGAACAGCGTCCATCAGTGGCGGAAGTGGCGAACACCGGTGAATACCATGGCTATGCCGTGCTTGTTGGCCGCCTCAATGACCTCATCATCCCGAATTGAGCCACCCGGCTGAATGATGGCGGTCACACCTGCTTCGGCTGCCAGTTCAATGTTGTCCGGGAATGGGAAGAAGGCGTCCGATGCCAGAACGCATCCCTGGGACTTGTCACCGGCAATGCGTTGGGAAAGGTGCACGCTAACCACCCGGTTCGGTTGACCCGCTCCCATACCTACCAGTGTGCGGTTCTTGGCAAAGACGATGGCGTTGGACTTGATGTGTTTGCACGCTATCCAGGCGAAGGCCAGGTCTTCCAGCTCTTTCTCCGAAGGAGCGCGCTCGGTAGCGGTGGTCCATTCGGCAGGGCTTTCGCTTATAGCATCAGGGGTCTGCACCAGGAGACCGCCGGTTATGGGCCGGATATCCAACGCTATTCCGCCCAGTTCGCAGCCGCCGGAGTCAACCTCCAATACCCTGAGGTTGCGCTTTCGCTGCAAGATTTCCAGAGCTCCTGGTTCATATCCCGGCGCTACTACCACTTCGTAGAATACGGGATTCATGGCCTCAGCCGCCCCGGCGGTGACGGTACGATTGAATCCTACGATGCCTCCAAAGGCGGAAACCGTGTCCCCTTCGTAGGCATTGAAGTATGCCTGCGATAGTTCAGAGTGGCTGGACAGTCCGCAAGGGTTGGCATGCTTGATTACTGCAGCCGTGGGCTCGGCAAAGTCGCTCACTGTGCGCCATGCTGCGTCGGCGTCCATCAGGTTGTTGTAGGATAACTCGCGGCCGTGCAGCTGGCGGGCGGTTGCGATCCCGCCACCGGCCCCGCTGGCAGGTACAAACAGCGCTCCTTGCTGGTGGGGATTCTCCCCGTACCGCAGGGTCGTAACCTGGTCGAATGCCAGGTTCAACTCTTCAGGAAGCGGGGAAGCGTTCTCTCCCTGCGCAAGGTAGCTCGCCACGGTCGTGTCATATCCGGCAACGTGCTGGAATGCCTTGGCCGCCAGAGTGCGGCGTTCACTTTCAGAGAGGCCTTCGCCCGACAACTTTTCCGCAACCCAGTCATAATCCGACGGGTCCACCACCACCGCCACTGAGTTGAAATTCTTGGCCGCGGCCCGCAGCATGGTTGGACCGCCAATGTCAATGTTCTCAAGAGCATCTTCCAGGGTGACGTCGGGCTTGCTGATGGTAGCTGCAAAGGGGTAAAGGTTTCCGACCACCAAGTCAATGGTTCCGATACCGTGCTGATCCAGTTCCTCCAGGTGTTCCGGCAAGTCTCGTCGCGCCAGGATGCCGCCGTATATCACGGGGTGCAAGGTCTTTACCCTGCCGTCCAGGATCTCAGGGGACCCGGTAACGTCCGAAACCTGCTTCACGGGCAGGCGGCCCTCTTCCGCCAGGGTACGATGGGTACCGCCAGTGCTGATCAGCTCAAAGCCGGCGCTCGCCAGCTGTTGCCCGAATTCAACAACTCCGGTCTTGTCAAAAACGCTTATCAATGCTCTCAATTGGTAAGTCCTTATTACTGCCCTGAGTGGGGGCTAAATCTGATTCAATCGAAAGTCCGGTGCAGAACTGAACCTGTAGCGGTTCAAGTGGTGAAAATAACCTGCTCTTCTCCGGGACGATCCATTATGCTGCCTACTACGACTGCGTCCGGGGCGCCCTTCAGTACCGTGTCGACTTGGGTTTCCGCGCAGACTGCTACCATTCCCAGCCCCATGTTGAACACCCGGTACAGCTCATCTTCAGAAATGTTCCCCTCTTGCTGAATTAAGGAAAAGATGGTCGGAATGTCCCATGACCTTTTTCTGAATGACGCAGCAACGTTAGCGGGCAGGATGCCCGGAACCTTGCCGGGCAGTCCGCCGCCGGTTATGTGGGCGAGACCCTTCATGGCGCCCAGAGACGGACTCAACGCGGGATAATAGCAACGGTGGCGAGTTAGCAGTTCCTCGCCCAGGGTGTGGTTAAGGTCGCCGTATTGCCGGAAAAGCACCGAAGGGTCAGAGTCGGAGTTAAAGACGCGGCGCACCAGGGAAAATCCGTTGGTGTGCAGGCCGCTGGAAGGAATGCCGACGAGGATATCACCTGGGACGATGGCGTCGTTCTGCAGCAGGCCGTCCTTCTCGGACACACCAACCAGGAAGCCCGCCAGGTCGAAATCATCCTCCGCGTATAGACCCGGCATTTGGGCCGTTTCGCCGCCTATCAACGCACAGCCAACTTCCCGACAGCCCCAGGTTATCCCTCGCAACAGCGTCTCCATGCGCTGCTGGTCCAGGTGGCTGAAAGACACATAGTCGAGGAAGAACAGGGGTTTGGCCCCCTTGGTAAGAATGTCATTGACATTCAGAGTTACCAGGTCCTGTCCGATGGATTCGAAGTGGCCAAGCTGTGCGGCAATTTTGAGCTTGGTTCCCACGCCGTCGGCGCTGGCCACCAGCACCGGTTCCCGGAAACCGCTCAACTGAAAAAGCCCGGCGAAACCGCCTCCGGAAGACAGCACTTCGGGCCCGTGAGTCATCGACGCGAAGGCTTTGATTCGGTCTTTCAGGTCTTCCATGGCATCCAGCTGGACGCCGGAAGCCTGGTAGGTCTCACCGGTCAATTAACTGATTCTCCAATATTTCAGAATACGGGCAAGAGGGTTTTCACTTATGTGACTGTCACCCGCCGCCGGCGACTTCGCCGGGGAACCTGAATCAGGTATCAGATTCCAGCATCAATTTTCCCAGGTGCAATTGGACGGGCACCGGGTAATTGCCGGTGAAACACGCATCGCAAAATCCGCCCTTATCGCCTCTGGAGACTTTCAGAAGACCTTCAATGCTCAAATATCCCAGGGAATCCGCATTAGCCAACTCGCGGATTTCCTCCACGGTCTTGTTGGCGGCGATAAGTTCGTCCTGGTCGGCCATGTCCACACCCATGTAGCAAGGGTACTTTATGGGTGGCGCGCAAACACGAATATGTATCTCCTTGGCACCGGCGCGGCGCAGCACTCGAATTACGTGAGGAGTGGTGGTTCCCCGCACGATACTGTCGTCCACAACTACCAGCCTCTGTCCCCGTATTACGTCCGGCAGGGGATTGAATTTCTGGCGTACACCCAGGTCCCGAAGCCTCTGCTCCGGTTCAATGAAGGTCCTGCCTACGTACCGGTTCTTGATGAGGCCGTCGCTATAGGGAATTCCAGACTCCCTGGCATAACCCACGGCCGCAGCGGTCGACGAGTCCGGAATACCAATAACCACGTCTGCATCAACCGGGTGCTCCCTGGCCAACTGGGCGCCCATTTCCTGCCTGGCCGAATAGACCAGTGTGCCATCAAGGACACTGTCCGGCCTGGCGAAGTAGATGTGCTCAAAAATGCACATTGCGCGGGTACGCTGGGGCTCTTCTCTGAGGGCCGAGCGCATTCCATTGCGGTCGAGAATCAAGACTTCACCTGGAAGCACTTCCCGCAGGAATTCGGCTCCGAGATGGTCAAGGGCACAGGTCTCCGACGCAATGATCCAGCCGTCTCCCAGGGTTCCCAGGCAAAGGGGCCTGATGCCAAGGGGATCTCGGGCGGCCATCACGGTATCCTCGGTCATCGCCACCAGGGAGAAGGCGCCGTCGAGGGTGCGCATGCAATGGAATAGACGCTCCTCCCAGCAACTGCCCGGAGCGTTTGCCAGCAGATGCGCAATTACCTCTGAATCGGTCGTAGTGTTGAAGGTGCAGTTCCACTGTTTCTGGAGTTGTTCCTTCAGATGAGAGGCGTTGATGATGTTGCCGTTGTGGGCCAGGGCCAGCTTACCCGCAACACCCTCAACAACCAGGGGCTGCGCATTGCAGAGCTGGCTGGTACCAGTGGTGGAGTAGCGGGTGTGACCAATGGCAAATTCGCCGGAAAGGGGGAGAAAGTCTCGTTCTCGGAAAATCTGGGTTACGAGACCCATATCGGTGTGGACGTTGATGTTGTGGCCATCCGCCGCAGCGATACCGGCGCTCTCCTGCCCACGGTGCTGCAGGGCGAACAGACCGAAAAAAGCTACCCTGCTGGCCTCGGCGCCAGGAATATATGCGCCAACCACCCCGCACTCTTCACGGGGATGATCAAGGGGGAAACGAGGTCGGTAATGTACTTCCTCAATATCCACAGGGCTATTTTACGTTCCCTCAACAAGGCGGTCAACGGAACCGGCTCAATTGATTCCGGATCGGATTCAGGCACGGGCTTTCTTTCGCAGAGCGTGAACTAAGGGAGCGAAACCTCCAGGGGGCCACCGCTCTTGGAGCTAGCGTTTCGGAAAAATTGAGACTTTGCGCTCCTCTCCGAACCCCACGCTCTCGGTGCTGACGTCTTCCCGATCGGCCAGCGATAGGTGGACTATCCGCCGGTCTGCAGCCGACATGGGTTCCAGGGTGATGCCCCTGCCGGTCTGGGTAACCCTTTCGGCTACCTTGGTGGCCATGTCTCGCAGCGACTCCTCCCGGCGCTGACGGTACCGTTCCACATCCAGCACCACTCGGACGCTTTCTCCAAACTCCTTCCGGACAATCAGATTCACGATGAATTGCAGGGACTGGAGCGACTGCCCCCTTCGTCCAATAAGCAACCCTGAATCATCGCCGGAAATATCTATAACCGGCCCGCCCACTTCTGGGTCATCGGCAGTTCGCACCGAACAGGTAACGTTGACGCCGGAAGTGGAAAGGATGTTGTTTAGTGCCACCAGCGCCAGGCCGGCGACGGTCCCTTCTTCCGTGCCGGCGACTGGGGCGGGCGCCGGAGTATCCTCGTCATCACCCTGATCCGGCTCTTCGGCCGGGGCAGCGGCGGGTACTCTGCGCGCAACACCTCCGGGCCCGATCCGGGTTACCCGGACGCGGGCTACCTCTGCCCCGATACCCAGGAACCCTGCTTTGCCCCTACTTAGTACTTCTACCTCTACCTCGTTGCGGTCTACGCCTAGCTCCTTCAGTGCCAGCTCTTCGGCCTCTTCTACGGTTCTGGCGGTTCGTTCGACGGATTCCATCGTTCTCGTTCTCCTCGGACGCCGTGTCATCAACGGCTGACTGGGTCGACCGGCTGGCCGCCGGGGCCGACCTGGGGATCAGTGGGAACAACGGCCCCCACCCGGTTATGAAGTACTGGATACCCACGCCGATTACATTGGAAACAATCCAGTAGAGGGGCAGGCCGCTGGGCCACTGCAGAGAAAAGAATCCCAGGAAGATGGGAATCATCCACAGCATCATATTTTGACTGGATTGCTGGCGAGGATCCGGAGAGGGGGTCATTGTCATCTTCTGCTGCACGAAGGTGGACGCAGCCACCAGGATGGGCAGCACTATGGGAGAAGGATCCGGTTCTCCCAGTTTCAGCCACAGAAAAGTGTCGCTCAGTGGAGCGGCGGAATGGATTGGGACGAATGTGATCCAGGGATAAAGCTTCTGCGAAAGGTCAACCAGGTCTTCCGGCTTGGTGAACAGGGTCTGAATCAGCACCCTGAAGAGACCGATAAGGATGGGAAGCTGCACCACAAGGGGGCCCAGGCAGCCAATGGGGCTTACCCCGGATTCCCGGTAAAGCTTCATGGTTTCCTGGGAAACCCGCGCCCGGTCGCCGCTGTAGCGTTCCTGTATCTCCCGCATGCGGGGCTGAAGTTCGCTCATTCGCCTCATCTGGCGAATCTGTTTCAAAGTCAGGGGTAAGGTAATCAACCGCACCAGTATGGTGAAAGCAATGATTGCCAGCCCCATGTTGTTGAAGCAGACCACGTAAAACACCATCAAGGTGTTCAGCATGGGGCGGATGATTACTTCGTTCCAGATGAGGAAGAAAAATTCCAAAGGGACTCCTAGCTGTCCGGTACTGGTTGGCGGCGGGTCTTATTCCTTACGATCAATTGCATTGGCGGTGTATTGAACTATCAAAGCACCAAATGGATTCCTTGTCCTGCCCTTCGGTAACGGAGATTCTGCGGACTACGCCATTGTCGCCGGCCACAAATACTGAATAACGCTGAATAACCGACAGGCTGTCCGGCTCAGTCCCCAGGGAAGGATTCGGTGGAGCGCCGGCAATCAGTGGCGCCTTAATTTCCCCTTCATCCAGACTTGGCAAGTTGCTGATAACTTCCCCGTCCATCAGGTTTGAGGGGCTGGTGCTCAAGAGTCTCATTCTGCCATCAACGGCGGCAACAACCAGCCCCAGAGGGACCAGGACAGGCGTGGAAACTATCGGGCCTTCCATGTAGTGCCGCCACAGCGCCTCCTTCGGCTCTCCCGAGGGAGGATTCTGCGGAGAAAGCGCGTAGACATAACCGTCCATGGAGGGGGCGAATACCGTCTCCCCGTCGGTTACCGGCCCGGCCCAAAACCAGTTCTGGCTTTCAAAGGCCCATTCCAGTTCGCCATCATCTGCATCCAGGGCGTAAAGCCTCCGGTCGAAGGAACCAATAAAGAGCTTCCCGGCAAACAGCAGGGGGCTGCTTACCACGGCCCCACCTGTTTCATAACGCCATACCTGGCGCCCGTCTCTCAAGTCAACGGCATACACAAAGTGGTCTTGGGACCCAAAATAGGCAATGCCATTCTGAACGAGAGGTGTGGACCAGATCTTGTCCCCCGTGCGGAAGGGAGACCAGGGAAGTTCTTCCCCGGTTCCGGCGTTGAAAGCGTAGAGGTTACCGTCCTCAGAGACTACCAGGAGGATCGCCGTCGGTCCGGTTTCACTGTTGATCAGTTCCGCGAGAACCGGCGCTCCGATTACCGGCTGTGGCTCAACGGATGGATCGTTTCGCACGGCGCGTTGCCAGCCCGTGGATTCTTCCCCGGTTTCTGAGTTGAGCGCATAAATATGTCCGTCAACGCCGCCCACAAAGACCAGCCCCAACTCCTCGCTGACTGCCGGCGGTCCAAATGCGCCTACCAGCCCGGTTCCGCTCCCCAGTGGCGGGTAGGTCCAGACAACTCTTGGCGAACCTGAACCAAAGTCTTCCAGGGCCCGTATTTTGACCTGGCGCTCATCGTCGCCCAAGTCCTGCCCAGTCAAATTACCCAGGTCATCCAGGTCACCACTCAATGGGGACACAACATAAACCTTGGTTGATTCCCCCAGCGCCTGGGCGAATGATGCCGAAACGGGCGCCCATCCCAAATTATCGCCGCCGAGATTGGGTGTGCAGGCAGTTGTCACCAGCGCCAGGACCAGGCACAGTAAGGCTCCTGTCTTGATTAGGGAGCATTTGGACACGCCAGCCTCTTGATGAACGGAAGGCGCACCGGCCTGGAAACGAAGGCGTAGACTTTTTAAGAGGGACGGGAAAACTGAATAAAAGGACATTTTTTAAGGTACCGGGTCGTACCCTTTACCTCCCCCTGGGCGACAGTTCAGGATGCGCCTGGCGCCCATTGCGCAGCCACGAAACAGGCCATACTGTTCTATGGCCTGGGCCGCATAATGCGAACAAGACGGGGTAAAACGACAAACGGAAGGGAGGTAAGGTGAGATGGCCGCCTGGTATAAGCGAATAAGTCCTACAGCGGTAAATCTCATGGGATGACTACTGGTCATGAAAAGGTCTGGTCTGGAACAATTTGGCTCGCCGCAAGAGGTTGTTGGCTGCTTGTTTCAATTGCATATAATCAGCATTGGCGGTGCCCCGTCGGGCAATAAAAACCGCGTCCCACCCATCCTTTATATCGTTGTGTCTTATTGCTTCCCTTAGTCTGCGTTTGACGAGGTTCCTGGTAACCGCATTGCCGATTCTCTTGCTGACCACGAAACCAAATCGGCTATGGCCGAGGCCATTGCGCAGCGTCCGCAAAACGAGCAGGCGATTCGCTGCGCTGATTCCTTCTCTGTGAATCTCCGCAAAGCGCCTGCTTTCCGTCAAGCGTTGGCGTCGCTGCATAGGTCAGCCTGCCCGTTAAACCGTCAGGCGATGCCGTCCTTTGAATCTCCGTCGGCGAAGAACCGCCCGCCCGTCGGAAGTTCGGGACCGGGCTCTGAAGCCATGCACGCGGGCACGGCGGCGTTTCTTGGGTTGGTACGTTCTCTTAGGCATATTAAGGACACACTCCAGATCAAGAATTATATGTTTGCGCTTCATACTGAGTCAAGGCAACTCTTCTGCGTCAAGCGAACTCCAAGTCTTCCTCCGACGCAACTTACCGAAACCTCTTCATACCAGTTGCAGCCCCGCAACCATGTTTCAATTCCGCCTTGGAAACCAAATCATTAAAATCTCTACTGCTACACCTTCCTCCCTACGGTATGGAAGTCCCAGGCACACAAAGAGGCTGAACCACCAGGAAACCAGTGCTATAATGGACTAACTCTTCTGAATCGCAGGTGAAGTTCCCGCGATATTGTCCGGCCGAAGTGGCGGAATGGTAGACGCGCCGGTCTCAAAAACCGGTGGGAGCAATCCCGTGTCGGTTCGAGTCCGACCTTCGGCACCACTCTTAAATTGGCCTAAGTCGCTAATACGTTCTGAATGAAAAAGCCGCCCTGAAGAGGGGCGGCTCTCTTGTTAAATCTTTGTCCGGCAATTTACCTAGCCCCATTCCCCTTGCCGAACTTCACCAACACTCTATACATGCAACTAAACCCCCGTTTGTAGGGGACTCACCCCACAGGCGGACGCCTGGTCTGCGACATTCTGGCTTCTAGCTTCCTGGCTACCTGCAGCAGCTTCAACTCGTCAAAGTGCCGGCCCACAACCTGCACCCCAATCGGCAATCCCTCCGCGCTGAATCCGAAAGGCACGGATATCGCTGGAGATCCGGTCAGGTCCCAGGGCAGGGTGAGACGCAGGGTGTGCCTGCCGGCCAGGTCGCGCCCATCTATGTGAAATTCGTTATGCCCGTGGGGAAAAGCCGGCATGGGAACCGTGGGGCACAGGAAAATATCGTAGTGGGTGAAGTATTCCTTTACCGCCACGCGCAACTTCTCCCACTCATCGGTTGCGTTCAGGTAATCGTCCATTGTGAAGGTGCTGCCGTCCACGAAGCGGGATCGGAACAGCGCCGTAAGTTCCGATTCCCTGCCGGCAATGGTGGGAGCCGAGTAGCGCCTGGCTTCCATGGTAAATATGACCGTGGAGATGGCCGACGCGTTGTTATCGACCAGCGCAGGTATTTCCACCGGCTCCACATTCACGCCCAGCTCGCCCAGCGCCGCCGCCGCCTCGGCCACCGACCGTTGCACTTCCGGTTCCACGGGTACCCCGGCGGTCGGGCTCCACCCTACTTTCAGCCCGCTCAGGTCCACGTCCAGGGATGCGTAGTCCGGCACTGGCACCGGTGGCGTGTACAAGTCCACGTCGTCAGCGCCGGCAAGGATGGACATGCCCAGGGCCACGTCGCCGACGGTGCGGGCAATGGGCCCTACGTGGATGGCGCGCAGGATGGTCTGAGGTTGGATGCCGGTATAGGGAATGCGTCCCAGGGTGGGTTTGATGCCGACGACACCACAAAGGCTGGCCGGGGCCCGGATGGACCCGCCCAGGTCCGTGCCCAGGCCGAAGGGCGAAAGCCCCGCGGCAATAGCGGCCACCTCGCCGCCGCTGGACCCACCGGCCGTTCTCTCAAGATTCCAGGGATTGCGCGTTACGCCGAAAACATCGTTGTCGGTCTCCCACCACAGGGCGAACTCAGGCATATTGGTCTTCCCCAGCAGAATACCCCCGGCTGACCTCAGGCGCGTGTAGACCTCCGCGTCCTGTTGGGAAATGTATCCATCGTAGATCTTCGACCCCAGCGACATCCGCATCCCCGAGGTTTCGATGCAGTCCTTCAGGGTATAGGGCACGCCGTGGAGGGGGCCAAGGTCATCGCCCCGAATTACCGCCGCCTCCGCTTGCCGGGCCTGTTCCATTGGATCGCCGGCAAAGAAGACGATGGCGTTCAGCGTGGAGTTGAGCTGGGCAATGCGGTCCAGATGTGTCTGCACCACCTCAACGGGTGACAGCTCTTTCCGGCGAATCCTGGCTGCCAACTCCGTAGCAGGAGCGTAGTAGATCTCTTCGCTCATAGAATGCCTCCTCGGGGCAAGTGGCGGGGTCGGCCATCAACCGCCTCACATTGCGATTCTCCTTCTCCGGAATCCTCAGCTTTCTTCCTTCTGCAAGGCGGTTTCAAACACGACCTCCTACCGCACCGGCGGCCACATTATCCACCCTCTGCGTCCCGTGTTGCGCAAGCGCAGCAGATGGCCCTGGCCTGTCGTAACGTACAGACTGCTCTGGTCCGCGTCGCCGAAACAGCAGTTCGTCGGGCCGTCTACCCCCACCGGCATAGGGTAGGTCTCCAGCACTCGCCCCTGGGGCGTCCAGACGTAAATCATCGGACCGGGGCCGCTGAGAGTGTTCCCCGCCGTCCCCAAGATGTTCCCCTCCGAGTCCAGGCACATGCCGTCGATGCCCCGCTGGGGACCCCGGTGGTCGCGGCCGAACTGGTGCAGCACAATATACTCGCCCAGGGAGCCGTCAGCAATGATGGGGTAGGAGCGCAGTTCCCGCACTCCTTCCGGCGAGGGGTCGGTTTGGATGATGTACAGGCTGCGTTCGTCGGGCGACACCAGCAGCCCGTTGGTGCCGGTGGTATCGAAGGTCATCCGCTGGCAGGCGTAGGTGCCATCGGATTGTGGGTCGGCACGCAGGATGTCCCGGTTCATGTTCTCCTGCCGCTCGCTGGGGTCGATGTTCCCCTCGTTCCAGGGATTGCTGAACCAGATGCGCCCTCTCCGGTCTATGGCCAGGTCGTTGGGGGTGTTCAGACGCTGGCCGTCCAGCCGGTCGACGATTGTGGTGGTGCCGCCGTCCGGCTCAAAGCGGACGATGGAGCGACCGCCCGAGCAGCAGCCGTAGAGTCGACCGTCGACGTCGAAAGCCAGGCCGTTGGTATGGTTCGTGTTCTCGCGGTAGATCGTGCACTCTCCCGACTCCGGGTCGTAGGCCATGATTCGGCTGGCCGGAATGTAGGTGAACAGCAGGCGCCGGCCGTCCCAGGCCGGCCCCCTCGGTCAAACGGCTGAACGGTCCCGCCACGTGCTCCCAATGTAGTGCCATGCTTTTCTCCTTAGTGGGGATTATGCTGACAGACTTGCCTTCTGGTGTCTGACGTATGAAGGGTCGCTCTCCATTTTCCTGCGGGCAGCTCTCGAATATTATCTATGAACCTGCGTGGTAAGAGGCGGGAAGAGTTCCGATTTAGGTGGTCTGGAAGCCATTATGGTCGGGGCAAACCTGGGTGTCTGCCCTTGTCCCACGCACGCAACCACCTGAATTGGAACGCAACCCAAACGGCGCCCTGCCTTGTCTTAAAGCCGTTTGACCCTCGCCACCGTCCGCGCGGGCCGGGAATCAAGTTAGCCTGCCAATTCACTTCGTTGCCCGCGTCCGTCTCTGGCGTCAACGTTCATGGTTCGGGCCCTGTCCAGGAAGCATGACCCGGCCCTGCCGCTCAAACAGACCGACGAATGTCGGCTCGGCCATGCTTTCGCATCTGGTCAAGGGCCGGTGCCTATCCCAGCGAGAAGAATTCCATAATCGGTCCAAGGGCCTCGGGTTCGGTCAGGGTTGGCGCGTGCCCAACACCGGGCACTTCAACCATGCGACAGTCCTGCATGTCCGCCCCCATCCGTTGGGCTGTCTCCGGCGACAACAGATCACTGTCCCCACCCCGTACCAGCAGCACCGGGCCGGGTATGTTCAGCGCCAGTTTCCAGGACGTTTCCGGGTCGGGGCGCCGCGGGTCGGTGCGGACCGCCGGGTCCATCTTCCAGGTGTAGCCACCGCCGGGCAGGCCCTTAACCGCATGGCCGGCGACGGCCCGCTGGTCGGCGTCGTTGAGGGAACTGAAGCCTACCCGCTGCTCGCAGTGCCAGGCAATTACCTCTTCCATCGTCTTAAAGGTGGTTACCGCTTCCCGGGTGCTGTTGGCAATGCGGGCGCCGCCCCGAGGGTCAATGTCCGGGCCGATGTCGTTTAGCACGGTGCGCTCCACCCGGTCGCGGTAGGTGCCTGCGTAGCTCATGGAAATGCGGCCGCCCAGCGAGGTGCCAACCAGCGAAATGCGCTCAAATCCCAGGGCCTTCCTCAGCCCCTCCAGGTCGGAAATGTAGGCCTCGTTAGAATAGTCGGCATCGGCGGCCCAGTCACTCTCTCCCCGCCCGCGAACATCCACGGAAATGACGTGATAGTGGCCCGCGAGGTAGGGCGTCAGGTTATCAAAGTTGTGAGCATTCCCGCTCAACCCATGTACCATGACAACCGGTGGCCTGCCGGCATCTCCCCACTCCAAATAGTGCAGATTCAGGTCGCCGACCCGGACGAAACGGTCTGTTGCTGTGGTGGTTCCTGTAGTCATGGGGCCTCCCAAATAAGGAATTTGGCTCTATTGTCCAGTTGTTCTAGCCTATTGCCGCCGAGGCGATCTCCTCAATTACCCGCAACGCTTCATCGCCGGCATCAGCAGGCAGGCCAATGGTGACCCGGTCAGCGCCGGCAGCTTCCAGGCTCTTGATGAGTTCCGCGTCCGCGGGGACGTTGCACACCATCAGGCGTATGGACTTGGGGTCTCGACCCGCCGCTTCCGCCAGTTCGTCCAGGGCCGCCCGTCCCATCCGAACCTGCTCTTCATCGACTCGAACCGGCATCCAGCCATCCCCGTACTCCACCACCCGCCTGAACACATTGGCGGCAAATCCGCCCAGGTAGACCGGGGGATGGGGACTCTGCACCGGTTTGGGCGAGCAGCGCACTGCGGGAAAGTCCACGAAGCTTCCGTGGAACTCGGCTTCTTCCTGGGTCCAAAGCTGCTTCATGGCCAAGATATGCTCCCGGGTCTGGCCCCACCTCCGCCGGAAGTCGCCGCCCATGATCTCCGTTTCTTCCTGCAGCCAGCCCGCTCCAATGCCGAACAGAAAGCGGCCATTGGAAATTCGGTCCAGGGTAGCGATCTGCTTGGCGTGGAGCAGCGGATTGTGCTCCGGCACCAGGCTGATAGCGGTGCCCAGCTTGATGGTGCTGGTGGCCGCCGAGGCGCGGGCCAGGCCAATCAGCGGGTCGCCGATGTCGGCCATGGAAGCGGGTATGGAACCGTCCGCGCTGCCACCATAGGGGGAGGTAGTGTTGACTGGAAGTATGGGGTGCTCCGGCAGCCAAAAGGATTCGAAGCCCAGTTCCTCAGCCCGCTGGGCCAGCGCCGCCGGGTCTAACGAGTTGGATGACACCCTGGCCGTAATTCCAATGTCCATGTCAAAACCCTCTCTCGAACGATTGGCTTGATTCTACCATCTGCGTTCTCAGTTGGACTCAATACCGTAAGCAAAGTGGAATCCAATGCTTGGAATCACTATCATCGGTTCCTGATAGTGGATTAAGCGAGCCGCCGGAGCACATGCAGGCCCGACTTCCCGATTTCGATTAACTCCCGTGCCTCAACAAAATTCCCAATTGGGTGCGGTCTAGTATACTGTCCGCCAACCAGATACCTAATTTGAAACATAGGCGCCGCATCTCCCCGCTGATCGGGTCATCAGCAAGAGAATGGCTACCAGGAGGCCCATAACATGGCAGACCAATCTCTTGAAAGGGTCAAGTTCCTCACCTTTGACATACTCGGCACCGTCATGGACCTGACCGGCAGCCTGGCCGGCCCGGCGGGAGAATTCCTGTCGGCTAACGGTTCGGACATGGCCGGGGAGGCCTTCTATGCGGACTGGAGGGAACGCCAGCGCATCGAGCAATACCAGGACAACCTGCTAATGCTGGGCCACAGCGGCTATCTTGAAACCTGCCGCCGTGCCTTTGTTTACTGCCTGAAAAAGCACAACGTGGACTACACGGCTAGCGCCGTGCGGGAGTTTATGAAGGTCTATATGAACCTGCAGCCCTATCCCGACGCTATCGACGGCCTGAGGTCTCTGGGCGCCCGGTACAAGCTGGTAGCGCTGTCCAACGGGGAGCAGTGGTACCTTGAAAAGCTGCTGAGCAATAACGTGCCGGTGGAATTTGACGCCATCATTTCAGTAGACCAGGTGGGAGCCTTCAAGCCTTCCCCTGGGATATACCGGAAAGCGGCGCAGCGCCTGAGGTGCGAGCCGGGAGAGGTAATGATGGTGGCGGCCCACTCCTTCGACATCCTGGGCGCTCAGGTCTCCGGCTTTCGGGCCGCCTACGTCAACCGTTACAACTTGCCCACTGAGGACTCGGAATACCAGCCCGAAATTATCGTGGATGACTTTGTCCAGTTAGCCGAGCGCTTGCTTGAATGAGACGGACAGTCCCAGGCTCAGCGTAGACCAGCATAAATTCGTGCCCCTTTGTATGCTTGTATAATCGGTCGCGGCCCAAGGGCAGGACGGCCTGTAGATTTTTGAGGAGATTGGCGCGCAAATGGAAATTGGTCTGAGTATTCCCCGTCTGCCTGACGCCGATGGAATCCGACGGTTTGTGCAGCGGGCCGAGGAACTGGGGTTCGAGTCGGTGCTGGTCGGCGACCACATTCTGCTGCCCACCGGTGGCACCAATCAGTACCCCTACACCGCCGACGGGTCATTTTCCCGTCCTTCGGATGAACCGTTCCTGGAAACCATGACGCTGCTGGGGTACATGGCAGCCTGTTCCCACAGCATCAAGCTGGGCACCACCGTCATAATCCTCCCTTATCGCAACCCCCTGGTGCAGGCCAAGATGTTCGCCTCGCTGGATGTTTTGTCCAACGGGCGAATGATTTGCGGTGTAGGTGTAGGCTGGTTGGAGAAGGAGTTTGAAACCCTGGGCGTCCCCTACGCCGAGCGTGGCCCCATGAGTGACGAATACCTGGAGATATTCAAGGCCCTGTGGACCCAGGCCGACCCGGAGTATCACGGCAGGTACTTTGATATTGAAGGTATCCAGTTCTACCCCAAGCCCGTCCAGCAGCCCCATGTTCCCATCTGGGTGGGAGGGCACAGCCGCCCCGCATTGCGACGGGTCGCCAGGTATGGAGACTGCTGGCATACCACCCGGCAAACCCCCGACTTCGTGGCTCAGAATCTGCCGTATCTGCGGGAGCAGGCTGAACGGGCAGGCCGCGATCCCGCAGACATCTCCGTTTCATTGAAACGCAGCCTGCACTTTACCGACCTGGAAGCCAGCGAGGAGAAGTCGGTTAGGACCGGCGGCGTGATAATAGCGACTACCCAGGAGGTCATCGACGACGTCTACTATTGCCGGGAGCTGAGCATTGACCAGTTGACTTACGACTTCCGGGTAGAAGGCATCGACGCCTGCATACGGGTGATGGACCACCTTGCGAAAGAGGTGCTGCCGGTGGCCCAGCGTCTCGGCTAGTGGATCGGTTCCCGGGATCTCTTTGACCGGTATGGCCGGCGTCTTTCAGGCGCCGGCCGTTGCAGTTATTACAGGCCGCTGTCCTTGAACTGCTTGGCGCGCTTTACCAGGTGGTTGGCCGTTCGCTTCATCATTGCTATCTGGTCTTCGTTGACTTCTTGCTTGACTGTTCCGGGAACTCCGGTAAAGAAGGAGCGGTCGGGGACGTGGGTACCGGAACGCACCACGGAATTGGCGGCAATGAGGCACTCCTTGCCAATGGATGACCGGTTCAGAAATGTGCAGTTGTTGCCCAGAAGCGATCCGGTCCCAATGCGCGTGCCGTGTACTACCACTGCGTGCCCAATGGTCACGTAGTCCTCGATAACCATTCCGTTGCCGTGGATAACGGCGCCCTCCTGGACGTTAACATAATTGCCAATAGTGACCTTCTCTTCGCCGTCGGCCCTAATGGTTACTCCAGGCCAGATGCTGCTGTATTCGCCTATTTCAACGTCGCCGACTACGTAGGCAAATTCACTGACCCAGGCCGTTTCAGCGATCCTGGGGGTCTTGTCTCCGAGGCTCCTGATCAATTCAATCCTCCCGATTTTACACTTCTCTGTATAAACAGATTGGTGCCGGTTTGCTGCTAATGAATGGTGGCTTCTTCCAGGCACGGATTATACCCCAGCGGGACGGGGGGCGGGGCGGCGGAACCGATAAATCGCATCGTTACTACAGTGGCCTGTCACCCTGTTCCCGCGCTAACGAATCTCTTGCCGTAGAGATGCAAGGGACGCTGAGTTTCGCAGAGATACTCTGTGCATCTCTGCGCTCTATGGGTCCCTGCGGTGAAGGAAACCCTAGAAATTCGCTTGCCCAAAAGGCGCCCTTCGTCGTCACCATAATCCGGTAAAGGCCCCATTGGCAGAAGAGACGACCAGAAGTTCACCTAACCGCGCGCATGGCCTGGCGGGCGGCCATATCCATTTCTCGGTCGCGGATGGCACGGCGCTTGTCAAACTGGCGTTTGCCCCGGGCGAGACCCAGTTCCACCTTAGCTACGTGGTTCTTGATGTAGAGCCTTAGGGCCACGATGGTCAATCCCTTCTGAGATACTTCGTCGGTAAGACTGTCGATCTCGTCCTTGTGGAGGAGCAGCTTGCGGGGGCGCCTGGGTTCGTGGTTGAAGATGCTGGCCGGGTCGTACTGGGCGATGTGGGAATTCATAAGCCAGATTTCGCCGTTCATGGGCCTGGCGTAGGCGTCCCGTAAGTCCACCTTGCCAGCCCGAATCGACTTTATCTCGGTACCGGTCAAGGCCAGGCCGGCCTCGTACCGGTCCAGGATTTCGTAATTGAAGGTGGCCTGTCGGTTGAAAGTAATGGTCCGATTATTGGGCTGCTCTTTGGCTGCCGTCTTTTTCTTTCTGCTGGGCATTGTATCTAGTCTTCCAGGAAGTGATTAACTTAAAACTGGGGCCTGTCAGGGTTTCCCGGCCTGCCTCCCAGCAATTCTATCGCTCGGTCCAGTTGCGGGTCCGAATCAGACTCCGGGTCGGCCTCCACCACAATTGTAGGAGTAATGCCGGAACCCTCAATCAGGGTGCCGTTGGGTGAATACCACCGGGCAATCGTGTAATAAATGCCCGAACCGTCGGACAGGCGGTGCCTGGTGTTGACGCTGCCCTTGCCGAAAGTAGACTTTCCTACCACCGGGGCGCGGTCGTGGTCGATAATGGCTCCGGCGAATACCTCGCTGGCGCTGGCGCTGTACTGGTTGACCAGCACAACCATGGGAATGTCCTTTCCATTTCCGCCCGAGGAGACGTTCCACTCCCGACGATTGCCGAGGCCGTCCAGTTCGTAAGTAACGAGGCCATCCTTCAGAAACTGGCTGGTTACATCTACTACCACGCCCAGCAGGCCGCCGGGATTGTAGCGCAAGTCAACGATGAGCCCCCGACCGTTATTATCCTTGAACTCCCGCAGCGCCTCGGCAACCTGGCTGTTGGTATTGGTGGCAAAGCTGGAAATTTGCAAGTGGCCGATGCCGTCTTCCAGCATGGAAAAGCGCACTGTCTCCAGGGGAATTTCACCCCGGATTATTTGGATCAACACGGGATCAAATTCACTGGCGTGGAGCACCAGCAGTTCCACCGTGGTGCCCTTGCGACCTCTGATTCGGGAAACGGCCTCCTGCAGGCTGAGGTTTTCCGTAGGTTCGCCGTCCACCTCAAGAATTACGTCGCCGGCCCGGATGCCAGCCCTCTCTGCCGGTGTGTCAGGCAGGGGGGCAATGACCGTCAGCATTTCTTCCCTGATGCCAACCTGGGCGCCAATGCCCTCGAACACACCTTGAATCTTGGATTCCTCTTCGCCAAAACGCTGGGGGTCCAAATATGAAGCGTACGGGTCGTCCAGGGCGTCCAGCATTCCCCGTATGGCCCCGCGGCTCAACTCGGTGGCGTCCAGGGTGCTGCGGTCAATGTGCTCCCGCTGGAGCAGTTCCCAGGCTTCTCCCAGCCGTCCGAACTCCGGCGGCAGTTGGGACGAGGAAGCTGTCACCGGTTCGGGCGTTTCCAGGACCCCCTGCAGCCCGTAGTTCACGGCCAAGGCCAGCGCGGCCCCGGCCGCCATTACTACCAGGTATGTTCCAAATAGCCGGAGCTTGTTCACGGTGAACTCGTTCCTGTCGCCGCCGGTTGCCCGTTCAGATTCTCACCAGTTACGAAAATTGTAACATAGCGACCGTCCGGTTCCGCCGGGTTTCTTTATCCACGAAGGGTTCCTGGCTTAAGCTCCCGCCGGCCGCCGCCGCCCTCCCCAGGCAGGAATTTTCTGGTTTTCGTCCCATTTGGTCTCATTTTGTCCCACTTTGGGGTCTTTGACCGCGGCCAGGGCAGACAGATCCGGCTCCGGGGGACTCCCACGGAAGGCGGCCGGGCCCTTGTGAATCCGTAGTCTCATGGTCGCCGGGTGCAATGCGAGTTGGCAAGGGGGAAGTGTCAGGCCTGACCTTCGTTTCGTTCGCCGCAGGAGTTCCTGTCGAGGGATGGAGCGGCCCCATAAATTGACACGAAGAAAAAACCGCTGATAGCATAGGCCCAAATTGGACAGGGAAGGTTTCGCTTGCCAGGAATTGTAGCCCACGGGGCCTATGTTCCCAGGTTCCGGTTGGGGGCCGAGACCGTCGGCTGGCCCGGGTCCCAGGAGAGGGCCGTAGCCAACTTTGACGAAGACAGCGTTACCATGGCCGTGGCCGCGGGCCAGGACTGCCTACAGAACAGGGACCGCAACGCCATTGACGCCCTGTTCTTCGCCAGTTCCACCGTGCCCTACGCTGAAAAGCAGGGCGCGGCCATTATCTCCGCTGCCCTGGACCTCCGACGTGACATTTTTGCCGCCGACGTTACCGACGTGCTGCGGGCGGGCACCACGGCCCTGCGCTCGGCCCTGGACGCCGTGGCCGCCGGCTCCGCCAAACAAGCCCTTGTAGTAGTGGCCGACAGTCGCCAGGGGGCGCCCCGCAGCGATACGGAGCGAAATTCCGGCGACGGTGCGGCGGCTTTCCTGGTGGGACAGGATGACCTGGCGGCCGAGTTTGTCGGCTCCTTTACCCTCACCGAAAATATGCTGGACAACTGGCGTTCTTCGGGCGATCCCTTCGTCCGTTCCTGGGAGGACCGCTTCGCTTCCGAGGAGGGCCTGGAGCGCATTGTCCCGGACGCTGTGGACGGGTTTCTGGCCAAGTATCAGGTGTCCCTGGCCGATGTTGCCCGGGTTGCTCTGTACGCCCCCGATGCCCGCCGCCACGCCCGCCTGGTTCGTCGGCTGGACCTGAATCCCCAGCAGGTGCAGGACCCCTTGTTCGGTCGCCTGGGCAACACCGGCGCCCCTTTCCCTTTGATGCTCCTGTCCGCGGCCCTGGACGATGTGCCGCCCGGTGCTCTGGTCCTGGCGGTGTCCTACGGCGATGGCAGCGATGTGCTGGCCTTCAGGACTACCGGACTGTTGCAGCCGGCTGCTGCCGCCGGCGGAAGTCTGTCCGCCTCCCTGGCCTCCCGCATCGTCTTGCCCACCTATGAGACCTATGCCAAGTGGCGCGATGTCTGGCTGACCGGGGACGCCGCACGCCGCCCCTCTCCTTCGTCGCCCTCCGTGTCGGCTATGTGGCGGGAAAGCAACAAGAACCTGCGGCTGTACGCAGGCCGTTGCAACGCCTGTGGTTACGTCCAGTATCCGCCTCAGCGGGTCTGCGTAAACTGCCAGGCCAAGGATGATTCTGTGTCCGTCCGGCTGAGCGACCGGTCGGGAGAGGTTTTCACCTACTCCATGGATTACATCGCCGGCGCGGTGGACACGCCCCTGGTGGTCAGCGTGGTGGATTTCCACGGTGGCGGCCGCCTCATCTGCATGTTGACAGACCGGAAACTGGACGAGGTCTGCGTGGGGATGCCGGTGGAGATGAGCTTCAGGAAGTTGCGGGTGGTGAACGGGATTCACAATTACTACTGGAAGGCGGCGCCCCGACGCTTCGCGGTCGAAGCGGCGGTCCGCCCTGGCGGTTGAGCCGGAGGCTGGAAATGAACGGCATAAAGGACCGGGTTGCGATCATCGGAATGGGCTGCACCAAGTTCGGGGAACGCTGGGACGCCAGCGCCGCGGATCTGATGGTGGAGGCCGCGTATGAGGCTTACTCCGATGCCGGCATTGAGGCCAAGGATGTGCAGGCGGCTTGGCTGGGCACGGTGAGCAGTTTCCGCACCGGCCAGCCCCTGGCCGAAGCGCTGAAGCTGGACTACATTCCCATAACCCGGGTGGAGAACGCCTGCGCCACGGCTACCGATGCCTTCCGAAATGCTGCCTACGCCGTGGCCGCCGGGATATATGACATTGTCCTAGCAGTGGGCGTGGAGAAGTTGAAGGATTCGGGCTTTTCCGGGCTCGCGGTACCGGAAGCGCCCGGCTCGGACGTTACGCCGCCCACTCCACCGCCCTCCCAGTTTGCGATGGCCGCCACCCGTTACTTCCACCAGTATGGGATTCCCTACGAGGACGGAAAGCTGACGCTGGCGCAGATTGCTGCTAAGAACCACCACAACGGCACCCTGAACCCGCGGGCCCACTTCCAGCAGGAAATCAGCACGGAACAGGTGGTCAACGCCCCCATGATTGCCTGGCCCCTGGGCCTCTTCGACTGCTGCGGAGTGAGCGACGGCGCAGCCGCGGCCATCATCACCACGCCCGCAATTGCCCGCACCTTCCGCCAGGACTATGTGCTGGTGAAGGCCCTGGCCCTGTCAGTCGGGGCCTTTGGCGCTATTCGCAGCGACTGGGACTTTACCCATTTCCCCGAATCCGTCCGCGCCAGCCAGGCCGCCTACCAGGAAGCCGGTATCGCCAGCCCCCGCGATGAGCTGGATTTGGCGATGGTCCACGACTGTTTTACTATTACCGAGTTGATTATTTACGAAGACTTGGGCTTCACCCAGCGCGGTGGAGCCTCCCAGGACGTGGCCAATGGTTCCTTCTCCTTGGAGGGCGACTTGCCCGTCAACACCGACGGCGGCTTGAAGTGTTTCGGACACCCCATTGGCGCCAGTGGTATCCGCATGATCTACGAGGTCTATAAGCAGCTCCAGGGCAAGGCTGGTGCCCGCCAGTTGCCCAGGGCCGACTTGGGCCTGACCCATAATCTCGGCGGCCGGCCGGGCTCTTTCACCTGCTCCGTGGCCCTTTTCGGCAATCCCTGATTACCCGCTGACCGGCCTTCCCCCCCGCTCACCCTGAGCCTGTCGAAGGGCCTGAGCCTGCGGAATCCGCCTCAGGCGGACCCTTGGCGGGTCGAAGGACCTGAGCCCGCGGAATCCGCCACACCCGCAAATCTAAACCGGTTCAAACCCGTCAAAATGTGCCCTCATTATCCCTTGCAACCCTGCCTTGGCTCCTGATATAAAAGTTACGCCAATTGGGAAGTTGTGTGTGAGGCGGTGTCCCCCTTGTTCTACGGGTTTAACCCTTTCTATCTGTTTCTTCTGTCCCCCGTAATCCTCAGCCTGTCCAGGCACTGGCTTATTTCCCTGGAAACGCAATCCGAAAAATTGGTCCAGGCTTATTTGGATATCATGGCCGCTCCCAGCGGATTTGCCTTCGAAGGTCTGTCCTATTCCCAGAACGTTGACTGGCCCTAATCCCCCTCCGGCGGATCCGCCCCGGCGGACACCCGAGGTAACCCCTATGCCAAAAAGCCATACCATACAGCCCGATGCCATAAGGGTCGTCGGACGCGGTACCAATGTCGATTTTTCCATTGACGACTCGGTGCCTTTTGATTTGGCGGAGCGCCGGCTCCGCGAGTACCTGTCCCAGTGCCGTGGCCTCTATTCCAGGGGCAGGGTCTCGGTCAACGTGGGACGCCGTATCCTGGCCCCCGACCAGTTGGCCTCCATCAAGAACATTCTGGGCTGCGAGACAGGCTTGACCGTTTCCCGCTACTGGTGCCCCCCCGACGTTTTGTCCACGGCCCTCGCTGGACCCGACTCCCGTCCCGCCCTGCCATCCCCCCCAACCGTCGCTCCGGAATCCCCCGTCATCACGGCGCAGGCAGGCCTCAATAACAATGGGCTCCAGTTGGCATTTCCCGGCCTTGACGCGACACAATCCACCTTCACCGAAATAGACGACGCCGGTGGCGTATCCCCCTCCCCCGCTCATCCTGGGCCTGTCGAAGGACCTGAGCATCTGGAAGGAGCCCCCGGACCTAAATTCACCGGCAACCAGGCCCTGATTATCAAGCACACCTGCCGTTCCGGTGAGGTTGTCCGCTACCAGGGAGATGTGGTGGTATTCGGAGATGTAAATCCTGGAGCGGAAATAGTAGCCGACGGTGACATTGTGGTTCTTGGGTCCCTCCGGGGCACGGCCCACGCCGGCGCGGACGGAGACTTGAAGGCCACAATCTTCGCATTGAATCTGGAATCACACCGTCTGCAGATTGGCTCCTGTGTGGGCGAGAGGCCCCATGGAACCCGGAAAGGCAAGAGCGGGCGAAAGGCCGTGAGTCCCCAAATTGCCTACCTGTCCGCCGCGGGGGACCACTCCATCTTTGTCGCCCCCTTTGATCGGTCCGCCTCGGGCGGACGAGAATACCAATGGCAATCCGTTGGTTTGCAACGACCGTGATTCCCGTATTGCGACCGCTGCAATCCCACCATCAAAAACCACGGAGGAGTTCCCTATGTCTGAGATCCGCTTGGGCGGGAAGGGTAAAACCACTGGCAATCCGTCGGTTTGTAGTGAGCGTGATTCCCGTATTACGACCGCTGCAATCCCACCATCAAAAACAATCGTCGTCACTTCCGGCAAGGGCGGCGTCGGCAAGACCACCACTACCGCCAACATCGGCGCCGGCCTGGCCCTCCGCGGCCACCGGGTTGTGGTTATGGACACCGATATCGGCCTGCGCAACCTGGACGTGGTCATGGGCCTCGAAAACCGCATCGTGTACGACCTGGTGGACGCCATCGAGGGTCGCTGTAAGCTCAACCAGGCTATGATCCGCGACCGCCACCAGCAGGAGCTATACCTTATCCCCGCAGCCCAGACCCGCGACAAGAACTGCATCAACCCCGAACAGTTGACCGACCTCTGCCGCCGCCTCGAGGAGGACTTCGATTACATCATCATCGACTGTCCCGCCGGTATTGAACAGGGTTTCCGCAACGCCATCGGCCCGGCCCAGGAAGCAATAGTCGTTACCACCCCGGAAGTCTCCGCCATCCGCGACGCCGACCGGGTAATCGGCCTCCTGGAGGCGGCGGAACTCCAGCATCCCAGGCTCATTATCAACCGCATCCGCCCCGGCATGGTCAAGCGCGGGGACATGCTGGACAAGGACGACATCGTGGAACTCCTTGCCGTGGATGTCCTGGGCCTGGTCCCCGCCGACGACCGGCTCATTACCGCCACCAACCAGGGCGTCCCCGTCATCCACGACCGGAAAGCCCCCTCCGGCCAGGCCTTTGCCCGCATCGCCGCCCGCATCGACGGCGACGACGTCCCCCTCATGGACCTCGAACCCAAGTCCAACCTGATGAACCGTGTCCGGTACCTCATGGGCATCAACCGAAGCGAGTACACCCATGCTTAGCAAACTCCTGCGCGCCAAGACACCCAATGTCATTAGGTCCGCCCGCGGCGGACCGGACAACACCAGGAGCATCGCCAAGAATCGCCTTAACGCGGCGCTCAGCCGGGACCGCTACGACCTTCTGGGCCCAGTCCGCTCCGGGCGGAGGGATTCCCTGGAGCGGGATCTGTATGCGGCCATTTCCAGCCACCTGGAGGTGGACAGCGAGTTCCACGAACTGGAGATTCGCCGGCTCAACGACTCCTTCTACCTGGTGGCCAGCGTCCGCATCCAGGCCATGCTCCCCTGGGCCCCCGCAGGTTAGCTCGTCCCTGCCTGCCCGCCCACAGGTCCGCCTCGGGCGGATCATCCCGGGAAAGGCAGCCTTTCATCTAACAGGTACCGGGTTTATAATCTCCCCATCCTTCCCCCAAAGTCCCTTCCGCCTCGATGGGGGTCCGCCTCATGCAGATCCGCCCGTGGCGGGAAGGCTAGAGCCTGCCCTGAACTCGATTCAGGGATGGGGCCAAGCCCAAACTAAATTATGAACATAAACGCCTTAGCCACCCCCTTCTCCCGCTTCCTCCAGGCCCTCGAACACAGGGACTTCCTTACTCTCTGGACTGCTAATCTCTGCGCCGGCGCCGCCGCCTGGGCCCTCATCGCCGCCCGCGCCGTGCTGGCCAACGATTTTACCGAGCTTTATCTCTGGGTCGGCGTGGTTACTTTCGCCGCCATGATCCCCCGCGTCTTCTCCACCGTTATCACCGGCTTCCTGGCCGACCGCTTCAATCGCCAGACCGTTCTTCAATGGACTTATACCCTGAACCTGGCTCATAACATTGTGCTGGCGCTGCTGGTTATGGTGGGGCTGGCCAACATCTGGTGGCTAATTGGGCTATCGCTGCTTAACGGCACCTTGCGGTCGGCGCAGATGACTACGACCCAGTCGCTGGTGCCCAACCTGGTCCCCCGGAGTGTGCTGCCCAACGCCATCGCCCTCAATGAGGCCACGCAGCAGGGATCCCGTTTCGTCGGAGGGATGGTGGGATTCCTGGTAGCCCTGTATTTTGGCAACGAGCCGGTGTTCTGGGCCTGCGCGGTACTCTACGCAATGGGCCTGGTCCAGGTGGCCCGCATCGCCACCCGGTCCACCGGCAGGATGGACGCCCGGCGCGGTTTCTTCGGGAACCTGGCGGCCGGCTTTGCCTACGCTTACAGTCGCCCCAAGCTGCTGGCGATGATTCTCATCGTGCTGGCCCACTGTTCTCTGACCATGTCTTTCGAGTCGGTACTGCCGGCCATTTCGGAGGAGAAACTGGGCGTGGACTCGGAGGGCGGCACCCAGCTCCTGATTATGGGTGTTGGGCTGGGGGCCATGTTCACCGCCATCTGGCTGGCCGGCATACGCAGTGAAAAGACGCGGGGCTGGCTTTTCCTGATTTTCGGAATCAGCAGTGGCGTCGGGCCGATCATTCTGGCGGTGTCTACCGATGTTTGGATATCGCTGGCGGCGACGGTGATAATGGGAATGAACCAGGGCGGTTTCATGACCATCACCCATACTATAATCCAGTCAATAGTTGACGACTCTGTGCGCGGGCGGGTTTCCGGCGTTTATTCCTTCCACGTGGGTGGCAGCATGGCATTGGCTAACGGAGTAAACGCGGGCCTGGTGGATGTTTCCTTCCTCAATGCGCCACTGATTCTGGCGGTGGGCGGCGCCATTTTCATCGTGGCTATGGTTTTCAGCCTGGCTAACCGGTCCTTGAGGAACATATACTTCGCCCAGCCGGCAGTGCCAGCCGCAGCATGATCCCAGGGTAGAACACATGGGGGCAAGCACTCAGGCGAATGCCCTCCTTGTCCCCGCCATTTCATTTTCCATCCGCCGCAGGCGGCTTCTCCCTTCGCCTTATGCTGAGTTTGTGAAGACCCCCCCGCGTTTCAATCTACCTGTCCTTAACCCGATGCTCTGGTGGTAAAATTCTTTCCATGCCGCCGGTTGACTCGTCTGAGATGGCGGCTGAGGAGATAGAGGGAGGGGACTGTTTTGACTCAATACCTGGCAGCCATAAGCGCGCGGCGACCAATAATTGTCATTGTCATCTGGGTGCTACTATTGCTGGCCAGCGCGGGAGTTGTGGACCGGCTCCTGCCCAGCGCCACCACCACCGATTTCAAGCTGGCCGACCGCTACGAGTCGCAGCAGGCGGCCAAAGTCCTGGAAGAGGGGCTCAGGGGCCCCGCCAAGTCCCCGGAGATCGTAATTTTGCGGTCTGACAGCCTGACCGTTGAAGATCCGGCTTTCCGCGCCAAAGTGGAACAGCTGCACCTGGAGATTTCCAGCCTGGGCCCGGACATAATTTCGGGAGGCCTGGACGACCAGAGTGTGTCCGACTTTCTTCCCGACCTGGTGGCCGCGGGTGTCCCCGACTCGCCCATTTCCCACTATTACCAGATAGCGGATGCAGGACCAGCCCTCCCGGCAGGGCTGGCGGAACAGCTGCTTCCCATCCTGGTCTCGGCAGACGGCGACACGGTGATGATGCACTACACCCTGGCCGGGTCGGTGGAAGAGGCGATAGACAACGTCCCCACGGTCATTCACATCGTCGAGGAAGCTAACCGGGAAGCCGGGTTCGAGGTCCTGATCGGTGGCGATGCCAGCGTGGCCCACGAGAACAACGAACTGGCGGAGCAGGACCTTCAGAACGGCGAGCGGTTCGGCGTCCCCGTGGCTTTCCTGGTCCTGCTGGTGCTGTTCGGCGCCCTGGTCGCCACCCTGATTCCCCTGGGTCTTTCGGCCGTTTCCATTGCCGTTGCCCTGGCTGCGGTGGCCATCATCGGACAGACGTTCCCCCTGCTGTTCTTCGTCAACATTATGGTGGTGATGATCGGGCTGGCGGTCGGCATTGACTATTCCCTGCTCATCGTGCTGCGCTTCAAGGAGGAACTAAATCATGGGTATCCCGTGCGGGAGGCAGTAGCGCGCACCGGAAACACGGCCGGGCGTACCGTTTTCTTCAGCGGGGCGACGGTAGTGCTGGCCCTGGTGGGGCTGTTCATTGTGCCCTCGTCCTTCTACCAATCCCTGGCCCTGGGGGCAATCCTGGTGGTCGTAGCCACCCTGGCGGCGACACTGACCCTGCTACCCGCCGTGCTCTCCCTCCTCGGCCACCGAGTCAACTTCCTGACCATCCCCTTTATCAACCGCTTCGCCCTGAAGGGGGCCGATACGTCCACGGGCGGGTTCTGGGACAAGATCACCCATATCGTTACGTGGCAGCCCGTCATCAGCCTGCTGATCGTGGGAGTGCCCATGCTGATACTGTCCTGGTTCTACCTGGACATCCGGACCGGCCTGAACGACGTTAACACCTTCCCGGACAAGGCGGAAACCAAGAAGGCTTTTCTCCTGATGGAGGAGGAATTTTCTTTTGGCGAGGTAACGCCGGCAGGGTTCCTCAGCCCGGCGGATATAGTTATTTCAGGGGACGTTGACTCGCCGCAGGTACAGGAAGCCATCGGCAAGCTGCAGCAGTCCCTGGCCGCCGACCCTACTTTCCCGCTTCCGCCCCAGCCCCCGGTGGTCAACGAGCGGCGGGACCTCGCCCTGCTGGTACTACCCTTCCCGGGCAAATCAACCACGCCGGAAGCCGCCGACAATATGGAAATCTTGCGCGAGCGGCATATCGCCGACGCCTTCCGGGGCGTGCCGGCCGAGGTCCTGGTGGGAGGCCTGACGGCGGAGGTGGCGGACTTCTACGGAATTGTGCGGGTTTATACACCCATAGTCTTCGCCTTTGTGCTGGGCCTGAGCTTCCTGATTCTGATGATGGTGTTTCGATCCATCGTCATACCCCTGAAAGCCATCATAATGAATCTGCTTTCTGTGGGCGCTACCTACGGGCTGCTGGTGCTGGTGTTCCAAAAGGGCTTCGGCGCGGAACTGCTTGGGTTCCAGCAGGCCGACGTGATCGATGCGTGGCTGCCCTTGTTCCTGTTCACTATCCTGTTTGGCCTGTCCATGGACTACCACGTCTTCCTGCTGAGCCGCATACGGGAGCGCTACGACGAGAGTGGCGACAACACCGAGGCAGTGGCTTACGGTCTACGTTCTACCGCCGGGTTGATTACGGGAGCCGCCTTGATTATGGTGGTGGTGTTTGGCGCCTTCGCCACCGGAGAGACCGTCGTCAACCAGCTGATGGGCTTCGGGCTGGCGATAGCGGTGTTCCTGGACGCCACCCTGGTGCGCTCGGTACTGGTGCCGGCGAGCATGGAGGTGTTGGGCAAGGGCAACTGGTACCTGCCTCCCTTCCTGCGCTGGCTGCCGGACTTGCGTGTAGAGGGTGAGGAAGGACATTAGATTGAGCCAGTCTTCCAGGCATTTACAGTCCAATAGGAGGCCCCGGTTTGACCGACACCAACACTGAACTGGACCGCTACCTGGAAACGACGCCCCTGTCCCGGGCCAGGTGGGAAGAGGCGCGCGACTACATGCCGGGCGGGGACAGCCGCAACTCCATTTTTTGGAAGCCTTACCCCATCTTCATTACCGATGCATCGGGCAGCCGGGTGATGGATTCGGACGGCGTCCAGCGCATCGACTTCATCAACACCATGACTACCATGATCCTGGGCCATGGCCCTGCACCGGTAGTGGATGCCGTCCGTCGCCAACTGGACCGGGGGTTCGGGTATAACGCTCCCAACGAGAGGCAAGTGGAGCTGGCCCGGATCCTCTGCGAGCGTATACCGAGCTTTGACCTGGTGCGTTTCACCAATTCGGGGACCGAGGCGACGTTGAATACCCTGCGGGCGGCGCGGGCCTTTACTGGTCGGACCAGGTTCGCCAAGGTCGAGGGCGGCTACCACGGAACCCACGACGGGGTAACTGTCAGTGTTCGCGTTGACCCGTCCATCGCCGGAGATGCAGACAGCCCCGTGCCGGTGGCGGCCAGCGCCGGGCTGGCGCCCGGGGTGATGGAGCAGGTGGTGGTGGTTCCCTTCAACGACCTGGCCACGGCACGGGAGATTCTGGAGGAGAATGCCCAGGACCTGGCAGCAGTGATTATTGAACCGGTTATGGGTTCGGTGGGAATGGTGCCGGCTTTGCCGGAGTACCTGGCAATGCTGCGGGATTTCTGCACCGCCAACGGCAGCATTTTGATCTTCGACGAGGTTATCAGCTACCGGGTGGCCCCGGGCGGTTCGCAGGAGTACTACGGCATCACACCGGACATGACAGCATTGGGCAAGATTATCGGAGGTGGCCTGCCGGTAGGGGCCTTTGGTGGGCGGCGGGACATCATGGACCTCTATGACCCTACAACCGGGCCCACCGTGTCACACGCCGGGACATTCAATGCCAATCCCCTGACCATGCTGGCCGGGGCCGCAACAATGGAACAGTTGACGCCGGAGGTCTACCGGTCGCTGGCGGAGATGACCGAGTTGCTGAAGCAGGGAATCAGGGATGTATGCGGGGAGATGGAAGTGCCAGTGCAAGTTACTGGCTTGGGCTCCCTGTTCGGCATTCACTTCACGGACCGTGAGGTGCTGAACTACCGCGACATTGCCGGTTGCGACCATGACCTGAGAGACCGGCTGTTCCTGGGGATGTTGAACGAGGGCATCCTGATGGCATCCAACCTGGTAGGCTCCCTTTCCACGGCAACTACGGCCGATGATGTGGACAGGTTCCTGGCGGCGTTTCGCACTGCCCTCGCGAGGAACATATAGCTATCGGTTGCTGGACTGTGCGGCCTTAGAACGATAAGTGCCCCGCCAATCGGCGGGGCGCTTTTCGTTGCGGAACCTGTCTGGGGGCTAGGCTATCGGAGGCCGCTTTTCCCACTTTTCGGGGGCCGGGTAGACCGGCGTAGCTACGTTGCGGCCAATTTCGCCGTCGAACCAGTCTGCAACCTCGGAACGCCACTTGGTGTAATGAGGGGCCGCTCGGTGGGCTTCCACCGCCGCTTCGTCCTCGTATACTTCGAACAAGTGGATGCGGTTCTCGTGCTCGTTATCCTGCAGCACGTCGAAGCGGAGGCAGCCCGGCTCGTCGTTGTTGGAGCCGATGGCGTCGCCCATCATCGATGCCATGAACTGTTCCTTGAATCCAGGTTTAATATTGATGGTTACCAGAAGCGCGATCATTGTTCCTCCAGGCGTGTTAGTCGTCATCTACCGTAGCAACTCGGGACACTATGCGGAGTTCTCCACTACTGATCCCGAAACAGGGCCATTATATCCGGGGCCAATTGGCAAGACAACCGCGAGCGGTACCAGGCCTGGCGCCTCTGGGAATAATGACAGGGCAAGTTTGCCGTTGTAGAATGGCAAAAACCCCACCGTCCCCTGGCCACATATGGGATGTGCAGGAGGCTCCAGCATGGCGGATATTCCAGTCGTATACACTCTGACTGTTTGACCGGCCTCCGACCGGTTGCGCGACGCGTGGCGTCGACAGGGAATCCAGTACGAAGAAAAGCGGGTCGACCAGAGCCAGGACACCCTGGACGAAGCACTCCTGTATGGGGACTCGGTGCCGATCATCGTGTTTCCCGACGGCCGGGTTGAGATTGGCTTTGAAGGTCATCGTGGTTGAGAAATCGGCTAGCAGCCAGTTTGGCCGCCTCAACCAGGACACATTACGAAAGTTCGAGGAAATGACATTAAGGAGGTAAACCATGGCCAGCGAAACCAGCGTTGTAACCCCCCAGCGGTTTGATGAGGGATTCCGGTACGCCGACTACATGGCTCAGGTAAATGTAAACAAGGACCGGATGGACAGCTTCTATGAGAACTTCAAGGTTACGCCCGAGAACGAAGCATCCCTGAAGGAACTGGCTGCCGACCCCAACGGCCCCACCAAGATGCTGGTTCTGGGCGAAGATTGGTGCGGCGACGTGGTGCGTGGTCTGCCCGTGCTGGCACGCATGGCCGAGGCCGCAGGCTGGGACATGCGGGTATTCCCCCGCGACCAGCACCACGACATCATGAACGAGTTCCTGAAGGAAGGACAGTTCATGTCCATCCCCACCGCCGTCTTCTATACCTCGGACCACCGCTACATCCTCCACTGGATTGAGCGACCGGAAGTAGCCGACCGCGAGCAGCGGGAAATAGAAGCGGCCATTCGCGCCCAAAACCCGGATATCAGCGACCAGGATTTTGGCCGTGAACGTCGGGCGCGCACCTCGGCCAAGGCGGAGGATTGGCAGCAGGCGACGGTGGAGGAGCTCATTGAAAAGCTGCAACGGGGCATTGCCGGGTAGCTACCGACTCCTGCAAAGCAATGTAGAAAAGAAGAGCCGCAGCTGGAATGGCTGCGGCTCGACTCTTTGCTCTGAGTCTTTGGAGGAAGAAAGCCAGGACATATCTTCGAGCCTTCACCACCATCTCTACCCTTCCTCCTAATTGGGGAAGGGACAATGCAGTTTGGAACTTCCTCAGCCTACGGCCAAGCCCCGTACTTCCTTCGCCTTGTCCGGCAGATCGTAGCTGCTCCAGGTGGCTCCGTCGTCGAAGGAACCGAAGACCTGGCCGTCCCGGGCGGCGCAGAAGACGTGAGATGGTTCCCGCGCGTTTACCCTGACGGCCATCATAGTGCTGTTGGCGGCAATTCCCGCGCCCACAGGCTCAAAGCTCTTGAACAGGTCGCGGCTTCGGTAGAGGGCGCCCTGGCGGCTGCGAGCAGCGGCTCCGATGGACACATAGAGCATGTTTGGGTCGTGGGGAGCGGCGTAAAGGTCGCGAGTATAGGTGATTTCCGAGAACTGGCCAAAGTCGATGGGAATCCACTCGCTGCCCCGATCAGGCCCGATGAAGGGGCCCACGCGGGTGGTGATGAATACCGTGTGGGGCGACGCGCCGGTGCACTGGACCCCGTGCAGGTCCAGGGTATCTTCACTGGGCGCCAGGGAACCCGTAATGCTGTCCCATGTATCGCCGCCGTCGGCTGAACGCATCACGCCAGCCACTTCCAAAGCGGCGTACATTTCGTCCGGGAAGTTGGGGTCGGCAGTCAGCCCGATGACGCGAGTGGGGAAGGCCATGGTGACTTCATCAGAGCCCATGGGCAGGTTCAGTTTGGTCCACGAGTCCCCACCGTTGGTGCTCCGGTAAAGCTCCCCGGGGGCCGTGCCTGCATACATAACCTGTGGATCGCGGGGCCGGAACAGGAACGTCCACACCGGCGGGGCCAGGGTCGGATAGTCCAGGCGTTCCCAGTGGTCGCCCCGGTCGGTGCTGCGATAGGGGCCTTCCTGGGTACCGGCATATATTATGGACGGGTCGCTGGGGTGGACGGCGACGCCTGGCACAACCGGGTTATCGGGCAGGCCGTTGGTAAGTTCCTCCCAGGTTTCGCCGCCGGGAGACCGGCGGTAAAGGCCGCTGCTTTCAGCGCCCACATAGACGTAGGTGTTGTGATTGGCAGTCACGGCAACATCTCCTTGTTAGTGTCTTGGGAAGCCTAAGGGTGGTGGTATTGCAACAAATCGGCAGGGGGTTGTCAACTTGAGCGGAAGGTAATGCCCCATTCGAGACCGTCAGGCGTGCCCGAGGGTTTTGTCCTGTTTTGTAAGTGCCCTGCCTTGAAGAATTCTCTTGACCTGGACTTGGGCATCGGAAAGGCAATGCCGGCTGGCTATGCGCAAGCTTCCCGCCCTTTCAACCAATGTCCTCAGATGAGGAAATTTTCCTTTTCCGCGCCATTTTGGTCCACTTTGGGCCATTTAGCTGTATTTTCGTATCTGCCCAGGGGACTGGCCCAGCAAGCCAGCGGCCCAACAGTGGGCGGTTTTCCAGCCAAGCTGACCACTCTCCAGATAGTGGATAGCACAAAAGTCCGGCGCAGGCCTGGGCCATTCCGGGCCGTTTTGGGCCGTTTTGAGCCGCTTTCAGGAATGGAGTGAATGATGCCCAGGGGATCCGGCCGCCGGACGTATCCAGAGCCTCGAGAACAGGTGCAACGCGATCTATACTGAGTTGAGCCAGCGAAACACCTCCCGGCAACGAGTCAATTCTCCAGGGTGCCAGGCGAACAGCGGCGGTCTCATTTCCCCTCTCAACCGTCCCTCGTCTATACGGAAGGGATTTTTCAGGGTTTCTTCAGGGTTAATAGTAGAGGCCTGCAATCCTGCGTAGCAAGGCGCATCTGTCAGATGGAAATCCCATCGTAAATCAATGGCCCCTCGGGAGACCTAGTTGGTCGCGGGTAAGAGGACCTCCGGTCAGATAACGGGAAACTATCAAGCAAGTATTCGTCCCGGGCATGGAGGAATGCCGGCTCGGTCAAGACCAAAAATAGGGAAATATTCACAGATGTACCAAGACCCCGAATCCAACTTGATTCTTCCAGATGAAACGCTCCGCTAAATCTGGCGGGGTGGCTGTGGCGTCATATGTCATATCTGTAGCACAATTCAAAAGACTGGTTCACAATTAACGCTCGGCCAATCACGGCGGGGCATTTTAATAAGTGGGATTATCTAGCTATGTAATACCAGACGATTGGCCCGAATAGTTGCGCTAGGGCCAGCCCCACAATTATCACAAATCCAATTGCGACCACTACCAATTGTTTCCAAGTCAACGCCTTGTGCTCTGGTGGTTGGCAGCTCATACAAGCCTCCCAAGACTCGTATGCTAACCCTCTTCGACACCGGCCTCTTCAGTTAGAAGTATCCCCATCTGCAAGAGACCCTGTAGCAACATGCGGTCAATTTCAAAATGCGTTTTCAATACCTCGTCGTGAACCTTTGAGCGTTCCAGCAGGTACCGCAGCATCGGGGCTATCAACGTGAGAGTCTCTTTTGTTTCACTGGATTCTTCATCCAGTTGTAAAAGGTTGGCTTCAAGAAGGTCGGCAATCTTGCCCAATTCGGCATTGGATTGCTCCAGTGTTTCCAACCTAGTTTCAATGTCTTGTGTAAGCTTGGCTAGGGCATCAGTGTTGTCGCTCATACGCCTCTCTGTCCCTTCTGTGTTGGCGGATTGTACTATAGCGGGACTTTCCGCCGAATCAGGCAGGGCATTTCATTTGTTACAATCAAGGTAGGTTCGGGGGTTTGGTACATAAACATATAATTCTCCAAAACATAAGGACCCAGCAAGGGCGGGACAGCCCCGCTGAGTCCTCGCACCCTTTGGCAAGCGCGAAGTCCAAGCCTTTCCTGCTTTATTGTTCGAGCAGTTCCACCGAGTATTGTTCAATGACTGGGTTGGCCAGGAGCTTGTCGCATATTTCGTTGGCAATATTTTCGGCCCGGTGAGGGTCGGTTTCCTCAATCTTGACTTCCAGGAGCTTGCCCACGCGCACTTCCGACACTGACTCGTAGCCCATGTTTTTTAGACCACCCAGGACGGTGATGCCCTGGGGATCGTTGACAGTGGGTTTCAGGGTGACAAAGACTTTGGCTAAGTACAAATCAACAGCCTTCCTTGCCGGGAGCCGCAGTTCCTAATTCATCACGCCGCTGGTGGTGCAGGGCGCGCCGTTGGGGAACTCAGGACCCAGGGTGCCGGCGTAATGACGAAAGAACCTTTCTATACGATCTTCGTCGACTCCCTGCATGGTGTCCAGAACGCCCCAGGTAGAAAGCGCCACAGTACCCTCGGGAATTTCATCGTAGAAGCGGGTAACCGCCCACGACGGTGCAAGCTCAAAGTTGTCCATGAACTCCCTTAGCCGGTCCAGTTCAGGGCCGTCCGGCAGGTTGTAGCTGACCACGATGTTGCCGTGTTCAAGGTTGTGCACTATCCGCTCGTCGGCGAGTCCGTCTTCGTAGAAGCCGCAGCGGGCCCACCAGTCCCAGTGGTCGCCGGACGTGGGCGGCGTCGTACTATAGTCGACGGACTGCTCTTCCGGGACGTGGATGCGGGAGGGCATTATTTCCTGCTGTTCTCCTACCCCTTCCACATATTCGCTGTGGGTTCCAACGCCACTGTCGCGACCCTGGAAGCTTATACCGCCCACCACAAAGCCGGCGATAACCAGGAAGGCGATGATACCCGATGCGGCTATGTACCAGATGTTTCGCCTGGGACGGGACTGGGGTATAACCATTTCCGCCTGGCGGCCGCGGTGTGCGGACCTGCGCCGGCGGCGCCGTGATACTGGCAATTCCATTACCTCCGGACGGCTTGACTCCGGCCGCCGCAGCTAGAGTTCGGTGCCGGTCAGCCTGCGGTAGGCTACTTTGTAGCGTTCGGTAGTGCGGGCCACTACGTCCTCGGGAAGTTCAGGGGCAGGAGGTTCCTGGTCCCAGCCCTGATCCACCAGCCAGTCCCGTACAAACTGCTTGTCAAAGTTGGGCTGGGACTTGCCGGGGCCATAGCCCTCCATGTCCCAGAAGCGGCTGGAATCCGGCGTCAGCAGTTCGTCGATGAGGATCAGTTCCCCGTCCAGCATGCCGAATTCCATCTTGGTGTCGGCTAGGATGATGCCCCGTTCCTTGGCGTAGTCGTGGGCGAACTGGTAGACGGCCTTGCTGACCTCGGCCAGCTTCTGGGCCATTTCGGCGCCCACCATGTCTTCCACTTCCTGATCGGACATGTTCTGGTCGTGGCCTTCTTCGGCCTTGGTGGTGGGAGTGAACAGGGGCTCGGGGAAAGTCATGCCTTCAACCAGGCCTTCGGGCATGGGCTTGCCGGAAACGGTACCCTGCCGCCGGTACTCAGACCAGGCGGAACCGGTGATGTAGCCCCGGACGATGCACTCCATGTCGATGCGTTCCGCCCGCTTGACAATCATTGCCTGGCTGGCCATTTCCCCTGAAATGCCGTTCAGATCTGGGTTCTCGGCCAGCAGGGCCGGCGCGTCTGCGGAGTCGGCCAGGGTTATCAGGTGGTTGGGTACAATGTGGGCCGTCTTCTCGAACCAGAAATTGGAAATGCGGTTGAGAACCTTACCTTTTTCCGGTATGCCGGTGGGCAGAACCACATCAAAGGCGGAAATCCGGTCGGTTGCGACCATAAGCAGCAGGTTGTCGTTGATGGCGTAGGTGTCTCGCACCTTGCCGCGATGGAGTTGGTTTGGCAGTCCTGTTTCGATAAGCATGCTTTTACCCTTCAAATTTTGTAGCTGATTTATTGTGGCGCGTCAGGATTGGGCAACTGCTTCCACCGCCAACAGACCGATGCGCTGGAAGGTGTCGTCCACGTAACGGGTGTAGTATCCGTAGTCGAATAGCTCCTCCAGGTCATTGCCGGGCAGCCACTGGGTGGCTTCTACATCGGCCCGCAGCAAGTCGCGGAAGTCTTCTCCCTCATCCCAGCTGCGCATGGCGTTGCGCTGCACCACCTTGTAGGCGTCCTCCCGGCCCATGCCCCGGTCCACCAGGGCCAGAAGGACCCGTTGGCTGAAGATGAGGCCTCGGCTGCTTTCCACGTTGGCCCACATCCGGTCGGAGTTGACCCTAAGATCCTTAACGATGCGGGTGAAGATGGACAGGATGTAGTCCAGTGCCAGGCAGGAGTCGGGCAGGATGATGCGCTCGGCGGACGAGTGACTGATGTCCCGCTCTCCCCACAGGGCCACGTTTTCCAGGGCGGTGACGCTGTTGCCCCGGATCAGGCGGGCCAGGCCGCAGATGCGCTCGGCCAGTTCCGGGTTGCGCTTGTGGGGCATGGAAGATGAGCCGGTCTGGCCCTGGCCGAAGGGCTCCTCCACTTCGTGCAACTCGGTGCGCTGGAGAGTGCGTACCTCCGTGGCAAACTTTTCCAGAGAAGCTGCGATCAGCGCCAGGGTAGTGATGAAATGGGCGTAGCGGTCACGCTGGATAACCTGGTTGGATACTGGGGCCGCCTCCAGGCCCAGCCTCTGGCAAACCTTCTCCTCCACAGCCGGCGGGATGGTGGCGTGGGTGCCCACGGCGCCGGAAATCTTGCCCACCCGGATGCTTTCGCAGGCGGCGACCAGGCGTTCCTGCTGCCGACAAAGCTCTTCCCGCCAGAGAGCCAGCTTCAGGCCGAAGGTCATGGGTTCGGCGTGGACACCGTGGGTACGGCCCATCATGATGGTGTCCTTGTAGACCACGGCCTGTCGTTCCACCACCTCGATGGCCTGGGCCAGCTCCTGCTGAAGCAGCTGTCCGGCCTCCACCAGTTGCAGGCTTTGGGCGGTGTCCAGCATGTCCGACGACGTCATACCCAGGTGGAGCCATCGTCCTTCCGGACCAATGCCTTCGGTGATGGACGACAGGAAGGCGGTTACGTCGTGGCGGGTGGTCTCAAAAAGCTCCATCATGCGCCGGTGGTTGTACTGGACAGGGCGCAAACGCTCCATGTCCTCCAGGGGGATGACACCCTCTTCGGTCCAGGCTTCGGCCACGGCCAGTTCCACGTCGAGCCACTTCTGGTATTTGTTCTCGTCCGACCAGACTCGCTTCATAGCCGGTCGGGAGTATCGGTCAATCAATCGGTTCCCTCCGAAAGACAAGCAATGATATTACTGGCAGGCTTAAGGATTACTTACGTTCCCGTCAGGCCCAGCAGTTCCTTGGTAGTTTCCAGAATGTCGCCAAAGTCCGTAAAGGGGCGGAAAGGCACCTGCTGCCGCCGGCACTCCTCGGCCAGGAAGCTGTGGGCGAATACGGTGTCTGCCCGCTCAGCCCCTTCAAAGTCGGAACGCCCGTCCCCTACGTATATCACGTGGTAGCCTAACTGCCGGTAGCGCTCTACCACCAGACCCTTTGAGTTGCCCCTTTCCGGTTGGCCCGGATAGGCGTAGTGATAGTAATAGTTTATGCCTTCCGGGGTGAACCGGGTCTTGACGCAGTAGACTGGAACGTCCGGCGCCCCTTCTTTTTCCAGCAGCGCCTGAATGTAAAAGTCCAGGCCCAGGCTGACCACGGCCATGGGGCTGTTGATTTCCTGGCAATACTCCCACAGTTCGGCAAAGCGGGGCCGGAGGTTGGCGTTGTCCTGAACGTAGGCTCGCATGGTATCCCGGTCCGCCTGGATGTTGTTGAAGGTGATCTCCTGGTAGTCCTTCAACGTCAGTTCGCCGGCGCGGAACCGCTCTCGCACGTCCTGCCAGGTGCCGTCCCCGAACTTGTGAAGCAACATCTCCGCCACATTTTGTACTGCGGCGGTATCGTCGAAATCTGTGAGTATAGCCGGGACCAACCTTACCGCTCCCTCAACTGCCGGCGGTAACCTTCGTAGGCTTCGCGGATATTCTCGTGGCGCAGGCCCAGTATTTCCGCGGCGAAGAAGGCTGCGTTGCGGGCTCCCCAGGGGCCCACGGCCATGCAGGCCACCGGAATGCCCGGCGGCATCTGGGACGTGGCCAGCAGGGCGTCCCAGCCGTTCATTTCGCTGGAAGCCAGGGGTATGCCGATTACCGGCAGCGTGCACCAGGCGGCCAGCACCCCTCCCAACGCGGCGGAACCGCCGGCGGCAGCAATCAGGACTTCAATTCCCCGGTCCCGGGCGGTGGTGGCATATTCCTGGACCCGTTCCGGTGTGCGGTGAGCCGACATAACCCGTACTTCATAATCGACTTGCATCTGTTCAAGAACTTCCAGCGTCTCCTTAACGACGGGTTCGTCAGAAGAGCTACCCATTACTACTCCGACTAGTGGCAATTTCTCAATCCTTTCATCCAAAATTTACCGGGCATTTTTAAGCTACCGGGCGTCCATATTCATTTCGGCCCTGAAGGCGTCGAGGACGGCGGTCTCCAGCACTTCCCGCTGGGGACGTACTTCTTCGCCGTTTACCAGCACGTAAATGCGGCCGCTGGACTTGCCCAGTTCCACGTCCACGGCGCATTCAGTGTCGTCATCCCAGAAGAGAGAAAACCGGAGTTCCTCGTTGTCATCGAGTTCCTCTTCGTCTCCCTCGTCCTCATCCTCGTCTTCATCATCCTCTCCCAAATCTTCCATGGTGTAGAGGATGTTCTCATCATCATAGTATTCCATCAGTGAAGTGGATTCCACTCTACCGGTGCCGCTCAGCACGACTTCGTTAACGTCCAGCAACAACTGGGCGACTTGCAGTGAATTAGCCAACTCATAGAGTTCCTCCCGTTCCTGGACCACCTCGGAGTCTTCCTCCACAGGTTCGCCCAGTATCCGGGTCAACGCGGTCTCTACTTCATTCCTGAGGACCAAAAGGTCGTCCCGCCAGGCCATGGTTACCTCGCAATATTTCCATTGGTCTGAACACTATTGCCGACTACGGTGGAAGCGGCTCTCCCCGGCGTGGGGGAAGATGCCGCGCCGCGCCGGGTCAGGAAATAGAAAAACTCATCCACTTCACGAAAGTCAGCCAGCCCGAATGCAGGGCGTAGCCGGTGAGCGGCGTCCAGCAGGTCCAGATAGCGCAGCCCCAGGTGACCGGCTCTCATGCTCACGGGGTAGCGACCCAGGCAACGCAGGGCCCGTTCGGCGGCCCGGTTATACACCGCAAACAGGGCAGGCTGTTTCAGGCACAGCAGGTACGAGATAAACTCCTTGCCAGCTGCGGGCAGCTTGTATGCCCCGTCTTCGGCAACACACTCGTTGAACCGGGCTTCCAGGGTAATGTTATCGTACAGCAGGAAATCCATGGTTTCCCCGATGTCGGCCAGGCCATTGGCGATAAATTGGTTGGCTTTACCGCCGCCGGACGCCCGGTAAAGCGCCAGGGCCCGCTGCTCCGACAGGGCAGGCAGTTCCTCCTGGGAAAGCCAATTTGCCATTTCGGCGCTGCGGTGCCAGCGTCTCTTCCAGTACCTGGCCAGAACCCCGGTCTGGGCCGTTTCACGGTAAGCCTGGGCCAACTGGAACCTTTCCAGTCCGCCTCCGGTGGATGCCGTGCTCATATCCTGCCTCGGCTGCCCACTGAAAGGTCGCCAATATCGCTGCGGTAGCGGGCATTTTCAAACTCGATAGTCTCCACCTTGCGGTAGGCCGCGGCGCGGGCCTCCTCAATAGTGTCTTCGCTGCCCACCACGGTAAGCACCCGGCCGCCGCTGGTAACTACCCTGGTCCCGCTGCCGCCGTCTGCATTAGCCGTGCCGGCGTGAAAAACGAGGGTATCGGACTCGAGGTCTCCCCCTCGGGCTCTGCCGCAACCCGGGTCAAGGCCAGAAATCTCCTTGCCTGTCTCATAGGCTCCTGGGTATCCGCCGGAGACCATAACTACGCCCACGTGCGGCCGGCTGCCCCAGCACACGGGGGTTTCAGAAAGGCTGCCTTCGACGCAGGCGAGCATGGCGTCCACCGGGTCGCTTTCCAGGAGGGGCATAATCACCTGGGTCTCCGGGTCGCCGAAGCGGCAGTTGAATTCCAGGACCCTGGGTCCGTTGGCAGTCAGAATAATCCCCGCATAAAGCACTCCCCGGTAGGGGCAGCCCAGCTCTGCCATGCGCTCCACGGTGGGCATAAGGATTGTGTGGGTAATTTCGGCTGCCAGGTTCACATCCCAGAAGGGCGGGGGGGCAAAGCTTCCCATGCCGCCGGTGTTGGGCCCCTGGTCGCCATCGTAAACTTGCTTATAGTCGCACGCCGCCACGGGAGCGGAAAGGGTCTCCCCGTCGGAAAATGCGAAGACACTTACTTCCGTTCCGTAAAGCCATTCTTCCACGACAATGGCGTCACCGGCGGAGCCGAAAATCCGGTCTTCCATGCAGCCCTTGACTGCCAGGACCGCCTCTTCCGGATCCTTGCAAAGGGCTACACCCTTGCCTGCGGCCAGGCCGTCGGCCTTGATGACCACGGGAGAGGCGTGCTTCGTCAAAAAGTCGATGGCGGCCGACTGCTCGTGGAAAACGCGATATTCCGGACCTGGAACGCCCGCGTCCCACATAACCTGGCGAGCGAAGCTCTTGCTGGCCTCAATTCGGGCGGCAGATTGAGTAGGGCCAAAAGCCGCAATACCAGCTTCCTCCAACCGGCCCACCAGTCCGTCAACCAGGGGTTGCTCCGGGCCCACCACCACCAGGTCAGCTTCCAGCTTCTTGGCCAGTTTCACCACAGCAGGCACATCCTCAGGCGAGACCGCGACAGTAGTTGCGAGCTGCCCCGTTCCGGCATTGCCGCCGGCAACCCACATCTCCGACAACCGGGGGCTGCGCTTCAGTCGCCAGGCCAGGGCGTGCTCCCTGCCGCCGGATCCAACAATCAGAATCTTCACCGGTCAAATACCCCGCGGAAGGCCAAAGTGAGGCTGCACTTCTCGTCCGCCTCCAGCGGAAGGATGGCAGCGGCGCTGGATGAGTTGTTGTGAGGCTTATGGTTCATTGCAGGCTTAACGTGTCTATTCCCATTCGATGGTGCCCGGCGGTTTGCTGGTAATGTCGTAAACTACCCGGTTGACCCCGGGTACTTCGTTGACAATCCTGCTGGAAATCTGGCCCAGCACTTCGTAGGGCAAGCGCACCCAGTCGGCGGTCATGGCATCGCTGCTGGACACAGCCCGGATGGCGCAGACATAGCCATAGGTTCGGAAGTCGCCCATAACGCCCACGGTGCGGCTGTCGCTGAGCACCGCAAAGCTCTGCCAGATCTCCTCGTAAAGTCCGGCCTGTTGAATTTCATCCAGCACAATCCAGTCGCATTCCCGGAGAATGTCCAACCGCTCCTCGTTAATCTCGCCTATGATGCGTATCGCCAGGCCAGGTCCGGGGAAAGGTTGTCGCATAACGATTTCCCTGGGCAGACCCAGCTCCAGCCCCACGTCCCGCACCTCGTCCTTGTACAGGTAGCGCAGAGGCTCAACCAGGTCAAGATCCATCCGCTCGGGAAGCCCGCCCACATTGTGGTGGGACTTGATGCGGGCCGATGCCTGGTTTTCGGGTGTTTCGCTTTCGATGACATCGGGGTAAAGGGTACCCTGGGCCAGGAACCTGGTATCGCTAAGTTCTACTGCCGACTCCTCAAAGACTCGGATGAACTCCTCGCCAATGATCTTCCTCTTGGCCTCAGGGTCGGTTACCCCTTCCAGTTTGGATACGAACCTCTGGGCGGCATCCACGTAAAGCAGGTTCAGGCCCAGGTTGCTGCGGAAGGTCTCCTGCACCTGCTCCGGTTCTCCCTTGCGGAGCAGGCCGTTATTGACAAATATGCAGGTAAGGCGGTCGCCAATGGCTTCGTGCAACAGGAGCGCTGCCACCGATGAGTCAACGCCGCCGGAAAGGGCGCAGATTACCCGTCCATCCCCCACCTGGCCCTGGATGCGAGCCACGGAATCAGCAACAAAATTCCCGGGCGTCCAGGTTCCCTGGCAGCGGCACACCTGGTACAGAAAATTTTCGAGCACCGTCTGTCCCAGGGGTGTGTGCTCCACTTCCGGGTGAAACTGGAGGCCAAAAATGTTGCTGCCGTTGCTGATGGCGGCATAGGGAGAGTTTCCGGTTGAAGCTACCGGGGCGAATCCCTGGGGAAGCGTGTCGACCCGGTCGCCGTGGCTCATCCATACTTGGAAACTGCCGGGCATACCGGCAAATATGGAAGTGATGTCCCTTCGTTCAGCAGCCTGTATAAGGTCCGCCGACCCGTATTCCCGCTTTTCCCCCGGGGCAACCTTGCCTCCCAGTTGATGCACCAGGGCTTGCATGCCGTAGCAGATTCCCAGCACCGGCAATTGGCGGTCAAAAACCCAGCCAGGAATCGTGGGAGCGCCGGGGTCATAGACGCTGGCGGGCCCGCCGGAGAGAATTACACCGCGGGGCATGAAGCGCTGGGTTACCCTTTCCCAGCTGGCGGAGGCGGGGACGACTTCTGAATAGACTTTGAGCTCGCGCGCCCGGCGGGAGATAAGGTGACTGTACTGGGAGCCGAAGTCTATGATTACGACACCTTCGCCCACCCCGGCGGTGGTATCCTCGGCGCCTTTGCGTCCTCTTTCGGGTGTGGTAACCATCCCGTCCTTCCTGTGGGCTCGGTTCGCACAGGGTTACGAATTCAGTAATATCGTAGCTAAAGTAATATAACACAGGCCCTTTTTCTGTGCCAGTTGTTACTATCTAGGGGAGCCAGGAAGCACCCTTGCTCCTGCATTCTGTGCGACCGTTACCCGGACACTTGTGAAGGTGGCCTCGGCGAGGCGTCATATGGTCGGGCAGTATTCCTTCCAGCGGACGATTCCAGGCTAACTGGATTTACGCCGAAGCTGTTGGTTTACAAACAATACCAGTTCTGATATATTTACCTAGCTGGACAACAACAAGGGCCGATTATCCAGCAGTTGGCGTGGCGCATTCGTCTAGCGGCCCAGGACACCGCCCTCTCAAGGCGGAGATCAGGGGTTCGAATCCCCTATGCGCTACCAACCCCGACATTGACGAACCCTGAAAGGATTGCAAGTGCCTTTCAGGGTTTTTGCTTTCTTGCCGGTTCAACGCCCGTACAGCGCCCTTCGATAAACACCGCGGCAATTGGGATATACTTTCCCCATGAGTTTGCTGGCTCTCGTTCTTGTCTTGTCCGGTTCCCTGGCTCATGCCGGTTGGAATCTGCTCCTAAAGCGCTCCGACAACAAGGAAGTGTTTGTTTGGAGCCTTCTTGTAGCGGGCAGCCTGCTGCTGGCTCCTCTGGGCGCCGTCCTCATCTGGCTCTATCCCATTACTACTCCCGGCTACTGGCTGGTCCTGGCTACCATTGTGGTGCACATCTACTACTTTGTGCTGCTGGGGCGGGGCTACGCTCGGGGCGACCTCTCCCTGGTGTATCCCATTGCCAGGGGAATTGGCCCCATGCTGGTGCCGGTCCTGGCGGTGCTTACTCTGGGGGAGCAGATTGCCTGGCCCGCCGTGCTGGGCATAGTTTCAATTGTTGTAGGAATTTACGTCGTTTCCTGGTGGGGCCGCTTCCGTGAAATTTTGACGGCTCCCCTGTCCTTCCTACGGGATGGCGGCATTCGCTACGCCCTCTTAACTGGGCTGACCATTACGATCTATACCCTGGTGGACAAGCGTGGTGTCCAACATGTACAGCCCATTCTCTACATGTACTTGCTGACCCTGGGCGTTGCCGCCGGCTTGGCGCCCTATATTCTGCGCAACTATGGGTGGGCGCCCGTACTCCGGGAATGGCGGGCCCATGCCTGGCCCATCGTGATTGCCGGCCTGCTGGTTTTTGCCGCCTACGGACTGGCCTTGACCGCCTTCTCCCTCTCACGGGTCAGCTATGTGGCTCCCGCCCGAGAAGTGAGCATCGTGGTCGGGGTGCTGGCGGGTGTTCTGATCCTCAAGGAACCCTTTGGGCGGGGACGGCTGTTGGGTTCAGCGATGATTGTCCTGGGACTGGTTCTGATAGCCCTCTCGCCCTGACCTCTCATTGGTTGAGCCGATCCAAGGAGCCGGCGTTTGCCATGGGGCGCGGCCGGAGGATGTTATAATTTCGTAGCGTCAAATCCGGGTGTCAAACGAGGTGAAGGGCAATGATAGACAAGGATCGATTGGTCAACTCTTTTTGCGAATTGGTCAGCATTGACAGTCCCTCAGATGAGGAGGAAGAGGTTGCCCAGCACCTGATCGCCCGTTTGACCAACCTGGGCCTGACCGTGGAACGGGATGCCCACGGTAACGTCATCGCTTCTGAACCTGGCGAACTGCCACTACTGCTTTCTGCCCACATGGATACGGTGGAGCCTGGACGGGGAATAATCCCCGTTATCCAGGGGGACAGAATAGTTTCCCAGGGCAATACCATCCTGGGCGGGGACTGCAAAGCGGGCGTAGCGGCGATTATGGAGGGTCTGGAATCAGTTATCGAAGAGGGCCTTCCCCACCGTCCCGTGCAGGTAGTCTTTACCCGTGGGGAAGAAATCGGGCTGGTGGGAGCCTCCAATCTGGACTACTCGATGATCCGCGCCCTGGAAGCCGTGGTTTTTGATGGCAACGGCCCAGTTAACACTATCACCGGGTCCAGCCCAAGTTACATGAGCTTCGATGTAAAGGTTACAGGCCGAGGGGCCCATGCCGGTGTTGAGCCGGAGAAGGGCCTGTCCGCTATCCGCATTGTTTCGGAATTGATCCAGGAACTGCCCCAGGGACGACTGGATGAAGAGACGACCTTTAACGTGGGGCTCATTTCCGGCGGGACCGTGAGGAACGCTGTGCCGGTGGAGGCCACCTTCGGAGGAGAATTCCGCAGCCGGAACACTGAGACCTTCGATTTGCTGCGACTGCAGGTGCAGGAGACCCTGAGGCGGACCAAGGAGAGATACCAGGACGCCAAGATCGAGGAAGCCTTCGAGGTCATGTTCCGTATGTATAACCTCGACCCTGATGAGGCAGTGGTCCGAATGGCCCGAGGGACAATGGAACAATTGAGACTGACCCCTGACATTCGCCCCTCGGGCGGCGGTACCGACGGCAACGTCATGCGTCTCCAGGGGATTCAGAGTGTGGTGGTGGGGATGGCCACCAATGGTATGCATACGGTGGACGAATACGTGGTTATTCCGGACCTGGTAGATACTGCCACTTTCTGCCGCCAGCTATTGACCGCCAGTCGGTAGCCGTGTTGGCTGAAGGGTTGGAATGCCCGAAGTGATATGCAAGAACCGGGGCCCGGCGGCATGCCGGGCCCCGTGGTTTTTCCTACGCCAATTACCTAGTCCGACCTGCGCAGTACCGCTTCCAGTTCCCCTGCGAATTGTCCCCGCTGCCAGGCCCGTACCTCGGGGGCTCCGATACCGTCCACTTCTGTTTCCCACGATTCCGGGTCATGGGCCAACCGGTCCAGGCTGGCCGCCGGCCAGATTAAGGCCGGGTCAAGAGCAAGGGCGGTGCCCTTGTCCGAACGCCACTGCTTCAGCTTCTGTTGACGGGCCTGGACTTCCCGGGCGGGCGGTACCCTGCGAGGCCGCGCTGGCCGTTGGATACCCGGTCCACGAATTGCCCGCTGGATGCCTGCCCGCATTTTCGCGCCAAGCCTGCGTGCCAAATGGGGCGACAGGCCCGGTACCCGGTCTAGGGGCGTGAAGGGGTTCGCTGCCAGGTGCAACAGCACGTCGTTCCCCATGACGCGGTAAGGCGGCTGGTCAACGCGTTCGGCTTCGGCCTCCCTCAGGTTAAATAGTTCCTTGAGAACCGCTAACTGCTGGGGATTTAGCCGGTCGCTTCCCTTGACCCTCAGGAAGTCCGGCGCCGGCAGTTCGGCGGCAGCCCGTCCCGTAGCTTCCAGGCGGGTGAACTCCTCCTCCACCCATTCCAGCCGGCCTGACTCCTGTAGTAGCAGGCGTTGCTTGTGGGCCAGGTGAATGAGGTGCTGCACGTCGGCCGCCGCGTAGGTAACGGCCTCGCCGCTCAGGGGCCGCAAGCCCCAGTTTGAACGTTGCAGCCGGCGGCTCTTGGGTATTTCCACGTCCAGGAAGTGGAGGAGGACTGCGGCCAGGTTGGGGCTGACCATTCCCAGGAATCTGGCGGAGGTTTCGGTGTCAAAGAGGCCGTTCACCTCAAATCCGTATTCCCGGTTGAAGGAACGCAGGTCGTAGTCGGAACCATGCATTACCTTGGTTATAGATGGGTTGGAAAGGATACTGCCCAGAGAAGAAAGGTCCGAAACCGCCAGTGGGTCCAGCAGGTACACCGACTCACCCGAGGCTATCTGAATGAGGCAGATACGCCCCCGGTAGGCGTACATGCTGTTGGCCTCGGTGTCGATGGCCAGTTCAGCCCACCCGGATAGCCGCCGGGCCACCTGTTCCCACCGGTCCTGGTCTGAAATGAGGTGAGGCTGTGTCAATCGGACTCCCTGCTTCCGACTCGTATGGTTCCGTTGCCTGTATGGTTCAGTTGATCGATTATATCAAGACTTGGGGCCGCAGAACCCGTGCTATACTTGGCCGGCTAGGGGGTGGCAGAAAAAGGAGCGGCGCCCGGCATTAACAAGTGCAACCGGAGGACTCAATGAACGGAGCAGAACTGAAGGCTACCCTGGCTGATGGCGGCCGGGTGTATGGCAGCATGATTACCCACGGTCGCAACCCCCGCTGGGTGGAAGCCCTGGGCGGTATCGGGCTGGACTACGTAGTTATCGACACGGAGCATGGTCCCCGCAGCAGGGCGGAAATGGCGGACTACCTGGCGGCCTTTACCAACTCGCCGGTCGTCCCCATAGTGCGCATCCCCATTCCAACCTCTCACTACGTGACGATGGCCCTGGACGCCGGTGCCCAGGGAATCCTCGCGCCTTACTGCGAATCGGTGGATGAGGTCAAGGAAGTAATAGGAGCCGCCAAGTGGCGTCCCCTCAAGGGCGAGGCAGTTCGCCAGTTGATGGAAACGGGGGAGCACATCAGCGACGCCACCCGCGCTTACCTGGAGAACCGCAACCGGAACACCGTCGCCATCATTGGTATTGAGAGCGTAGAAGCGGTCAACAACCTGGAGGACATCCTCCAGGTCCCGGGGATTGACGGCATTTTCGTCGGTCCCAACGATATGAGTATCTCCATTGGGTTCCCTGACCAGTACGATCGCCCCGAATACCAGGAAATCGTCAAGAAGGTAATCGACACCTCCGAGGCCCACGGCATCCCCACCCTGGTCCACCACCAGACGGCCGATCTCTCGGCCCACTGGGTGCGTCAGGGAGCCCGATTCGTCCTCCACACCACCGACCGACGTACCCTGGCTGAAGCTTACCGCCGGGATTTTGCCGCCCTCAGGGAGGTTGCTGAGGAAGGTTAAGGCAGGCGTCGTAGAAACAATTGAACTGCTTTAGCGAGTTTGGGGCGGGCCTGAAACCCGCCCCTTTCGGTTTCTCGGGCTCATGCAGTTGAACCAAGATGCCCTGATAATTTCTCGCTTTCAGAAGGACGCCCCACCGAATGAACCGCCTTAACTCTCCCACCGGCGCCGCAGGGACTCCACGTACACCCGCTCGTAGTCGCCGTGGTGGCCGGTGTGAAAGTTCTCGGCTAATTGCTCGGCCCAAAGGTATTCAACGTCCTCCCACCGGATGGGATAGGGAGGTTGGTCGAAGAAGTTGGTTACGGCTTCCCTGGGGTCGGGCGCAAAGGCGTAGCCCATCATCTGGAAGTTATCGTAGTGATTACCGTGCTGGGAAACGAACCGGCCCTTCATGGCGGCCAGGATTACGAAGGCTGGCATCACAATCCCCGAAGAGAATGGGTATCCCTGGAAGCGGTCTGGCAGGCGCCAAAAGCGGCAAAGACTGGAACGGCGTTACCCTACCTGGCAAATATCTGGACCGTAGTAACGTCGCCGGCGCCCGAACACTGGGCCAAACCAACCCGCGCGTTGCTAACCTGCCGGGGGCCGGCTTCGCCCCGCAATTGGGTTACCGTTTCGTGCACCATGCGGATGCCGCTGGCCCCGAAGGGGTGGCCCATGGCCAGCAGGCCCCCGTCGGTGTTGACCGGCAGGTCTCCCGACAGTGCCGTCCGTCCCTCCACCGTGGCCCGCCACGCCTCGCCTTTGGGAAACAGTTGGAGAGCCTCGACTTGCTGCAACTCGCCGATGGTAGCGGCGTCGTGTACCTGCACCAGGTCCACGTCCTCCGGCCCCAGTCCACTCATCTCGTAGGCTTGAATGGCCGCCGGTTCCGTGCGGTAGGGGCTGAAGGCGGAGTGGTCGCTGCCTCGCCCGTTGTAATTCCCCGAGGTCAGCGAGGCGGCCACCACCCGGATGGCCCTCGAATCGTCCAGCCCGTACCGGCCCAGTTCCTCCCTGGCGCACAGTACCGCTGCCGCGGAACCCTCGCTGGTGGGACAGCACTGGTACAGGGTCAGCGGGTCGGCAATGGGCCGGGAATTCAGCACGTCCTCGACGGTAAAGGTGTCCTTGCGGTGGGCGTAGGGATTCAAGGCAGCGTTCTGACGAGCCTTGACGGTAACCTGGGCCAGGGCCGACGCCGGCGCGCCCGTTTCCTCCATGTAGCGGCGCATCCTCAGGGCGTAGCCGGCCATCATGTGGTCGCCGCCAATGTACCGGTCGGGGCTGCCGGCAGCGGTGACGGTAACCGGCCCGCCAGGCACCTTCTCCGCCCCGAATGCCAGGGCCACGTCGTACATCCCCGTAGTAATGCCCCAGTACGCCTGCCAGAAAGCCGTAGAACCGCTGGAGCAGGCATTTTCCACGTTGATAATGGGTATTCCCGTGAGACCCAGGCTGGCCAGGGCCGTTTCCCCCACTGACATGCCGTGGTAATAGACGTGCCCGAAGTAGGCGACCGGAATCTCTCGCCAGCCAATGCCGCAGTCCTTTAGGGCTTCAACTACCGCTTCCCGGGCCAGCGTGGCCAGGTCCTTGCTGCGGAAGCGGCCAAAGGGGTGCAGGCCAACGCCGACTACCACTACTTCCCTGCCGGGCTTGAACTGGGCCACTGTTAGACCTCCCCGTTTCCAGGAGCTGACTTCGTTGCCGGCGCCCATTTGTAGACCATAAAGGCAGGCCCAGACTCGCCCGATTGAACCTCCTGCAGGGCAAGGCGGACCGGCATGCCGACTTTCAGGGCCTCGTGGGTCACCTCAATGACTTCGGCCAGGACGTGGGGGCCTTCGGGCAGCTCCACCTCTCCCAGCACGTAGGGCACCGGGCCGGGCCATCCCTCAGGCGGCACCCTGACAATGGTATAGCTAAACAGCGTTCCCGCGGGGCTGAGGTCCACCGGTTCCAGCCTGGCTGAGGAGCAGGCCTGGCAGAAAACGGCCTGCCCGAACACGCTGATGCCGCAGTCCAGGCAGCGCATTCCAAGCAGCGTACCTGCTAAGGTCTGGTCCCCGTCAAGCCGAAGCCTGCCGGGATCAACCGATTTGGGAGAGTTCCGAGAAGATTCGGGCAAGATCCTGCGTCTCCGAATTAACGAATCGGCTCTGTACGGAATTTCAGGTTAAGTGAGCAGGATATTACTGTCAACCAAGGGAAACCCACAGGGCAATCGCATTTTGATTCAGGCAAGAGGGGCGTCCGCCGGAGGCGGATCGCTCAAGGGAAACACCGCCGTCTCCAACCTGAAATTCCCGGCGGCCACAGGTCCGCCTGAGGTGGATTCCGCCAGCGTGGGAACGACGAAGAGGAAGGATGAGAATCTGATGCCTTCATTTTGACCATAGCGCCTAACCACCGATTTAGAATCCTGAGGCACCGGCCAGCCAATGGGTGCGCGCCCGCCTTCGGGGCATTCAGTCGGGAAATTTTTTTGTTCGCGCCATTTTGGGCCATTCTGGGCCGTTTCGTATTTGAAACTCAGGTCAGAGACGCCCCCGGTGGCCCGAAAATGGGCCGCTCCCCAGATAGGAAATGGGTTGGACAAGCGGGCCATTTTGGGCCGTTTTGGGCCGTTTTGAGCCACTGGCTAAGCCAAAGCCCAAGACACGCCTTCACTCCGGCACACTCGCATTTGAAGAGCAAGGATTCAGGTTCGACGGGGCCATGGACGGAATGTGCCATGGGAGTATGGTAGAGAAGCGTTAACCGGAGAATCAAGAGGCAGGCGTCACCAGGGCAATGGCATTTTGAATCCGGCTAAAGGGGCGTCCGCTGGAGGCGGATCGCCCAAAGCATAGCCCGGCAGTCTCCAGGTTCGAGGTACCAGGCTGCGCCAGGACGACGGGCTTCTCCGAGTCATAAAGCGATTGCCCTGGGCAAACCCAAAGGCATGGCTGACGAATTCGGTCTCGGTGATATTACGTCATTCTCCCGCAGGCGAGAACCTCGAACCTGGGGCGTACGGTTTTTCGCCAAGTCGGAAGCCACTTAAATTGCTTGGAGGCCGGAGTGCCATTACCCTGCGCCCAAGGGTGGCGCCGTGCCCCTTATCCTTGCCTTGCCATTAGCCTTGACGCTAATATGGGGCCAGCAAACCGGGGTGCGCCTCGTCAATGGACGGTCGCGGAATCAGGGTCGGCTGGCTCGACCCGCTTGCTGGGAGGAAATTGTGCCGGAAGCAATCATTAACGGTTTCCGAATGTACTACGAGACCCACGGTTCGGGCCCTGCGCTCGTGATGATTCACGGTGGCCTGGGCGGCGGCGAAGGCTGCGCGCAGATGATGGAGCACCACGCCGAAATCCTTTCCGGATCGTTCCAGGTAATTTCCTATGACCGGCGCGCCGCCGGCCGCTCGGAAACGCCGGAGGACGGTTATTCCATTCCCAACTATGCCGATGACCTTGGTGGCCTGCTGGACCACCTGGGCGTTTCCCGCGCCCACATCCTTGGCTCATCCGCCGGTGGCCCCATTGCCCTGCAGTTTGCCCTGGAACACCCCGACCGGACTTTGTCCCTGCTCCTGATTAACACGATGACTTACGTGCAGGAATCTGAACGGGAAGTGAGGCAGAGGGAACTGGACGAAATAAAGCAGGTGCTGGCGGAGAAGGGCAAGGAGGATGCCGTGGAGGCCGGCCTTAACAGTCGCTGGCCAGGCATGCGCGAGTCGGACCCCGATCAATTCGCCAGGCTGAAGGCCATAAACCTGGACCAGTTCGACGGCATCGTAAAGACCATTCAGAGCTACCTGGATATCCAGGATTCCCTTGAGTCCCGTCTCCAGGAAGTCACCATGCCCAGCATGATCGTCCATGGTGACGCCGACAGCCGCATTAACATAATGTGCGGCCTGCAGTTGCACCAGGGAATTGCGGGTTCGGAGTTTCACGTAATTCCGGGAGCCGAACATGGCCTGCTGACCAACGAAGCCCGGCGCACCAGGGGATTAATCGAAGAGTTTCTGGCCGAAACTGCCGCCCAACTCCGCATCTAACATTAGCGAAAATTCATGCCTACTTGCGCATGAGAGAGGTAACCTGATGGCCACCACCGCAATTGACCACATCGCCATGCCCACTGCCAACGCCGAGAAGCTCATCGAGTTCTACAAGCGCCTGGGCTTCACTATCAACGACGAGGAAAAGTGGCGTAGTGGCGAGGTGGGAATCTTCTCCATCCAGATAGGCGATTCCAAGATTAACGTCCACCCGGAAGGGTATACCGCAACGTTGCGCGGTAACACCGCCGTCCCCGGCTGCACTGACATCTGCTTTGTTTGGGACGGTACGGCGGAAGAGTGCCAGCAGATGCTGGCGGACGCGGGGGTGGAAGTAATTCGCGGCCCCGGTCCCCGCAGGGGCGCCCGGGCCGGCGGCGGCCTGCCGGCCGTTAGCCTGTATGCCCGTGACCCGGACGACAATCTGCTGGAGTGGATGATTTACTTATAGGCCCAAGAGCGGGGATTTTTTGAAATCTTCCGCAATCTAAACTAAGGATGTATTCAAATGGCGCGAATGACCGGCAAGGAAGCCCTGGCCCGGATGCTGGCGGCCGAGGGCGTAGAGTATATTTTCGGCAACCCCGGCACCAGCGAAACACCTTTCCTGGATGTGCTCCAGGACTACCCGGACCTGCGTTACATCCAGGCCTTGCAGGAGGGTACTGCCGTGGGCATGGCCGACGGTTACGCCCGGGCCACCGGCAAGCCGGCCTTCGCCAACATTCATATCGCCGGTGGACTGGCCAATGGCATCAGCGCCCTCTATAACGCCTACCGGGGCGGCACACCACTGGTGTTGACGGCCGGCAATTCGGACACACGGATGTTGCTCAGCGACCCCGTTCTTTCGGGCGACCTGGTGGAGATGACCCAGCAGTTCACCAAGTGGAGCGCGGAGATTCCCCACGCCGGCAACATTCCCATGGCGGTACGGCGAGCCTTCAAGGAAGCCCTGACGCCGCCCGTCGGGCCGGTATTTCTGTCCTTCCCCTGGGACACGATGGATGAAGAGGTGGACGTTGATATTACCCCCTCTTCCACCGGCTACTATCGCATGCGCCCGGACCCGGCGGCGGTAAACAGCGCGGTCGATCTTCTGGCCCAGGCCGAAAATCCCGTCATGGTGATTGGCGACCGGGTGGCCCAGTCGGACGGTGGCGCTGAATTGGTCCGCGTTGCCGAATTGCTGGGCGCCAAAGTCTACGCCAGTTCCTACACCTACTCGGAAATTAGCTTCCCCCTCAATCACGGCCAGTACGCGGGGATGCTTAACCTCAACAGTTCGGCAACCCGCAGACAACTGGCGGAGGCCGACGTGGTGCTGGCGGTAGGTACCAACGTTTTCTCCTCATTCCTGTACGTGTCGGAGCCCTTCCTGTCCTCGGGCACGAAGCTGGTCCACCTGGACAACAACCTCAAGGAAATAGAGAAGGTCTACCCCACCGACGTGGGCATCCCATGCGACCCCAAGGCGGGCCTGGCGGAACTGGCCGAAGCCCTGGATGCGGAAATGTCTGCCTCGGCGCGGGAGGCGGCGGCTACCCGGGCGGCTACTATGGGCGACGCAAAGCGGCAGGCCAGGGCTGAGTACCTACGCCGTATGCAGTCAATGCCGGACACCCGGCCAATGCCGGTGGACCGCATGATGTACGAGCTTTCCCAGGCGCTGCCTGACAATGCCATTGTTGCCGACGAGGCAATTACATCCCGGGGGTCGCTGCTGCAGGCGGTGGAGCCCTCGGAACCTGGCAGCTATTACGCCATTCGTGGCGGTGCCCTGGGCTGGGCGATGCCTGGCTCGCTGGGCATCCAGCTCGCCAATCCGGACCGGCCCGTAGTAGCCGTAGTCGGCGACGGAGCATCCATGTACACCGTGCAGGCCCTTTGGACGGCGGCCCGCTACAACATTCCCGTAACCTATGCCATCTGCAATAACCGGTCCTACCGCATTCTCAAGGTCAACATGGACGTTTACCTGCGGAACATGCTGGAGGACAACCAGCGGGACAGTGAGTACGTGGGCATGGACTTTGCCACGGCCCTGCCCTTGGCGGAGGTGGCCGAGGCCATGGGCGTTGCCGGCCGGAACGTGGAAGACCCGGCGGAGCTGCGTCCCGCGCTGGAGCAGGCCATCGCCAGCGGCAAACCTTCGGTCATCAACGTAAGTATCGACGGGTCGCTGTAAAAACGGCGAGAGAAGCTGGCCAATTAAAACCCCGGGGCGACAGCAAGGCCCCGGGGTTCTCTGTCTTGGTGCGTGGCAGCTAGCGACTATTCTTCGGCAAATGCTTCTGAAACCCAATTGCTAGGGAGCAGGCTTCTCCTCCATGCCAAGGGCAATAATTTCGTCCCAGTCTGCCTTGTCCACCGGCTGGATGGAAATGCGCACTCCCCGCTTCACCACCATCATGCCCTGGAGGCTGGGGTTGTCCTTAATCTCCTGGAGGGTGACGGGCCTGGTGAAGGCCTGGTCAGCCTGGATGTCCACCATTAGCCAGGTCGGGTCGTCCGGGTTGCTCTTGGGGTCATAATACTTGGCCCCCACCTGCCAGGCCGTGTGGTCCGGGTAGGCTTCCCGAACGATGCGGGCGGTGCCCATAACCGCCGTTGGCTTGGCGCTGCTGTGGTAGAAAAGCACGCCGTCCCCAACCTTCATCTCGTCCCGCATGAAGTTGCGCACCTGGTAGTTGCGAACACCGTCCCACTCGGCGACCTGGTCTTCTTCGCCAAGCAGGTCCTGAAAGGAATAGTTGGAAGGTTCAGATTTGAACAGCCAGTACCTTATCTCTGCCACTGTGTCCTCCAGAGCATCCACTGGTTGGCGCGCTTCCTCGTACCAATCTACCCGGCGCCTCGGGTTCGACGGCCAGTGAGAACTCCCCCAAGGAGCCTGCCACGATGCAGACTGGAACCAATGAAGCGCGTGGGGTCCGGCGGGTGAAAATACCTGAATGCGACCGCCTCGAAATTACAGGGCAATCTCTCCATCTTCGCCGGTGCGGATTCGGATGGCGTTGGCTACGGGTATGATGAAAATTTTGCCGTCGCCAATGTTGCCGGTGCGCGCCTTTTCGATGATGATGTCGATGGCCTTTTGGGTGTCCTCGTCCTTAACCACCGTTTCCAGCTTGACCTTCGGCAGCATATCGATAACGTAGCTGCCGGCCACGCCCCTGGGCCCGCCAACTTCGATGCCCCGCTGGGCGCCGCGCCCCGTTACCTGCGCCACGTTAATTCCGGTCACGCCCGCCTCTGCCAGAGCATCTTTAACCGCATTCAGCATTTCGGGTCGGATTATGGCTTCAACCTTGTTCATATCACCCTCGCCTGCGTCCAGTTTTTGGAGCGTAATGCGTAACCGTATTCTGACGCCCCGCGCTTACCAGATTATAGCGGATTTGTAGAGCGTTAAGGAGAAGTGGGACAAAGAACTCCGGGGGCCGGTGGGCCTACCTGATGCGGATTCCCGCCGCCTCCCGGTCGAAGCAGCCCGATATCAAGTCCTCCCGCTCCTGCCGCAGAAGGTCTTTCCGCACCCGCAGGCTTGGAGTCCGGGGCAGTTCCTCCCGTACCTCGATGTATCGGGGCACCTTGAAGTAGGCCAGGTTTTCCGCGCACCAGCGAACGATAGTCTCTTCGTCAACAACCGCCGGCGGCCTCGGCGTAACATAAGCCTTCACTTCGTCTTCGCCCAGTTCCGAAGGCACGGCGATGACGGCACAGTCCAACACCGTGGGATGGCGCTTGATCACGTCCTCCACTTCCTGGGAGGAAATGTTCTCTCCCCGGCGACGGATAACGTCCTTCTTGCGGTCCACAAAATAGAGAAAACCATCCTCGTCCTGCCAGCCCAGGTCTCCCGTGTGGAGCCAACCGTCGTTCAAAGCAAGGTCGGTCTGTTCCTGGTTGCGCCAGTAGCCGGGCATTACCGCGGGGTTCTGGATGGTTATCTCCCCCGGCTGGCCCGTCGGCACGGGATTGCCGTCGTCGTCCACTATTCTTACCTGGTTGACAAACCCTGGGTCCGGGTGAAGCCGGGGCTGGCCCGATGAATTGGGCCGCCGCTCCTGGCCGATCTTCTCAATTGCCCCGTAGCAGGTCTCGGTCATGCCGAAGCCGACGATAATGTCGGTGCCAAACCGCTCCTGGAAGGCCTGCAGAAATTCCGGGGAGAACGCGGGGGAGCCGTAGAACAGCCGCACGTTGTTCCGGCGGTCCTGGTCCGATTCCGGCTGCTTGGCCAGCACCGGCATCATCATGCCAATGAAGTTGACCACCGTGGCGTCCGCATCCCTCACCTGGTCCCAGAATCGGGAGGCGCTGAACCGTTCAGCGACAACCAGGGTGGCCCCCGCCGCCAGTGAGCCCATGGTGGAGTAATACTGGGCGTTGGCGTGGAAGAAGGGCAGGCAGGTGAAGAACCGGTCATCCGGGCTGGCCTCGGTCCAGTGGGCGAAACCCTGCCCCGCAGCCACGTACATCAGGTGGGTTACCTGCACCCCCTTGGGATTGCCGGTAGTGCCCGACGTGTAAACCAGCATTGAAATTTCATCGGGAGACACCTTGGGCAGGCTAACCGGCTCTTCTGCCGCATCCATAGCTGTCCCAAAATCCAGCCACCCCTCGGCTTTAGCTCTACTTGCAGCATTCGGTGGGGTCTGCTGGTCCGTTTCCGACTCCAGCGCGGTCGTCACCAGCAGCTTGTGCGACACGCTGGGAGCAAGCCCGGCGGCAGCCTCGGCAATTTCAAAGAGGGAGTGGTGGGCCACGACTGCGTCGGCGCCGGCATTATCGAAGATGTACGCCGCTTCGTCCCGCCGGTAGGCCACGTTCACGGGAACGCTGATGGCTCCCAGAAGGGAAAGGCCGAACCAGCAATAATGAAATTCGGGCACATTGGGCAGGAACAGGCAGACCCGATCACCACGTTCGATACCCAGGCCCCTGAACAGCCCCGCCGCCTGCCTGACCCCCGAGTAGAACTGTCGGTAGGTTATTTCCTGCCCCACTACCTGGAGAAAGACCTTGTCGGGATTGCGGCTGACCGCGCTCTCCAGAAATTCGCCCAGGGACAGTTCCCAGGAGGCCTTTTCGTTTACGTCGCGCCCGTCCATATTCCATTCCAATCAGTCCGCATCTATGCCCTTGCCTTAGACTCTCCGGTCTGAAGTATGGGCAGGCCGCGGCCGTGAGATTTCAGTCAACCTACCACGCCCCAAAATAGGGGTCAATAGTCCGCAGATGATGCGCCTGCAACAGCAACGGGCGGCCGCGAGGAGCGGGTGGCATCGCTACCGGCCACCTTGGGAGAGCGCCCTTTGCCTTGACAACCAAAGCCTGAAAATCCTACAATCCCGCCAATTCTTACCTGACAAAAAGCCTTCAATTAAAGGAGGGTTCTAATGTACGAGTGGCCCAAGGTAGTTTATAAGGAAGAAGGCATGCGTGAAGGCATGCAGATTGAAGATTCCGCCATTGGCGTCGACGACAAGATTGAACTGCTCGATGCCTTGTCCGAGACCGGCCTGCAGCAGATCGTGGTCGGCTCCTTCGTTAGCCCCCGTTGGACGCCCCAGATGGAGCGGATCGATGACATTGTCAGTCGCTTCAATCCCAACCCCGACGTTACCTACACCGCCCTGGCCCTTAATTCCCGCGGTGTGGAGAGGGCGCGGGCCTATTCGCCGCCCCTGACAATTGAGCGGGACCCCTATCCCCGTTTGAACTGCCATATGTGCGACGTGTTCGTCCGCCGCAACACCAATCGCTCCCAGATGGATGAGATGGAACGCTGGCCCCAGATCGTGGCCCAGGCCCAGGAACTGAACATTCGGGAGGCGGGAATCGGCTGCAACGCCAGCTGGGGTTCCAACTTCCTGGGCGAATTCCCGGTGGACAGCCTGATGACCCTGTTCGAGAAACAGCACGGCATGTGGGACGAGGTGGGCATCAAGGTGGTCAGCTGTTCCATGGGCGACCCCATGAGCCACTGCACACCCGCCAAGGTGGAGGAAAGCATCAGCCGGGTAAAAGAGCGCTGGCCCGAAATCAACCACTTCCGGCTGCACCTGCACAACGGCCGAAACATGGCCATCGCGTCTGCCTACGCAGCTTTGCGCACCCTGGGGCCTGAAGACACTGTGGAATTGGACGGCACCATCGGCGGTTATGGCGGGTGTCCCTACTGCGGCAACGGCCGCGCCACCGGCATGGCCCCCACCGAAGACCTGCTCCACATGATGGAGGACATGGGCGTCGAGACTGGCGTGGACATTGACAAGGTTATTGACTGCGTCTGGATGGCCGAGCGCATCATCGGCCGCGAACTGTTCGGTCACGTCTCCAAGGCCGGCCCCCGGCCCAAGCGCGTCGATCAGCTTTACGACATGAACATGCCCTTCGTGGAGACCCTGGAACAGGCCCGCCACTTCAAGGAAGGTCCCAGCGTCTACGAAGGCGGCATCTACCCCTACCGCGAGCCCATCGCCAGCCCCTACCGCGAGCGGGTGGAGAACGGCCAGCCTGCCTTTGACGGACCGGATGGAGACTTCCCCTGGAAGCAGGACTGGTTCCCGGCGAAGGACTAAGCGTTTGAACTGAGCTAGGCAACCAAAAGGGCCACTCTTTTTTGGGTGGCCCAAACCTTTGGTATAGAACATTGTCCGTTTAATAGCGGGAATCTTCCCCACTCACCAAACTAGATGGCCCGCTTTGAGGCCACGAGGGTAAATTGCTATGACTACCAGCCCCACAGACCCCAACCAGATCAGACTCACCGGCGAAAATTCTTTCATTCGACTTTCCCACGATGGTGGCGCCAACCAGGCCACCCGTACCAGCCACTGGCGTGTCCTGTATTCGCCCGCCGGGGCCGGTCACGTGCTCTTCATGAAGAGTGACGAGACCGACAACGAGGTTCGCATCTACGCCGACAACATCGCCCTGGCCCGCTGGCTGCAGGACGAGATTGAGTGTCTGCTCTTCCCCGAATTTGCCGACCAGGAGATACCGGTAACCGACGCTGAGTTCACCAAGTCGGGCGACGTCCGCTCATTCTGGACCGAAAAGGTACTCAGTGACGACGACGAGATTCACCTGACCTGGTACGACTTCCTGGAACCCTACATGCTGCGAGTCGAGGCTGGCAGCGTTCCCGGTCGGCCCCATGGGGTTTACAGCTGTTTCATCCCGTCCCGCCGTGCCCAACTGACCATTAACGGCAATGTGGCGGAAGGCGAACCCTGGCTCGAAATGCGGGGCGACAAGCAGAGCAGCAGTTCCTGCCTGGCCTGGTCCGAAACCTGGGTTCGGCCGTAGGTTTTGCGAACAAACTCCCTCCCATCATCCGTATGAACAGTCAGGCCAAGAGGTGAAACCTGATGACACAGCCAGAAATCCGCGGGGATACGCCCGGCATCGAACTGTTTCCCCAGTTCCGGCAGGAAATCTACGATATGTACCGGCAGGAACTGGCCGGCTTGACCGACGAGCAACTGGATTTCACTTCCGACCGCTGGGGCTGGAGTGAGTGGAGCATTCGTTTCAACCTGAGTCACGTAGCTTCCGGAGATTTCCGGTGGCTGCTGCAGCGGTGGGGCGAAAACCTGTTCCCCGACGGCCTGCCAGAGATTGACGATTGGGAAGGCATAATCGACTCTCCCTATGACCGCCGGCTGGACGAAACCAAATATTGGGACGTCGACTCCATTTTTGCCGTGATGCGCAAGAGCATGGACTTCGTATGCTCGATCCTGGAAGAGGAGACGGTGGACTCCATGCGCGGCAAGGAATTGCGCAGTTCAGTAAGCGGACAGCTGCACTGGCTGGAGGCCCATCCCAGGGGCGTGCGGGAAGACCCAAATGATCCTCCCTGGGGTTACATCGACCTGGAAGCTACTTTCCGGCACCGCTATTTTGAGTACATGACTCACCTGTACAACATTCAACGGCTGAAGAAGGCGCAGGGCCTTGAGGTTGTGGTGGACGTTCCTGAAGTTGGCTACCATGCCCTGCCGAATTGGGATCGCAGCGAACCCTAGCGGACAGGACCACGTTCCGCAATTTGAAGGGGCGGGAAAAGACGGCAAATGAGTCGCTTTTCCTGCCCCTCTCGTTTATTTGTGAAAAGGATTCGACGTCGAGTCAGTTGGCCGGCCAAGCCTCCTCCAGCGATTCCCTCGCCAGGGTAAGAGCCCACACTTGCTTGGCCCCGGCAGCCACCATTGCTTCAGCGCATGCGCCCAGAGTGCTGCCAGTGGTGCAGACATCGTCCACCAGTATGCAGGTTGCTCCTGCCAGGTCTTCCCCGCACTTGAATGCCCCGGCCGTGTTTGCTCGCCTCCGACTGCTCTCAGCCATGTTGACCTGTGGAGCGGAATTTCGAGTACGGCTCAGCAATTTTCTCTCAACTGGTACCCCGGTAACTTTCCCAATTTCCAAGGCAAGCAGTTCCGCCTGGTTGTAACCTCGTCCCCTCAACTTCGCGGAATGGAGGGGCACTGGCACAAGAACGTCTCCGGGCAGAGGGTTTTCCGCCAGGTAACTTGCCATCAGGCTGCCCAGGCACGGCGCAGCCACCCGGTAATTGCGGTACTTGAACCAGTGGACTGCTTCCCTGACCAGCCCTTCCATCAGAAAAGGGGATCGTATACCCGAGAGATAGGTTGGCGATGTAAGGCTCCGGCAGTCCCTGCAAACGCCGATAACGCCGGGGTCGGCGCACACATCGCAGAAAGGCGGTTCCAGGGAAACAAGGGCAGGTACACAGGCGGGACAGACTATCTCGCCCTGGCGTCCGCAGCCAATGCAGTAGACGGGAAGTACAAGGTCAAGGGTTGATCTGATGGTGCATTGCAGCAGGGATGAAAGTAAGTCAGGCAATACAGGTTCCTTTTGAGTAACAAGAACTCATTCGCGAGGCACGATCGTGTCTACCCAGGACTGGCCTGGCCTCCGTTACTCGGCCCCTTGGCCCAGGCTTCCAGGATTCTGGAGTCTGCGGGAAAGGCCAGCGGCGGGAGATCGTCTGGGGCGAAGAACCCAACTTCCAGGGATTCTGTCCCTGGCGCCAGGCGACCGCCCTTTTCCACGCCACTGAAGGCGGCCACAATCACCGGCTTTCCTGGCTCCGAGTACAGCCCAACCAGGCCGGTGATTTCCACCTCCAGACCCGTTTCTTCCAGTACCTCCCTCGCGGCCGCCTGCTCCACAACCTCTCCCCGGTCAACGTAACCGCCGGGGACGCTCCACAGGCCGTGTTGCGGTTCACCCGCTCGGCGCATCAGCAGCACCTTGCCTTCGCGGCTGACGATGGTGATGGCGGTAATTTTGGGGTCATAGTAGACCACCCGGCCACAGGAGGGGCAGACCGGGCGCAGGGCACCGCTGCTTTCCCGTAGTTCCAGCGCGGCGGCGCAACTGGAGCAGTATTTGTCTCCCTGCTGCATGGTACCGTCCTGAAATCAGCCGCCCACGGAATTGAGAAGCGCATCAACTTCCGAGCGGGAAGGCATTGAGTCCTGTGCGCCGCTTCTCGTAACGGAGAGGGCGCCGGCCGCCGACGCGACCCGCACCGCTTGACTCAGGTCATTTCCCTCGCCCAGCGCCGCCGCCAGCGCCCCGTTAAAGGCGTCGCCAGCGCCTACCGAGTCGATAGCATCCACCTGGAAAGCAGGCACGAACCCGTGAGCGCCGCTGCTTGTGGCATAGTAGCTTCCCTGGGGTCCCAGCGTAACTATGGCGGCGCCCACCCCACGCTTCAGCAAGGTTTCGGCAGCCCTTTCCGCCGAAGCACGGTCGGTTACTGGCCCGCCCACCAGGGCCTGGGCGTCGGTCTCGTTGGGTGTGATGATGTCACAGCAGGAATAGAAAGCCTCGGGCACTGGACGGACCGGGCTGGGGTCCAGAATCACGCGCACGCCCCGTTCCTTTGCCGCCTGCGCACAACGCAGTGACAATTCAACGGACACCTCCAGCTGCAACAGCAGGGCTGAAGCGCCGTCCAGATTCCTGACAACCCGGGCCTCTTCTTCTTCGCCACTGGTCTCGTTGGCGCCCAGGACCTGGATTATCTGGTTCTGGGCTGAGTCATCAATGGTAATTACGGCGATGCCGGTACTGGTGGAGGGGGTAACGCCAACCGTAGACACGTCTACACCCGACTCCACCAGGGCCCTGAGGGCCTGGGCAGCGAAAATGTCGTCTCCCACCCTGCCGACCATGGAGACTTGCGCGCCCACTCGTCCGGCGGCTACGGCCTGGTTGGCGCCCTTGCCACCGCCGTAGGTCAGGAATTGCCGGCCTACCACCGTCTCCCCTGCCGCCGGAAAACGGGGCGTCATGGCTACCAGGTCTATGTTGATACCGCCCAGAACCACAATCCGGGGCGGTTGCTGTCCACTCGCCATCATATCCCGTGCCTGAAGTGTCGCCTAAACCTACCACCCGATTCGGTGGGCGGTCAACGATTCGGGTCTGGGGAGTGCACCATCATGCTATAATTCCGGCGCGCAGGGCAGTGTCCGCAGGGCACAGAAGAGGTATCTTGCCCCCGTGCAGACTGTTTGACCGGAGAGTGGCTGAGCATGGCTGCGGCTCTAGAGAACATTAAGGTCGTGGACTTGACCCGAACGCTGGCAGGCCCGTTCTGCACCATGATGCTGGGCGACATGGGCGCCGACGTTATCAAGATTGAGGAACCCGAGCGTGGCGACGAGACCCGGTCGTGGACTCCCTTCTGGAACGGCGAAAGTACCCAGTTTGTATCCTTCAACCGCAACAAGCGGAGCCTCAGCCTCAACTTGCGGGAAAAGGAAGGCCTGGATATCGTACGGAACCTTGCCAAAGACGCGGACGTGATGATCGAGAGCTTCCGCGCCGGCGCCCTGGATCGAATGGGCCTGGGCTACGAGGAGATTCGCGCCATCAACCCCGGCATAATCTACTGCTCCATTTCCGGGTACGGCCGCACTGGCCCTATGGCGGAAAAGCCTGGCTACGACCTGATAATCCAGGCCTACAGCGGCCTGATGGACCTTACCGGCGAACCAGACGGTCTCCCCTTGCGGGTCGGGTTCTCACTGGTTGACCTTTTCACCGGTATGATGTGCTTTGGTTCGGTGGTCACCGCCCTCTACCACCGGCAGGAAACGGGCCAGGGCCAGCGCCTGGAAGCCGCCCTGCTGGACGGCCAGGTCGCCGCCCTCAGCTACCACGCTACCGCTTACATGGCCACCGGGGTGGTGCCCCAGCGCATGGGGTCCGGGCACCCCAGCCTGGTGCCCTATCAGAGTTTCCAGGCCTCCGATGGGTATTTCATCCTGGGCGTGGCCAACCAGGGTTTGTGGGAACGATTCTGCGATGGCATTGGCCACCCCGAACTCCTGGAAGACTCTCGTTTCAAGACCAACGATGACCGGGTTGCCCACCGGGCCGAGTGCGTGGCAGCCCTGAGCGCCATTTTCCGGGAAAAGACCGTAGCCCAGTGGGTCGACATAATCGAACAGTGCGGCGTCCCCTGCGGCCCCATCAACCGGGTGGACGACGTCGTTAACGACCCCCAGGTCAACTCCAGGAACATGATCGCCCAGCTGGAACACCCCAACGTGCCTGACCTGAGGATACCTAACTCTCCCTTGAAGCTCGCCGAGACACCGGCAGCTATCAAGCGCCCTCCGCCCCTCCTTGGCCAGCACAACGACGAGATACTGGACGGCCTGGGTTACAGCAGGGAAGCCATCAACAAGCTCAAGGAAAAGGGTGTAATCGGCAAGGGTCCCTGACTTAGCCCTTGCATTCTACGCCTCATTCAGGAAGGTAAATTGACTGCCAAAAGGAAAATTCGCTTAATCCACACTTCCGACACCCACCTGGGCGACGACTGGCGTGGCAACCGCACTGAAACAGCCTTCACCCGCGCAGTTGACAGCGTCCGGCTTTTCGATGCCTCTGCCCTGCTGGTGGTGGGCGATGTTTTCGACCACGCCCGGGTCCCCGATCGTGTGCTGGAATTCTACCTGGAGCAGGTAGCCCGGCTGGACACACCGGTAATCACTCTTCCGGGCAACCACGACCTCTACCACCAGGACTCTGTCTACCGGCGCGAACCCTTCCGGCACGCCCCTTCCAACTTCCACCTTTTCACCGACCCTGCCGGGGAGACCATAACCCTTCCGGAGCTTGGCCTTGACCTTTGGGGAAGGGCCATGACCGAGCATACGCCCGAGTTCCGACCACTTGATGGCATGCCCGCCGCCAGTGGTGGAAACTGGCTGGTAGCCCTGGCCCACGCCCACTTCCACTTCCCCAACGACACTGAAAACAGGTCCTCTCCAATCTGGCCGGCGGAAGTAGCGGAAGCTCCCTGCCATTATTTGGCCCTGGGCCACTGGGAACTGCATGTTGATGTGTCCCGTGGGCAGACGGCTGCGTGGTATTCGGGCTCTCCCCTGGGCTCGGCCCCGGACTTCGATCACGTTTCCGTCAACTTGGTGGACCTTGACCCCCTGGTAGGAGTGGCAGTCCGGCAGGCGGTGCTGCCCATTGATAGAACTGACCGATCCGTCTTGAGTGAAGCGACGGCTGCAGCCGTTAGGGAGGAGTCATGAAGCATCTGAGCAGGGAGAAGCGAATATACTACCTGGACCCGGAGGGAGAACCGGCGTTAACCATCGACTCGGGCGAGGAATTGATAGTAGAGACCTGGGACGCCTTCGAGGGCCTGCGAGACCCGGTGCAGCTGGACGCCAAGGCGCTCAAGGGGCCGGCCACCGGTCCCATCTACGTTAACGGCGCCGAACCCGGCGACGCCCTGAAGGTGGAGTTCCTGAAGATAACTCCCAAGGAGGGGCCGGCCCACATGGTGATGCCGGGCCGGGGTTTCCTGGAGGAGGAGTTCACCGAGGGTTACCCAACGGTAATGACCATTGAGGGAGAGCAGTTAGTCCTGCCCAGCGGCATCCGCCTGAACTTGAACCCGTCCATGGGGCTGGTTGCCACCACGCCCACCTACGTCCAGAACACCGCCAGCGACAGCGGCCCCTACGGCGGCGATATTGACATGAAGGAACTGGTGGAGGGCAGCACCATCTACATGCCCGTTTTCGTGGACGGGGGCCTGCTGGCCATGGGCGACTGCCACGCTGTGGTGGGGGACGGCGCCGTAGCCGGCACCGGAGCCGAATGCTCCGCCGACACCCACATCCGGGTTACCGTGGAAAAGGGCATGAACATCGCCAGCCCGAGGGCCCTGACCCCTGAGCATTTCGTCATACTGTCCTACGGGGAGGACCTGGCGCCGGCCATGAAGCAGGCGGTGCGGGACATGGTGGAATTCTTGGTACACGAGAAGGGTCTGGACCCCTACGACGCCTATACCCTGTGCAGCCTGGCCGGCGATGTGCGGGTCTCCCGTACCTTCCGCCCCATCAGCCCGGTCAAGATGATGCTCTCCCGGGAGGCTTTGGAGCAGTTGGGGTAGTTGTTCGAATCTGAAGGTCTTGGCGCAAGAACGGGCGGGCTTCAAACCCGCCCTCTTTCACTTACAAAACTGCCCGCGACACGATTTCGCCACCTGTCAAAACTGAACTCCAGGTGTGGGGCTCAGTTATGTGCCACTACTTGTTTGGATTAGAACCAGGGCCTATTGCACAGCCAGTGCACGAAGCCTGAGTTGCTCTCGCTCGGTGGTTTGTGATGCCAGGTTTCTCTTTTGTCTCGCGTTGGGATGGGGCAGAAACACTATGGCTCTATCACTCCCGAACAACTGTACGTTAAGATGGACCTTTCGGCTCGAATCCAAACTCCAGAGACCTGAACACGCTGTCTCGGCGTGTTTGCCCAGTACCACCAATACCTTGGCGCAACTCTGCTCCAGCACCGGCTCTAGCCATTTGCGGGTGCAGAGGGGCAATGCTTCGGTTACCCCGTATTCGCTCTTTGACTTACAGTGCACCAATTCGGTTAGGGCGAAATCGGCCCCTTGAACAGCGACACGTCCGAGAATCTCGGTTGCCCTTCCTCTTACCTCACGCCAGAACTGAACCCTGTTGAAGGCCTTTGCATCAATTTGATAGGGCCCGGGAACGCCTTTGTCGAAACAGCCCTGGTAGTGGGCAACAACCTCTTTGTCCGTCCAGTTTATCGGCGGGAAAGTTTCCTCTCCGCTTATACTTGGGTTCGAAGAAATGAAGAGTATTGGTGCAGTTTCGATGTGTCCGCGCCAGGGTTCAGGCGATTGAAATGCCCCCGCCTGCTGGGAACCCACAATCTGGGAGCAAGGATGGTTAGGAGTTGACCTGGCTCTACTCACTTCAGGACAGCGGTTTATGGCCAGCAGCAATTGGTTTCGTTCCATGGAAATCTCCGTGAACCAATGACGATCGTCTTTGGGGTTTCTACCCTCTTATCCAGTCCATTCCCCTACATCACCGAAAACCCACCATCCACCGTAATCACTGCCCCGGTAACGTAGTCCGACGCCTTGCTGGACAGAAACACCACCGTTCCCTGGAGTTCGTCCACCTCGCCCCAACGGCCCGTCGGTATCCGGTTGCTGATCATCTGGTACCTTTCCGGCTGGTTCACCGGAATGTCGGACGTCAGCGTGGTCATGAACCAGCCGGGCAGAATCGCGTTGGACTGGATATTGTCCTTGGCCCATGCCACCGCCAGGCTTTTGGCCAGTTGCACCACCCCGCCCTTGCTGGCCGAATAGGGAGCTCCGCTTCCGCCCCCGCCGAATATTGAATACATGGAGCCGATCCCGATTATCTTTCCGCCCCCCTGTTCCTTCATGTGGGGATAGACTTCCCGGGCCGCCAGGAAAGAGGCCCGCAGGTTCACATCCAGCACCAAATCCCACTCCTCGGTGGAAGTCTGGTCCGGCGTCTTGCGAACCACTGTGCCGGCGTTGTTTACCAGGATGTCCACCCGCCCGAAGGCGGAAAGGGTGTCGGCCACCATCCGCCGGATATCCTCTTCGAGGGTTACGTCCACCTGCAACCCCAGGGCTTTCACGCCCATATCGTTCAGTTCAGCCACAGCCTCCGCCGTCTTTTCCTGGTCCCTGGCTGCTAGCACTATGTTGGCTCCCGCTCCGGCCAGCCCCCGGGCCATGCCCAGCCCCAGCCCGCCGTTGCCGCCGGTAACAATGGCGACCCTGCCCGAAAGGTCAAATAGCTCCTGCACGTTCATGTTCCATCCCGCCGGTTCGCAAATTTTCCATACTCTACCACAAGGTTATCGGCTGCCAGCCGCCTGCTCAGGTCCACAACCTGCTCTCGCCTGACCGTGTGTCGCCCTGACCTTGCCGAATCACCGGAAATCTCTCTTTACAGTCCAGCCTCGGGCCCGAGAATAGTCTTGTGGAATGGAGTTAAAAATTTCCGCCGAAAATGTCCAGACCTTGCCCGCGCCGCCCGGAATCACGGTCCCTCAATAAGTCCCAGGCCTGACACCTCCCCCTTGCCTCCCTGGCTGACCCATCTCCACCATAAAACCATGACCCAATCGCCGTTCACCACCGAGACACAGATGGTCCAAAGATGCTCGGGGCAACTCTGCGAAACTCCGCGTCCTCTGCGTCTCTGCGGTCGAAAACAGCGCCGAAATGCCATAGCCCTGCCCCACAATTCCTTCAACCTTGGCAGTAACGTAAGAATAGGGCAACGGCTCTAAGCCAAAAGTGGGACACAATGGGACAGGGTGGGACACTTTTGAAAAAATTCTCACTCTGCTGCCCCTTCGTAGATTAGGAGAGAAAAGGAGACAACCATGAGAACCCTCAGCGAAATCAGGCGAGAAATCCGCGCCCTCCAGTGCAAGTACCACAAGGAACTGTCTATCTACCGCATGCGCCGCGTCACCGAAGATGTCCACCACGACTACACCCGTGCCGTCGCCGACCGGCAGGACCCTCCCAAGACCCTGGAGATCATCCGAAGAATCGCCGACAAAGGGTTCCGGCTAACCACCTGGATGCACCTGCACAACTACCTGGACCAGGTGCGGGAAAAGAAGGAGATTCCCGAACCCCGCCGGATGCTCCTGGCCCTGCTGCCCTGGGCCTGGGAGACCAAATATGACAACCTTCTCATGCGGGAACTGCCCGCCCCGGAACCCGAACCCGACCTGTCCCTGCTCTGGGCCCGCTGGTTCGCCACCACGTAAGGAACATAACCGGAGAGACGTAACCGGAGGAACGCGACCGGCAGACCCGCTCGGCGGCGCCCGCTCATCCTCAGCTTGTCGAAGGGCCGTCCCGGGCCTGTCTCAGAATCCACTCGTCGCCTCGGAAAGCGGCCCGGAGCGTGGGTATTCCCTCTCCCGTTAAGAAAAGGCTGGAACAAATAGGGCCAAAGTGGTCCGATATGGGACAGAATGGGACGAAAATCAGAAAAACTTGACCTGGCGGGCCTTCCTGAACTTCATGAACAAGAAAGTGAGTTGACCATTGAAACAGCGGCCTGAACCCCTCCCCCTTCGCGCATTGCTGGTAAGTTGACACCCTTAGGGCTGTATGGTACGTTTCCAACGCTTGAGATAGCGCATTTCCGTAATTTTGAGGTGGGTTAAATGGATTCAAGCGTCTCGCTAATCGTCCTGCCGTTAGTCGCCGGGGTGATTGCCCTGGTTTTCGCCGCCATTATGGCCATGCGAGTGGTCGGCGCAGAGGCTGGCAACGAGCGAATGACTGAAATTGGCGACGCCATCCGAACGGGGGCGTCGGCTTTTTTGCGCCGGGAATACCTGGCCCTGTTGCCTTTGGTCGTAGTTGTAACGGTCGTACTGGCCGTGCTGGACTACACCCTCTTCACCCATAACATTGGCGTGCCTGCAACGGCCATTTCCTACCTGGTAGGAACTATCTGCTCGGGTCTGGCCGGTTTTGTCGGTATGAACGTAGCAGTGCGGGCCAACGTACGTACCGCCGCCGCTGCCATGCGGGGCCTGAATCCGGCCCTGCGTGTGGCTTTCTCCAGCGGGTCGGTTATGGGCGTTACCGTGGTTGGCATCGGCCTGCTGGGCGTCACCATACTCTATTTGATCTTCCAGGACATCAGCGCCGTAGCCGGGTTTGGTTTTGGCGCCAGTTCCATAGCCCTGTTTGCCCGCGTTGGCGGCGGTATCTTCACCAAGGCCGCGGACGTAGGCTCCGACCTGGTAGGCAAGGTTGAAGCGGGCATACCGGAAGACGACCCCCGCAACCCCGGAGTCATTGCCGACAACGTTGGCGATAACGTGGGTGACGTGGCCGGAATGGGCGCCGACCTCTTTGAGTCCTACGTGGGCAGCATAATTTCGGCCGTGGCCCTGGTAGGCGCGGGCACTCTGTTCGCTATGCAGGATGCCGAAAAGGTGCAGGCCCTGTTCCCCATGCTGCTGGCCGGTGCGGGCATTATTGCCGCCATTCTGGGCACCTTTGTTGTTCGCAGTGGCGAGCAGGCCGACTTCGAAAAGCTGCTCTGGGCCTTGCGCTACGGCATATTCGCGGCGGGTGGTCTGCTCATCGTCTTTGCCGCAGTTCTTACGGTTACCATAACCCAGGAATGGTCCTGGTTCGGCTGCGTGGTGGCGGGACTGGTGGCCGGAACCATCATTGGGCTGGCGACCGAGTACTATACATCCTACAGTTACAGCCCCACCAAGCGGGTCTCCGAGTCCTCCCAGACTGGTGCCGCCACTGTGATTATCAGCGGCATTGCCACCGGCATGCTCAGTACGCTGATTCCCGTAATCTGCATTTCCATCGCCATTCTGCTGGCATACTGGTTTGCCGGTTTCTACGGAGTGGCGCTGGCGGGTGTTGGCCTGCTCTCGACCCTGGGAATTACCCTGGCTACCGATGCATACGGGCCCGTCGCTGACAATGCGGGCGGTATCGCGGAGCAGGCCCAGTTGGACCCGCAGGTACGGGAGCGCACCGACGCCCTGGACGCTTTGGGGAACACTACCGCCGCCACCGGAAAGGGCTTTGCCATTGGGTCCGCCGCACTCACCTCCCTGGCCCTGCTGGCTGCTTATGCCGTCAGCGCCGGGTTGATAACGCTGGGCGACGACGGACGATTGAGCGCGGGAGGCACAGGCATTAACCTGCTCGACCCCCGCATTCTGGTGGGCGTCGTGATAGGCGCCATGCTTCCCTTCATCTTTTCCGCCATGACCATGCAGGCGGTGGGCCGCGCTGCCCAGGGCATCGTTGACGAGGTCCGCCGGCAGTTCCGGGAAATACCTGGCCTGATGGAAGGCAATGCCCAGCCGGACTCGGCCCGCTGTGTTGATATCAGCACCCGGGGAGCTTTGCGGGAGATGATACTACCCGGCGTGATGGCGGTAGTCGCCCCGCTGGCGACGGGGTTCATCCTCGGGCAGGCGGCCCTGGGCGGCCTCCTCATCGGGGCCATTGCCGCAGGATTCATGCTGGCCATTATGATGGCCAGCGCCGGCGGCACCTGGGACAACGCCAAGAAGTACGTGGAACTGGGTAACTTCGGCGGTAAAGGCTCGGACGCTCACAAGGCTGCCGTAGAAGGCGACGTGGTGGGCGACCCCTTCAAGGACACCTCAGGTCCCTCCCTGAACATCCTTCTCAAGCTGATGGCGATCGTATCCCTGGTATTTGCGCCGGTATTTGGCAGCGGCCTGATCACCCTGGGCTAATCTACCGGCTTCCCCGCTGGAAGGGCGCCGTAAATCGGAAGGACGTGGCCTGGATGCCACGTCCTTCCGATTTGGCTGCTGCTGACCATGTCAAGGGCAGTCAGTTAAGGTGTCCCTTATAGTTGGACCAGTTCTACTTCCACCGCCCTCTTGTCCACTCGCAGTTTGGCAACGGTTCCCGGTGTCCCAGGCTTGTGCTTTCGGCCCGGGTAGGTGGGACTGCCGGGGTTGATGAACAGCACACCGTCGTACCAGCACACAAGCTCTTCGTGGGTGTCGCCGAACATTACCACGTCCACCGGTTGGCCAAACTTGCGGGCTGTGATTTCGGTTCCGCTGGTGCTCGGGAAGACCAGGCTTGTCCCGTCGGGGCTGGTGGGAATCCGGGGTGTGGGCCACTGGATGTCGTGAACCATGCCAATGCTGATATCTTCAACCTGGACGACTCGGGTAGTAAGGGCTAGTCGGTCTCCGTCTTCGGTGGGGTCTTCGTAGCCCCGCACCGCCAGCACCGGGGCCAGAGTTTCAAGGTAATCCAGGACTCCCAGGCATTCCAGGTCGCCGCAGTGAAGTATCAGGTCAACGTCGGAAAAGGCCCGGAAGACACTGACGGGCAAGTCCCGACCACTGCCGGCGGAATGGGTGTCGGAAATCAGGCCAACGAGCTTCAAATCGTTCTCTTTGACAAATTGGTGGGTGGGAGCCTGGAAAGGTCAGTTCCGGTTCTCCCACAAGGTGAAGTAGTCGGGAGAATCGTCGCGCAAGGCTTCCGTCAGCTCCTTGTAGCTAAGGTCCTGCAAGACCTGGTTCTCCTCCCGTACCAGGCGGGAGATCACGTTCTCCCACTGGGCAATGTCGGAACCGCCCGGATGGGCGTTCAGCAACTCCCGAAGGCTGCTGATCAACTTGTCGGAGTGCATGGCCAGCGCGCCGCCGCTGATGATGAACACCACCACTGCGGGCAGGTCCTCGTCGTCAAACGTATCCACGCCCAGTCTCTCCAGGATGGAAGACATAGCTACGTTACGGACGATTTCCTCCAGGCGCAGGGGCAGGTTAATTATGTGGGCAAAGGGGTAAACGTTGCCTTCCCGCAAGGTGCTGGAGAACTCGTGCTCCAGTCCCCGGAAGAACTCCCCGTCGAATACTTCTTCGGCATTCATCAGCAAGACTTCCGAATAGTCCCCCCTCAGGTCCACCACCAGGAACTCTTTCAAGTGGGGGAAGATGTAGAGCATGATGTCCGGGCGCTCCCCGTCAGGCAGTTGACCGTAGAACGGATCGTCAATCAAGGGTGTTCTCCTCTGTTTGGGCCTGGCATACGTTGCAAAGGTCCTCCAGCTGTCGGCAGATCCAGTGCATTATATCCTGACGGTTGACCGACTCCGCCAGAGTAGTAGCGCGCCTTTTTCGCTCTTCACCGGACATGGTAATGGCGGCGTAAAGGGCTTCCATTGTTCCCTCCACGTCGGTGGGTGAAACTGGGATAGCTCCGTCCCTTAGCTGTTCGTAAGCCCCGCTGGTTTCGGAAAGGACCAGAACCCCGTCCCGCGTGTTGACCACGGGCCCTTCCTTGGCTACCAGGTTCATACCTTCAATCAGGGAGTTAACCAGCAGCACATCATACAGTTTCATACCGGCAATGGCCTGCGTGTAGTTGTTCTCCATGAAGGTGGTGATGGGCTGCCAATCTTCGGTGCCAAAACGATCGTTAATCTGGTTCACCAGTTGCCGGATTTCATCCATGTAGCGCTGGTACTGGCGGATGTGGGTGCGGGAAGGCACCAGGAAAGCGAGAAAGCTCACCTTGCCCTGGAGGTCCGGGAAGCGGTTGAGCAGGAGTTCAAAGGCCTTGAATCCCCGAACTACATTCTTGTTCGGTTCAGCGCGATCGATGCGAACGATGGTGCTGGCGCCGCGGCGCATAGACATGAGGTTTTCCTCGTGCTCAAGGGCACGGGGCGAGTTGGCGATTCGCTGGACTTCATCCACATTGATGGAGAGGGGGTACACCCTGGCGTGGCTCGAAATGTCATCTCGGTGGACGACGCAGGAGGCTCGGTCGACAGTAGCGTCCGGAACGAACGACTCCACGGAGTCCAGGAAACTCTCCCGGTCCTGTTCCGTCTGAAATCCCACCACGTCGGCGCTGGCCAGCGACGAACAAATCTGCCGGGACATATAGGTTGGTATCATCTGCCAGTAGCGGGGCGTGGGCCAGGGGATGTGCACATAGTGCTGAATGATGGATTCGGGAAGTTCCTCGCGAACCATCCCCGGCAACAAGTACAGGTGGTAGTCGTGGCCAATTACCACCGGGGGCATTTCGTTGTTGCGGGCCTGTTGGACCACTTCCTGGGCAAAGGCACGGTTGACGGGAATGTAACCCCCATTCCAGGCGTCGTGAACGCTGGCATCAACGTTTGGATTGTAAGGGGGGTTCCACATGTAGTGCTGCAAAAACCACAGCAGGGGGTTGCAAAGGACGTTGTAATACTTGTGGTAGACCCGCCGGGGGGTAACAACATACCGCAGGTCTATCTTGTGGCCGGGCAGGGGCGATTTGTATGGAGAATCCTGGTGGGACCCGGCAACCAGTCTGTCCCCTTCGCCCATGGCGCTGGCTATCCAGGTGAATGGAGCAGTCTGGGCCAGCGAGTTAAGTGCGGTTACGATGCCGCCGCTGCCCCGCCGCGCATCGGGCCGTCCGTCCGGAGCAACGTTGTGCTCCACCGGCCCCCGGTTGCTGGCCAAAATCAGTGACCGCTGACTGAGTAACGACTGGCAGATACTATCCAGATCAGACATCGCGGGCCCCGCCGCTGCCACCCTGCCGGATTCCATTACCCCACCCCACAATCGACATCCGATTTCTCCTTTGAAGGGCAAACGCGATGCCTGCCCCACCAAAGGGCCACGCATCGCTCGAGAGCAAAGAATCAGCGCTTGATTCAGGTTAGGCCAAGGAGTATAGGTTGTCAAGGGAATTAGCTTTGTACTAGGCCGCTGGACTGCCAATATTCGAAGTCTGATGCACGAAAATAGAACACCTTTGGATCAATCCTGGCGATATTCGAATCGGTAGTCATTCTTGAAACGCTGGGTCTTTAAGAACGCTGGGTTCCCAAGGTTAAGGCGGTCAGTCTTGACGCTGACCGGTTTCAACACACAGCCTTCTTATGGCGCCCGGAACTTCGCCCAGGGTGGCGACACTGATATCCGGTTCAGTGGCTGGGTCGCTGTGATCGGGCCTTTCATAGAAGCCTTCTATCCAGATTGTTCGGAGTCCACAATCCTTGGCGGCGGCAACGTCGTTGAAAATGTGGTCCCCAACGTGAATTGCCTGCGCGGGTGAAGAACCCAGTTCCTCCAGCGTAAGGTCAAATATCTTACAGGCGGGCTTGGAAAAGCCAACCTCGTCGGAAAAGGTAAGAACGTCAAAGTAGTCCAGCATACCGTGTTCCGAAAGGAATCGGCGGAAAGAAACCCCGGGAGTCATTCCCGTGTTGGAAATCATGCCAAGGCGGAGTCCCATTTCTTTTACGCTCCGGAGTACTTTAACCCCCTCTGGGTGAGGACCTGGCGGATGGTCAAAGAATGAATCCGAATAACAGGCGGCAATCGCGTGGAAAGCTGTGTTGGGAATCCTCTCCACCAGGCGGGGGCTGATGAAATTTACGAATATCTGCACCTGCTGGAGGAATGTCACGTCTCTGTGGGCGTCCCTGATTTCCTGGCACCGTCGGACCCCGTCGCGATAAGCCTGCTCGATCTGTTCCAGGGGAAAGGTCTCACCCGTCCGGGCCAACAGGTCCTGCGTCCCCTCTAACCTGGCGCGGGTTCGTATCCGGCCCTGTTCGGGATTGTCCAGCAGGAGAGTCTGCCAAAGATCAAAGGTTACGGCGTTAATGTCACTCAACGGACGGGCCTCGATGGCTGATTAAGAGACTCGCACATGGGTTCGGTGGCCGCTCTGCCGTTAGACCGGGGGACGCTGTAGATGCCAGCCGGTGGACTGTTCGTAGGCATGGGCAGCCCTCAGCACTGTGGCGTCCTCGAAGGCGCGACCGGCCAGTTGCAGGCCCATGGGCATGCCTGCCTGGGAGAAGCCGCAGGGGACGGAAATTGCCGGAGTGCCGCTGATATTGTAAGGGCGGGTGTACTGGGTCAGGGCGCCGACAGTTCCCACTGTTCGGTCGCCAATAGGGACCTCTGTAGCCAGGATTGGCGGCGCGGTAATGGGTTCGCTGGGGCCCGCCAGCAGGTCCACCTCCTGGAAAAGCTGGGACATTTCGTAGTTGAACCGGGCCCGGGCCTGTTGGGCCTTCAGGTAATCGGCCGCGGTTACGAACAGCCCTGCTTCCAGCCTCAGTCGAACGGAAGGGGTCAACTTGTCGCCGTCCCTTGCCAGCAGGTCGCGGTGATAGGCCGCAGCCTCCGACATCAGAATAGTGCCGGAAATGGCTTGGGCATCAGCAAACATGGGCAGCGAGACTTCGGTTACGGTCGCTCCCAACTCTGACAACTGGGCAATGGCGGCGCGCACCGCCGTCTCAACCTCGGAGTCCAGAGGGGCCTCGAAGTACTCCTTGACAATACCAATCCGCAGCCCTTCAACCGAACCGGTCAACGCTGCCGTGTAATCCGGTACCGTCCGCGTGGTTGTGGCTGGGTCCGCTGGATCGTGGCCGGCTATGGCGTTCATTGTAATGGCAGCATCCTCCACCGTGCGCACCATGGGGCCGGGATGGTCCAGGCGCCAGGAAAGGGGGGTAAGGCCGGCCCTGCTAACCAAACCATAGGTGGGCTTGAGTCCGACGATGCCGCACAGGGCGGCGGGTATCCGCACGGACCCGCCGGTATCGCTTCCCATGGTTATGGTGCATTGGCCGGCTGCCGCCGCCGATCCCGAACCGCCGCTGGAACCGCCGGTTACCATTTCCGGGTTCCAGGGGTTGTGCATGTGGCCGTAATCGAAGTTTTCGCCGGTGGGGCCGTAGGCAAACTGGTGCATGTTCAGTTTGCCCAACAATATGGCCCCGGCCTGCTGGAACCGGGCCGCCAAAGTGCAGTCCTCCGTCGGAATAAAATTGTCCAGGACTCGCGACCCGGAGGTAGTCCGCACGCCGGCGGTGTTGAAGAGATCCTTCAGGCCCACAGGAATGCCGTGCAGGGGTCCGCGGTAGTTGCCGGCCTGTATTTGAGCCTCTGCCCGTCGGGCGGCCTCCCTGGCGTGGTCCGGCAGCAGGGTTATGAAGGAATTGAGGGTCGGCTCAGTTGCCTCTATTCTGGCCAGGTGAGCGTCTATAACCTCTACCGGGGAGACTTGCCGGTCCCGAATAAGCCGGGACAATTCGCCGGCGCTCATGTAGCAAAGTTCCAGTGGTTCCATGTCTTATCCCCCCATTAACCTTGGTAGAAGTGCGCGGAGTCGAAGCTGGCTTCCGGTTCGAACCCGCTGGTGTCGATATTCCTGAGCCCTTCGTTGGCTGCCAGCGCATTCTGGACATAGGGAAACAGTTCTTCCATATGGGGGTCGTCAACGTTCAGACCCGCAGCCCGGGCCAGGAAATCAAACGCTTGTCGATCGATAGCACTGCCGGAATCCAATTCTGTCACCTCCGATTGAAGCCAGGCGCCGGCCAACTCAGTCAACTCTTGAGGCTGGAATGTAGCCGGGCTTGCACCCGATATTATCGGCGGTAATGCCCAGTATGGCAATTCGCCAAGGTGGGTGCTCTCCCTTAAATTGCGGCTTTGGTTTCAGGGAATACGGGGTTCCTTGCAACCATCGCCCGCAACCAAGAACTTCTCGCCACAAGTCCGGGCTTTATGGCCTATGCGCCATTATGGTAGTGTGGTTTACCAGAATTGTCTGCCGCATATCAGCTGGGAAGAAATGCCCAGCGTGGACGTTGATACTTGCTGGATTGTCGGTTTTCAGGAGGCCACACTTGTACTGCCCAGGTTGCGCTACCCGTCTCGACCAGATAGCGGCCTTTTGCCCGCAATGCGGACGAGACTTGCAATCCCTCATGGACCGAATGGACCTTGAGTCCGTTGGTTCCGGAGGTGGACTGGCGGTTCCGTGGCAGGGCAGGCAGGTACTTATGGGCCTGGTACTGGTGGGCATCGCTTTCCTGGTCATCAGTGGCGGCACAGTAATCCTGGAACGACTGGGAGCCGGCCTGGCCTGGGGCGCGTGGCTGGGCAGTCATGCCATTGGGCTGGTCATCCTGGGCACGGTATGTCTTCTGGGCCAGAACCACGGCAGATTGTCCCTGGCTGCGTTTGGCCTTCGCCGCCCGCGAACGTCATGGCCGCTGGCCCTGTTCCTGGCGGGAGCCGCGCTGTCAATCAGCATCGGATTCACCGCCCTGTACGCCCTGGCCATGAAACCCCTGGGAATAGACCTGCTGCTGCCCCCCGACGTACCCAAAGAGGTTGTTTTCAATGGGTATGCCGCGGTCTGGACCTTTGAGGCGCTGGCAGGTTGGACACCCCTGACGGAGGAGATATTCTTCAGGGGCTTTGTGATGCCTGGCCTGGTTGCAAGGTGGGGCGTTGTGGGCGCCGCCGTGGGTAGCGCCATTATATTTTCCCTGTTTCACCTGCACCCCGGCGTAATTGTGCCCATTTTCTTCACCGGCCTCCTGCTCGCTGCCCTGTACCACGTTACCGGTTCCCTGTGGCCGCCGGTAATTGCCCACGCCGCACAGAATACAGTGGCCTTGCTGGCTATAATTTACGGGGGCTAGACAACAGGTTTCGCTTGGGCTAGAGTTCCTGCGTTGGCGGCATCAAGTATAGAATCCCCGCGGAAAGCCATCTGCCCGCCCCAATTTCATTCAGGCTGACAGCAATGACCAGGGACCGAGTCAAGGAAACGTTTGATGCCATCAGGGAAGAAAACCGGCCTGGTCTTTTCCCTTACCTGACTACCGGATTTCCCGACCTCCAAGCCACACTGGACCTGATTCCGGCGCTGGTGGAAGCTGGGGCCGATGGTATTGAGTTCTCCATCCCATTCAGCGACCCGCTTGCCGACGGCCCGGTTATCCAGGAGTCCAGCTTCCTGGCCCTGCAGGGGGGCGTGACCCCTGACGACTGCCTCGATCTGGTGGCCCAGGTTCGGGACAGGGTTCCGGATACTCCGTTGATCCTGATGACCTATTACAACCCTGCCTATACCTATGGGCTGGCCCGTTTCGCGCAGCGGCTTTCTGAATGTGGTGTAGATGCCGTTATACCGGTTGACCTTCCTGCCGAGGAAGCCGGGCCACTGTATGAGGAGTGTCGACCGCGCAACGTACATATCGTACCGCTGCTGGCCCCCACTAGCACCGAAGAGAGTATCAAGACCGCCGTAGCAATAAGTTCGGGGTTCATATATTGCGTCAGCCTGACCGGCATAACCGGAGCGCGTGACCAGGTTTCCCAGACTGGAATAGAACTAATCAGGCGGGTCAGGCAACATACTACCCTTCCGCTGGCTATGGGGTTCGGCATTTCGCGGCGGGAGCATGTGGAAGCAGTGTGCGAGGAGGCGGAAGCGGCCGCAGTGGGTAGCGCCCTTATCCGCACAATGCTAGAATCGCCCCGTGATGAGTTGGTGGCGCGGGCCAGCAGACTGGTTGCGGAACTGGCGGGCAGGGTTTGACCGTCGTTCGGAGGAAAGAATCAATGAAGGTATGCCGTGGGCTGAGGGGAGCTACAAAGGCTGAATGCAACACCGTCGAAGGCATTCACGGCGCGACCAGGGAGATGTTGGAGCACCTGATTGAGGCCAATGACATCGCAGAGCATGATGTGGCCATGGCTTACTTCACAGTGACGCCGGACCTGAACGCCGCATTTCCGGCTGCAGCCGCCCGTCAACTGGGCTGGACCAGCACGGCATTGATGTGCGCGACTGAAATTCCCGTTCCTGACTCCTTGCCGAGTTGCATCCGTGTGCTTATACTTATCAACACTGAAAAGGAACCCAGTGAATTACATAACGTCTACCTGAAGGGAACGGAAGTCCTACTCCTTCATGGTTTTCAACCCACGTGATGTCTAACTTGTCCCGTGAACCAATGAAAATCGAAAACCTCGGTCTGGTTTGCCGCTTTTACTACGGCCTGCGGGCCGTTTGTCTTTTTTCATACAAGAAGTAATTCAACCCGGACGGGTTTCCGAATAACCTAGAACTTTAACCCCCCGATGTGGATAAATTGGGGGTATTCTCAAAACCAGAAGGTGCAGCAAAATGATTGTGGTAATGGCCAAGGACAGTACCCCTGAACAACTGGAGGATGTAAAGGCCCGTATTTCTCGTCGCCCCGGCCTTGAACCCCAGGTCTCCGAAGGGGCGGAGCGCATAGTTGTCGGTGTCATCGGCACCGTTACCCCCGACATGAGGGATGAAATGGCGTTGGTGCCAGGCGTCTCGGAAGTTATTCCCATAACCAAACCCTACAAAATGGCCAGCAGGGAGTTCCACCCCGAGAACTCTATTGTCATGGTTGGAGACGTGGCCGTGGGCGGGCCCGAACCGGTGGTAATGGCGGGCCCTTGCTCGGTGGAAGACGAAGAGCAGATGGTCAGCACAGCCAAGTCGGTGAAGGCTTCCGGCGCACGAATTTTGCGCGGCGGGGCCTTCAAGCCCCGGACTTCTCCTTACAGCTTCCGCGGCATGGGCATAGACGGACTTAAACTGCTTAACATCGCCAAGCAGGAAACGGGACTGCCCATCATCACAGAAGTTATGACTCCAGGGGACGTTGATACTGTAGCCCAGTATTCGGACGTGCTGCAGGTTGGCGCTCGCAACATGCAAAACTACAACTTGCTGGACGCGGTTGGCGAGACGCGAATGCCGGTAATGGTCAAGCGGGGCCTGGCTGCCTCCTACGAGGAGTGGCTCCTGGCAGCGGAGTACGTTCTGGCCGGCGGCAACGATAACGTAATGATGTGCGAACGGGGCATCCGGTCCTTCGAGAGCGTCACCCGCTTTACCATGGACGTGGCGGCCATTCCAGTCATCAAGCGGTTGAGCCACCTGCCGATCATTGGAGATCCCAGCCACAGCACTGGCCACTGGTACCTGGTTACTCCCGTAGCCCTTTCGGCCATCGCCGCTGGCGCCCACGGGCTGCTGATAGAAGTGCATCCTAACCCCGACAAGGCCTTGTGCGACGGACCCCAGTCTCTTACATTCGAGAACTTCGCCAACCTGATGGGCCAGGTGCGGGCCGTCAAGGGTGCGTTGGCCGGAGATCCGGTTCCCGCCTAGAGACTGTCGAAGAAACAGTTATCGCCGACTTCGGTTCCGGCGACATGGATTAAATGGTAGGGCAGGCTTGAACAGACAGGTCTGCCCTTCCTCTTTGCCCCGTTGCCAACTTGAAACCTGTCAATTTTTGATTCTACCTATTATGGAGATTGATTTTGTTTAGTAAATGATGGATACTAGCTTTAAGGTCAGGTTCTGGCTAAAATTGCGTAACCGTTACGAAAGAGTCAAATACCTAACTTGCGGCGGGGTGCGGCCATGTTTCCACAGATCAACCTTGTTTCACTGACTCGCGAAGATGTGCAACGGGTGGCCGGATGGCTGCACGACCCCGACGTTAATTCCCTGTGGTTCGGAGAGGATGAGAACGGGAATCCGATACACATCGGTTACTCGCCTGGCGAAGTTCTCAGCGCGCCGGAAGACAATTGGGACGAATCTATCCCCGACGAAGAATACCGCAAGGTCTTTTCCGTATACACAACCGAAGGCGAACATATTGGCGAAGGGCAGTTGGAGTTTGAATGGGCCCTTCTTGAAGCCCAGCTTGTCTTGATTATTGGGCGAAAAGACCTCTGGCATCACCACTACGGCACCTCGGCCCTGGTAGCGCTGCTGGACGAGGCTTACAACAACTATGACCTGCACCGGGTCTGGGTGGATGTGCCGGAATACAATGAGCACGCGCTTAGACTGTGTCGCCACGTGGGGTTTGTACTTGAAGGCCATTTTCGCAAGACCCACCGCAAGGGGGATTCCTGGTACGACTCTTTCGCCATGGGGTTGCTGTCGGACGAATACGAGAGGCGCCGGGCCAGGTTGATGGAAACAGGCGCGGTATAGCGAAGTCAGTCTGAACAGTCTAGGTAGCCCCTGAAAGTTTCACCCGGCCGGCCCATTACATCCTAACCAAGGTGAGTGCCATGGCAGTGATAACGATTAACGGCCCAATTGGCAGCGGTAGCTTTGAAGTTGGTCAGATGGTGGCCGAGCGATTGGGGATCAACTACGTGGACCGTATGGTGATCGCGGAGGCGGCCCGTCGCATCGGTTCCCCTGTAGGAAACCTGATGGAGAAGGAGCAGCGGGTTATCCGGTTCCGGGAGCGGTTGGGCCGGTTCCTCCAGACCATGCTTGAACGCTCTGCCATATCAGGTGTGGGCGGAGAACCATACTTCGGCCACGGCACCGAGATGCTGCCGGCTGAGACTTATACTGAACTTCTGGTGGACTCTCCCTCGGCCTCCCAAACTGTGAACGACAAAGCATTTATCGATGCCACCAGCGCCGTAATCAATGAACTGGCCACGGCCGGCGACGTTGTAATTATCGGACGTGGCGGCAACATGATCCTGGCCGACTTTCCCGGGGCCCTGCACGTGGGAATTCTGGCGCCCCTGGAATCCAGGATAGAAAATATCATGGCCCGCGAACATTACAGCCGGGAAGAGGCAACCAAATTTGTGCTTGAACTCGAGGAGGCGCGGATAGCCTTCTTCCGCAAGTTCTTCCGGGTGAATGCTAACGACCCCGAACTGTTCCACATTATCCTGAATGGCGCTCGCATACGGCCCGAAATCGCCGCCGAAATGGTGGTGCACGCTGCCGAAGACCTGAGACATTCCCCGGAAGGTGTGCCGGCCTAGCAGGTCGGCACAGCAGCCTTTTATTCGCTTAACCCTGGGTTTGGGAAGGCATGGGATTCGGTCTCCCCGGGCCCTGCTTGGTCTCGCTCATCGTGGGCCTTAGTCGACCAGCGTCTTTTACCTTTTTCCGAAAACTCTTTCAAGGTCTGCGCTTGAATGATTCCTCTGTCCGATGCTGACGCACCGGCAAAGACTGCCGCTCCCGTCACCAAGGCCATTATTGGCCTCAATTTGTTGGTGTTCCTGTATGAATTGGTGCTTGGCGGGGTGGGTTTCCTTTTCGGCGCCGACGGACTGCGGCTGACCATCTTCTTTCTTACCTGGGGATTTATCCCTCGGGAGCTGACCGAGGGTATAGCCTACGAGTCATTCGTAACACCCGGGGACATTGACACCCCCATTCCAACTTGGGGCACCCTGCTTACGTCCATGTTTATTCACGGGGGGTTGCTTCACCTGGCCGGCAATATGATGTTTCTCTGGGTCTTCGGCGCCAACCTGGAAGCCCGTTTGGGGTACGTCTGGTTCCTGTTGTTCTATTTTGTAACAGGCGTTTTGGCGGCTTTGTGCCACTGGGTGGTGGAACCCGGCTCTCCTGTTCCGCTGGTGGGAGCGAGCGGCGCCATTGCGGGGGTAATGGGCGCCTACCTTATGCTGTATCCCAGGAATCGCATTAACTCGCTGGTCATTTTCTACTTCATTACCGTAATTCGATTGTCCGCCTTCTGGCTGCTGGGATTCTGGTTTGCCTTGCAGCTGTTCCAGGCCCTGCTGTCGTTTGGCGTTTCATCCCAGGTCAGCGTGGCTTTCTGGGCCCACGTGGGTGGATTCGTAGCCGGAGTTGGCATCATCACCATCTACAAGTTGGTCACCGGCCAACCGGTGCTGCCAACCAGGGGGCCTCCATCCTCTCCGTCCCCTCCCAGCAGTCCGTCCAGGTACTGGCGTGGGCGACGCCTGGACTAGGGTCAGCCAACTATGGGGCCTGGTCGAATCTGTGTTGGAATTGCCCTGGGCACTGGCGGCCCTTGATATTTTCTGCCATTTTGCGGATACTTGTCTAAACTCCAGACACAGAAAGGTGGAGGAACAGATGCTCGATTACAAGCCAAATATTGTCCTTTCCAACGATGAACAGGAATACAAAGTTGTCGGCACCAGGCCGGTGCGGCCCGATGGCGCCGACAAGGTGACCGGGAAGGCCAACTACAGCGCGGACATCAACCTGCCCGGAATGCTCTATGGCAAGGTTTTGCGCAGTCCCCACGCTCACGCCGTCATCAGGTCCATCGATACCAGCAAGGCTGAAGCCCTTCCTGGCGTTCGGGCCGTGGTAACTTCCGCCGACATCGAAAAGCCCTCCGGTCGAGCCTCGGAGCTTGCCGAGGGCGCGATGGTCAACTACAAGTTCCTTAGCAACAACGTACTGGCCGACGGCAAGGCCCTCTACAAGGGACACGCCATTGCTGCAGTGGCCGCTTCCAATCCCCATGTGGCGGAAGAGGCCTTGAAGCTGATTGAGGTGGACTTTGAAGTCCTGACCCCGGTGATGGACGCCAAGGAAGCAATGAAGGAGGACGCTCCCCTGGTCCACGAGCGGCTGGCCGGGTTGACAACCTCCAGCATTCGTGCGGGCGGCGTACTGGACGACGACGACAACACCAAGGGCACTAACATCGCCAACCACTTTGAATTCAAGCTGGGCGACCCGGATGAAGGATTCAACCAGTCCGACGTAATAGTCGAGAAGGAAGTAGCCACCGTGGCCGTCCACCAGGGTTACATCGAACCCCACAGCGGCACGGCTATGTGGCACGAGGACGGCAGCCTCACAGTCTGGTCCAGCAGCCAGGGCCAGTTCACCGTGCGTGAGTACACCGCCAGGCTGTGCGGCATTCCCGTATCCAAGGTCAGGGCCATTCCAATGGAAATCGGCGGCGGGTTCGGCGCCAAGCTCACCATGTACATGGAGCCTGTGGCCGCGCTCCTGGCCCGTAAGGCTGGAGCCCCGGTCAAGATGTCCATGACCCGCACCGAGGTCTTCGAGGCCAGCGGCCCCACCTCCGGTACCTACATTTCCGTCAAGCTGGGCGCCACCGGCGAAGGCAAGCTGACCGCTGCCTCCGCTACCCTCATATTTGAGGCCGGAGCGTTCCCAGGCTCTCCCGTTGCGGGCGGGGCCCAGTGCATGATGTCGGCCTACGACATCCCTAACGCCTTTATTGAAGGTTACGACATTGTGGTAAACCGGCCCAAGACGTCGGCCTACCGCGCACCGGGTTCTCCTGCCGCCGCCTTCGCCATGGAAACGGCCATTGACGAGCTGTGCGAGAAAATCGGGATGGACCCCATCGATTTCCGCCTGCTGAACAGTTCCAAAGAAGGTGTCCGCCGCGTTACCGGCCCCCTGATGCCCAGGGTAGGCTTCATTGAGACTCTCGAAGCGGCCAAGGCCCATCCCCACTACTCTGAGCCTCTGGAAGGTCCTTACCGGGGCCGGGGCGTTGCCAGCGGATTCTGGGGCAACAACACTGGTCCTTCCAGCGCTGTGGCCCTGGTTCAGCCCGATGGTAAGATCAGCCTTACCGAAGGGTCGCCCGATATCGGCGGTACCCGCGCTTCCGTGTCACAGCAGATGGCCGAAGTGCTGGGCATTCCCGTGGAGGACATTGCATCCCACATCGGTGACACCGACTCCATCGGTTTTACTTCCAACACCGGCGGCAGCGGCGTTACCTTCAAGACGGGGTTTGCCTGCTATACCGCCGCTCAGGACATCAAGAAGCAGATGATGGAGCGTGCCGCCAAGCTGTGGGAAGTAACCATCGATGACGTGGAATACGTGGATGGCGTCCTCCAGCACAAGTCCGATCCGGAATTGAAGCTGACCTTCCAGCAGATGGCGGCCCGCCAGAACGCCACCGGCGGCCCCATCGTCGGCAGCGCCGGAGTGAACCCTGGCGGCGCCGGTCCGGCCATCGGTACCCACATCGTGGACCTGGAAGTGGACCCCGACACAGGCAAGGTGACCATCCTCCGGTATACCGCCCTGCAGGATGCCGGCAAGGCCATTCACCCCAGTTACGTTGAGGGACAGATCCAGGGCGGTGCGGCCCAGGGCATCGGCTGGGCGCTGAACGAAGAGTACTTCATCAACGACCAGGGGCACATGGTCAACTCCAGCTACCTGGATTACCGGATGCCTACGTCCCTTGATCTGCCGATGATTGACACGGTCATTGTCGAGGTTGCCAACCCCAACCATCCCTATGGCGTGCGCGGCGTCGGCGAGGTGGGCATCGTGCCCCCCATGGCGGCCATATCCAACGCGCTGTATCAGGCCATCGGTGTGCGGATGAACAGTCTGCCGATGAACCCGGGCAGCGTTTTGGAAGCCCTGTGGGGCAAGGAAAACGGTGGCAAATAGAAGGTTCCGGCGGGTGACAAGCCATGCCTGAAGTATGGATACCCACGACTATGCAGAGCCTGACCGGTGGTCAAAACCGTGTCCAGGTAGAAGGGCGAACGGTACGCCAGGTTATCAATAACCTGGAGAACCAGTTCCCCGGAGTCAAGGCCGTCCTCTACGACGAAGAAGAGGATGATCTGCAGGTGGGGATTGCCGTGATAGTGGATGGCGAGGCCAGCCAAATTGGCCTGCTGGAGCGCGTGCAGGAGACCAGCGAGGTACACTTCCTGCCCGCCATTGGTGGCGGCTGAACCGCAAACGAACCAGGTTTCCAGGTATTAATGGGCCGGGCATCACTGCCCGGCCCTGTCGCTTTAGCGAGGAATATCAACCGATGAGTCTTCAGTCGAGTCAGAGGCGCGATATGGCAGCTGAATCTATGAATAGAGACACCAAGGCCGCCTGGAACTACCACAATTCCACCAAGCACTCCTGGCACAGCGTCCACAACTCCAATCATTACATGGACTGGAACAACCAGCCGTCACCCTTCAAGATTTACCCCGAGCTGGAAGGGATCCGACTGCCCACCGACCTGGCTTCCAGCGACGTGGCAGCGTTGACCGCGTTAATGGCAGCGGATGGGCAGCAAGACTCGGGACTGGACTTAAGGGCTCTAGCCGGGCTGCTCTACTACTCTGCAGGTATCACCAAGCGGGGCATAGTGCCCGGAGGCCAGATTTTCTTTCGAGCAGCGGCCTGCACTGGGGCCCTGTATCACATAGAGTTTTACCTGGTGTGCGCCGACTTGGAGGGCTTGGAGGCCGGGGTATATCACTTCGGGCCCCACGACTTCTCGCTGCGCCAGCTGCGGCAGGGCGACTTCCGCCAAACGCTGGCAAGCGCAGCAGGAGACGAACCTTCTGTCGTCGACGCGCCAGCTATATTGGTAACCAGTTCCGTTTACTGGCGCAACTCGTGGAAATACCAGAGCCGCGCCTACCGCCATTCTTACTGGGACAGCGGGACCATTCTGTCGAACCTGTTGGCCATGGGGAGGGCGTACCAAGTACCCCTGCAGGTGGTGACCAGTTTTGTCGATGATGAAGTTAACCGCCTGCTGGGATTGGATACATCCAGGGAGGCGGCTCTGCACCTGGTCCCTGTGGGACGGGGCGCCGGCTTTCTTCCGGACACTAATTCGGAAATATCAGCGTTGAACCTGGAGGTTTCGCCTTATTCGGCCAGGGAAGTGGAATACCCTCAGATCATTGAGGCCCACCAATTCGGCAGCCTGGCAACGCGGGAGGAGGCGGCGAGCCTGTGCCTCAGTCCGCCGGCATCCGTCGGCGAAAATCCTACAGGCCGGCTGGTACCACTGAAGCCACTGGCGGAGGGTGAATTCCCGGACGAACTGATTGAACCGGTAATCGTTCGAAGGGGATCCAGCCGCCGTTTTCGCAGGGACCCGATAACCTTTTCCCAGCTGTCCATCATTCTTGAGCGGGGTAGCCAAGACATTCCTGCCGACTTCCTTGGCACCGCAGGCTCCGGCCTGACTCAGGCCTACGTCATCGTAAATGACGTCGATGGACTACAGCCTGGTACTTACGTCTATCACTCCAGTCTCAAAGCTCTGGAGCAGCTCAAGGAGGGGCAGTTCAGGCAAGAGGCGGGCTATCTTGGGTTGCAGCAGGAACTGCCGGCCGACGCCAGTGTGTGTGTCTATTTCCTGGCAGACCTGAATGCGATACTGGACAGATACGGCAACCGCGGGTACCGGATGGTCCAGACGGAGGGTGCCATACGGGCGGGGAAGATGTACCTGGCCGCCTATGCCCTGCGGCTGGGAGCGTCGGGGCTGACTTTCTTCGACGACGACGTTACCGATTTCTTCTCTCCCCACGCAGCCGGCAAGAGCGTCATGTTTCTCATTGCCCTGGGAAGGCCCAGGCCCAGAAGAAGGGCGGGGAATTAGAACCGAGGAGTTAAGGGAGTGGCAGTTCAGCCGGGCAAGGATGGCCCCCGGCAAACAGGTTAAATCTCCACAGCATCGATTCTTACAATTTTTCCGGTGCGGGCGGATTCAATTGCAGCCAGCGTAGTTTCAACAACCCGTAGCCCGTCAACGCCGGTCGCTGCCGGTTCCCGGTCTTCCGCCACGGCTTGCTGGAAGTCCTCGGTCTGGGCGATGAAGTTGCCAAGGTAGTTGTCGGGGTAGGACTCCGTTCGGTTGATCGTGTCGGATATTACTTCGATTTCACCCTTCTGAGCTTCCCATACCGTTTCCCGGGTGGTGAAACGTCCATTAATGACGTAGATAGCCAGATCGTTTCTGGTGTCCGGGAGCAGCCGGCCGCAGACCAGGGTACCAAGGGTCCCGTTACTGAAGCGGAGGGAAAGGGCCGCAATCTGTTCCAGCGGGCGCGCCGCCGTTTGCCCGTCGGTAATGGCGGCCACTTCAACGATCTCCTGGCCCAGCACGAACCGCAGCAGGTCCATCACGTGGACACCGGTTCCCATCAAAGTCGAGGCTCCGCCGATGGACTCGGGGTCGTCCCACCATTGCCTTAGCCCTTCACGGGGTGGAAAAACCTCCTGGCCGCGGCTGCCGAAGCCCCACTGCCCTTGGGCCATCGTAACTCTGCCCAGTTCCCCATGGGCAACCAGGTCCCGCGCCAGGATGTGCCCAGGATTGTGCCGCAACTCGAAGCCCACGCCCAGCGTGACGCCCCTGTCACGGCAGGCCCGCACCATGGCCAGCGCATCTTCCAGGGTAGTGGTCATTGGTTTTTCACAAAGGACGTGCTTGCCCGCTGCTGCGGCCTGGATCGCCTGGCCGGCGTGCAACGAGTTGGGAGACGAAATGAACACACCGTCCACCCGGCTGTCTGCCAGCAAAGCATCCAGCGAACTATAGGCAGTCTTTGCGCTGTGTCGCGACGCAAAAGCCTCGGCGCGGCCCTGGTCACGACTGTATACGGCCACCAGTTCCGCGTCCCTCGCCCCGCTAATGGCCGGCGCAATTTTGTTTTCCGGATGCATTCCCGTGCTTACTATCCCCCAACCGAATGCCAAGGAGCACCTCCGAGCCTGCTAAATGATGTCAACGTGCCCAAGATAGGGAATGGTACGGCGGGTGTCAAATGGTCTGCTGTTTGATCTAAACGCCAGTCCGTTGTTGCTGGTGTTACCTACTGTTCTTTTTTAGGGAAGGTGTGAACAATTCACCTCTACCCTGGCGGGAGAGGGTTAGGGTGACGGGGAAATAGTCTTTGGTCCTCCGCGGGTCACCCCCCATCCTAACCCTTCACCGTCAAGGGGGCGGGGACTTGGTCAGGGGTTCCTCAGAATAATGCCACCGGTCATATATTCGCCTTGACAATACTTGCCCGCAGCCTTAAATTAACGGGTAGCCGCCGGTTGTGTGGCTGCGCATTAACAATATAGACGTTTCCGGGGCGCCGTTATGGCCTAAGTGGGAAGGCGGTGAAAATCCGCAGCGGTTGCGCCACTGTAAGCGGGAAGCCCCCGGCATTGTGCCACTGTCCAGGTCGCAGTTCGTTAATTCGGGAACGTGCCAAGCTGGATGGGAAGGCGCCGGAGGGGCAGAGATCCGCAAGCCAGGAGACCTACCCCGGAGACTTTGGACCTTAGCTCTGCGCCATTCGGAGTCGGTTCACGGTGGGCGGCATTCCCTGCCCTGCCTGCCAGAATCAGGTGAGACACCGATTCCCCGGGCTGCAGAGTCCGGGGATTTTGTGGTTTTATCTCACTGAATTCCCTCGACCAGGAAGAGACAAGTATGACTACTGACAAGACTGGTATCTCCATGACCGTGGTGGCTGTTGGCCCCGGAGACCCCCGAATGCTGACGCTGCGAGGCCGGCAGGCCCTGGAGTCCGCCGACCTGGTAACCGGATTCAAGACGGTGTTGGACGTGGTGGCGGAATGGTGCGGAAATGCAGAAATGAAGCCAATGAGCTACCGAGACCAGGAAGAGATTCTGGAGTACACAGCAGCCCAGGCAGCCGATGGAAAGAAATGCGTGGTGTGCTGCTGGGGCGACCTGAACGTCTCCGCCGCTGAGTTGCTGGCCCGGGTCTATCGTCGTGCCGAAGACGTTGAGCTTATCCCCGGAATAAGTTCCATCCAGATGGCCTGCGCCCGTTCCGGTATTGCCATGGAGGAATCCCTCTTCATCACCCTGCACCGTCGCGACGGGTCCGAATCTGCCCTGTCGGAACTGGAACACTACCTGGGCGAGGGGAAACGCAACATAATACTGCTGCCGCGTCCCTTTGATCTCATGCCGGCGCAGATAGCGGCGGACCTAGTGTCCTCCGGCATTTCCGCCGACCGACCGGTTACCGTTTATCAACGACTGACCCTGGAAGGCGAGAAGGCCTGGACGGGGACACTGGCGGAATGCGCCGCCATTACCGAGGACTTCAGCGACCTGTCTATCATGGTTTTTCTCCGTTCCCAAAATGGCGCCCACTGAGTTGAAGGCCAGACATTTTGACCGCTCACGCTGAAATCGGCCGGAAATCGGTGGTCTTTGTTACCACCGCCGATACCGACATTCTCACCGCCGACCGCGCCCTGGCCGGCCTTCCGGTTGGTGGTCCCCAGGTGCGGGCCTACCACCCTATGGCACTGGACAGCGATGAGGATCGCCGGGAACTGCTGGATTCAGTAGGAGAGGCCGGTGTGGTGCTGCTGCGGCTGCTGGGTGGCAAGCGGGCCATGCCCGATACGTTTGACCCCTTAGTCAGCCTTTGCCACGAGCGGGGCATACCCCTGATTGCCTGCCCGGGCCACCAGGAGTGGGATGAAGACCTGGTTACCGCCTGCTCGGTGCCGGTGGCGGAACTGGAAACCACTTTTTCCTACCTGATGCGCGGGGGAATCGACAACTTCCGTAATCTGTTCCTGTTTCTGAGCGATACATACCTGGGCAGCGAATTCGGCCACGAAGCGCCGGAACCGGTCCCCTGGGAAGGCATATACCATCCAGAGGCATCCCCGGATGAAACCGCCAGCGTGGAAGCCTATATTACAGCCCGCTTCCAGTCCGGCCAACCCAGCGTGGGTTTGCTCTTCTACCGCGCTCACTGGATGAGCGGCAACCTGCAGTTCGTGGATGACCTGATTCGCTGCCTGGAATCCAAGAGTGTCAACGTCCTGCCAGTCTACTCCTACAGTCTGAAGCACAGCCCGGAGGAAGAGGGGCAGCGCAGCCGTACCCTGACCAGCTTTATGGCTGACGCCGACGGCGAACCCTTGGTCGACTGCATCATCAACACCATGGGCCTGGCGATGAGCGACCTGAGCCAGGAGGGGCCAACCATTGCCACGGGCTGGTCGGTGGACCTGCTGGACGCGCTGGACATCCCCATCATCCAGGGTATCGTCAGCACCGGTTCTCGGCAGGAGTGGGAAGAAAGCTCCCTGGGCCTGGGGCCCATTGACACGGCCATGAACATCGCTCTGCCCGAGTTTGATGGCCGCATCATTACCGTGCCCATTTCCTTCAAGGAAGAAACGGCCGGCGGCGAACAGAACGGCCTGACTGGCCCCCGCCTGCAGCGTTACGTGGCCGCTCCCGACCGAATGGAAGCGCTGGCGGGGCTTGCCGCCAAGTGGGCTGCCTTGCGTCTGAAGCCCAACAGCGATAAGCGCATTGCCATTATCATGAGCAACTACCCTACCAAGGATGCCCGTATCGGCAACGCGGTGGGATTGGATACGCCGGCGTCGGTAATTAACCTGCTACACGCCTTCGAGGCTGCTGGTTACGTGGTGAATGACATTCCCGCCAACGGCGATGAACTGGTGCATCGCATCATCGAACGGTGCAGCAACGACCGGGATTCCTTGACTGAAGAACAGTTACGGCTTGCCGCCGGCCACGTTGACCGCCGGCAATACGCCCGCTGGTTTGAGAACTTTGCCCCCACTGTGCAGCAGGAACTGCAGGAAGCCTGGGGCGATCCCCCGGGCCGGGTGTACCGCACCGGCGATTCCCTGGCCATTGCCGGCCTGGACCTGGGCAACATTTTCGTGGGCCTTCAGCCGCCCCGGGGCTTCGGCGAGAACCCCATTTCCGTCTATCACAGCCCTGACCTAACTCCCACCCACCATTACATCGCCTATTATCGCTGGATTCGCGACGTATTCCAGGCCGACGCGATGGTCCACGTCGGCAAGCACGGCACCCTGGAATGGCTGCCGGGCAAGGGCATCGGCCTGTCGGAGGCCTGCTACCCGGAAGTGGCCCTGCAGGACCTGCCCCTGTTCTACCCCTTCATTATCAACAACCCCGGTGAGGGCACCCAGGCCAAGCGCCGCACCCACGCGACCATAATCGACCACCTGATACCGCCCATGACCACCGCGGACAGCTACGGCGACATCGCCAAGCTGGAACAGTTGATGGACGAGCACTACCAGTGCCAGACCCTGGACCCGGCCAAGCTGCCCATGCTGGAAAGCCAGATTTGGGAGATGGTCCAGCAGGCGGAGCTGCACCGAGACCTGGGCGTCGAAGACCAACCCGACGATTTCGGCGAGTTCATGCTGGAAATCGACGGGTATCTGTGCGAAATCAAGGACGTGCAGATCAAGGACGGCCTGCACACTCTGGGCGAACCTCCCACCGAAGAACAACTGGTGGGCCTGCTCTCCGCTCTGACCCGACTTGACATAAGTGGCTTACCCAGCCTGCGCCGTGCCATGGCCGAGGCCCTGGGCTTGGACTACGCCGTCCTGTTGGATGACCCCGGCCGTGCCGTCAACGGCAGCATGCCGGCAATCCTGCAAGAGCTGGACACCGAAACTCCCTTGCGCAGCGCGGGCGACGTTGTCGAACGCCTGGAACTCCTGTGCCGCGCTGCCTACGAACGGCTGCAGGTCGGGGGGTTCAACCGCGATGATGTGCCGGCTATAGTCTCGGAGTTGCTGGGCCGCTCCGACCCTGCCACCGAGATGGTGCTTGGCTACGTTGCCAACTTCATTTACCCGTCATTGATGCGCACTTCCGACGAAATTGGGAACCTGTTGCGTGGGCTGGAGGGCCGGTTTGTCCCGCCGGGGCCCAGCGGAGCGCCCACCCGCGGCATGGCAAACGTCCTGCCCACGGGACGCAACTTCTACTCCGTCGACCCCAAGACGCTGCCGTCCCCTGTGGCTTGGGAGGTGGGCAAGGATTTGGGCGACGCTCTACTGGACAAGTACCTCCAGGAAGAGGGCAGCTACCCCGAAATGGTGGGCGTGGTGGTCTGGGGAACGTCGGCCATGCGCACCCACGGCGACGATATTGCCCAGATAATGTACCTGCTGGGTGTCCGTCCCGTGTGGCAGGCCGAGAGCCGTCGCGTATCCGGCATAGAATTGATCCCCCTGGAAGAACTGGGACGGCCGCGAATTGACGTTACCGTCCGCATCAGCGGTTTCTTCCGCGACGCCTTCCCCAACCTGATCTACCTTCTGGACCAGTCGGTGGAACTGGTGGCTTCTCTGGATGATCCCCCGGAACAGAATTTTGTGGTCAAGCACTTGCAGGAAGACCTTGCCCAGCGCCAGGAATCGGGCGAACTTGAGGATGGAAGCGACGACCGCCGTGCCGGCTCTCTGTACCGGATCTTCGGCAGCAAGCCCGGAACCTACGGCGCCGGCATTCTTCCGGTGCTGGATGAGCGCAACTGGGAGTCAGTCCACGATCTTGCCGAGGTCTACACCGCCTGGGGAGGTTATGCCTACACCCAGCGCGATTTTGGCGTCAGCGCCCGGCCCGAGTTTCGACAGCGGTTCAGCCAGATTGTGGTGGCCGCCAAGAATCAGGACAACCGGGAGCACGACGTCTTCGACAGCGACGATTACATGCAGTACCACGGCGGCATGATCGCCACCGTCCGCGCCCTGACCGGCAGCAACCCTCGCCAGTTCTTTGGCGACAGTTCCGACCCGTCCAGGTCCCGGGTCAGGGACCTGCAGGACGAGGCGCGCCGTGTCTTCCGCAGCCGGGTGGTCAACCCCAAGTGGATGGAGTCCATGAAGCGTCACGGCTACAAGGGGGCCTTCGAACTGGCCGCCACCGTGGACTACATGTTCGGCTACGACGCCACCGCCCAGGTAATCGAAGACTGGATGTACGAAAACGTTACCGAAGAATACATCCTGAACGAAGACATGCAGCAGTTCTTCCGCCAGAGCAATCCCTGGGCCATGCGGGGGATCATAGAGCGGCTGCTGGAAGCCATCCAGCGCGGCATGTGGGAGAACCCGCCGGCGGAGATTCTGGACAAGCTTCGGGAACTGTACCTCGAACTGGAAACCGACCTGGAAGCTAGACAAGAGGCTGGACAATCCCCATAATGGCTAACTCAGCAGGAGTCTGGGAATGCCGGGGAGGCAACTCATGGAAACGCTGTCAGAACTGATTAACGAATTAACTTCCAACGACAAGATGATGTGGGTCATTGGCGGCGGCGAGGTCGCCAGCGAAAACACGTCCAAGGGAATAAAGGAACCGGACTTCAGCAACGGATGGTACACCATCGAAGCCGACAACTGGCACTTTCACCTGGCTGAAGCTTCCGTCAATGGCATCCAGTTTGTGGAAGCGGAAAGCCACGGCGGCCTGAAATCCTTCTACGTCCGGTTCTCCAAGGACTGGGAAGAAACCCTGGTGCGGTGCTACTTCCCAAATCCATACCTGGACGACGACAATAACCGCGTGGATTACCAGGCCGAGAAGTACGATGCGTTCCAGGAAATGCGGGACCGCTACGTCGGACGGGAAGATGGAATAGTCTACGTTCAGCGATAAATTCCGCGGGTTCCGTGTGCCCCAACCAAGTGAACTGAGAGCTTGAAGGAACATCACCGACGGTAATAGACTTTGAAGCCAGCAGTCGAGAGAGGCTTCAGAGCTTACAAAAGATACAAATTTAGGGAGGGAAAGATGCTTACAATCTTGAGAAGTGTGTTTGGTGATAGCGCCGCCCCCGTGTGGGCGCCGTGGCTGTTGCTGGGCGCCGCCGTCCTGTACATGGTGGGCTATGTCGATGCCAGCGTTCACGGCGTTGCCTTGGGCTCTCCGGCCGTGCTGGGCGCGGTTCACGAGTTCTTCCACCACGCCCGCCACGTCGCCTTGATGTGCCACTAGGCATTTAGGTCTGTCAGTGCCCCTGTTTTGCCGGGGGCACTGCCTTCTCTCATAGCTATTCACGCTGCCCGGAATGGCAGGCCATTCAGGAGGAGGGAGCGGTGTGTTTGCGCGAATTAACCATACGCAATCTATTTGTGGAGATTAACTATGCGTAACATGCTACCCTTGGCATTGATAATGGGCTTGATCGCCGGTGTCCTGGTCGGCGGTTTTATGAATGTGTTCAATGTGCCCGTAATGGAGTGGGCCATCGAGCTGGAGGGTGCCGCCGCGGCAGCCGAAGCACCGGCCGGCGAGGAAGAGAAAGAAGTAACGGGCTTCTACGCCACCCTGGGATCCCTGGGTGCCCAGCGTATCGGTCTGGTATTAGGGCTGGCGGTGCTGGGAATCGTCTATGGGGCCATATTCACCGGTATGTTCCACGTCGTCCGCCGCGCATTTCCCGGCTGGAACATCTGGGCCTGGGCGCTGATTGGCGGGGCGCTGTGCTTCTGGTCCGTCTCCTTGTTTACCCAGCTGAAATACCCCCTTAACCCGCCCGGCATCGGCGAGGACGCTTCGCTACTGGCGCGGCAGGGCTTTCAGTTCCTGTTCATCCTGCTTTCTGCGCTGTCCGTGGTTGCTGCCGGCCTGGTGATACGGTACATCCACGAAACGGGCTGGGAGGGTTCGCAGCGGGTATTGGGTTACACTGGTGCCGCCGTGGCCTACGTCGTAGTTGCGGTGATTGTGTTCGCAGTAATTCCGGGCAATCCCGACCCCATACCTGAATGGGTCCCCGAGGGCCTGGTCATAATGTTCCGCACCTTCTCCATCCTGGGCCACCTGCTGCTGTGGATGACTATTGCCCTGGGCGTCAGCGGTTACACCAGGTACCACCAGCGGGGAATAAGGGCCACGGCAGGGCAGACCGCTGAGCAGGAGACTACCCCCGCATCCCGGCAATAACTTGATCCCGTCTCTCCGGAGGAATGTCCTTGACCCAGCCCAACCGAGAACCGTCCTTTCCCTTTACCGCCATTGTGGGCCAGACGGCTATGAAACGGGCCCTGTTGCTGAACACCGTCAATCCCCGCATTGGCGGTGTTCTCATTCGCGGCAAGAAAGGCACCGCCAAGTCCACCGCCGTCCGCTCCCTGGCCGCGCTGTTGCCCCAGGTAACGGTACTCCAGGGCTGCCCCTACAGTTGCTCCCCGGAGGTGCGGCAGGGCCTGTGCCAGTGGTGCGAGACCGGCAGCAACGACAATCCCCCCGTCAGCCACCAGGTCCGCATAGTGGATCTGCCAGTGGGCGCCAGCGAGGACCGCTTGGTGGGCTCCCTGGACATCGAGCAGGCCATCAAGACTGGTACGAAGAGCTTTGAACCGGGGCTGATTGCCGCCGCCCACCGGGGCATTCTCTACATCGACGAGGTCAACCTGCTCAACGACCACCTGGTCGACGTGCTGCTGGACGCTTCTGCCATGGGCCGCAACTACGTGGAACGGGAGGGCATCTCCGTCAGCCACTCCGCCGAGTTCATCCTGGTGGGCACGATGAACCCGGAGGAAGGCGACCTCCGCCCCCAGCTGCTGGACCGGTTTGGGCTGGCCGTAGAAGTAGACGGAATAATGGCGGCGGAGGAACGGCGCGAGGTAGTCCGCCGGCGCATGGCCTACGAGGCCAACCCTGTAACCTTCATGGAACTATGGGATGAGGAGGAAGAAAGGGAACGGGAACGCCTGCTGCACAGCCGCGCTCTGCTGGACCAGGTAACGGTCAGTGACGATATCCTGGGCCTGATTACCGATATCTGCGCTGAATACCAGGTAGACGGCCTGCGCGGTGACATCGTTATGTACAAGACCGCCAGCACCATCGCCGCCTACGACGGCCGCACTGAGGTGGACGTGGAGGACGTACGGGAGGCTGCCCTGCTGGCCCTGCTGCACCGCCAGCGCCGCCAGCCCTTCCAGCAGCCCCACCTGGTAACCGAGCAGTTGGACAACATGCTGGAGGAGTACCAGAACCAGCCCCACAGCAGGGAATCCCAGGATGACAGCCAGTCCCCGTCCCAGGAACGCAATGAGGATGATTCCGACCCCCCTGACTTAGGCGACGAAGAGGAAGACAACGCCCTCGATTCCGGCGCCGGCCCCCAGGACCAGTGGTTCGAGACGGGCGACCCCTACGCCATCCAGTCCATCCTGCTGCCACCACCCGACCGGCGGGAGCGGCCTTCATCCGGACGCCGTGCCACTACGGTCAGTGGCTCCAGCGCCGGCCGCTACGTCCGTGCCCAGGCACCCCAGGGATCCGTCACCGACCTGGCCCTGGACGCCACTCTCCGTGCCGCCGCCCCTTACCAGCTGCGCCGGCGGGAGAACCTGTCCGAGGACCCAGGGGCTGCCAGCTTGGTTATAGAACCTTGGGACGTGCGGGAGAAAGTGCGCGAGACCAAGACTGGCAGTCTGATTTTATTCGTAGTGGATGCCAGTGGTTCAATGGGCGCCCAACGACGCATGGTGGCAGTTAAGGGCGCGGTTCTGTCATTGCTGCTGGATGCCTACCAGCGGCGGGACCGGGTGGCCCTTATCGGCTTTCGCGGTACCGGCGCCGACCTGCTGCTGCCCCCTACCAACAGCGTGGACTTGGCGCAGCTTTATCTCCAGGATATGCCCACGGGCGGCCGCACACCCCTGTCCCGTGGCCTCTACCTCGCCCTGGAGACCCTGGAAACGGAGCGGATGAAAGACAGGAACGTGCTGCCCCTGATTGTTTTGCTATCCGATGGCAGGGCCAACGTCGCCCTGGATGGCAGTGGCGCCAACTCCGTGGAAGAAGCTCACGGCTTCGCTTCAATCTTCGATGACAAGCACATCACCAGCGTAGTTATAGATACCGAGCTTGACTTCATTAAGCTTCAGATGGCCCAGCCCCTGGCAGAGGCTATGGGCGCCCGCTACTTGAAGCTGGAGGAACTGCGGGCGGACAGTCTGGCCGACGCCGTCCGGCGTGAATTGCCCGGAACGGATTCGGTGGCTGAAACGGAAGTCAACGGCGTCGGCGCAGAGGAAATGCGCCGAGTTTACGAGAACCTGAATCCTCACTGAAAAACTGACCAGGATATGACTGGATTTGTCATTTAGCATCCTTTGGCGTCGCATACAATTGTGTAGGTACATACGCCAGCCTGCACCACCCCTTCACGGATTCTTTCTTTACATCACATTACTAAATTGGTAACCTTTTTCCTGTAGTTGTGAAACCTGACCGGCGTACGTAGCCGGCCCACCCTGCCCAACCGAGGTTACCCCTTGCCACGAGTCCTTCCCTATGCCGATATGGACAAGATAATGTCCCTTTCCAAGCGAAGGGGTTTTGTCTTTCAGAGCAGCGAAATCTACGGCGGCCTGGCGTCAACCTGGGACTACGGTCCGCTGGGAGTCGAGCTTAAGCGTCACGTCAAAGAGGCCTGGTGGCAGTCAGTAATAGTGGGACGCGACGATATGGTGGGTCTGGACGCCGCCATACTCATGGCCCCGCAAGTGTGGGTCGCTAGCGGCCACGTTGAGAACTTTTCCGACCCCCTGGTGGAGTGCCGCAAGTGCCACCTGCGATTCCGCGCGGACCAGTTGGAGACGGAAAACTGCCCCGAGTGCGGCGGCCAGTTCACCGAACCCCGCCGCTTCAACCTGATGTTCCGCACCTTTATGGGGCCGGTTGAAGATACGGGCCACGAAGTCTTCCTTCGCCCGGAAACGGCCCAGGGCATCTTCGTCAACTTTCAAAACGTCCTAAACTCCTCCCGAAAGAAGCTGCCCTTTGGCATCGGCCAGATTGGCAAGGCGTTCCGGAACGAAATCACCCCCGGCAACTTCACCTTCCGGACAAGGGAATTCGAGCAGATGGAGGTGGAATTTTTCGTCAAGCCGGGCACCGACGAAGAATGGCTGAACAAGTGGGTTGAAGACCGCTTCAACTGGTACGTCAAATTTGGTATCCGCAAGGAAAACCTGCGTCTGCGGCGCCACGACCCCGACGAACTGGCCCACTATGCCAGGGATACTTACGACATTGAATACCGCTTTCCCTGGGGCTGGGGCGAACTGGAGGGCATTGCCGACCGCACCGATTTTGACCTGGCCCGCCATGCCGAAACCAGCGGCGAAGACCTGACCTACTTCGACGAGGAGACCCGGGAGCGGTACCTGCCCTACGTCATCGAACCCTCGGGCGGCGTCGACCGGGCCACTCTGGCCTTCTGGCTGGACTCCTACGACGAGGAACCGGACGGTGACACTGTACGGGTGGTATCCCACCTGCATCGCAAGCTGGCGCCCATTACGGTGGCGGTGTTGCCCCTCAGCCGCAACGCCCGCCTGGCCCCAACCGCTCACAACGTCCACGACCTTTTGCGCCGTAATTTTAGCAGTCAGTATGACGATGCCCAGAGTGTGGGCCGGAGATACCGCCGCCAGGATGAGATCGGTACCCCCTATTGTGTAACCGTCGACTTCGATACCATAGACGACCAGCAGGTTACCATTCGTGACCGGGACACGATGCACCAGGTGAGGGTTCCCATCTCAGATCTGGTGAACATTCTGCAGGACAAGGTAGAGCATGGCTGGTAGGCCATTGGACAGGTTGTGCCTGCAGCCCTGATGAGACTGTTTCAGTGGAGCTAAAGTAAATCTGGGTCGCTACTTGTTGGGGGAGAGAGGAGGCGGTGGTGACGATTTTCAGTAATGGCCTGCGATTTCCGGATATAATTGGTCAACTGCCCTTCAGGGCAGGCACAGGTGTACTGGAGAGAAACAGGGAGAAAGCAATGCCAGGGAACGTTGTTTCAGAGACTTTGCGGGGTGGCTTGTTTACCCGCATCGTCGGCAAGAGGCTTCTCTTTTTCCAGGAAGTCGGCTCAACCATGGACGAGGCCAGGCTTCGTGCCGAGCGGGGCACCGAAGAGGGTACGGTGGTGGTGGCCGAAACCCAGAGTGCCAGCCGGGGCCGGCAGGGTCGGAACTGGGTATCCCGTTCCGGCAACCTTTACCTCTCCGTAGTCCTGTACCCATCCATTCAGACTCTCCCATACCTGAACAGTCTTTGCGGCGTTGCCGTGGTGAGAGCCATCGCCAATATCAGCGGTCTGAAGCCGCGCATCAAGTGGCCTAACGACATTCTCCTCAATGACAAGAAGGTTGCCGGCGTGCTGTTGGAAAGCGCCATCGCCGGCGAACAGGTACACCATTCCATCATCGGCATTGGCATCAACGTGGCGCTGGACGCCGACGAAATTGACGAAATAGCGGGTGGTGCCATCAGCCTGAACCATGCTTCCGCCGGGGACATCCCCCGGGACGAACTGCTCAGGGAAATTCTTCAGCAACTGGACGCCCTGTACATTCAGCTGAACCACGGTAACAGCCCGGTGGAGGAGTGGGAGGAGCTGCTGGACACCTTGGGGCAGCGTGTGCGGGTGACCTGGCAAGGTGAACAATATGTGGGCTTCGCCGACGGTGTTGACGCCCAGGGCAGCTTGCTGTTGCGGCAGGATAACGGCCAGATTCGTACACTGGCAGCCGGGGACGCCATTTCGTTAAGGCCTGCCCCTTAGGACGGACTACTCCCAATTATGCTGAAACAACTTAGCCTGGATGGCCGGGTAGCTATAGTCACCGGAGGCGGCACAGGCCTGGGCCTCGAGATGGTGCGGCACCTGGCACGGGCGGGCGCTAATGTGGCCATCGCCGGGCGCCGGGTTCCCCCCATAGAGAGCGCGGCCGCCGAGGTCAAGGCCGCCGGCCCCGATGCCATCGCCGTCCCCACCGACGTCAGCGACTCCTCCCAGGTCAATGCCCTGGTCCAGGCAACCATAAACCACTTTGGTCGCGTCGATATCCTCATCAACAATGCCGCGCTGGTTTCCGACAGTGTACCCATACCCATCTGGGACCTTACCGATGAAGACTGGCAGGCGGCGCTGGATGTGAACCTTACCGGCGCCTTCTATTGTGCCCGGGCCGTCTCCAGGCCAATGGCCGACCAGGGCAGCGGCAAGATCATCAACGTTTCATCCGGCTTTGGGCTACGGGGAGGCCGGGACATTTACACTTACTGCTGCACCAAGGGCGGCATCATCCAGCTTACCCGAGTCCTTTCCTTCAGCCTGGCCCGCTACGGAATCACCGCCAACAGCATAGTCCCCGGTTTTATTCCTACGGAAGGCACGGACACGGAAATGCGCGAGTCACTGCCCAGGTCTGGCGCTTATCTGCCTACGGGCAAGCTGGGCGTTCCCCAGGACATTGGCCCGGTGGCCGTGTTTTTGGCTTCGCCGGCTTCCGACTATATGACGGGCGAGATATTCACCCTGGACGGCGGGGGACTCGCCGCGGGCCTGGCTCCCACGGGCTACGCCCCTGAGTTTCCATTGGAACCATAGCAACTCCCCGCGACCCTTCCCTGGAGATGCCTGATGCCGGTCCTTTCTCAATACAGTCTTGAGGGCAAAACCGCCATTCTTTACACGGCCGGCGGTAACGACGCTCCCTTCCTTGCCCAGGCCATCGCCGAAGCAGGCGCTTCCGTTTTCACCATCGCCCGGCAGCGGAACACCCTGGATGCCGTGCAGGAGGCGCTGGGCGGCATCCAGGGCAGTCGCAGAGGAGTAGTGGCAACCCTGGATTCCGGGGATGCGGTGGCCGGAGCCCTGGCCGAATTTGACCTTCTCCACAACCAGGTCGATATCCTGGTCAACGACAGTCGCAGTATGTTTGCCCGGAAGGCTACGGAAATCGAGCAGTCGGAGTGGGATGCGGTGCAGTCAAGAAACGTCCGGGCTACCTTCCTGCTAAGCCAGGCTGTCGGGACCAGGATGATTGCCGCGGGTTACGGCCGCGTAGTTAACATAATCTCGGGCCTGGCGGAACGGGGTATGGTCAATGGTTTGGCTTTCAGCGTCAGTCAGGCCGGTTTACTGGCCCTTACCCGCTCCCTTGCCGTGGAGTGGGGTCCCCACAACGTAAGGGTCAACGCGATCGGCACGGGTTGGTCCATCGCCGAAGACATTCCCGTGGAGGTCCAGCGAGAAGAGCAGCTTGTCCGCTACATACCCCAGCGCCGGAAGGGCCATCCCCGGGATGTGGGCCCCCTGCTGGTCTACCTGTGCTCTGAGGCCTGCGACTACACGACCGGCCAGCCGGTCTACGTGGATGGCGGGCTCAACGCCCATCCCTGACCGCTGAACAGTTACCCAGAGCGCCTCTTTGCCGCGTAGAACGAAACGCCCATTTAGGGATGTTCGCCAAGTGCGGCGGCCCTGATGTGGCAACAGCCCCGTTGAACCCCTAGTTACGGCTGGGGTACAATACCCAACGATGTCAATGCAACCCGTAACCCGTCTCAGGGGTATGTATGATTTGCCCAGGGAGTCCTGGCTGCGAAAGCGGCAAATGCAGGACTCCCTGACATCGCTTATAGGCAGCTACGGCTATTGCTTCCTCGAGACTCCCCTGCTTGAGGGTACGGAGCTTTTTCTCAGACAGTCCGGTGGCGACTTGGCATCCCGAATGTACAGCTTTATTGATGCTGGCAGCAACCAGGTTAGCCTGCGCCCTGAGTTCACCTCCCCCATTATGCGCCACTACTTGGAAGCCACCGATGATCTTCCCCTGCCTGCTCGCTTTCAATATGCTGGCCCCGTGTTCCGGTACGATGTGGCGCATCCCGAGGGTTCCGGTCAGTATACGCAGGTGGGCGCCGAGCTGATCGGCGCAGACAGTGTAGTTGCCGATGCCGAATTGCTGGCCTTGGCTGGGGAAATACCGGCCCGGGCGGGTGTGCCGGATTGCCGCATTAATCTGGCCGACCTGGACGTTTTTCATAGCCTCTTGGATGTAGCGCAGGTATCGGACCGCGCCCGCAGTTTCATCCAGGCCTCCGTGCCCCAGCTTAAGGGCGGACCGGCTTCCCTGCCCCAGGTACGGGAAAGGGCTTACCAGCTGCACCTGGGCGACCGGAGCCCCGAGAACCAGGAACTCAGCGCGGCCATTGCCGGCCTGGAAGACGAGCAGGCACGGCAGGTAATCCAGGGGTTCCTGCAGTGGAACGGCACAGACTTTCGCAGGTTTGGACAGCGTGATCCGGACCAGGTTGTAGATCGCTTCCTGCGGAAATTGAAGGGCAGCGACGACGTAGGCCAACTGGAAAAGGGGCTTGAGCTGGCCGCTTCCCTGACTTGCCTGCAAGGCCAGCCCGTGGAGACTGTAAACGCCGCGAGGCAGGTGATGGAGAAGGCCGGCGCCGATGTGGCGGCGATTGGTCGCCTGGCAGACCTGGTAGAAATCCTGGAGTCCTGTTCCGAAACCCGGGGAAAGGTGACTGTGGATTTTGGGCTGGCGCGGGGTCTGGCCTATTATAATGGTATAGTTTTCGAGGTCCGGCATCCCGATTGGTCCGGTCCCCTGGGTGGCGGCGGCCGCTACGACGGCCTGGCCCGTGCCCTGGGCAGCGGCAGGAACGTCCCTGCCCTCGGTTTCGCCTATACCCTGGAGACGCTGCTGGCTTTGGCCGACCGCCATGGCGCCAAAGGAGCCGCGTCAGCCAGTGACGGCTATGTCCTGGTAGTTTCTGAATCGGAAGGGAACTGCGGCGAGGCATTCCGCGTGGCCCGCGAATTACGGGAAGAGGGATCGTCGGTGGAGCTGGACGTGCAGACTCGGGATCTGGCAGGAGCCTTGGCCTACGCTTCCCTGCGGGGAATCGCCCGGATCATTTACCTAGATTCTATGGGCCGGCAGGCCGCCCACAATGTTGAATGACCGAATGAACGGGACAAACGGCACCACCGGAAACGGGCGCGATTCAGCCCTGCGCCTGGTGATTCCCAGCGATGGGGAGCTTTATGAACCCACGCTGAATTACCTGTCGTCCTGCGGTGTCCGGGTCAGCCGGCCCAGCGCCCGCCGCTATACGGCCACTATTCCCTCGCTGCCGGGAGCAGAGGTCCTGTTCCAGCGCAGCGCCGACGTTACCACCAAGGTAGAAGAAGGTAGCGCTGAGCTGGGTATAACCGGTCTGGACCGTTACCTGGAATACCGCGCCGACGAACGGAAAGTTATCAGCCTGATGGACGATTTGGGGTACGGTCGCTGTGATTTTGTTCTGGCGGTACCCGACGCCTGGCTTGACGTTTCGTCCATAGACGACCTGGCAGACCTGGCCCTGGAGTTTCGTCAGGAAGGCAAGCAACTGCGGATCGCCACCAAATACCCCCGCCTGCTGCGGCAGTACCTGTTTCAGCGGGGAATCAACTATTTCACGCTGGTGGCGGTCAGCGGCGCTCTTGAGGCGGCTCCCGTGGCCGGTTACGCCGATCTGATAGCCGACCTTACCGCCACGGGCAATACGTTGCGGGATAACCGGTTGAAGACGCTGGAAGGTGGCACTATTCTCAGTTCCCAGTCCTGCCTTATTGCAAATACAACAACTCTCTTGCAGTCGAGGGAGGCGTTAAGGCTGGCTCGGGAATTGGTGGAAATGCTGGAATCCCATATGCGGGCCGAGCCTTACTACCGCCTGACCGCCAACGTGAGAGGCGGTTCCCCTGAAGAAGTGAGCGCCACGGTGCTGAGCCGTCCCGAGGTTTCCGGTTTGCGCGGCCCTACCATTGCTCGGGTCTATAATGTGGAGGAGCAGGATTGGTACGCCGTGACCCTGCTGGTGCGCAAGGACCGCTTGATGGAGGCGGTGGACCACCTTCGCGACTGCGGCGGAATCGAGATTTCAGCCTCGCAGTTGAGTTACCTGTTCCGGGAAGATTCCTCGGTTTTCAGCAGGCTCTTCCAGCAGGTTGGCACGGCCAGCCAGGAGTTTGGGGGACAATAGTGCCTAATCTCCCCATGCATATTTACATAGCCGGCCAGGTGGCCAGAGAGTTGGACTGGGGATTTGTCCACGACAACCTGGGCAGTTGTTTCCTGGGTTCAACCACGCCGGATATTCGCGCAATGACCAAGTGGGACCGTGAGCGCACCCACTTTGCGACCCTGGCGCTGGAATCTGTGGGCGACGGCACCCGCCGTATGTTCGAACTCTATCCCGAACTGGCCGACCGCAGCAGCAACAATCCCGCCACGCGGTCTTTTGTGCTGGGTTACGTCAGCCATCTGACTGCCGATGAGCTGTGGATTACTACCATGTTCCGCCCCCATTTTTCCAAAGAAGGGACGTTGGCTGAGACTGACGAGGAAGCTCAGATATGGGATCGGGCCGTCCAGCTGGATATGGACCGGCAGGCCCACCAGGAACTGGACGGATTCAACCTGGCGGGGCAGGTAATTTGCAGTGGTGAGGACGGTGTCGACATAGATTTCATCAGTCCGGAGGTCCTGGCCGAATGGCGGCAGTGGGTGGCGCGCTTCATGGGCTGGGAATTTGACTGGCAGCGCCTGAAGCGGGCCCTGAATCGCATGTACCGCGACAATGACGACGTGCAGGAAATGGTGGACCGTTTCCTTGCCGATATGCCCGAGAGCCTCGAATCCGTCTACGAAAAGGTTACCCGGGCAAAGGTGGAAGCCTACCGGCGGGCGGCCGTAGAACAGACCCTGCTGCAGGTTAAGGAGTATCTTGGTGAAACTTAGAGTGGTGGAGGGTCTGGCCGAGGCCGAGGGCGTCCTGGCCCGCTTCGATCCCCTGGATATGGATTCCCTTCCCGAATCTGTGGTGGAACGTACCAGGCAGGCTTTCGGGGCCGACGTTACGCCCGAACAGTCCGTCCTCACCATGCTGCGGGACGTGCGACGGGAGGGCGACGCAGCAATTCGCCGTTACGCCAAACTGCTGGACGGCGCAGAACTGGAAGACTTCCGCATTAGCGATGCGGAACTTCAGAGTGCCCGCGAAAGCATCTCGCCGGAGCTTGAGGCTGCCCTGCAGCTGGCTGCCAGGCGAATTACCGATTTCCACCAGGCCACTTTGCCGCGCAACTGGATTGACCTGGAACAGGGTCTGGGTGAAATGGTCCGTCCCCTTGAGCGGGTGGGCCTTTACGCCCCGGGCGGTACTGCCGCCTACCCTTCCACCGTGCTGATGACGGCCATACCGGCCCGCGTCGCCGGCGTAAGTGAAGTTGTCCTTTCCACACCCCGGCGTGGCCAGGAGCCTCTGAACTCAGCGGTTATGGCCGCCGCCCACATCGCCGGCGTCGACGCCGTCTACCAGGTGGGGGGAGTTCCCGCCATTGCAGCCATGGCCTACGGCACCGAGAGCATACCCAAGGTGGACAAGATTTGCGGCCCCGGAAATATTTTCGTCGCCTGCGCCAAGAAGCTGGTACAGGGGCAGGTGGATATTGACGGCATCTTCGGCCCTACCGAGACCATTGTTATTGCCGACGAAACTGCCCAGGCTGCCTTTTGCGCCGCCGACATGATCGCCCAGGCCGAGCACGATCCTCTTTCCACCGCCATCCTTGTAACAGACTCCAGGACGCTGATAGCCCAGGTTGAGGAGGAAGTCGAACGCCGTTTAGCTTCGCTGGAAAGGGGCGACCTGGCGCGGGATGCCCTGGAACGGCAGGGTCGAATCGTGCTGGTGGACGATATGAACGAGGCTGTGGAACTGGCCAACCGCATCGCCCCGGAGCACCTTTGCATGATGGTTGCCGATCCCTGGGCCTGGGCCGGCAAGGTCAAGAACGCGGGAGGTCTGTTCCTTGGCGAGTTTTCCCCCGAAGTCATGGGAGATTACATCGCCGGGCCCAGCCACGTCATGCCCACCGGCGGCACGGCCCGCTTCAACTCGGCTCTCAGTGTCCACCACTTTATGCGTACTATGCCGGTGGTCGGGTTAAGCCCCGAGGTATTCCAGGGCCTGGGCCAGGCCGCGGTCCAGATCGCCCACGCCGAGGGTCTTACCGGTCACTCGGGCGCCATCGAAGTGCGGCTCGACAGCATCAATGCCAGGGCGTGACGAAGGGCACTCCTTAACATTACCGTTTGCGGAGTTCAGTAATCCTCTTTAGGCGCTACAAATTAAACCCGGATTGTTTGATATGACCGACGTTAGAGACCTCCTGCTGCCCCACATTCGCCAATTGAAGACCTACGATGGCGTTGACCCGATGGAGGTCATGGCCCAGCGGGCGGGCATCCCTCCGGAAAAGGTTATCCGGCTCAACGGCAACGAAAACCCCTTCGGCCCGTCACCCGAAGTGGTGAGGGCACTGGGCAGCTTCCAGCATTACAACCACTATCCCGACCCCGACCAGCGGCAGTTGCGGGATGTCCTCTCCGGTTACCTGGACGTGCCAGCCGAGCAAATTGTTGCCGGCAACGGCAGCGACGAGTTAATCGACATGATCCTGCGCATGTTCCTGGGTACCGGCGAGAACATCGTTATTCCCACCCCCACCTTTGGAATGTACGCCTTCTCGGCGGAGGTATGCGGCGGCAAAGTCAAGCCGGTCCCCCGCAATGAGATCTTCGACATAGACATTGATGCCACTGTTGCGGCCTTTGACGAGCATACCAAGGCTATTTTCCTGGCCTCGCCCAACAACCCCACCGGAAATACCGCTTCCGAGACGGCCATTCGGGCCCTGCTGGCCACCGGTAAAATTGTAGTGGTGGACGAGACCTACTACGAATTCTGCGGTCAGTCCGTCCTTCCCTTGGTGGACGAATTTCCAAACCTAATTGTGTTGCGTACATTCAGCAAGTGGGCGGGTTTGGCGGGACTCAGGATCGGACTGGGAGTGATGAATCCGGATGTCGCCCGTACCATGATGAGCATGAAGTCTCCCTACAACGTTAATCTGGCGGCGGAAGTTGCCCTCATAGCCTCCCTCAATGACCGTCCAACCCTGCTCAACCGAGTGCAGGCCATCGTCCAGGAACGGAAGCGAATGATCGGGCTGCTGGAAAACATTCCGGGAATCCATGTGTGGCCGTCCCAGGCCAACTTCATCCTGTGCCGCCTGCCCGAAGGACGTGGCCAGGACATTTTCGAAGGACTGTGCCGGCGCGGCATATTCCTGCGTTACTTCAACACACCGCAGTTGAGAGATTACGTTCGAGCCAGCGTGGGCTTGCCCGAAGAGACGGACCAGGTAGTTGCTGCGCTGAAGGAACTGGTGGCTGAGTAATGGTGGAGAAGATCGAACCCGTGAACGCTGATCTGGTTCCATCCGGCGCCAGAATCGCAACCCTTAACCGCGAAACCGGGGAGACTCAAATTGCCCTGACGGTGAACCTGGACGGGCAGGGTCGCTACGATGTGGATACCGGCAATGGTTTCCTGGACCACATGGTCAGCCAGATTGCCCGACACGGCCTCTTCGACATCACCCTGCACGCCAGGGGCGATGTGCACGTGGGCTGGCACCACTTGGTTGAGGACGTGGGGATTCTGTTAGGGCGGGCCTTCAATCAGGCCCTCGGCGAGGTGAGGGGCATCCGCCGAATGGGCCACGCCATAGTCCCCCTGGACGAAACCTTGGTGATGGTGGCCCTGGACCTCAGTGGTAGAAGCTACGCGGTGGTGGAGACCACGCTGGACGAAACGATGGTCGAGACCCTTTCAGGAGACCTGGTACGCCACTTTTTTGAGTCCTTCGCCCTGGAGGGCCGCATTAACCTGCACGCCAAGGTTATTACCGGCGTCAGCCCCCACCACAAGGCGGAAGCCCTGTGCAAGGCCCTGGCCAGGGCGCTGCGGGACGCCGTGGAAATCGACCCCAGGGCTACCGGCCAGGTGCCCAGCACCAAGGGCACGCTGGATAGCTGATAAAGCTACTGTTTACATAATAATGTAAAAGTGTATGGGCCGCTTAATTGAGCGGCCCGTACACTTTGTTTTAACTCCCTGCACGTTGAGGACGGCGCGGATCAGCGGCCCTTCCTGGCAATAAATTCGGGGAAGGCCTGTTCGGCGTTGTATCCCCGTACGCGGTTGGTCGTAAAGTCCCGCTCATTGGCCCACTGCTGCTCCAGGTCGCAGCCCATGTGCATCAGCAGCAGTTCCTTGATGCCCATAATCGACTCCCTGCGATTCTGGGCGATGGTACGGCCAATCTCCATAGTCTTGTCCCGAAGCTGCTCAGCGGGGACCAGGTGGTTCAGCAGGCCAATGCGATGAGCCTCCTCCGCTTCCACTACCCTTCCGGTGAACAGCAGCTCCTTGGCTATGGGCCAGCCCACCTGGTTTGGCAGCGTCCAGGTGGAGTTGATACGACCGTAGGCGGCGGCCAGGAACCGGAAGCTGGTCCGTTCGCAGCCCACCCGCATATCCAGGGAAGAGGAAAGGACGGCGGCCCCGCCGTAGGCAAGCCCGTTCATCATCCCTATCACCGGCTTCAGGGATGCGCTAATGTCGTAAGTGCCCCGCGACCGGTTCCGGTCCTGCTCTTCGCGGCTGCCCTGGTCGGCTTCCCGGTCCCTTTCCCGCTGTTCGTGGATGTCGCCACCGGCGGAAAAGGCTCTTTCCCCCGCGCCGGTTATCGCAATGCAGCCCACCTCATCGTCCTCGTTCATGGCCCTGACCGCATCCTGCAATTCCCGATTCAGTTGGCGGTTCATTGCGTTCAGCTTTTCCGGCCGATTCAGGGTGAGAATGGCCACGCCATCTTCCTTTTCAACCAGGACAAATTCGTAGTCCATACGTCCCTCCAAATCCTGGTTTCCCCTTCTAGTTCTTGCAGAAGATGGATTCCAGTGCTTCAAATATGCCGCTATTGTATGGGCGACCTTGGGGGTAGTCAAACTCGTTTCATCCCCGCAACTGCCCAGAGTTGGCTTCTTGCCTCAGCCTGCAGCGCCGAGTTCCGGTTGGATCGGTCCGGGACCCAATGGTAGGGGCAAACCTGTGTGTTTGCCCTGGCCACGACCCAATGGTAGGGGCAAACCTGTGTGTTTGCCCTGGCCACGACCCAATGGTAGGGGCAAACCTGTGTGTTTGCCCTGGCCACGACCCAGGAAACCACCTGAATTGGGACCCTGCCCACCTTTCTTTCCCCATTGACGCCATAGGTCTAACCCTCTAAAATAGAATATATGTTCGTATCGGCCTCTCCTCCGACTCCTCAGCAGTCCCTTGCAGACATCGTTCGCGAGGAGACCGACGACGGCCGCCTTATAGTTCGCTTTCTCGTTGATGTCATGCAAGGCGGCCTGGAGGCTGCCAGGCCCTGTCATCGGCTCGATGCTGCCCGCCAGCTCCTCAATCTCGGCTTCGATTCGGCTCGCGCTTTTATCTCCGACATCGCGCCCGCAACCCGCACGCCACGGCGACGAACCCTCGCGTCCTCCCCGCAGCTCGCTGCTCCTTCGCCGCGTCACCAGGAACTCTTCGACTTGGTCTGGGAGGAGACTGACCACGGCCGCTCTGCCGTCCGTTTCCTGGTCGACGTCATGCTGGGCAACCTCCACGACTTCAAACCCCATCACCGCCTGTTCGCTGCTAAAGAACTCCTTCGGCGTGGCTTTGACCAACCCGCGTCGTCCCCGGAAGCTGAAGCCCAGTCCGAAGCTGACTCTGAAGAGGAGGATATCGAGCGGTGCCGTGCCGAAGACCCCGACGGAATCTACTACCGGGGACGCGACTACAAGTGGTATCGGGACGAACTCCGGTCCCCGCCGCACCCAAATCGTTCCGGCTCCAACGGCTTGGAAGCAAGAGACCTCTCCGCGCCGCCCCCAGACTTGGATGGCGGTGACCGCTGCCCTGCTTCATGCGGGCCCTTGGACTTCCCAGCCTCTAGTGACGACGATCACCACGGCATCAGTTGCCTTTCCCAGCCTTGCGACTATACCCACGTTTGCGACCCTTTCTGCCTTCACTCCCAACCCGCCAGCCAATCCACGTCTCAAGACTTCGGTGAAGACGCGGGGGAAGACGTCGAGAGAGACGACGACCGCTCCCCACTCGATGACTCCGTCGAGGGCATCTCCCGGGAACGGCCACCGCCCCGGCCCGCTGTGGCCCGAATCAGCTTGGATCGCCCAGTCCCCTTGGACAGCCTGACAGTCGGCGAGCTATAACCGCGGAAACTCAGGGAACCTGGAGATTCGCAGATACCCTCTGCGAATCTCCGCTTCCTCTGCGCCTCTGTTTCACATTCCACCCTTGCCGGGAAGCGCGTTCACGATATTGGAGCAACAAGTTGCTATCGTCCCGCTCCGGCAATTGACACGCGGGCTATGGCCAAGGATGATTGAAATGTCATGCGTGCATCAAGAACCAGGACAATCTTACCTGCGTACGGTGCAAACCGCCCGAGTCGAACGGGCCTGCTCAGAGCCCTTGTCCTTTCCGTGGCTTTCGCTTTTATCCTTCTTGGAATAGCGGGGTCGGCGCTTGCCCAGGCCCCACCCGCGGGTGCGCTGGTAATGGAAATTGAGGGCACGATTAACCCGGTCAAGGAAAGATACCTGGAACGCGCCTTGCAGCAAGCCGAAGACTCCAACGCAACCCTGCTGATTATCCGCCTTGATACTCCTGGTGGCCTGCTAAGCTCCACGAGGAAAATGGTAGAAATGCAGCTGGAGTCCAATGTACCTATCGTGGCATATGTTGCCCCCGGTGGCGCCCAGGCGGGATCTGCGGGCACCTTCTTGACCGCAGCCGCCAATGTGGCTGTTATGGCCCCTGGAACCAACATCGGCGCCGCCACTCCCGTATCGGCGTCGGGCGAAGACATAGGCGAAACCCTGGCAAACAAGGTTACCAACGATGCGGCTGCTCTTATCCGCAGCATAGCGGAAGAACGCAACCGCAACGGCGAAAAGCTGGAAGAAACGGTCCGACTGGGTGCGTCCTTCACGGCTACCGAGGCGGTAGAACTGGCTATGGTGGACTTCATAGCCATAGATATGAACGACCTGCTCCGGCAGCTGGATGGTCTGGAGGTTACCACCCGCAGCGGCCCCACCACTCTTCAAACGGAAGGATTGGCTGCCAGGGACCTGGAAAAGAACATGCTGGAGCACTTCCTGGAGTTTCTGGCCAATCCGGATGTGGCTTTCCTGCTTCTGACCATAGGCGGCCTGGCCGTAGTTATAGAGCTTTTCAATCCGGGAATGATAGTCCCGGGAGTTGTGGGAATCGTCCTGCTAATCCTGGCCTTCCTGGCCCTGGGCAGCCTGCCCGTCAACTGGGCGGGCGTGGCGCTGATTATCCTGGCTATGGCCTTGGCCTTCCTGGAAACCCAGGTCTCGGGCTTTGGCGTCCTGGGGGTCGCCGCAGCCATTTGCCTGGTTCTGGGAGGCTTTCTGTTGTTTGCCCAGTTTGGTACGCCTTCTCCTACTCTTCCGCCCGTCTCCGTGAACCCGTTTCTGATTGTGGCTACTGCCACTATCCTGGCCGGTGGCCTTCTCTATCTGATGTGGTGCATACGAAAATCCCAAAAGGAAGACCTGGGTGAAGATACATTTCACCACTTGGGCAGGCTGGGCACTGTGGTAACCGAGTTGTCTCCCCGCGGAGTTGTCAGGATGGAGGACGGTAATTGGACGGCTGTTTCCGATGATGAACAGGTGATTGCCGAAGGTGAAAAGGTTATAGTAATAGGGGTGGACGATCTGGTTCTAACTGTTATACCCTTCAACGAGACGAATTAAATCGGTTCAACGAGTCCGCCAGGCGGAATACGCAGGGATAATTCCCTGGGAGGTACCTATGTCTACGGGTATTGTAATTGTTCAGCAGCAAGAACGGATGGTTATCCAGCGTTTCGGGCGCTTTGACAAGGTCGTAGGACCGGGATTCCGATTCCTGGTGCCCATCATCTTCAACGGTACCAAAGTAGGAATCTGGGAACGGACCCAGCGGGTACCCACTCAGAAGTACATCACCACCGACAACGTCGTAGTGGATCTGGACTTCGTGATTTACTACCAGGTGCTTCCCGACGACGATAACCCCCGCAAGGCCGTTCTGGACGTTCAAAGCTTCGAAGCGGCGGTGGTCAACCTGGCAGTGGCGGAACTGCGTTCCATCATAGGCAACATAAGCCTGGCGGACGCCCTGGCCGAGCGGGAACGCATCCAGGGAAGGCTGCAGATGGCCCTGGACGAGAATACGGGCAGGTGGGGCGTGAAGGTGCGCAACGTGGCAATAAACGAAATCGACCCGCCGCCAGGCGTAAAACAGGCAATGGAGCGCGAAAAATCCGCTGCTGCCATCAAGACTGCGGAGATTACCGAGTCGGAAGGCCAGCGGCAGGCCCAGATTAACCGCGCTGAAGGCGAGAAGGAGTCGGCCATTTTGCAGGCCGAAGGTAATCGACAGGCGGCCATCCTGGAAGCGGAAGGCGACCAGCAGGCCACGGTACTTCGCGCTCAGGGCTTCAGCAGCGCACTGGAGCAGATTTACAATGTTGCCAACAACGTCGACGCAAAAACTATGAGCCTCCAGTACTTTGATACGCTGAAATCCCTTGGTTCCAGCCCTTCTACCAAGTTCATCTTCCCCATGGAATTCACTTCCATGCTCTCGCCCTTCCTGGGAATGGGAGGTAACCAGCAGTCCGGCAACGGCGGAAACAACGAGAACTCACAGACCTAGCCTTGCCCCTATTGGAGAAAGGAGAATCCCCCGGACCGCATCAATGCGAAAGCCGGGGGATCTCTCTTGTCATGCTCGCTGGTCACGCCTCTATGGTGGCGCAGCCGGCGTTTAAATCAGATTCTTAGCAGTCTGGGCAGGGCGATGAGTCCTTCGTCGTCGCTTCCCACCACATCCGTTTCGCCGGAGGCGTGAAGCAGGGCGATATGAGCATTGATAAGGGATTCGCAGGAACCTGAGTCCATCTGAATTATATATTCATCCAACCCGCCGACCAGGTTGGGCAGCCTGTCCTTGAGGAAACCCAGGCATTCCTTGGCATTGCGCTTGGGGGGAAGCTTGTCTCCAAACAAGAGAAGCTTGCTGGCGTGGGGATACACCTCGATGATCTGTTGCCCCATGTCAGTCAGCAGCTGATTCAGCGCCACAGCCCGGTAGACCAGTTGAGTTACTATCGACTTCTTGTTGGTAAAGAAGCAGCTGATACCCATGCGGGCCAGGTCCAGCTCAGCCTGCCGGCCCTTGTTCTCTGGGTACACCATCTGGCACTGGCACGTAGCTTCCAGGCAGCATAGGCCGGTGGGAAGGGTGAGTGGACTTCCAATGGCGATCATGTGGGGACGGTACTCTCCGATGGCTTCCATGAGCTCCCTGTCCTCGGAGAATGACCCCATGAAGACGATCCTGGAGTCGGAGTCGACGACAGCCAGCGAACTGCGCTGCCGCGTGGTGGTTTTGAGGTCTACGCCCATATAAAGCATACGCACATCCCTTCCATGAAGAATTGGATATAACGAGGGGGCTACCGGTTAAGGAAGCCCAAGGGTATTTGGCTGATGAAATCACTCGTCTTGAGGGAAGGAGGACGCCAACAAATCCGGATGGTCCAGTAGCTCCGCAGCTGCCGAATAGGGCTCCAGCTTCCCGATTCCAATATCTTCTAAATATGATTGCAGGGATTGTTCGCGCTTTATGCGGGCCTTAAGCCGCTGGAAAAGTTCCTCCTGCAGCGCTTCAAGGAACTCATCGCGTCGCCTCTCCGCGCGGCGCTGTTCCAGGAGGGACCGGTATTCCCCCGAACTGGCAGGGGCATTTAAGCTCAATCGATGTTCTTCAATTTTGGCCCAGAGGCCTTCAATGCCTTCACCCCGGTCAGCCTGGGTGAGAACCACAGGTGGATCCCACTGCGAGGGCTGTGCCGCCGTTTGCAGCATAGCGCGAATGCCGGCTGCCATGCGGTCGGCGCCCTCTCGGTCGGCCTTGTTGACCAGGAAGATATCGGCGATTTCCAGGACACCCGCCTTAAGGGCCTGTATCGTATCACCCGACTCGGGCATCATGGCTACGACAACCGTGTCTGCAACGCCCATGATTCCCAGTTCAGTCTGTCCTACGCCTACGGTTTCCACCAGTACGACGTCTTTGCCGGCGGCATCCAAAACTCTGACCAGGCTCTTGACGATCCTGGGCAACCCGCCCCCCTGGCCTCGGGTGGAAACGCTCCGAATGAAGACGCCCGAATCCAGATAGTGGCGCTGCATACGTATGCGGTCGCCGAGTATCGAACCGCCGCTGAACGGACTATCGGGGTCAACTGCTATGATTCCGACGGTCAGTCCCAGTTTTCTGAGGTGCCCGGTAAGGCGGTCTACTAGTGTACTCTTGCCTACTCCGGGCGGACCGGTTATGCCTACGCAATAGGCATGACCGGTGTGGTGGTCTAGAAGTTTAATAGCAGAGATCACTGCCGGGTCACGCCGTTCCAGCGAGGTCATCGTGCGGGATATCGCCCGCTGGTCTCCGCCCAGCACCCTGGCAACTTCATCATTCATCCGGCAGAGACTCCGGCTGTGACCTTTGCTTCAATAAGCATAACATTGCAAAATTTTTATCGTCAAGGTAACACTAGAGGGGTTACCCACCCAGTGATTTTTGTAATCTGACAAATCCCAGTCAATGACTAATACATTTCGTAACTGGGATACGGATTTCGCCAATATCTTGAAAGGCTTTCAATATTTTCATAAATTTTATATTTGTTTAAAATATCTATTTCCCCGGTCTGGTGCCGGCTCTTTCGCTACAACCTCAACGCTTGCGATAGTGCTGCGGCATACCGGGATGCACCAAAAACTCCGCCAATTTCCTGGAGGGATACTCACCTGGAAGCGTAGTCCTCCGGGTGACCGTGCCAGGATTGGCGGAGCGTTATTGTGTTTCAGATGGTGTGTTCAGTGGCGGAAACCGGTTTCGAATCCACGAGCGCCCGAGGCGATCAGCAGGTCGGGGCGATTACCCCACCGGCGAAGGAATCGGCCAAAATTCTTCCGACTGAGTTCGTCTCTCTGGCCATCATCCAGTTCCGTCCACTGCCGGTGTTCGTGGCGGACCATGGGCAGGCTGCTGTCCGCCACCACGCGGTAGCCCTTTTCCTTGAACTGGAAGCAGTAGTCAATGTCCAGGTTGCGATAGAACCGGAATCCCTCGTGCATCAAACCCACTTTCCGAACTGCCTCACGTCGGAAGGACATACAATAGGCTTGCATGGCGTCGGCTTCGCCCTGTTCCACTTCTTCATGGAAGTGCTGCATGTCGTCTGTAGTTAGACCGTAGGGGCCGAAGATGCCCACCGTTTCGTCAGATAGTCGCTGAGCAATTGCTCCCAGCACGTCTCCCGTTATTTCCGTCGAGGCGTCCAGGATGACGACGTACTTGCCCCGGCTCAACTTCACGCCAATGTTCTTGCCTGCAGCGTCGCCGATAACGTGGTCGCAGTGGATTACGCGGAAGTCGGCGTCCTGCTCTCTGTAGCCCTCCAGCCACTCCGCCGTATCGTCGGTGGAGCCGTTGTCGATGGTGATGATTTCCGCCGAGTAGCCTGCGGCACATTTCCGCATGGCTGTCACGCACCGTTCCACGTCTCCAGCGTAGTTATATGCGTTGAGAATGAAGGTGAAATCGTAGAGGTCCGGCAAGTCCAGGGCAGATTCAACCTCACGGGACGAGGAAACCCAGTCCCAGCGTTCCTCCTGCTGTTCCAGGGGAGTCTTAGGACGAATCCGGGTCGCGCGGGGTGTATCCTGTACCACATAACCGCCGGATGCCAGTTCTTCCCTCAACGAATCTGCGGTCTCGTAGTCCACTTGGTCCCTCAAGGCATTGCGCTGGCTGGCCGCCGTTACTATCGCCTCGGGTAGCTGGTAATTGTCAGGCACCATGTCCAGGTCCAGCCCAAAAATGCGGTCAAATTCCAGCAGCAGCGCCAGCTTGGCCTGGCCTGGCAAATCCGACCTAACCATATCCCAGGTGAGCGCCAACGCGGTTGGCAGGTCCAGGTCGTCATTCACCGCATCCCAGAACTTCTGCCGCCATTCCTCAGTCTCCGGGGGCAATTGCGCCAGCTCAGGCAGGCTCTTCCACTCCCAAACCCGGTTACGCAGCTTGCATAGGGCCCGTTCGCTGGCTTTTAGGGAGTTGAAGGTGAAGTTCATCCGGTGCCGGTACCGCACCGTCATACACAGGTATCGGAAGGAGAGGGGATCAATGCCGCGGGCAGCCAGGTCGTCAAGCAGGAAAACATTGCCTGAAGACTTGGCCATCTTGGCCCCGTCGGCCAATAAGTGCTGGCCGTGGACCCAATAGCTGACGTGAGTATCGCCGAATGCGCCTTCACTCTGAGCGATTTCGTCCTCGTGGTGTGGGAACACGTTGTCCACGCCGCCGGTATGAATGTCGAACTTCTCGCCCAGGTACTTGTGGGCCATAGCTGAGCATTCAATGTGCCAGCCGGGAAAACCCTCGCCCCATGGACTATCCCACTTCACATCGCGTCCCGGCTCCGCAGCCTTCCACAGGGTGAAATCCCTGGCATCCCGCTTCAGGGGGTCGGCTTCGGCCCGAACGCCCTCCAGGAGATTCCCGCCGAAGTTTCGGGAAAGCCCGCCGTACTTGGGGAACTGGGGGACATCAAAGTAAACGTTTCCACCGGCTTCGTAGGCGTAGCCGTTGGCCACCAACTGTTCCACCATTGTTACCATTTCAGGTATGTGGTGGGTGGCCCAGGGAAAGACGTGGGCTGGCAGGATATTCACCCGCTCTTCGTCCTGGAAAAAGCTCTCCGCGTAGAACTGGGCGATCTCCTGGATGGTTTTTCCTTCGGCCAGGGCGGCCATTATCATCTTGTCTCCGCCGGCCTCCACCAGTTCCTGGCGCATGTGGCCCACGTCGGTGATGTTCTTCACATGGTAAACGTCCAGGCCCTGCACCAACAGGGCACGGCGAATCCAGTCGGCCATCATGTAAGTACGAAGGTTGCCTATGTGGGCGTAGCGGTACACCGTCGGACCGCAGGTGTACATCTTGATCTTGCCGGGTTCGATGGGGTGGATTTCGTCGACTTGTTTCGTCAGGGTATTGTAAAGGCGCAGCAAAGCTCCCGTACCTCCTTCACAAGCCCCGGGTGATCGAAGGATTCACCATGTTTGCGGAGCCTGAACCCTATGTGGGAAGCAGATGGCAGAGCAAAATCGTCGCTGAAACCACCTGCAGGGTTAATATTGTCCCAAGTTTAGCATTATTGGTTCAGGTTTGCATCCAACTCTTTCTGCAGCTAACGGAGCTATGTTAATGGTTATAGAGGGAAGCCTTGCGTAGAGGGACTACCCCTGCTCGATTACCACGCCCTGGCTCTTGAGAGCAGCTAGGGTCTCGGGTGCAAAGCCCGCATCTGCCAAGATTTCGTCGGCATCTGAACCGAGTATCGGCGTCGGCCGTCCTATTCGCATTGGGGTTTCCGACAAGTGAGCGGTACTGCCCAGATGATCAGCCCTGCCCTGTCCGGGGTGCTCCCTGGAAACTATCAGGCCCGCCTCTCGTACGTGGCGCGAATCCCGGAAGTCTCCAATGCCCACGTTTTCTACAGCATCTATGCCGATGTCATTCAACTTTTTCAACCAGTAAGAAACCGGCTGTGTGGCGAAGATGGCCGAAAGCTCTCCCGCCAGGCCGCCATCTTGCGGGTGGCCCCCCGTGTAACTTGCTTCAATACTTGCTCCCAAGCGTTGAAATTCGTCCATGGAAAGCAAACGTTCGGGGGCGTCATCATCGCAGCAATGAACATATAGCCAGCCATCTGTGGCGGGGTAGAGCCTGGAAAAGGCCGATATGCCCCGCAGATTCCGTCCCTCCGGTTCTTGCCTTTCTTGTCCTTCAAAGGCAAGGAAATAGGGGGATTGAAGCAGTCCTGCGGTCAGGGCCAGCCCGCTGTCAACAGACTGCCCCTTGCCCGTCCTGTTGCGCTCGTGCAGGGCCAGGGCCACCGCATAGGCGCCCATCATGCCGGTTCCGTAGTCGTTCACCGGATAGGGCATGAGCATGGGAGAATCATCCCTGCCGCCGCGACGCACCTGCATCCCGCTGGTGGCCTGGGCCAATTGTTCCCAACCTGGTCGTTCACTCCAGGGCCCGTCGTAGCCGTAGGCGTTGAGCGATGCATAAACCAGGTCTGGTTTGCGCTGTCGCAGGCTCTCATAGTCCAGGCCCAACTTTGCGAGGCTGCCCTTGCGGTAGTTTTCAACCACCACATCTGCGGTTTCCAGCAGCTTGAAGAAGACGTCCCGGCCTTCTTCCTTCTTCAGGTCCAGCAGAATACTGCGCTTGCCCCGGTTCACGTCCAGGGAACCCGACGGGTCGTAGGGCCGAGAGGGGTCGTCTATCTTGATAACGTCTGCTCCATATTCTGCCAGCGTGCGACCGCAAGTGGGGCCCGCCAGGACAATACAGAGGTCCAGAACCCTCACACCATCGAGTGCATGAAGTACATTTTTACCTGACATAATATTGGATGTGGAACTCGCGAGTGAAGGGCCTTCCAGTTCTTGAAGAATCTGGCGGCTATGTTCGCCCAGCAAGGGAGCGCGACCCTGGACGGCCCCGGGTGTGCCTCTCAGCCGAACCTGGACCCCTGGCTGTTTCGTGGGACCCAGGTTAGCGTCATCTACTTCTACCACCATCCTGGCTTCCAGCGGGTGGGGATGGTCCAGCCATTCCTCCACTGTCTTGCAGACGGTACAGGCGCCACCGGCAGCGCTGATGGCTTCCTGCCACTCCAGGGCGGTGCGTTGGCGGAAAGTCTCCGTAAATCGCTGGACCCACATGTCAGCCGTTTCTAGGTCCAGGGGCTTGCCGAAATCGGCCACAGCCTCAGCGCCCCACTCCGGGTTTCCCGCTGCCTCCAGGAACTGGTGCACGAAACGCTGGTAGTTGCCATGGTTTTGCACCCAGCGCCCGTCCGCGCATTGGTACTGCCGCTGCATGGGCAATCGAGGCTGGTTGCGAGGATCCGGGTCCTCCATTTCGTGAAATTTAACCAGATGGCGGCCCATGGCCGTAAACATGGCGTCGTAAAGCGGAACCTCAATGCGCTGGCCCTGACTGGTACGGTCCCTGGCGCACAAGGCCATAGTGACTGCTACCGCGCCAACGATGGCGGCAAAGGTGCTGGCTATGGGCAAAGGCGAATAGAGAGGCTCGTCCGAACCCTCAACCTTGGGGTACAAGCCGGTAGCCGCCCCAATGATGGGTTCCCAACCCTGCCTCGCCCGGTATGGGTGGCTCTCGCCAAACCCAGGTAACGAGCAATAGACAAGCCTGGGGTTCTCGGCGGCCAGCCTTGCGTATCCAATACCCATGCGGTCTGCCACCCCGGGCCTGAAATTTTCGATAACGACGTCGGCCTTGCTTGCCAGTGCCCGGGCCGTTACTTGCGCTACATCGTTTTTCAGGTCCAGCGCAATCGACCGTTTACCCCGGTTCCAGGTAGCGAAGGCCGGTTCCTTCCGCGCTGGGTCTCCCTCCGGCCGCTCCACCTTGATAACCTCGGCGCCCTGGTCGGAAAGGAGCATTCCCAGCAAAGGGCCGGCGATATAGTGTCCAAAGTCCAGGACCTTCAGGCCACGCAAGGCTCCCTTGGTGCCTGGTTGGGTGACTGCCGCGCTGGTCATCTCTATACCTCTTCCATTTCAATGGTTATTGCTTCCCCGGACCGAACTTGCTTGAATACAGTGGCATCCCCTTCAACCCGGCCAATGACGGTAACTGCGCTGGCTGGCCGTATTTCGTCGCCCTGGCTTGCCGGTGTAAGCCCGAAGAAAATGCAAAAGGCCCTGCCCGGCGGCCAGTAACCCAGGTCTCCCAGTTCCACTATTTCCTGGCCCTGCTCCAGGCCAGCTTCCACCGGAATGCCGAAATAGATTTCGTCACCCCAGGTATTTGCGGAGGCCTCAATGGGTAGTGCTCCAGCAATAGCCTGGGAGGTGTCAGTTTCATTAAGTGTGGCGGCCACTTCCAGGCCGCCGGCGGTTATTCGTATCCGGGTCGCCATTTGGTTCCCGTCCTTTCGAGATGGTGTGGCAACACTATAGTTGCGCCGAGCTCCTTCTAATTCGCTGAGGACTCGGAGTGCATTGATGGTGCAAACCTCTCAGGCTCGCAGCCTTCGAGGGGCACATCAGTGACGTCTTCGGTCATCAGGTCGGCGGTAGCCTTGCCCATTCCGGTACTAAGCAGTATGCCCTTCTTTCCTGCCCCGGTTGCCAGGTACACATTGTCCCAGCCTGGCGCGCGGCCCACGATGGGCATATAGTCGGGAGTAATGGGGCGGAGGCAGGCGGTGTGCTTGATAAGGGTCGCGTGCGCCAACTCCGGTATCAGTTCCCTGGCCGCACCCCAGATTTTCTCCTTGGCAGCCTCGGTGGGCTCCCTGTTGAATCCCTCGTCCACCTCGGTGGTACCGCACCAGACCAGGCCATCGGCCCGGGGATAAACGGATGCACCGGCGCCGTTTAAGTCGCCGCCCAGGGCCGGCCCATGCATTTCCAGTCGCAGAATCTCTCCTTTGAGCGGATCGACGGGCACCGAGAAGTCCAGCCACTGCTCGGCCTCGCGAGACCAGGGTCCTGCGGCCAGCACCAGCTGGTCACAGGTTATCTCTCCGTCCGCGAGGATAACCGAGAGAACCCGGCCATTGTCCAGGCGTACTCCCCTTGCTACTCCTGGCCGTATGGTGGCGCCGTTCTTCTGAGCAGCGTCGGCCAGGGTCTGGGTGTAGAGCAGGCTGTTGAGGGTGGCGTTTCCGAACAGTCGCACGCCGCCGATCAATCTCTCCGACAGGCGTGGTTCGACCTTCAGTGCCTCGCTTCGGTGCAGCCACTCTCCCGAAAAGCCCTCAAGCCGGGCATCTTCAAACAGACTCATCGATTCCTGCAAAGCCGGAACCTCATCCTCCGAAAAAGCAACCTTGGTCAGGGACACGATTCGGCTCTGGAAATCTATGCCGGTCTCCCTGCGCAGCGGGCCCCACAACTCCTTGTGCAGCTTGAATGAGGCCATAGCCAGCGCGGACAGAGGACCCGGGATGCAGGAGCCCTCCAGGGGATTGAGGCCGCCAGCCGAGAACCCTGAAGCCTGGGAACTGATACCCTCTCGCTCGATGATTGTCGCCTTGACTCCGGCCAGGGACAGAAAGTAAGCGGTGGCGCACCCGGCCACGCCGCCACCGACAATAACAACCTCGCTGGACTGCGCCATTCGGTTTATTCTCCTCAATCACGGTTATGGAACGACGGGGTTGGGGTGAGTGTACGATATGCTATAAAATTGGAATAAATGTCAGGCGAGGGAGAACGAAGAATGCCGATTTATGAATACTATTGCGCCAATTGCAACATCGAATACGAAGCAATAAGGCCGGCATCCCAGGCGGACAGCCCTGTACCCTGCAAAACCTGCAATCAGCCCGGGGAGCGGCAGCTTTCTACCTTTTCATTCAAGTCCAATACTTTTACTTCTCCCAAGCTTAAGCCGGCCACTGGCGCCAAGCGCTCATATACCGTAAACGAGCAGGACAATTCCTGAGGGCAATCTCTTTATCGTTTCCCACTCGACGGTGGAAGGCCAGAATGGGGGTGACGATTCTCCGGAAGCTGCCTCGGTAGGTAACTAACAGGCTGCCGAAGGTTATACCAATAGCTTCTAGGCTCTCGGATTCCCGCCTTGGGCGTCCAGAGCGCGCGACTCGTTGCAGGGAATGCAGGCGCAGATGGCGCGCAGGAACCTGAATGTATAGATGCCGGTGTAGTGGGCATCGCTCCACAGAAACTGGATTGCATAGTTACCCACGGGCATCTGGTCTATGGCACGGACGTCCCCAGGTACAGTGTCCGGATCCAGCCTTGGCCGCCCGGTCATCTCTTCAACGCAACTGGCGCACTGGCACCGCAACCGCAGCATCCGGTGGGGATAAATGCTCCGGTGCCCATCATCCCAAAGAATGGTAATGGAGCTGCCTTCGATCTCTACTTCCGTGGGGAAAACGGCCTCTTCCATCAATTATTTCCTGTCCTGCATAGCTGGTCCATACCCGCGCAAGAGAATCAGGACCGGGCTTCGGGCGCCTGAACCTCCGCCAGGCGCGCCGGTCGGGGCATCTCGTCCGGGTCGGTTGGTATCTCGATAATGCTGGGGCCATCGGCGTTGAGGGCTGCCAGGAATACGTCGCCAATGTCCTCGGGCCGTTCCACGTAGAATCCGTGGCCGCCGAACAGTTCAGCGTAACGGTCATATCGGGGATTGTTGGTGTCGGCGCCCACGTACCGCTCATCGAAGGCGTAGCGCTGGTATGCCTTTTCCGAACCCCAGCAGCTGTTGTTCATTATCACCGTCACCACCCGCAGGTTATAGCGCACTGCGGTGGCAAACTCCTGGGCATTGAAGAGGAACCCGCCGTCGCCATTGAAATTGACAACTGGTCGATCAGGCGCGGCAAACTTGGCGCCCAGCGAGGCCGGGAAGCTGAATCCCAAACCCCCCAGGTCCAGCGAGGTCATCAGGCTGCGGGGTTCGTAGAAGTTCAGCCGGTCCTGCCCGAAGTTGGGCGCGAGGCCAGCGTCCAGCGCAATAATGGCGTCTCGCGGCATTACCCTCCGCAATTCACCGTAGGCCCGTTGAGGCTTAATGGGTGAAGAATTATCCCTAGCCTCGGCTTCCAGCCTGGCCTGACGCCGCGCCGCCCAGTCGTGGATATCGGACACCCAGCCTGCGTTGGGTTGGGGCTCCTGCTCCCGCGACTGGGCGATGATTTCCTGTAGCACCGCCCGGGCGTCGCCTTCAATGCCGACCTCAACCGGGTAGTTTCGGCCCAGTTCCTGCGGGTCCACCTCAATCTGAATTATTCGGGCATCCGCCGGTATGTAGCGGTTGTCATAGAAGGTGGTTGACTGCCCCAGGCGGGTACCGGCGGCCAGGATGACATCGGCCTGCCGAACCGCCTCGATCCCTTCTTCCGACCCCAACCGGCCCAGGTGACCCAGGAACAGGGGATGGTCGTTGGGGATAGCGTCGGCGCGGCCGTAAGACGTAACTACCGCCGCCCCCACCAGGTCAGCCAGCTGCGCCACCTCTTCTCCTGCATTGCTCCACTGGATGCCTCCGCCGGCCAGGATAACCGGGCGTTCGGCAGAAAGCAGGGCGCGTGTGGCCCGTTCCACCAGGGCGCGGTCTCCCCGTGAGCGGGTCTGCCCCGTGCGGTAATTCTGGGGCGGCAGCAAGTCCATTTCTATTTCGGCTCCGGGCAGCAGGTCCCGAGGTATGTCCACCAGTACCGGTCCCATCTTGCCCGAGGTGGCCACGCGGAAGGCCTGGCGCAGGGCATCGGGCAGCCGCTCAATCTTGTTAATAGGAAAGCTGGCCTTGGTTATGGGCTTGAACAGCGCCACCTGGTCGAATTCCTGGGTGGAGTCCCGCCACTGGTGGTCACGGGATGCGGAGGGGGCTATCACCACCACCGGCGAATGGGCCACGTATGCGGAGCCAACGCCGTAGGTCAGGTTCAGGACGCCCGGCCCGTTGGTGGCCAGGCACACGGAAGGCGCGCCGGAAATGCGGCTGAACCCATCGGCCATCAACGCCGCCCCCTGCTCGTGGCGTACACCCACGAACTGCATGGAGTCGTCGTCATATAGCGGGTCCAGGATGTCCAGGAAGGATGAACCCACAATTCCAAAAATGTGGGAGACGCCTTCCTGGCGCAGCATTTCAATAACGGCCTCGCCGGCGTTGATTCTTGGGGACAAGGTGGAAACCTCCGCAGGTGGCTAGAAGTTGATGAAGCGGTGCAAGTGTAGCATAGATAGGGGGACTGGTGGCATACCAATGGGATAAGTAGGACGGCACGTTGAACACAGTTTATGGGACTTGCTAATCACTCTACAATAGCCACAGGCGCTGCAAGCACTTTGCTAAGCAGTAGGCAGTAATACTCTGGGAGTCAGCGGTATGACCAGCAGTAATGATCTACTTGCGCGTTCTTTTTCTCTTGCGGATACCTTAATGGGCAACCGAGTTGGAATTCAAGAGAAGGACCTTGGAGAGCAGTGGCCTACAGTCGTGGTGTTTCATCTTCTGAGAATACGACAAGCCACCTTAGCCATTAGGATCATTCTCGAAGAGGACCTTTGCGGGCCAGCGATAGTGCTCTGTCGATATACATTCGAGTTGGCAGTGAACCTCAGGTATTTGCAGTTGAATGTCGACGAAAGGCTGCCCAAATATTTGGAACACAGTGGGATAATGGAGAGTGTTGAAAAATATTCGGATATAAAACAACGAGCGGAACTGTTTAGTGAGCAAGAAGACTATGTGGGGCTATCTAAACTGCTAATACCCGATCGTTCATGGAAAAACCTCAGGAGTATGTGCGAGGAAATAGGTTGTCTCGACCTTTACTTCACAATGTATAGGGGTTCATCCGAATTGGCCCATTCGGGGGCACATGGAATGGGTACGGAAATTCTCGAGCTCATGGGACGGCAACCGATGCCGGACTATGAACCGCCAGGGATTATTGTCAGTGCACTCGTGTACTACTGTTGGGTCGTTGAGATTTCTTGTGAAACACTCCCATATCTTTCGAGGGACATAGGTGTAAACGATGATTGGGTGAGAGAGTTTAATCTGTTGCAGTCCGATATCTCGATAGCTGCTCGCAGGCATGAATTCGGTTGAGCCATTGATTCGATTGTTGTCATGAGTCTCCATCCGATGTTCCTTCCAGCAGTCATCTGTTTTGCCCAACCTTTCCCTTGACATCCCCACCTCCCATAGTATAATACCCCCCAGACCAGAATTGGTCTGACCACTTGTTCCGAAAGGGCAAATGCAGGAACGCATTCACAGCGTTAAGCGCCGCCGGTTGTACGAGGAAATCGTGCAGCAGTTCCATGCGCTTATTCGACAGGGAACGCTGAAGCACGGCGACCGCCTGCCCTCGGAGCGTGAGTTGTCGGAACAGTTCAAAGTCAGCCGCAGTTCGGTGCGGGAGGCCATCCGATCCCTGGAACTGCAAGGCCTGGTGGTCAGCAGGCGGGGTTCCGGTACCTTTATCAATACCGAGAACCTGGAGGCGGCCCTGGACCTGGTGGCGGCAAACCTCAATGTGGGCGAGGCCGCGCTTCAGGATGTCTTTGAGATGCGCCATCTGATGGAACCCCACATCGCGGCCCTGGCGGCCCAGCGCGCCACCCCCGACGAGGTGGAGGCCATGAGGGAAATCCTCAGGCAGCAGCAGCGCCAGATTGATGTGGGCGGTACCGGCGTCGAATCCGACACTGCCTTCCACTTTGCTTTGGCGTCTGCCACGCACAACTCCGCTTTGGTTAAGGTGGTCAGCGCCATCGAGGACATACTGCAAATGTCCCGCGACCGCTCCCTCCAGGAACCCGGCCGTCCCCAGCGCTCCCTCGCTTCCCACTGCCAGATACTGGACATGGTGGAGTTGGGCGACGCGGCCAGGGCGCGCCAGGCCATGGACCACCACCTTACCGCCGTGGAACCATCGGCTCGTCCCCAAGTGGCTGAACCGGAACCCGTGGCCCTGCCGGCTGACGATTGAGCGGGCCAGGGGACCTGGGTGGGTGGTCTTCAACATGTTCAGGACCAGTGGAAAACACAATAACCGGCTACAAGAGTAGAAACCAAATATAACGGGAGGAAATCTTATGAGCACAGTAGCTGTGGAGGTGGTGTACCGGGGTATTTTCCAGAAAACCCTGGCTCGAAACATCGTCCGCTCCATAGTCTTCGCTGCCAGGAAAGAAGGGAAATACGGCACCGCCTTCGGTCGGTATGGGGACTCTCCGGAACGTAACGGCATCCCCGCCAAGCAGTTCGCCATCGTGGCCGATGATGCCGAAGAACTGGAGGAGAACCTGGCAGTCTACGAGGCGCAGGAAGTTGACGTAACCATCAACGTGGACGACACCATGTGCAAGGGCATCGAGTCCTGGGCCTGGTACGGCCTTCAGCCCATCAACGCCCTGACCAAGGCTGGCGGGACGCTTATCGTCACTTCGCGGCAGGATGTCGACTCCCTGATTGAAGACATCCATCAGAAGGATCAGCCCTACAACATATCAACCGTAACTTCAATCCCCAGCTTCTCCGGTCTCTGGGTTTACAAGGACGACCACACCGACGTTCGCATCCTGGGCGCCCTGGCCAAGGTCTGCCCCCAGCTGGTCAGCCTGGAATCCATGGTTGAAGCCATCCAGGACCAGGGCTGGGACGATCTGAAAGTTCGGTCCGCCGAGCGGACTTACGACCGCACGACCATGCGCCCGGTAGAGCCCGGTGAGGGCAACCAGGAAGAACCCTTCAGCTTTGACCTGCCCGGCTGGACTACCATGGAAGAGGGCATCGTCATTCGCGGCATTGAGCAGGGCGGCGGATTCAGGGGCGGCGAGGAGGGTTACCAACCCGTCCGCAGCTCCGTTTTCAAAAAGTACAGCACCCGCTCCATGCGCCCCATCGTCAATTTTGACACCTGCATCAAGTGCACCCTCTGCTGGCTCCAGTGCCCCGATACCTGTTTCGACGTCACTCCTGATGGCCTGTACGACGCCAACCTGGAGTCCTGCTGCGGCTGCGGCGTCTGCGAAGCGGTCTGCCCGGTGGCCGATTGTGTCACCATGATTAACGAGGCCGAGTTTAACGACAATAACAGCCAGTACGAAATGTGGCAGAAGGATAAGGATGACTACACCCAGTGGATGACCTCGCTGATTGACAAGCAGAAGCAGGTTGACCGCACCCATGGGTTCCACCACGTTGGTGGTTACGCCGAACAAATCGCTGAGGTAGCGGAGGACTAATGACTACTACCGTCGAAGAACAACTGTTTATGACCGAAAAAGAGGAGTTGATCAGCGGCAGTGAGGCTGTGGCCATCGCCTGCGCCCTGGCCGATGTTGACGTGATCACCGCCTACCCCATTCGCCCTTACGACACGGTGATGCAGTATGTGTCCCAGCTCAAGGCCAACGGGGCCTTTGACTGCGACTTCATCGTGGCCGAGAGCGAACACTCCCAGTTTGAGATCGTCAAGCACGCCTCCTCCGTGGGCGCCCGCACCTTCTGCGGCTCCAGCGGCGTGGGCTGGTTCTATGCCTTCGAGGCCATCGCCGTAACCGCCGGTCTGCGCCTCCCCGTGGTGGCCATGGTGGGCAATCGTGCCCTGGACGACCCGGGCGCTTTCGGCGTCGAGCACAACGATGCCCTGGCAGTCCGCGACCTGGGCTGGATGCTCTACTGGGTGGCCACTGCCCAGGAAGCCCTGGACATGGCCCTTATGGCCTGGCGCATTGCCGAAGACCCCCGGGCCTTCCTGCCCATGGCCCTCAGCTGTGACGGCTCCTTCCTGACCCACTCCCAGGCCATTGTGAACGTACCCACCCAGGAGCAGGTCAACCGCTTCCTCCCCGGGTACGACCGGGGCAAGCTGCAGCTCCATCCCGACAACCCTATCACCGTCGCTCCCCAGGTCAACGAAGACTGGCTCATGGAAATTCGGCGCCAGTCCAACGAGGCCATGACCCGGACCCCCGCGGTCATCAAAGAGGTGTACGAGGAGTTCAAGCAGGTCTTCGGTCGAGGCGATCCCAGCCCCTTCATCGAAGAGTACATGATGGACGACGATCCGGACATCGTCCTGATGGGCATGGGTACCCTGGCCCTTCCCGTAAGGGTGGCCATCCGCCGGATGCGCGAACAGGGCAAGAAGGTGGGCTTCGTCCGCCTGAAGTTCTTCCGACCTTTCGCCACCGAAGAAGTCCAGCAGGCCCTGGGCGGCGCTAAGGCTGTTGCCGTGGTGGACCGCGATTACTCCTTCGGGTCCCCTTCCTTTGGCGGCGTGCTGTTTAACGAAGTCCGTGCTGCCCTCTACCCGTTGGAAAAGAGGCCCCATGTGGTAAACTTCATTGCCGGACTGGGTGGCCGCGAAGTCCGCGTCAGGGACGTGGAAGAGATGGTGGAAATTACCCAGAAGGCCATCGATACTGGTAAAATCGAACAGGAATGCAACTGGATCGGAGTGAGGGAGTAAATATTATGACGCTAGTACAGGATCTCCCCCAGGTACGGGGTGTAAAGAACATACCCATCCAGGAAGGCTTTACTTCCGGCCACCGCACCTGTCAGGGTTGCGAGTCGGCGTTGACCATGCGGCTGATGATCAAGGCCGCCGGCCCTCGCACCATCGTCGTGGGTAGCACCGGATGCATGTACGTGGCCAACACCACCTATTACAGCACCCCCTGGGTAGTGCCCTGGATGCACACTCAGCTGGGTTCCTCCGGCGCCGCCGCTACCGGCACTGCCGCCGGCCTGGCCTCCATGATGCGCAAGGGCAAGATGAAGGACGAACCCATCAACGTCATCGCTTTCTGCGGCGACGGCGGCGGCGTGGACATGGGCCTGGCCGGTATATCCGCGGCCCTCCAGCACGATGAGTACAACCTGCTCATCCTCTGCTACGACAACGAGTCCTACGCCAACACCGACATCCAGGTGTCCGGCAGCTCTCCCTGGGGCGCCAATTCCACCTTCAGCCCTCCGGGCAAGGTGCATCGCATCATGAACAAGCGCTGGAAGAAGAATACGGCCCCCATGCTGGCCGCCGGCCACCCCAGCTGCCGGTACGTGGCCACCGCCTGCGCCTCCTACGGCTTGGACTTCACCAACAAGATTCGCCGGGCCCTGACCATCGGCGGCCCCACCTTCATCCACGTCATAGACCCCTGCCCCAAGGGGTGGGACTACGACCCCAAGTACTCTCACGAACTGGGCATGCTGGCCGTGGAAACGGGCCTGTGGGTCCAGTACGAAATCGCCGACGGCGAACTGACCCTCAGCGGTCCCTCCCGGGCCATCCAGAGCGGCGTCCGCCAGCGTAAGCCGGTGCAGGAATACCTGCAGCGCCAGGGCCGCTTCGCGCACCTGAACGAGGAAGACCTGGAGTTTTTCCAGTCTCGCGTGGACGAAAGCTGGGACGAATGGTGGCTCCCTGGCGTGGTCCCCTTCAAGAAGCCCGAAGAATAGGGCAAGTAAGGCCAGTTTCGGTAGAAACATTTGGGGCGCCGCGAGAGCGGCGCCCCGTGTTCTTGTCGGCAAGTCAAGCTTCCAAGTAAAGCCGCAACTCGTCACGATGCTGTCTTAAAGCGTTTGACCCAGGGTGTGAAGGATTGCGGGCGATGAGTTGCTCTACCCACCGCGCGAGACTGGCAGCATTGTGGGGATGATGGATTAGCCACCATTCCTTGGTAACAAAGTACTTTCCTCCATATTGCTTCGTCCAATACCGATTGTGGCCAGAAACCTTCGGACCAAGCTCAATCCTACGCAAAATAGGTACTCCTAATCCTCGGATTCCCATGGTTCCCCGGCAAAAATCTCCATCCTCAAAGTTAATGAGGTCCTCTTCGGTGAGCAATTGCGGATAATCCTCCAAGAGGGTCTGCATCAAGCCGCGAATTATTTCTTGCAAGGTAGGCACTCTGTCCGGACCAATCTCTCGAACCATTCTTTCCTCAGAGTGACCGCGGTTATATCCATCCGGCAAAGAAAACCCCACCTGCGACGAATCTCCTACGCTCAGGTCATTCCTCCCCGTCAATACCCGTAACCGCCGCAACTGGCTGTTGGATGCAATCGTGAAGGGACGGGGCGGCGCTTCGGCTATCTGCTCCAGGATGGGGATGGACTCTTCAATACCTTCTACCGCCTCGCGAACTTCTCGCAACCGTCGCCGGTTCTCGTAGAAGTTTTCATGCCCTTTGAAGTAGGCATCGGCAAGCGCTCCGCTTAGCTCTCCACCATATTCAGGAAACTCAGCGGCCAAATGTCGGCCCAGGCTTTGCAGTTGACGATTCGACTCGTGCCCCCACCCTCTTTGCTCACCGATAATTTTCAGGAACTGAACCGCTGCGCCCCACGCCTTCCCGCCGGCCTGTAACCTGTCACCCGATTCCAATTCATGCCGGGCTTGTTTGATTAGCCGCTGCCCCGTGGCTCGCCGGGCTTCCGGGGGTTGGTTTTCTGCCGGGTCGGGCAGCGGTGGGAATATTTCTTGCTCCATCCGGACCTCCAAGTATATTTAAGCGTCCAAAGTGAAGCTTAGGAGCAGGATTGCTCCAAGGGTATGGTTGCTAGAAGTGAATTGGTGTCGGTTTCCAAGTAAGCACATTCTTCACGTTGGACACTTGGATAAACCCAAGCCCTTAGGCTATTGTAGCTGGGAGAATCCATATCGTCATCCAACTCAATCTGGACGTCTAGGCCCCAGGGATACCACCAATGTGGGACCGTAATCCAGACTCCCTCCCCATATTCAAAATCCGTGCGGTACTTATCAAGAGCTTCCTGAATGTCCTCTATCGTAATTTCCATCATACCCCTGTACAAATGTCTCTTGACCCATTGGTTTTCCCGAGTATTTAGGTACGCTGATTATATCGGACTAGGGCCAAGATTCCCCCTGGGAGGCGCCAACCCTGATATTGACATCTACCCCTTGTCACCACCGACAACCCATGCTTACCATAATCCCATGTCAGGTACTTTCGCCCATCCTCCTGGCCCGCTCATCCTGAGCTTGTCGAAGGACATTGGAGAGGAGAAATACGGGGATGAGGGCCTCGAAAAAGGCGCCATCACTTTTGCAGCCATGGATACGAAGTAAACGGAAATGAGCGGAAATGAGATGGAATTTTAGATTTCTTGCCCCGGCTCAAGCTGAATTCTATCTGTAGAACTCCGCCAAAAACCGCCAAAACGCGCAGTGTGCCTACCCTTGCCTAAACACCCCCCAAGTCTTAAAGTAGGGACACTTTCCCCAACACTTCATTGAAGGAGCGTCCCTCTATGGATCCCATTAACCTATACGACTACGAAGCAAGAGCCAAAGTCTCGTTGCCCCATAACCACTGGACCTTTATCGAAGCTGGGGCTATGGACGAGTTCACCACCCGCCGCAACCGCTCCGCCTTCGAGGACCTGACCATCCGGCCCCGCTTCCTCCGCAACATAGACAATCGTGACCTGTCCACCACCATGCTGGGCGAGGAAATCAGCATGCCCGTGTTTGTTTGCCCTGCCGGCGGACATAAGCTGGCCCACCCCGACGGCGAACTTGCTACCGCCCGCGGCGCAGGTATGTCCAACACCCTTATGATGCTCAGCACATCCTCTCATTACAGCATGGAAGAGGTTTCCGCCGTCGCCAGCGGCCCACTGTGGTTTCAGCTCTACCACCGCGGCCATGACCTGACCGAAATGCTGGTGCGCCGTGCGGAAGAAGCCGGCTTCAAGGCCATCGTCCTGACCGTGGACACCCCCGTGCCTTCGGCCAAGGAACGGGACGTTCGCAACCAGTACGTTAACCCCGCCGAACTGGCCAACTTCCGGGCCACTCCCGATCGGCTGGCCGAAGTCAGTGGCACCGACGAGGCGCCCGACTGGCAACCGTCTCAGGTGCCGCCTCTGACGTGGGATGAACTGGACTGGTTGCGCAATCTCACGGGTCTGCCCCTGGTGCTCAAGGGTGTCAGGACGGCCGAGGATGCTCACATCGCGGCCGAGAGTGGTGTCAACGGCATCCTGGTTTCAACGCACGGCGGCCGGCAAATCGACTCCACCATGAGCGCTGTGGAAATGCTGCCCGAGATAGTGGACGCGGTGAATAATAACTGCGAAGTCTACCTGGACTCTGGAGTCCGCCGGGGCAGCGACGTGTTGAAGGCCCTCGCCCTGGGCGCCAAGGCCGTGGGCGTGGGCCGTCCCCTCTACTGGGGCCTGGCGGAAGACGGTGCCGATGGCGTCCACGGCGTCCTCGAAATCCTGCGTTCCGAGTTTGACCGGGCCCTGGCCGTTTGCGGCCAGACTTCGGCCACCAACCTGGAATCCAACCTTATTAACATCCCCCACAACTGGGGTCCTGCCAGAATGGCGCCTTAGGTTACTGCTTCAACGCTCGAAGAACACAATTGGGGCAGGTTCAACTCCTGCCCCAAATTTCTGCCGAACAACGCACCTCGTAGCTTGGAAAACTACACCGGCCAACTCTCCATCCTGTACGCCATATCCCAGAACAAATACTCGTACCGGCTGCTCACCAAGAAGGCCTGGCGCATGGCTTCCCGTTCCTCCGGCCCCGCCTCTAGGGCTGCGGCGTCCACGAAGCCCCGCCAAGCATTGACGCTGTCTTCCAGGAAGCCTGCCACGTAGAAGTGGGTCCACTGGCTGTAAAGAGGGTGTTCCGAGGGCCCGACCTCGTCCTTCAACAGATGATAGGTCCAGGGACAGGGCAACAAGCCAGCAGCCGCCGGTCCCAACCCGTGCAGCGACGCGGTGGTCAGCATATGGTTGATATAAGCAGTGTTGGTGGGAGAGCGGCCCACTTCATGGATGTACTCCATGGAGACCTGGGCGGCTTCCAGCAACTTGTGGTGCAGGGGACGCTCAATGGGGGTAAGGACTCGGTGGGCTAGGGCTTCCAAGGTCTCAGAGTTGGGGGCCTTGGCCATGGTCATTACTACGGTCCGGCCAAAACCTTCCAAATACTGGTAATCTTGGGTAAGGTAGTACCGGAACTTCTCCAACGGCAGTGTCCCATCCTTGATTTCCCTCAAAAAAGGATGGGCGAATATGGCCTTCCAGATAGGTGCCGCTTCGTTTCTCAGTTGTTCGCTGAATGATGGCATGATTTGCCTCTCCATTGGATCGCCCAAAGTAGGCGCCGCCGTTTCGCTGCGCTGCCTCCGCCGTTGGTCAGCAATTTGGTCAGGTCAGTGGGCTTGGCACGGTAACCAGCGCGTCTCCCGTTGCTACAGCCTCGCCCCTCCCGTTTTCCACCCATAACCGAAACTTCCACACTGTCCGCTCGCCGTCCTGATCTTTCCCTGTTACCATGCCCTGGGCAGTGAGACTATCTCCGGCATAAATGGGTCGGCGATAGTTGACGACAAGTCTTCCCCCTTGTCTGAAATCGATGCCGAACCGCCGGTCCAAGAGTTCGTAAAGGTAGGCCAGGCTCAGTTCCTCCGGAGCTACCGTGGCGGCCAACCCCATGTCGCTGGCAAGGCCGGCGCTGGTGTGGACGTTGCCCGGGTTGGTGCCCCGGAACGCGGCGGCCTCTCCCACCAGGGAGCGGTGGGCGGCCTCAAATTGCTGTACAGTTTCTTCCGTTACCCTCTTGTGGACGGGCTCTAGAAATTCCACATCCACAGACAATCGGCGGCGGGCTGGAGCCCGCCCCAGCCGCTCCGGAGTCCGTCCGGACCCTCGCCTGAAGACGTGCCGACTGCGCAAAATTTCGGTGCCGATCTCGTCCACGGCGAAGGTTTCCACCACCAACCCTTCAGATCCTCTTTCCCGCCTCCTATCCCTGATCCAGCCGGTAACCTGGACCCTCCGACCCGTCACCGGAGGCCTAAAGTACCGGTCAGTATGGGTAACACTTTCCAGGGCTTCGGAATTTCCTTTTTGTAAAAGGACAATTAGATGCTCTCTGGCGACGATATTCGGATATAAATGCTCAGAATATTCGGCTAACATTTGGAAAGTCGACAAACAGTCGTCGTCGACTAGAAACTCCAGGAAACCGAGCTGTTCACCAATTGGTATCCCATGTGGGCCCCGGGGCAAGGAGGTCATTTTTCGCTCAACCGTTCGAATTCTTGCCAGTCGGCTTCGGCTTCGGCTTCGTTTCCCAGAGTCCGGTGCACCTCAGACCGTGCCCGGTAAGCCCCTACCAGCCCCATGTCCATTTCCAGTGATCGGTTCAGGTCGTTCAAAGCGGCGGTCAAATCACCGAGGTCCGCATGGGCAATGCCCCGGTTCATAATTAGGCTGGCAAACGCCGGACCGAACCGGAGCGCCTCGTTGAAACTGGCGATGGCCTCCTCAGGTCGGCCCAGGTTCCTAAGGGCGATACCCCGGTTATACAGGGCGTTGGAGAATGTAGGAACAATGGCCAACGCGCGGTCATAGTCCACGACCGCCGCCTCGTATTTGTGCAGGTCGCTATACAGGTTACCTCGCGCGTAACAATAGTCGGCATCGTTGGGCCGAATTTTCAGTGCGGTTGAATAGAACTCTTCCGCCTCTGCCAGTTTCCCCAGGTCCCGATGGGCAATCCCCAGGTTATACCAGGCGTTGGGCATCTCGGGGTTGAGGTCCAGCGCTTGACGGAAGTTGGCAATGGCGTCGTCATAATTTTTGAGGGAGGCGTGTGCCACTCCCCGGGCATAATAGAAGTCGGCGTCTTCCGGTTCCAGGGCGATGGCCTGATCGTAGTCCTGGATGGCTGTCTCATATTCTTCCAGGTGGCGGCGTACCACGCCTCGGGCGTAGAAAGCAACCGGGTAGTCGGGTTCAGCTTCCACCGCCGACGAATAGTCGGTGATGGCCTGGGAGTAGTTTCCCGAGTTGCGGTGGGCAATACCCCGGTAATAGTAGGCGGGGGCAAATTCGGGGTTGATGGACAGGGCCCGGTCGAAGTCGGAGATGGCGGCGGGAAAGTTGCCCTGTTGCAGGAGCATCTGCCCCCGCGCCAGGTAGTCATACTCTGAGGCTGATTCGGGCATAGACTCTCTTATCTGGCTTTAGACTTGCAGGGTTCGTGCCCATAAGATAAGCCCTGAGGAATGGTGCGTCAATTGATAAATGATCGGCCTCCATAGACAGCCGTTAGAACTCCACCTCGTACATATCGTAGTGCGAATGAGCCATTCCCAGGTTTACGTATGCTTCTTGAGCCCGCGTGTTTGTCCGTTCCACGTAGAGCCTGATTCCGCAGACGTTGCCCGATTCCCGAGCGAGGCGCTCCACGGTCTCGTACAGACGTCGGAATATGCCCTGACGACGGTGGTCGGGATTGACATAAAGGCTTTGCAGCCAGAAGAAATGTGCATTTCGCCAATCGCTCCATTCCGTGGTAACCATTAACTGAGCCACCGGCTTCCCCTCGAATTCGGCTACGAGGTAGAAGCCCAGCGAAGCGTCCTCCAGCATTAAGCCGATTCCGCGCCTTAGCGTCTCCAGGCACAGCCCCTTGTCCTCTGTCTCCCAGGCCATGGCGGAGTTGAAGCCTACCAGCGTTTCCAGGTCCGCTATGGTGGCGTGTCGAATGGTAAATTCCGAACTCAAGGTCCTCCTCCTGTCCTCAGGGCAATCTGGTTTCGGTTTAGCGGATATGCAGTAGTGCCCGCCGCGTATTGAACCTATGGCTCGGTAAAAAGCCGTTCCACATTCAGAAACAACGGAGGCGCAGGCCGGCAAGTTTAATTGGGATAGCCCTGTGCCGTCCCCTTCAGGTTGATCAGATGATGGTCCACCCGCCGTCCACTACCAGTAACTGTCCTGTGGTTGCCCCGGCGGAAGGGCTGGCCAGGTAGATGGCCGCGCCCACCAGTTCATCTGCCGTCATTCGCCGCCCCAGCGGCATGTGGGCCCTTAGGTCGGCCGCCAGTTCCTCGTCGGTGCGGGTGTCAGCAAAAAGTAGCCCGGGCGTTTCAGTGGGACCCGGTCCGATGGCGTTCACCGTGATGCCGTATTTCAGCCACTCCAGGGCCAGCACCCTGGTCAAGTTGGCCAGCCCCGCCTTGCTGGCGCAGTAGGCGGCCCGGTTCTCTCCGGCGACGACGGCCAGCTGCGAGGAGATATTGATAATTCGCCCAAAACCCCTTTCGATCATGGGTTTAGCGGCTGCCTGGGCGCAGAAGAAGGGCCCCTTCAGGTTGGTATCAATCACTGCGTCCCAGTTTGCTTCCGTTACTTCCAACGCAGGCTGCCTTCGCCGGATGCCGGCATTGTTCACCAGGATGTCCAGCCTGCCGAATTTTTGCACCACGCTGTCAACCGCATGTCGAATATTTTCCAGATTCAGTACGTCCAGTACGTAGGCCGCACTATCCACTCTTTCCTGGCGGATCCGCGCGGCGGTATCCTCCGCACCAGCCATACCTTCTGAAACGTCGGAAACCGCCACATTTGCTCCGGCCTGGGCCAGGCCCACCGCCAGAGCGCTTCCAATTCCACGGCCCGAACCGGTAACTAGCGCAGTCATACCCTCCAGGCTGAGTCCCGCGTAAGGCATAGCTTTCGGCCTCCTACATTTTTCCCGGTCCAATTATAGCAAGATAAGTCTTAACCACAGGGTTGCCAAAGCCGGTGGGCGTAACTAATATGCCTTGATAAATAAAGCTTCTGTAGCGCGATCATACTCATTCAAAGGTGGACCGACTTGATGCCCGCTTCCAGTCTGAAAATTGAAGGCGCCAGATTCGTTGTTACCGTCGACCCGGAGCGCCGAATTATTGCCGACGGTTCCATCCTTGTTGAGGGACAGCGGATTACCAGGGTGGGCAAGGCCGCTGAACTTGCCGACGTTCCGGCAGACCGGGTGATCGACGCCACCGAAATGGTGGTAGCTCCCGGCTTCGTGAATGGGCACATGCATATCAGCTACGCCCACGCTACCAGGGGTGTATTCCCAGACGACCTGGGCCCGGCATACCTCTCCAACGTTTTCCGGCTTCAGGCGGCCATGACAGACGAGGAAGAATACCTTACCTCCCTGCTTGCCATAACCGAGCTACTGAAGCATGGCACGACCTGTTTCGTGGACCCGGGCAGCACGAAGGGGCTGGCGGCCTGTATGGCGGCCTACGAGGAATCGGGTTGCCGCATAACTGTGGGGTGGCAGGTAACCGACCGGCCTAACCCCATTAACCTGCCCGTCTATGACACCGACGAGGCTATCGACCTGATGGAGCAGGTCATCAGGGACTACGACCACCGTCTTAATGACAGGGTCAGGGCCTGGGCCATGCCTTTCTCACCCGGATTCGCTTCCGAGGAACTGCTGAGAGCCGCCGGGTCTCTGGCTGACCGGTATGACACCCGAATGACCATGCACTTCAACAACGGTTCTCGCTACATACAGGAGTGCCTGGAGAGATATGGGCTGCGTCCTGCCCAATACCTGGAATCCCTGGGAATTTTGAAGGGCAACCTGACACTGGCCCACGGGCTTGGCATCGACCAGTCCGAGGTTGATTGTATCGCGAAGAGCGGCGCCTCGGTGGTCATGTGCCCCACGGCTGCCATCAAGGGAGGCGCCGGCGTGGCCCACGAGGGCATGCTGCCCGAGTTACTGGCTGCCGGAGCCACTGTTGGCCTTGGCACCGACGCCGGCAACAACTCAAACCTGCTGGAGACCATGCGCTCAATGTACCTGGTGGCGGTGCTGTACAAGGACGGCCGTCGGGACGTGGGCATGATTCCCGCCGAGACTGCTCTGGAGCTGGCCACCATCGGCGGCGCTAATGCCCTGGGCCTGGGCGACGAAATCGGCTCAATTGAGGAAGGCAAGAAGGCGGACCTGGTCTTGTTTGACACCCGCCGCGCCGAATGGCGCACCCTTTTCAATCCCGTCAACAATCTGGTCTACAACGCCGATGGCCGCAGCGTCCATACAGTTATAGTGGACGGCCAGGTACGAGTGGAAAACCACATTCCGCTCTTTGTGGACGAGTGGGCGCTGGTGCAAAGGGTCCAGGAACTGGGCGAAGACCTCCTGGAGCGGGTTGGCGTATCCTACCCTACCCGATGGCCCGTGGTATAGGAAATTTGTCGACCGACCCTTCCCGCTTAACTGAGACCTGTGAAAATAAACGAAATAGTCCCTTCCCCTTTGATTGAGGAAAGTGAGGATGGGAGCGAGTCCCCACCACTGCCATAAACAGACCAAACTCTCAACCCCATTGGCGGCTTACCAACACCTTTTCTACGTGAGGACAACATGGAAACAGTCAACAACTTCGGCATCCTCCTGCCCACCCGGGGTGTTCTGGTCTACGCCGACGGGGGGCGCCCCCGGGTTGAGCTGAACTGGCAAATGGCCGAGACCGTAGAACGCTTGGGCTACGACTCGGTGTGGGTAGGGGACAGCGTAACCTCCAAGCCACGCCTGGAACCCCTTACCATAATGTCGGCCCTGGCTGCCCGCACCCAGCGGGTCCGAATCGGTACGGCGGTGATGCTCTCAGCTCTTCGCCATCCGGTGCACTTGGCCCACGCTCTGGCCACCATTGACAACGTTTCCAACGGCCGTACCATCCTGGGCGCCGGCGCCGGCCGCGGCGATAACCAGATGTACGTGGACGAGCACGAGGTCGTCGGTATTCCCATCCAGGAACGGGCAGACCGCATGGAAGAAGGCATCCGAATTATGCGCTCCCTCTGGTCAGGGGAGGACGTAACTTTTGAGGGCGACTACTACCCCCTGAACAACGTAACCCTGGAACCGCATCCTCTGCAGGACCCCCTGCCCATCTGGATTTCCAGCAACTGGGTGCGCCGCGGTCTAAAGCGTGTCGCCGAAATGGGCGACGCCTGGATAACCAACGTGCCCAGCGTCGACCTCTTTGAGCGCTGCTGGGACAGGGTCCAGGAGAACGCCCAAAGCGTCGGCCGGAACGCAGGCGAGATGCCCCGGGCCCTCTATATCTCAGTAAATCTCAATGAAGAGGCGGACGCGCTGTCTGAGGGCGACCAATTCATGCAATCGTACTATAGCCGCCCTTATGAGGCCGTAAGCAAGCAGTTATTGTGCGTTTTCGGTCCCCCCGAGAAGTGTATAGAGTCGATTAACACTTATCGTAAGGCAGGGGTTACCTATTTCATCGTCCGCTTCGCCTCGCCACACCAGATGGAGCAGTTAAACCGATTCACCAGGTACGTCTTACCCCACGTTCGGTAGGGGTACCCATCAATATTTGGCGGGTAGATGGCATAAAAGAGGGGGCGAGTCTGAAACTCGTCCCCATTGAATCAATGCCTTTCCCTCTTTTCTTATTGTTCTGAGCCAGCAGCCTCGTCCCGCATGACTCGCCGCAGCACTTTTCCAGCCGCGCTCATGGGCAGTTCGTCCCTAAAATCAACAATGCGGGGAACCTTGTAATTGGCGAGGTGCCTTTGGCAATGGCCCAGTATGTCCTCTTTCGCCGCCTCCTCAGATGAGAAGCCGTGGCCCTCCTTGAGGGCGATAACCGCCCGCACCGTTTCTCCGCGGTAGTCGTCTGGGACGCCCAGTACAGCCGCAAGCCTGATAGACGGGTGCTGGTACAGTACTTCTTCCACTTCCCGGGGCCATACCTTAAAACCTGCTGCATTGATGACGTCCTTCTTGCGGTCAACGATGAAGAAGTAACCCCGCTCGTCCACGTAAGCCAGGTCGCCGGTGTAAAACCAGCCGTCCCGTATGGCTTCCGACGTCTCCAGGGGCCGGTTCCAGTAGCCCCTCATCACTTGCGGACCCCGCAGCACGACCTCGCCGATTTCGCCCATGGGCACCTCCACCAGGCCGTCATCGGCATCGAAGATGCGAGCCTCGGTATCCGGCAGGGGCACACCTATGGACCCTGCGATGGCGCCATCCACTGGGTTGGCGTGCGTAAGGGGAGAAGTTTCCGTCAGGCCATACCCTTCCACCAGTACGTTCCTGCCTACCAAGGCGTCAAAGGACTCCTTAACCGCCCTGGGCAGCGGTGCAGCGCTGGTACGACTGGGCCGCAGAGACGAGAGGTCGTAGTTGCCTGCCTCCGGGTGATTGAGCAGGGCGATATACATGGTTGGTACCCCCAGAAAACGGGTAGCCCCATAGTCCTGGATGGCCCGCAGAACTCTTTCCGCGCTGAACCGCCGGAAAAGAACGATGGTGCCGCCGCAGGATATAGGTACACTCATCACCCCGGCAATGCCGCCTATGTGGAACAAAGGCAGTGTGGCCACAAAGACCTCCCTGCCCGCTTCGTAGCCAAACCAGTCTCGAAACTGCACCGCGTTGGCCACCAGGTTGGCGTGAGTGAGCATGGCGCCCTTTGGTATGCCGGTGGTGCCGCCGGTGTAGGGCAGCAATGCCAGGTCATTGTCCACGCTAATGGTCGGCAATTTGCCCCTGCAGGGCGCTTGCGCCAGCGCTTGTTCCCAGTGGAGGACATCGCCATCCACATGCCCACCCGCTACGATTACGTTTGCCACACCAGTTTCTTGCAGGACACTCTGCGCTGTGGGATACAGGTTTGCTTCACATAATAGGGTTTGCGCCCCGGAGTCGATAAGGTGGTAGGCTAGTTCCTCCGCCTGGTACATGACGTTGCAGGGTACAGGCACTGCTCCGGCCTTGAGAATGCCATAGAATCCGGCAATCAACTCTGGAGAGTTCTGTATGTAGTAAGCCACCCGGTCCCCCTTCTCAACGCCCAGGGAAACGAGAGTGGCGGCGAACCGTTCCGACGCATCGTTCAGTTCGCGGTAGGTACGGGCGAAGGGCTCATTCCCGCCCGCCGGGTCCTGGTAGATGATGGCCGGCCGGTCGGGGTAGAGAGACGCCGACTGCTGCAGAAAGTGGTAAAGGGGTAACCGGGGGTAGTCCAGGCTAGACGGCATCCCGGGCGAGTAGGACTGAAGCCAAGGTTTTGGGTCCGTAACCATTCCGTAGCTGTCCTTAACCGGAGAAGCCAGCTTCCAACTGAATCATCATGCGGTTCAGGTCAGCCACGTACTCCTCCATCTGGCGGATACCCTCTTCGTCGAGGTGGGCGTAGCGGCGCTGGGAACCGATGTAGTCCCTTACGGTGGACTTGCGCATGATGTTCTGCCGTTGGAAAACGCCGTCCTTCCACTCGTACAGTGGCCAGATACCGCTCTCCACGGCCAGCCTGGAGACCTCGATTCCCTTGTTGTCGTCATAGCCCCATGACGGGTTGCAAGGAGTCAGAATCTGGATGAAGGCGGGCATCCGGTCGCACGCAGCCTTTATCTTACGTTCCAGGTCCTGGGGGTGGGACGTGGAAGCCGTGGCCACGTATTCCGCGCCGCTGAACATAAGCATCAGGGCAAAATGCTTGGGGTGGCGCAACTTACCCGAAGGCCGGACGCTGGTGCGGGCCATGGGAGCTGTGCTGCCCGTGGCATGGCTGCCGCTGGCCGCGTGGGCCTGGTTGTCGCACACAACGTGAAGATATTTATACCCCTGCTGGAAACTGGTGGCCAGGTCTTCAAGGCCCAGGTCAATCTGCCCGTCCCCGTCAATTACAACTATGGGACGGTCGATGTTTCGTACCCGCATGGCCGTGAGCATGCCGGCGATACCGCTGTCGTGGGTGCCCAGGCCGCTGCGCTGCAGGAAGTCGCGCCCAATACCGCAGCCCTGTCCGAAGATGATCGGGTCCTCGTCCTTTAAGTGGTCGAAGACGATGTGCATAACCAGGCGGGTAGCCAGATTCTCAGGACAGCCAGGACACTGGTTTGCGGTGACGTTCATGTAGACCCGCTGGTCGGCGGTGTCCTGGATCATCTTTATGGGCATAGTTATTCTCCCTACAGGTCGAGAAGATCGGCCGGTGGTTGCTAACCGTTGAGTACCCGGTTAAGCATATCCTCGTCTTCAATTACCTCAAAGTGCCAGTCCAGCGGCTTGGCGACGCTACTGTCCCTGGTTGCCTTCAGGACCTCTTCGGCCGCGTAGACCACGTTGTAGTGGGTCACGTCGCGGCCACCCAGACCAATGATGCGGCCCAGGACAACCGGGGGATTGGGCTGACCGAACAGGGCGCTGCGCAGGTCCTGGTAAACGGCGGCCACGGTGTTGCGGTCCAGCACCACAACGCCCTTCACATTGCTCAAAGCTTCTATCAGGTCTTCGCTGGGGAAGGGGCGATAGGTGCGGATCTTGACCAGTCCCACCTTCTTCCCCTGTTCGCGCAGCAGGTGCACCGCCAGCCTGGATGTGGAAGACAAAGAACCCATGGCCACAATTGCAAGTTCGGCGTCTTCCATTTGGTAGGTCTCAATGAGGCCGCCATAGCCGCGCCCTGTCAGGTTCACGTAGTCCAGGTGGGCCTGCTTCAGACGGGCCTTCGCCGTAACGTTTAGCGCCTCGTCCAACTGGAACCGTCTCTCCATGTATTCGCGTTCCACGTCGATATAGCCATAGCCGCTCATGCGCTGGCCACCATAATACGCGGCAAAGTCCAGGTTTTTAACGAAGTCCACTTCCGCCGGCAGTTCATAGGGAGGCAAGAAGCTGTCAATGGCTTCCTGGCTAGGCGGCTGGACGGGATAGCTGTTGTGAGAGACTTCCCAACCATCGTAGGTGACGAAGGCCGGCAATAGCACGTCGGGGTCCTCTGACACTTTGTAAGCCTGGATGACCGTGTCCATCACGTCCTGCGCATTCTCGCAGTGGTAGTGCATCCAGTGAATGTCCCGGTACATGATGGTGTCCTGGTCGTCCGACCGGACAATGGCGGGGGGCTCCAGGGCGCGGTGCGCCACCACCACCACTATGGGAATACGGGCGTATGAGGCGAAAATAAGCTGCTGGGCCGCAATCAGCAGTCCCTCTGAGTTGGTAGCGAATGAGCAACGCGCCCCCGACTGGGTGGCGGTAATCTGGGCGTTCATTACACTGCGTTCGTGTTCCAGTTCAATTACTTCGGCGGGCAGTTCTCCCCGCTGGATCATCCTGGAAAGCTCCTCGCCAACTTCGTCGGAAGGGCCAATAGGGAAGTAGCACAATACCTGCACACGTGCCAGCTTTAGTGCGTGTGCCGCCGCCTTGTTGCCGGTCAGCGCCTGGCGCCTGGTGGGTGTTGGGGTGGTCATTAATAGTCTCCTGAATTATTGGCGGTGGCTAAGTGTCCAGGTGGATGCGCTGGTGGGTGGCAATCTCGGGACGGTGGGGTTCGGCAGTAATGTCAGTGTAGTCCGGATTGTCCCGTTTCACCTGGTCTTCGTCCACCATGGTCAAAGCGCTGCCTACGCAAACCTCGGCGCAGATGCCGCAGCCCCGGCAGAAGTCCACGTCGATGCGGTAGCCCTGGTGGGGCAGGTCCTGCCGGATAATAAATCCGGTACCGTCGGGACACATCACCTCGCTGATGCAAACCCCGGGACAGATGCACTTGTTGTCTTCGCAAACGGGCACCTTGTCCCGCCAGACGAAGGGGCTGCCTCCCATGAAGCCAGGCAGCTTGTCATAACGGTCAAACTGGTAATACTGGGGCAGGTCTTCCACGCGAGTGTGGTCAAGCCGCGCCGGTGTCCGGTCCACCTGGAACTTCACACCTCCGATGGCCTGCACAGTCTCGTAGGCCTCCGTGGTGGCTTCCACATTTCGTTCACCCACGGCGCCGGGGAAAGTCTCTCGGATAACATCCAGTAACTCTCCAAGGTCAATGGCCTCGGTGATGCGGGCGTAGGCGCCTAGTAGAGTCAGGCCTACTGGCGGCGGGTTGCGCCGCAGCAGTCTACTGGCTATCCCTGTGGCGTCCACGGTGGCCACCGCCCCCTCAAGGTCGAAGGGCAGGTCAATTTCCTGGGGATGCTTGGGGGAGTTCACCAGGAGGGTGCCCCGCTTCATCCGCCCTATAGCGTCAGCGATCAGTTCGTGGGTGTTGTTCTTTGCCGTGAGCAGCAGTTCTTCCTGGAAGACTATAACCTCGGATGGATGGTAGTTGGCACAGCTGGCCATAACTTCGGAGTCGGAAATTTTTACATAATTTATCACGGGTCCGCTGCGGGCGCGGGTGCCCGGATAGACGTTTACCGATACAAACCAACCCTGATCGGCATAGAGCTTGGCCAGAGCTTCCCCTGCCTGCACCGACCCCTGGCCGGACATGCAAAGAAGGTTTAACTCAGTGGTCTTCGGCATACGCGCACTCCTGAAGGGCCAGCTGGCCCAATTGCCCCGCTATTCTACGCCACAAGGGTATCTAAATCAAACTGGAACGAGGTGGCCTGCAGAGTGGCAAGGAGCAGAAGGGAAGTGGCCTGGAGAGCTATGTCACTGCCTGGAGAAAGCGGGTAACTTGGGGAAGGACTGCCTCGGTCTGATGCCAAGCTTCCATGTGGCCCAGGCCCGGGAGGGACAGGAAATCCAGATTGTCATGCCCCTCTACGCACTGCTTGGCCAGGGCGTAAGCCGGGTCTTCTTCGCCGGTGTATATCAAGGTCGGTGCTTCCAGTGTGTCCAGGGCACCCTCAAAGCCTTCTGAGTCCCGTATTGCGGTGGTCAGGGCTATCAAGGCTTCAATATCGTTCTCAGCGAACTGGGCCCTAACCTGATCGGGGATCAGTTCTGCGTGGTGGCCGCCTTCTGCCAGGGCGTCCCTGGTGCTGGTGAAGCGGTCGATTCGCCGCTGCAAGGGCCCTGGGTCGCGGACGTAGGGGTGCATTCCTCCCAGAACCAGCGAACGCAGGCGTTTCCGCGCGAACCTGGCCATGCCGAACCCCACCCAGGCGCCGAAGGAATAACCCATGAAATCGACGGTGTTAACCCTCATCTGGTCCAGGACAGCGGTTAAGTCGTTCACCAGTAGTTCCATCCGGTAGTCCCTGACGGAATGGGGCTTGTCGCTTAGACCATGACCCCTGAAGTCCAGCAAGACCAGTGGCCTTAATTGGCTGAGTCGGTCCACATAGCCGGCATCGAACCAGTCGTCGCTCCGTTGCATGAATCCGTGGGCCAAAAGAAGGGGGACCCCGGCATCGCTACCTCCGCCTGTGGCGGGTTCCGAACGATAGAAGATACGGATTCCGTTGTTGGAAGCAAAAGGCATGGGGAGCAGAAATAGTCAGGTTCCGGGTGTCTGGTTGGTCAAGGGCACAGCTATAGTAATCCTGGGAATGTCGCTGGTAACCCTGGTGGTGTGTCCCTGACCTGTTAGGTCTTCCACCAGCACCACGGCGCCGGGACCGAAACGGTGCAAGGAGCCATCACCAAGGCCGATCTCACCTTCCCCCGAAAGGGTGATGATGTAGTTGCGGCGGGATTCCACGTGCCAGTCAGCAAAACGCCCCGGCTGCTGCACCCGAAACTGGAGGCCGGTAATTTCGGTAAGCGACTGGGGGTTGGGGAAGCTGTCCACGTCGATCTCTTCAATGTGGGCCTGCCCGTCGTCGCCGGTGTAAATCCTGGGGATCTTCAATGGAGAGCCTCCTGTGCACTACAAGTCTAATCAGAAGCGGCGCTCACGACGACACGATCCGGGAAGAACGCCTGCAGAATCTGCGTGGCAATACCCTCTGCATCCAGCTGAAGCCTGTGCCGCTGGTCCGCGGCGGTGCCATGTTCCACGAAGGAGTCGGGCATACCTATACGAAGCACCGGCACGTCTTCCATTCCGGCCTCGGAAAGTGTCTCCAACACTGCCGAACCGAAACCACCGGCGAGGACGTTTTCCTCCACGGTCACTATGCGGCCGGAGCTTCTTGACGAATCCAGCAACAGGTTCACGTCCAGCGGTTTTACATAAATGGGGTTTACCACTCCGCAGGCCAGCCCATACTCGGCAAGAAGGTCGGCAGCCTCAAGCGCCGCCGTGGCGGTCTTGCCCAGCCCAAATATCACCACGTCGCCGCCTTCGCGTAACACAGCCCCTCTGCCCGGTGGCAGTTCCCTCAGTTCCTTGTCCATGGCACTGCCCGTCGCCGTTCCGCGGGGAATTCGAATGGCAAAGGGGCCCGGGTACTTGTAGGCCGTATAAACCAGGTGCTGAAGGTCGTTCTCGTCCATAGGAGCGGCGACTACCGCGTTTGGCAGGCAGCGAAGGTAAGAAAGGTCCAGAAAGCCGTGGTGAGTCTTCCCGTCTTCTCCAACAACTCCTGCGCGGTCCGCAATTATATTAACGGGCAGGTTTTGCAGGCAGACATCGTGCACCAATTGGTCGAAGGCTCTCTGCAGGAAGGTGGAGTAGATTGACACAAAGGGCTTGGCGCCCATGGAAGCCATTCCGGCCGCCATGCTCACGGCGTGCTGTTCCGCAATCCCCACGTCAAAAACCCTGTCAGGAAACGCCTGGCGCACGTCTTCCAGGCCCGTACCCTCCAGCATAGCCGCCGAAATACCAACCACCGCATCATCCTCCGCCATTAACTTGCTGATGGTGTCGGCAAATACTCTTGAGTAAGTGGGTGCTCCTGAACCGGCGCCCAGCGGTGAACTGGGCTGGTGGAACTTTACGGGATCATCTTCCGCCGGTTCATAGCCGTGCCCCTTGTGGGTTACGACGTGGACGATTGGGACCTGGCCGGTGGACAGCTTCGCCTGTTGAAGAGTCATTTCCAGTTGCCGCAGGTCGTGCCCGGCTACAGGGCCCAGGTACTGGAAACCCATCTCGTTCCAGAACATCGTGGGCAGAATGAACGTATCCAGGCTGTCGTTGAACCGCTTCACCAGCCGGTAGATGGCGTCCCCCGTGGGAACTCTCTTGGAGAGAGAGCGCATACGTCCGATCATCGCACGATATTCGGGGTGGGTGATTACCCGTTTTCTCCAGTTTGTCAGAAAGCCGATATTTTCTGATATCGACATACCGTTGTCGTTAAGCACAACAATCAAGCGGTCTGGATTAAGGTGGACGATATTGTTCAGGGCTTCAAAGCTGGAGCCCGACGTCATCGCTCCGTCCCCCACCACGGCTATCGTCCACGCATCCTGGCCTCGTGTAGTGAGGGATTGGGCTATGCCCAAGGCTATTGAGAGCCCCGTACCAGCGTGACCTGCGCAAAGAGTGTCGTGGGGACTCTCACTAGGTTCGCCAAAACCGGAAATACCGCCGGCCAGGCGGATATCCTGAAACTCGTCTCGCCTGCCGGTAACCAGTTTGTGGCTGTACATCTGGTTGGTGGTGTCCCACACCAGCCTGTCCGTAGGGCTATCGAAAACGCGGTGTAGAGCAAGGGTGAGTTCCACCACGCCAAGGTTCGAAGCCAGGTGCCCTCCACGCTCAGTTATCACCGAGATGATGGTGTCTCGAATCTCGCTGGCTACCTGATTTAACTCCTTCTGGTTCAAGCCCTTCAGGTCTGAAGGTGAGTCGATACTGTCGAGTAATCGGGATGACATAAGCAATTCCTGGAAAGAACTGACTTGCTTTAAAACAAAGCCTGAATTGAAAGGCGAAAAAATGATGAAAAAAGCGTAAAGTACCGCTCACTCTGTGTCAAGAAAGCTGTGGTTTTCGTGAAGGCCTGCCGAAAACCCTACCCTGCCGGGCTAAATCATGTGGCCCTGGCAGGAGACGGCTACCGATACCTGGATATCGTGAATGGCCTGGGACATAGTCTGGCCAATCAGGTCAAGCTGGCTAACCTGGGCTATGCGGTCGGCCGCCCTGGCGTGTTCCTGGCGGGAAAGGAGGCGGGGGAATATGCCGCAAGCGTCGGCCAGGCAGATAATCATTTGATCCCTGGGGTCCGGAATTTCGTCGCTAAATAGAACGTTCAGGATGCGCAATTTGACTTCCCGTTCGACGGAACCGTCTATCGCGGGATATCGCCTGGAACGAAAGACCCAGAGGAAGCGATCATCCGCTTTCTCCAGCACACCCTTTTCCACCAGCCGCTCCAGCGACTTCTCGCGGAGTTCAGTCCCATGTCGGGACACCTGCTCTACCCAGTAGCGGGTATCCTGGTTGCCTCCGACGGCGATCTCAGCCAGTACCGGATCCAAAATATCATCGCCAACAGGAGTGGAATCAATCAAGATGAGATTTTCCAGATCCGTGTCTATCCGGTTCTCCATGGCCAGGTCCATTAAGACGGAACCGGCCAGGGCGTAATCTACCGACCAGGTAGGCACTTGGACAAATCTGCCATCTTCGTCGCGGAGCAGGAGCAGCATAATCTCTTCAACGAATCTCAACATACGAAGTGTCACCTCACGCAATCACGTAGCTGATCATAACTTGGCTTCAGGGATTTCATCACCGGATTTGAGTGGGCCATCCCTCTTTCTCAGCCAGATAATTGAATCCAAAACGTAATTCTTATGCTAATAAATATATTGTATCACAGCGCGGTTGGGGGTCAGGAGAGATGCGATCTATCCCCCACAAACACTCACTCATACAAGCCTGTCTCTCACAACACCACGATAGTAGGGGTTTCTTAAGAGAGATACCAAAGTTCTTAACCATCCATTGATTGGCCGTTTGCCCCACACTGGGATAAGACTGAAAGTAAGAGAAAAGTTGAATACAGAGAGAGCAACGAAGGCGAGAACCGGAGAATCACTATAACCAGACACTCGCAACCGTTTGTGGACGAAAAGAGGATGATGCTGGAAGGTGGTGGGCAGTACTGGACTCGAACCAGTGACCTCCTGCGTGTAAAGCAGGCGCTCTAACCATCTGAGCTAACCGCCCGTTGCGCACAAGTCCCGTGCGGGGAAGCGGGCAGGGATCTTCTTACACAAACTGAAAAAGGTGGCGCGCTTGGCGGGATTCGAACCCACGACCTCTGCCTCCGCAGGGCAGCGCTCTATCCACTGAGCTACAAGCGCTAATGGAGCCTGGACATTTCTGGTGCCGAGGGAGGGATTTGAACCCACACGTCCATAAGGACACTGCGCCCTGAACGCAGCGCGTCTGCCGTTTCGCCACCTCGGCACGGCAACAGGGAAACCGTTGACTGGAACCGGCCAAGTGGTGGGCGATGGAGGATTTGAACCTCCGACCTCCTCGGTGTGAACGAGGCGCTCTAACCACTGAGCTAACCGCCCTTCCAGTTCCGTCGGAACAGCAATTATAGGGAAACCAATGCTTTGGCGCAACCCTTCTCATGCCAATGCGGATACAAAGCTTGGGTAGTGTGGCTCAGGAAAAGACAGGCTGAGACCCACCTACTCTCGAAGGGAGCGGTTCCCGTTCCACACGGCTATTGTGCGGTCATTCCCCCGTCTATCACCAGTTCACTTCCCGTAACGAAGGATGACTCATCGGAGGCCAGGTAGAGGATCCCCGCCGCAATGTCTTCAGGCGTCCCCATCCGGCCCAGCGGAGTTCGTCCAACACGAAGGTCGTGAACTTCCTGGACTGCGTGGGCTGCCTGGGTCATGGGACTGTCCACGAAGCCGGGATGCACGGAGTTTACCCGTATGCCCTCAGAAGCATACTGAATTGCTGCCGCCTTGGTGAAGATGCGGACGGCTCCCTTGGAGGCATGGTATGGGGTGGAGGTCTCGCTGCCCACGATTCCGTAGATGGAGGAAATGTTTATTATGGACCCGCCACCGGCCTTGCGCAGTTCCGGAATTGCCAGCTTGGTCCCCAGGAAGACTCCCTTTCCGTTTACGCTCATTACCCTGTCCCAGGTCTCTGCGGGCGTCTCCTCCACGGCAGTGCGGCCGCTGATACCGGCATTGTTGACCACCACGTCCAGCCTTCCGTAGAGGTCTACGGTGGCGTCGATCACCTGCTGCCAGTTTTCTTCATCCGTTACGTCCAGCCTAATGAAGGTGGCCCGGCCGCCTGCCTCAGAGATCTGTGCTTCTGTGGCGCGGCCCTCTTCTTCCAGCACGTCGGCCAGGACAACCGCGGCTCCCTCGCTTGCCAGGAGCCTGGCAGTGGCGGCGCCGATGCCCCTTGCGCCGCCGCTGATTAGTGCTACTTTGCCTTCTACCCGCATGAGATCACCGTCCATGCATTAGATTTTGACCAGGGTCTACGAAACAGGTTCGCTGCTGCAAACGCCCGATGATGGCGCGGGCGGTGACTAAAAGGTTTATGTCAACCGTTCTGAGGAAAATCCCATGATTGCGTTACATAACGTCTATTGTGCGAACCAACCTGTCGGGGCCTCGGGATTGCCTCCGGAGCAGTTTCATCCAGCCAAGTCTCAGCCACTTTGCGCTTTCGCAGGGGGCACGGATCTCAGTCTCCCGCTGCTGACTGCAGCACGGTCATGGGACCGTCCATCTCCACCAGTTGCGCCTCAACTTCTTCCAACAGGAGGTCCAGGTTCCACCCCTTGGCCGCAGATATGGGAACGCTGGGATAGGACTGCAATCCCGCGGGGGGAAGCGCCACCTCTTCCTGATCCTGGTCCACCAGCAGGTCCATTTTGTTGATCACCAACAGGCGGGGCTTATGGCTTAGTCCCAGGTCTTCCAGGGTCTCATCCACAACCTCGGCCTGCTCCGGCGCCTTGGGGTGGGTAATGTCCAGAACGTGGAGAAGAATGTCCGACTCGGCCAGCTCTTCCAAAGTGGCACGAAAAGCCGCTACCACCATGGGAGACAGTTTTTGGATAAACCCTACTGTGTCCGTCAACAGCAGTTCATCGCCCGAAGGGAGTCTGATGCGGCGAGTTACCGGGTCCAAAGTGGAGAAAAGCTGGTTTTCCGCTTCTACTCCGGCATTGCATAGCGCATTGAACAAGGTGGACTTTCCGGCATTGGTGTATCCGACCAGGGACGCCATAGGTATGCTGGCCTTCTTGCGACGGCCAATGTAGATGGATCTGCGCTCCCTGACCTTGTCCAGTTCCGCCTGGATTCGCTGGATATGGCGCCGGATAAGCCGCCGGTCCGTTTCCAACTGGGTTTCACCAGGCCCTCGGGTGCCTATACCACCGCCCAGCCTTTCCAGGTGAGACCACTGGCCTACAAGGCGGGGCAGCAGGTACTGATGCTGGGCCAGCTCTACCTGCAGCTTGCCTTCGTGGGTGCGGGCGTGGCGACCGAATACGTCCAGGATCAGGGCAGTACGGTCGATGACCTTGACCTGCAGTGCGGCTTCCAGGTTGCGTTGTTGAGTGGGGGTCAATTCATCGTCGAAGACGACAGTTTCCGCCCCCTGCTGGGCCACCAGGTCCTGTACTTCCAGGAGCTTGCCCTTTCCTACGTAGGTAGGAGTAAGTCGGTCGGCCCGCTGGGTCACTTTTGCAACAACCTGGGCCCCGGCGGCGTCGGTCAGGTAAGCCAGTTCGTCCAGGGTGTCGTCTAACTCCCAAAGGTGGTCCCGGCTCTTCAGTTCGACCGCGACCAGGACGGCTTTTTCTTTTTCAGGTTCGGTGGCGACTGTTCTTTTGGGAATGAGTTTATCCCTCCCTCGGCGCCGGTATGGTCCAGGATTCGAGACGCTGGCAGCCTGTTTCGACTCGCTCGTCGGGAGTAGTTAGGGACAACCTTATGTAACCCTCACCGTACTGGCCGTAGCTTGAACCCGGGGTTACCACAATGTCGATGTCTTCCAGCAGGCGGGCAGCGAAATCTGCGGAAGTAAAGCCTTCTGGCACTCGCGCCCAGATATAGAGGCTGGCCTGAGGCACCGCCACTGACAGGCCCATCTTGCGCAGGGCCTCCACCACCCGGTCGCGACGACGCTGGTAGATTACCCGGTTGTCCTCTATACAGTCCTGCGGGCCTGTGAGGGCTTCCATGGACATTTCCTGAATGGCCTGGGGAATACCCGAGTCCAGGTTGGCCTTGATCTGAAACAGGGCCCTTATCATGTCGGCATTGCCCACCGCCATACCCATGCGCCAGCCCGTCATGTTGTAGCTCTTGGACAGGGAGTGAAACTCCAGCCCCACGTCCTTGCCGCCTTCCACCTGCATCATGCTGGTAGCCGTGTAGCCGTCATAGCCTACTTCGCTGTACGCGGCATCGTGGAGCAAGGCAATATCGTGCTCCCGGCAATAGGCCACATAGGAGGCCAGGTCTTCGGCGCTGGCCACTGCGCTAGTGGGGTTGTTGGGGTAATTGAGCCACATCACCTTGGCGGCCCTAGCCACTTCGCCTGGAATGGCCGACAAGTCTGGAAGCCAACCGTTTTCTTCCAGCAGCGGCATTATGTAACTTTCGGCGCCCGCGAACATGGTTCCCACACCGTACACGGGGTAGGCAGGGTCTGGAACCAAAGCAATGTCTCCAGGGTCGAGAAAGCAGAAGGCAACGTGCCCGATGCCTTCTTTGGCGCCTATGAGCGGCAGCACTTCCTTGTCAGAGTCGAGGCTCACGCCGAACCGGTTTTCGTACCACTGGGCTATGGCCTGCCGCATTTCGGGCAGTCCGTCGGTTTCAGGGTAGCGATGGTTTGGCGGGTCCTGGGAAGCGGTCAGCAGTCGGTCAATAATGGGCTGCGGAGTAGGTATGTCCGGGTCACCAATGCCGAAGGTTACCACGTCGGCCCCGGCCGCCCGCTTTTCCGCGATGATGCGGGAGATTTCTACGAAGGGGTAAGGGGCAAGTTTGCCCAGTCTGCTGGAAAATTCCACGTTGCCACTCCTGGAGCTATTTAGAAACGAACATTAGCTGAAGATTTCGGCCTCCAACAGTTCAAAGCCTGGGATGAAGAAAGCAACCAGGGTCACCACTCTCCCGTGAATACTTCCGTCGCCGGCCCTTCAAGATACACTTCTCCCTCACCATCCCATTCTACGGTAAGGGTACCGCCGGGCAAAATTATGTCAACACGGTCTTCAGTCAGCCCTTGCATGCGGGAGGCGACGGCGATTGCGCAGGCGCCGGTCCCGCAAGCCATGGTTTCGCCGGAGCCGCGCTCCCACACCCGGGCGTTCAGGTGGCTGGAATCCACCTGGTTTACGATCTCAAAGTTGACACGCCGGGGGAACATGGGGTGTCCCTCCACCAAAGGGCCTATGTTGTGCAGGGGAAATTCCCCTACCGGCTGATCAATGTACGTCACAGCATGGGGGTTTCCCATGGAAACGAAGGCCAGGTAAAGTCGAAAATCCCCGGGGTGAATAGGGTATTTGAGCACCGGTCCGCCGCCGCGGCTCATTGACGGATCAAGGCTCACCGGAATGTCGTCAGGGGCCAGATGCGGCAGCCCCATGGAAACCCGCGCCCCTTCAACCACCCCACTTCCGTAAATGGGGTAAACCGTCCTTATTCCAGCCAAAGTCTCCACCGTCAAGCCGCTCTCTGGCCGGGAGACTATTTCCCGTTCAATGGCGTACTTGGCAAAGCAGCGGATGCCGTTACCGCACATTTCCCCTTCAGAGCCGTCGGCATTGAACATGCGCATCCGGAGGTCCGCCTGGTCTGAATCCAGTATCAAGATAATGCCGTCACCGCCAATCCCGAAGTGACGGTCGCTCATAGTTCGGGAGAGCGCTGGCCAATCTTCACCCATCTCGCGGGCGTCAATGTAGATGTAATCGTTGCCGGCCCCGTGCATCTTGGTGAATTTCATCAGGCCCTCTGGCTTCAGGTTGCCGGTATTTTACCACAGCAGATCATTGGGAACGGGTTGGTAATGGCTTAAGTGATCTGTGCTGCCAGGTTCAGAGCGATAGAAGAAAGCTCAGACTCAAGGCCGTCAAGCCAGCTAATCCTGGAGTCGCTGGGCTTGAACCAGGTGTACTGACGACGGACCAATCGATGGGTCTGGAACTTGGTCCTCTGAATGGCATCGGCCAAAGACATTTCGCCGCCCAGGTATTGGCCCAGTTCCTTGTATCCCGGACATGCCAGGCAGCCTTCACCAAGGGTGTATCCCATGGCCGCCAGATTCTTTGCTTCTTCCAGGAAGCCGTTTTCCATCATTTGATCGACCCGACGGTCAATACGTTCATATAAGAGGCTGCGCCCCATAGTCAGGCCGATGACGAGGCCTTCAAGTCCCTGGCCGGACACTGCTGGTAGCTCTGAGGGGCGCTTGCCGGTAACGTGGTTGATTTCCAGAGCGCGGATAACTCTTCGGGCATTTCGGGGGTCCAGTTCCGCCGCTCGCTTCGGGTCGATCGATTGGAGTCTGTGGTAGAGGGCCTGGGCTCCCTGTGCCGCCGCCACCCGTTCCAATTCAGTACGGTACTCATTGTCAGGGGGAACAGCGGGAACTTCCCAGCCGTCTCGCAACGCCCAAACGTATTGGCCTGTTCCCCCCACTACGATGGGCAGGGATTTGCGGCGGCTTATGTCATGGACCGCCGCTGTGGCCAGGGTAAGAAATCTGCCCAGAGAAAAATTCTCTGCCGGTGTAATGAGGTCGAAAAGGTGGTGTGGAACTTGAGCCCTCTCTTCCCGAGTGGGCTTAGCGGTGCCAATGTCCATGTACTTGTAGACCTGGCGGCTGTCGGCGTTGACTATTTCGCCGCCAAGTTGATGAGCCAGTGATATCGCGAGTTGAGTCTTGCCCGTGGCTGTGGGGCCGACTATGTAGAGGACACTGGGATTGTTTGAAGACATCTGCCGGACGCTAGAATGGCGCTCCTTCAGTTGCCCCCCGCCTTTGCCTCTCCCACCAGTTGCGCTATGTCCATGAAGGAGTCGGCCTGGAGGCTTGCGCCGCCCACCAGCGCCCCGTGGATGCAGGACTGCGCCGCAAAGTCTGAAATGTTGCCACCATTGACGCTGCCGCCGTAAAGAAGGGGGATATGCTCTGCGTCCCTGCCGTATAGACTCGTGAGGGTTTCAGCCACAGGGCCGCCCATAATCTCAGCGGCTATTTCAGGTGTGGCAGCCTGGCCCGTGCCAATGGCCCACACCGGTTCGTAGGCCACAATCAGGCCACTTATGTCAATGGCCTGGGTTTCCGCCAGACCGGTATTGACCTGGCCGGATATCACGTCCGCTGCCCGGCCTGCCTCTCGCTGCTCCAGGGTTTCGCCCACGCACAAAATGGGTTTCAGGCCGTGGCTCAGGGCAGCCTTGACCTTCAAGTTCACCAGCTCGTCCGTCTCGCCAAAGAGTTGCCGGCGTTCTGAGTGGCCGACAATGACATACTCGCAGAGGTTCACCAGCATAGTGGCCGAAATCTCGCCGGTGAACGCGCCCGAGTCTTGATGATGAATGTTCTGCGCACCGATCTTGACGGGAGAACCGGCAACGGATTGTTTCACTTCCGACAGTGAAATGGCCGGCGGGCAAAGTATGACCTCCACCCCTGGAGCCCTATCTGACTGGCCTCTAACGGCCTTTGACAGGGATCGGGCCTCTTCCAGGGTGGTGTTCATTTTCCAGTTTCCGGCAACTACGGTGGCTGGCATTCCTGAAGCGCTCCTATGCTCTAGTTACCCAGGCTTTTAGGGCCCGTACTTGGTAAGTTTCCCGGAGTGGGACATGGCCAGCAACATCACGTTGGTCGCGGGTATGCTGCCTATCGATCCCAGGTTACAGTCCCGCTCACTGAATGCCGGGACTCCCTCGCCTCGGGTAAGTTTCGAGTTAAGCATGAAGGGGACGGGGTGCCAACTATGGGCCGCCATGATCGCAGGTGTTGAGTGATCGCCAGCTACCATGAACACGTCAGGATTTAGCTCGCGAATCCTTGGGATAAGGGGATCTAGGTCTTCCAGCGTTTTTACCTTTGCGTCAAAGTCGCCGTCTTCACCGGCGGCGTCAGCAGGCTTGTAATGGATAAAGAAAAAATCGTGGTTCTCGAACTCCTCCTGAAGGGTATCCACCTCGTCGCTGAAAGTGTGCCCCGTGGGAATAATCCGCATGTTGGCTACGGTCGCTAGGCCCCGATACATAGGGTAGGCTGCAATAGCGCCGGGATTGAGGCGGTACACATCACCCATAGGCGGCAGGGACGGTAGCTGTGCCCACCCGCGCAGCAGGATCATGTTGCCCCGCTCCTCTTCGGCCAGCAGCGTGCGAGCCTGAGAAACAAACTCGTTCACCAGCGTCGCCATTTTTTCCGCAGATTGGTCAAGAGCCTTCACCGGCATTGCGGGGACGCCCGTAATCTGTGGGTCCGTCTCGGTGATAGCCTCAGACAGGCCCTCCGCCCGCAGTCTCAATACGAAGCGGTAGTCCTGGACCGGGAAGACGTCAACCTGGACGCCGGGGATCTCGATAGTGTCCAGTCGGTGGCAGAGGGAGGTGCTGAACTCGGTAGGTATTCGGCCAGCCCGGCGGTCTACCAGGTTGCCTTCGGCGTCGACAGTGCAGAAGTTGCCCCGCGCGGCAACGTCTCCGGGGCGCAGTTCAACGTCAATCCCAAGGGCTTCCAGGGCTCCCCTGCCGATTATGTACTTGAGGGGGTCGTAGCCGAAAAGTGCGAGGTGCCCGGGGCCGCTGCCAGGCGCAACTCCCGGCAGAACCGGCGTGGTCATTCCGCAGGCGCTCTCCCTGGCCATGGCGTCCAGGTTGGGCAGGTTGGCCGTTTCCAGTTCCGACTTTCCCGTGTCCGGGTGGGGCAAACCGCCGAGACCATCTACCACCAGTAAGACAATCTTGGACGAGCTTGTAACGTAGCAATCGTGAAGTAGTTCCAGATCAATCATCTCGTTCACACTATATGTAAATTGGGACTATTGGCGACAAAACAGCGGATCTCATTCAGGCTTCGGGCAAGGCCGCAATTCCAGGCAGCTCTCGGCCTTCCAGGAACTCCAGCGAGGCGCCGCCGCCGGTGGAAACGTGAGTCATCTGGTCCATAAGGCCCAGTTCTTCTACGGCCTCGGCGGTCGAGCCTCCACCAACCACGGTAGTTGTACCGGGCAGCCCGGCAATAGCGTTGGCAACAACGCGGGTCGCCTGGCTGAAGCGGGGCATTTCAAAGACTCCCATGGGACCGTTCCAAATGATGGTGCTGCATTCCTTGAGTTCGCTGGCGTATTGGGCGGCCGAGTCTTCACCTACGTCCATAATGTACCACCCTTCAGGCACCTGGTCAGCGGGAACGGTGCGGGTCTGCGCGGGATTCGCTTCAAAGTTGCTGGCGACGACCACATCGTGAGGCAGGTGGACGGCAATGTCATTCTGTGCTGCCCTCTCCAAAACGTCCCTCGCGAAGTCAAGGCGATCGGATTCAATAGACGACGCCCCGGTTTCATTACCCAGGGCATTTAAGAAAGTAACGGCCATGCCCCCACCGACAAAGAGGTGGTCCAGCTTGTCCAGCAGGTTTTCCAGCACCAAAATTTTATCGCTTACCTTGGCGCCGCCCATCAGTGCGGCCAAAGGGCTGGCCGGCGACTCAAGGGCCTTGCCCATTAGCTCCACTTCTCGCTGTACCAGCAAGCCCATAGCCGAGGGAAGCACCGTAGTTATGCCAACAGTGGAAGCGTGGGACCGATGCGCCACCGCAAAGGCGTCCATAACGAAGAAGTCCGCCAGTCTGCCAAGACCGGCAGCAAATTCAGGGTCGTTCTTCTCCTCACCCGCATGGAATCTGAGATTCTCAAGAAGCACTACCTGGCCGGGCGCCATCGAGTTTATCTCTGACTCAATCCCGGTCCCGATGCAGTCGTTCAGGCTCTTAACCGGATGCCCCAGGAGCTGCGAAAGGCGGTCACCTACGGGCGCCAGCCTCAATTCTTCCACCACCTGTCCGGCGGGACGTCCCAAGTGGGAACAAAGGATGATCCGGCAATCCCGATCGAGCAGGTAGCGTATCGTGGGCAGTGTAGCTCTCAATCGCTGGTCGTAGGAAGCAATTACTTCAATACCCTGCTCGATGGGAATATTGAAGTCAACCCGGACCAGCACCCGCTTGCCCGCTACATCCATTTGGGATAGGGACCGCTTTGCCATGTCGTGTCTATGCTCCTGGCTGAGTCGTTGCTTCTTCCGCGGGTCGCGCCTCGGGTCTTAGCGCCATCGCCGCCAATTCCTGAAGACCCTTCTTTCTCTCTTGGTCGGTGTTGTCATCGCCCATGATGGCCATTGCTTCTGAAAACAGTGTCCTTGACCGTTGCTGGCAGTAATCCCTGGCATCGACTTCATCCATGATCTCTACTATTCGGGCGATGTCCGAGGGGTCCAGAACCCGTTTTGAATATGCCGCCCCGATTTCCCGCCTTGCGGGCAGGCTGCAATGTTCCATTGTATAGATCAATGGCAGGCTTTTCTTCTTGTTCAGTACATTGCTGGCCGTTAAGCCGTCTCCTTGGGCGCCCCAATAGTCGGATACGTCCTGGGTAATCTGCCAGGCCATGCCAAGTTTCACTCCAGCATCCCTGAACTGGGCGACGGTGTTGCTGTCAGCGCCGGCAGAGATAGCTCCCCCTGCCACTGCACAACCCGCGAGGGAGCCGGCCTTTCGGGCAATCATATCATCGTATTCCCCAGTAGTTACCAGCAGCCGGTCTTGAAATCCCAAATCAGCGTACTGCCCCTCGCACATTGTTAAGCAGGAACTGTCCAGCATCTCGGTTGCCTTAAGAACGGTTTCCGGGGAGAAGCCGGCGTCCTGCATTCGCATAACCGCAACTCTAGCCAGGGCATGAAAGCCGTCGCCGGCGTTGATGGCTTGGGAGGGTCCCCATACCCACCAGATGCTGGGCCGGGAACCGGCATCAACCCTGCCCGCTTGGACGTCGCCATGAACTCGGTAAAAGTTAAGGAGCAATTCGATGGCAGCCGCTACGGGCAACGAGCTTTCGAAGTTACCGCACAAAGCATCGCACACTGCCGGGGCCAGCAAGGACTGGAAGCTTGCCCTGAACGGCTGGGCTTCGGGTTGCCCATGCTGGTCAGCCCATCCCAACTGGTAGCGTAGCAGATTGTAAAGAAAGCCATCCCGCGTCGATAGGATGTCCCTTAGCTCTCCTTCCAACAATTGCCCGTAAAGGTTTATTCTGCCCTGACGATTAATCTTGCACACCCCCTTTCTCACATTCTGGAGTGAAGGGATTCAAGCTGTCCCAAACCTCAAGAACCTCCGCAAAGGGCGTAGCTCCCTCTCTGAGCAGAGTCGGATAATTGCCTGTCAAATCTACTATCGTGGATTGGATCCCCTCGGGCCGGGGACCCAGATCCACTATTTCAGCTAACGAATCTCCCAGGCTCTCCTTGATCTCTTGTGGGCTGTTAAGGTTGTCCTGTCCGCTTCGGTTGGCGCTGGTTCCAGTTATGGGGCGTCCCAACTCAGAAGCCAGGCACAATGGTATCCAGTGAGAGGGCATTCGGACGGCTACCGTGTCGCGACCGCCTGTAACCAGGTTGGATAGTCCGGGCTTCCTGGGAAGTACCAGGGTGAGGGAGCCAGGCCAAAACGGCGTGACAAGCTGCTTGATGGTGTCGTCATCGGCCACGGCCACTGTCGCTACTTGCTCCCATGAACTGACCAGAACCGGCAAGGCCAAGTCGGCAGGCCTGCCCTTGACATCGAAAATGCGTTTCAGCGCCCCTTCGTTGCCAACATCGGCGGCAAGACCGTAAAGCGTGTCTGTCGGAATCGCGACCACACCCCCATCTTGCAGGCACCGCAACGCGGCGTTCAGGTCGGAAATGCTATGAGGGCCCGGAGGCAATAGCGCAAGGCCACGAGTGGTTTCAGAGCTTTGAGTGTTCAATGCCGTCGTGTCGACCATTTAGCGGATGAGTTAGAGTTTAGCACGTCCACTTTAGAGGGGTCGAGGTTGAAAACCGAGCCGCTAAGCTTGACAGTTCTTGGACCTGCACAACAAGGAGAAAACAAGTGCTGTCGCAAAAAATACCCTGAGAGGCGAAATGCCGACTTCGGAGGTATGGGAATACCCTAATGGGCCGGAATCCGGCTCGTTTCGCCTCTCAGCGATACCTGCTCTTGGGCCGCTTTTCCCAGGCTTCTTGGCAAAGAGAGGCCACAACAATTGTTAGGTAGCAGCGAAGGCCTGCTCTGTTAAACTCTCCCTGGACTCCAATACAAGGAACAAAAGGAAAGGTGCTGGACTTTGGAAATTGGCAAGTTCCCTCCTCATCTACTCCAGAAACTGTTGTCCAAGCAAGGGGTTTACGACCCCAGCGTGTTGGTTGGGCCCAGGATTGGAGAGGACTCGGCAGTCGTCAAGCTGGGCGACCGGCTGCTGGTGGCAAAATCTGACCCCATTACATTCGCTACCGACGACATAGGCTGGTATGCCGTACAGGTAAATGCAAATGATGTGTCGTGTACTGGTGGTGTACCAAGGTGGTTCCTGGCTACTATCCTGGTTCCGGAATCCTTTACCGAGGACCAAGCCGAAGCAGTCTACGACCAGATCCTGACCGCGTGTAATTCCATGGAAATAACCCTCATCGGTGGACACAGCGAGGTAACATACGGGCTTGACCGGCCCATCGTGATGGGGACGATGCTAGGCGAAGTGACGATAGATCAGCTAGTAACAACGGGCGGCGCCGTGGAGGGCGACAGCATCGTTATAACTGGGGGAATAGCCATCGAAGGGGCGGCAATCCTGGCGAGAGAAAACCGCGAGGAATTGATAGCTGCCGGTGTTACAGCAAGTACCATTGACGTTGCCCGCAAGTTTCTTTACGAGCCCGGTATCAGTGTCGTAGGGGCAGCAAGGGCCGCATGTGCCGTTCCCGACATTCATTCCCTACATGATCCTACCGAAGGCGGATTAGTAACGGGACTAAGGGAAATAGCGGTTGCTTCCGGTATGGGACTGGCCGTGGAGCAGAGCAGCATACCTGTTTTTTCTGAATGTGAAGAAATCTGCGAGGTACTTGGGATAGATCCCCTGGGCCTGCTGGCATCCGGGTGCCTATTGGTAACTCTACCAGCCCCTCAGGTTCCCACTTTGTTGCGGACGTTGGAGGAAGGAGGAATCTTCGCCTGCGAAATAGGCCAGGTCATCGCCCCCGAAGAAGGGCTGATAATGGTGGGTTATGAAGGCGAAGTCCCTTTGCCGGAGTTCAGCAGAGACGAACTAGCCCGCTACATTTCTGAAAAGTGTACTTAGCAAGACATATAGCACTTTGGTACACGCAACCAGTTCCATACAAAATGTCATTACATTTCTAGACTTGCGATCCGCGCTCCAATGTGCACTTAGTACATTTATGGGCTATCATGGTACACTTTTAATGCCGCGGCCAAGTGGTCTGCCGTAGTGTTGGCGCCGCTAATAGTAATGGATACCTTCTTTCCCCTCAGGGATTCCCGTTGTTTCAAGGCCCCGGCAGTCGCCGCCGCACCGGCCCCCTCAGCGAGGGTGTGGGCCTTTTCCACCAGCAGCCCCATGGCGAAGCGCAGCTCGTCGTCGCTGACCAGCACAAAGTCATCAAGCAGGTGCCGGATTATACGCTGCGGGAGTTCGTAGCCATTCATGGTAGCAATACCTTCGGCAAAGGTATTCATCGGCGCCTGGACTAACTGACCCTGCTGCCAGGACAGGTAGCCCGCCGGCGCTCCTTCCCCCTGTACGGCTCTCACTTTGATCTCCGGATTGATCCCTTTGGCCACGATGCAGGCCCCCGAAACCCCGCTGCCTCCCCCTAGGGGCATGTACATCACTTCCACATCGGGCAGGTCTTCGATTATTTCCAGCGCCTGCGTTCCCACTCCGGCAATCAGCAGAGGCTCGTCGGTGGGATGCACGTACCGATATCCTTCTTCCCGCGCCAACCGCTCGGCGTGGGCCTTGGCTTCGTCAAAGTTTTCGCCATAGAACACTAGCTCCGCTCCCAGCGCCTCCATCGCTGCTACCTTAAGGGGGTTTGGGTCCTTCGCCGGAAGGGCAATCAATGCCCGGGCGTCGAATATCTGGCACGCGTTTGCAATGGATTGGCCGTGGTTGCCAGTCGAAGCAGTAATGACTCCCCTACGGCGCTCTTCCTCCCCCAGATGGGCCAGGAAGTTTATGCCGCCTCTTCCTTTAAACGCCCCCAGAGGGTGATATTCCTCATGTTTCAAGTAAATCTCGGCCTCAAAAAGCCTGCTCAACCCGGCCGAGTAATGGAGCGGGGTTCTGGCAAGGTAGGGGGCAATGGTTTTGCGCGCTTCGTAAACATCCCGAAGGGTAGGTGGCTGGATCATCATTCCTCTCTTGCTACTCTTGGCTGGCATGCCTGGAGATCTTCCGACAATCGGCGAAACGGACCAGGGCCAGCCTAGCAAAGGCGTCAGTAGCGGTCAAACCGGCGCCAACACTGGTTAGATTCACCCGACCACCTTTAAGGCCGTTAGCCATTCCTTAATCGCAAAGATGTAGAAGCGGCGCCTGGGCCCTTCGCGCAGGTAACAGACAAGCCAGCTGTTCCTGCCTTCGGTAATGGAATTTCAAGGTTGTACTTCCCCGGTCAGCGCCAGGTACTGACCCCGCGCTGTGCCGGGTAATTGCAGAATACTCCCCAGGGACCGAGTTTCCCCCGTGTAGCACACCAGCCTACTCCGGCGTCCTCCGGATGTGACGCCGGTGAGAGAAGACAGGTCGGAGTGTAATGGCCTCCGGCCCTTCCACACCGCAAGCTCGCCGATCCACCTCGGAAAATCATCGCTCTGAGAGGAGTTTTAAGGGCCTTTTTGGCCTCATTCCCGTCCTCAGACCCCTCCAGACCTGTGTTTTCGTATCTATTCTCCCGTTCCATTCATTTCTTAAAAAAGTTTAAAATATTGAATAGCCAAGTATTGACAATCGCCGGAACACTCGGTACAATTTGGTACATCTTAGCACTTAGCACTACATCACCACTTGAAGAGGAGGAGTACTATGGCCAGGAAGACCAAACTGATGCAGCGTGTAGAAAAGGAACACCAGCGCCCGCTGGAAAAGTTGCTTCCGGAGATGGTTAATGAGAAGGGACTCTCGAGTACCGCCGAGGAACTGGGTGTGAGCAAGGCTACGCTTGGGTACTGGCTCCTTAAATTGGGGATAAGCGTGCGGCGCGTAGCGTTGGCTCCAGGGGAAACCTTGGAGGTAAAGAGGGTAAGCTAGTTTTCTTCCGGCCTGGCATATCGCCGGAATCGAGGGACCAAAATATGCTCAGGTGGTGGATGTGATGAGAAGGGTTGTTTAATCCGGTACCAGTTGAAGAAAGCCGCCCGAACTACTCGTTCGGGCGGCTTTCCTGTTATCTGGGTCGTTGGAGTTATCTATTGTGGGGTATTTTTGAAAATTTTTTGGACTTATGTCAATGCAACCCGTTCAATGCCCTCGCTCCAGGACTTGATTTGCGGCTCATCGGCATACTGGAATACCCTTTCGACCCCTAAATGCCCTCTACGCTCCCCCTGGTCGAAATTACTACACTTATGTTTACTCTTTTGCTTTTCCCAGGGTGCTCACCTGCCGCTCTCCTACACCTGGAAAATGTCCTCCGGCAGGAAGGCCGAAACCGTAACGTTCGGAAGGTCCACAATGTTGCTTATCTTCAGGTCCACTGCAACGCTGCATATTATGTAAGCTTGTTCCTTGCTCCAGCCCCTCTCCTGCAGCAGTTCGATCATGTTTATTAGCGCATTTCTGGCTGCCAGCGTAAGATAGTCCTCGCCTTCCTGCGTCCCATCAGCCCGAATGGGCATTCCCATGGTGGCGATGAAGTTACGGGGCGCCGCCCACTCCGGTGGCAAAAAATACCCTGAGTGTGCGTATCTGGGGAAGCGGATGTTGTGTCGCGCAGCTTCTCCTTTAAGCAACTTGAAACGCACTGCAGCTGTTGCCCCCATTTCAATGGCCGTAATGCAGCACTCCGAATCACCCTGGGCAAAGTGACCGTCGCCCGCTGAATAGAGCGCCCCGACAACATTGACGGGAATCAGCAGGCGGGAACCCTTGGTCAGCTGTTTAGCGTCTACATTGCCGCAGTTCTCCCTGGGAGGCAATGTTCTTAGGCCCGTTTCAGCTATGTCTCCACCAGAAGGTATGGCGTCTTCCGGGTCTGGCGGAGCGGCAGTACCACCCCTGCTGACCAGGTCCGCCTCCCGATCCGCCCATGCTCGCAGTTGCTCGTGGGAAGGGGCGATGCCTGCTGTTCCCATGAACGAGCCATCTATGATGCGGACCCCCGGTATTTGAGGTGAAGTAGCCCACCCGTCTTCGATCTGCCAGTGGGCCAAGTAGGGCTCGGTAAAGATGTCTCTCAAGAATCCCGCACCTGGCCGGTTCCGGGTCCACCCCCTGGGCTGGGCAACGACGTCCAGGTATTCAATCTCCAGCAGGTCTCCAGGTTCGGCCCCCTTGACATATACCGGGCCGGTCAAAGGGTGAGCCACCTTGGCATCCAGTCCCGCCAGGTCGGCCTCCGTCATTCCGGGTTGAATCTGGCAGTCCGACGCATCCCTGGTTTCCAGCACCACCTCTTCCCCTTCTTCTACTTCCAGGATCGGAGGGATGTCCGGATGCCAGCGATTGTGGCCCTTCTCTGGTTCTTCCTTGAGTCTCTTGTTGCGGTCAATTTCTACGCTCTGCATGGTCGGCTACCGCCTAATGTCAAGCATTGGAGAATAGTGGGATTCTATGTGGAGTCTTTCCACTGGTCAAATGACCAGGGGAAAGCTGTCCCAATGGCCTAAGCCGTGTCAGTAACATATCCTACCGGGTTCGAAGTGCTGCCAGCTTCCAGGTGTGGCGGATTCTATTGGGAATCCCATTATGATTTCCCAATTTCCTACTGGCAGCATCGTTGTGGGCGATGCCGGTGTTTACCTGCGGCTAGCTCTTGCCCTTTAGCGTGGCGCCCCACTATCGTGAAACTGCGAACTTAGTAAAACTCTTCCGTCCGGCGGCGTTTGAAGGTTGCCTGCGCCACTCCGGTGAAGACCGTCAGGAAATAGACAGGAGCAAGGAACCTGGATGTGAACGACAATGGGCGATATTGGGCGGGAAATTAAAATTTTCTCCCCTCTCTCAAGCTGATCTATATCTGGAAAAATACCGCCATATTCCACCAAAACCCTTGTGTTGGCTCCAATGCCTCCAAGTCTCGAATAAGTCTGGAGAGTCAGTGACAAGAAGCGAAAATCCATTCGGCTTGACCCTCATTTGGGGCAAGGTTATCATCCAGGGAACTGACGGGGGGTAGCTCCTGTCTGCGTTATGCGTATGTGCGTTGTCTTCCTCGTTCCTCTTTCCACCGAATACTCTCTATGTTGGAGGGCCCCATGCCACAAGCTCACGAGTTGATTGTCCAGTTCCTTGAAGAGGCGGGAATCGAGTATGTGTTTGGCATTCCCGGCGGGGGAACGGGCCAGATCTATAACCTCCTGGTAGGCAGGGAGGACCGAGTTAAAGCCATCCTATGCCGCCACGAGCAGACTGCCGCAATTATGGCGGACGCCTACGCTCGTGCTACGGGTAAGCCGGCTGTGGTTATGGGGCAGGGTCTCTTTATCGGCTCCAACGCCAGTTTCGGCATCATGGAGTCCATGCTGAGCAGTTCGCCAATGGTGGTCTTGACGGATACTTCCGACGGCGGCTCCGCCCAGCACCCAGCCAACCAGTCCGGCGCCGGGGAATATGGCAGCATTGACTTGCCCACCATTATGAAGTCCATGACCAAGTACACGACCTTGGCTACCAGTCCCAAGGAAGCGGCCCTGGGCACCCAGTTGGCTATCAAGCACGCTACCAGCGGCAGGCCTGGCCCAGCGGCGGTGGTGATGCGTTCGGCCTCCATAGCCGGGGAAGTTGATGTGGAATCGCCTCCCTTCATTCACAATACTTCAGGATATCTGAATACGGCCAAGCCCCAGAGCGCCCCGCATGACATAGAAAAGGCCATAGAGATTCTTTCCTCTTCCCGCCGTCCGGTCATCATGGCCGGCAACGGAGTGCACCAGGCTAAGGCCCACGCCCAACTGCAGCAACTGGCCGAAATGTGGGGGGCGCCGGTGGCCACCAGTTACAAGGGAAAGAGCGCCATCGCCGAAACTCATCCCCTGTCCGTGGGTATGGCGGGGGTTTACGGGCAGGAAGCGGCCAATAGTGCGGTGGGTGATGCCGACACGGTGATAATAGTTGGGGCCAAGCTCAGCCCCCAGGACACTGTGCGTGAACGGCCTTCCGTGTTCGACCCGCACCACCAGCGGATCATTCAGATAGACATTGATGATCGCAATGCCGGGTGGACTTTTCCCGTTGAATTGGGGCTTATCGGCGACGCGGGAAGCATTCTCAATCAATTGATAGAGGCCTCAGGAGCGGCCGCTGAGTCCTCGGCCGGCAACCGACAGGAATGGACTGACGGCCTGTCCCGGCGCAAGGAAGAGGCCGGGTTCTATGAGGACTCAACTATGCATGTGGATTCTTCCCCCGTAATGCCCCAGCGTCTGGTGGCCCTGCTACGGGAGACAATGCCTGACAACACTGTGTACGCCCTCGACGCGGGCAACAACCGCACTTGGATGGCTCACTTCTACCAGTCTGCCCAGGCCAACACCTTCTTCGCGCCGGGCGGCACCGCCGGTATGGGATGGGGCTTGCCGGCAGCCGTTGCCTTGAAGCTGGTTTACCCGGACCGGCCCGTTGTGGGTGTCACGGGAGACGGCGGCTACATGATGACGGTCAACGCTCTTTCCACCGCCATGCAGTACCAGCTGCCCCTGATTTGCGTAGTATTCAACGACAACGCCTTGGGAATGGTGCGCCACCACCAGCCGGAGGGCAGGCGCATCGCTTCGGAATTTGTGGAGACTGACAATGCCGCCGTGGCCCGGGGCTTTGGCTGCTTCGGTGTTCAGGTCACCGATTCAAAGGACTTGCCCGGCGCCCTCCGGGACGCGCAGGCCTCGAACCTACCGGCGGTTATCGATGTGATAATCGACCGGGGCCCGTCGCCCGACGACTGGCGTGCCGACCTCAGGACCGCGGGTGAGACTTAGGCGCTGACTTTAACAGCAAGGCAACAGCTAATAGAGGGAGCTTACCTTCTGGGGCAGGCACGCGCCTGTCCCTTCGTCTTTTTGCCGCTCTCGATGTGCTGCGAGCATTTTGTCTGGCCCGCCTATCGGGTGGTCGAAAGACGTTGACGATTGAGGGCAGTGCCGAATTTGGGTATATTGCCCTTGAGCCGGCCTCAGTTCTGCTCTGGCTCTTGAGTCTTATGTAAATTTTTCAAATAGTGAGGATTGCCCATGGCAACTTGGACCGATGCCCAGATGTCATCCATAGACAGGATGCTCAACCCCAAATCCGTCGCCGTAGTTGGCGCTACGCCCCGCATGCAATACGGCGGGCGCTTCCTGAATGCCATGTTGAAGGCCCAGGATAGGGTGAACATATACCCGGTAAACCCGCGATACGATGAGATTATGGGCATCCGGTCATATCCCAGCGTGTCCGAATTGCCGGAAGCTCCTGACCTCGTGGGGATAGTGGTGCCCTATCACCAGGTCCTTAATCTATTGCAGGAGAGCCATGCCAAAGGGGCCAAATCCGCCATCGTAATATCGGCAGGTTTTTCCGAACGCGACGTTGACGACCGGCGTGACCTGCAAGCCGAGGTGGGCGCCTTCGCCAGAGAATCCGGCCTTCGTATCTGTGGTCCCAACTGTCTTGGAGTCGCAAACGTGCAGGCTGATATCTGGCCATCCGCTTCCTCCCGGGGATCGGACGGATTGAGCGGCCCTATCGGCCTGGTCTGCCAGAGCGGCGCCTCCGCCTTTGGTCCGTTCCTGACCCGCGCTGTGGAGGAGGGTATCGGTCTTAGCCACATCATTTCCACCGGCAACGAGGCAGACCTGGATTTCTGCGACTTTGCCCGCTACCTGCTGGATCAGGACTCGGTAAGTGTGATAGCCGGCTTTGTTGAGGGTTTCAAGGACGCCCGAAAACTGGTCGAGGTTGCCAGAGTGGCTGCTGAAAAGGGCAAACCCATTGTCCTGATCAAGATCGGACGTTCCGATCTGGGTTCGAGGGCTGCCCGTTCTCACACTGCCGCTCTTACCGGTTCCGATGCCCTGTACGACGAGATTTTCGCCCAGTACGGCATCACCCGAGTACAGGACTATGACGAACTGTTGGAAGTGTCCCAGCTGCTGGCCCACACTGACAGGCCGTCCCAGCCCGGCGTTGCCGTGGTGTCCCATTCCGGCGGCATCAGTTCTCTGACGGCCGATATGTGCGGCCAGGCCGGCCTGGATCTTCCGCCTCTTACCGACGAGGCCCGGGACGGCATTAACGACGTACTAAAGGGCTTTGGCTGGGCGGCTAACCCGTCCGACGTTACCGGGTTTGCCAACAGTGATTCCTTCCCCGAAATCATGAGCCACATGAGTGAACAGCCGCAGATCGGGACCCTTGTGGTGGCAAGCGCCGGCTCCGATACCCAGGCCGAGCAGGTCATTGCTCAGCGGGACGGCAGCGAGCGAGGCCTGGCCTTCCTGTGGACTGGCACGCGCTCCGCCACAGCTGGCCTTTCAAAGCTGAAGGAAGCAAGGATACCGATCTTCTATGTCCCCGACAAGCTGGCCCTGGGGCTGAAAACCCTACTTGGCTACCATGAGTGGTTAAATGCCAGAAATCAACAAGGTTTTTCCGTAAAAGAAGAAATAACTAATAATCAAAGAAATATTATTGACGATATAAGGAGGGGAAAGCCCTCTGTTTTATCAGAATCCAAAAGTAAAGAATTGATTTCAGCCTGGGGGATACCTATAACTCGTGAGGCGCTAGCCCAAAATGCCTCGGATGCAGTGCGAATCGCCGAGGAAATTGGCTATCCCGTGGCCCTGAAAGTGGACTCGCCGGACATTTTGCACAAGACCGAGGCGGGCGTGATTCGCCTCGGGCTGGGGGATGCAGCCCAGGTAACTACTGCCTACGACGAGATAATGGCCAGTGCGACCCGAGCAGCTCCCGGGGCGAGCATAAATGGCGCGTTGGTCCAGGAGATGGTATCCGGTGGAGTCGAAGTGATAGTCGGTGCATCCTATGACGAGCAACTGGGTCCTGTTCTACTGTTCGGCACCGGTGGCGTGATGGTGGAAGTGTATAACGACGTCGCCCTCCGGCATTGTCCCATAACCAGGTCGGAGGCCCTCGGGATGATCAACCAGGTCAAGGGCTCACGACTGCTCAAGGGCTTCCGAGGCGCTGCCCCTGCCGACGTGGCTGCCCTGGCTGACGTCCTGGTTCGGGTCTCGCAAATGGCGGCCCAGCTTGAGGGCACCCTGTCGGAACTGGACATCAATCCCCTGATGGTCTTGCCCGAAGGACAGGGCGTGAAGGCGGCGGATGCTCTGGTCCTATTCAAGGAATAGCCCAGGCGGTGTGATCTGGGGGTTCCGTTGGGCGCCGAGTAACAATGGGCCCGAAGGCGTTGCCTTACCTTCGGGCCCACACTTAAGCCAGCTGGACCTGTTAATCGCGTTGCTGCAGTATATTTCCCGCCCAATCGGTAATTTGATCAATCTTTACCAGGACGGCGGCTCCCAGGCGGTCGGGGTCGCGATCCAGTTCCGCCTGCACCGTGCGGTGCATCACGTTGTTCCGTATTGCACCGTCTTCGTAAACGACGGCCTTGCCGTGGAAACGCCAGGTAATTCGAAGCGGAGAGTTCCGATAGAAAATCACCACGTTTGGGTTCTCTGCCACGTTTTCCAGCGCTGATCTCTTGGCCCTCTCCCAGTAGGCCAGCGTCTCCCGGTCGAAGACCATCACGCTACCTTTCATACTGATTTGAGGTCGCCCGTCTGCCGTGGCAGTGCCAAGCAGGCAGGTGCAGCGGTCATCCATTGCGCTGTACAAGAGCTCACGCATCTGGTAGTCCAGATAAATCATTCTGTCATCACCCTGTAAGCTGGGGGCAAATCAGATTAGTGAGCCCCCATCGTTCGGACGCTGGGTTTGAGTAAGGTACAAATATAGTATAATGCGGGCCAACCCTCAAAGGTTAAATTGGCGGCCTTCCCCCGACCAACAGAGTTGTCTGCGGTGTGCAGCCGTAGCGCCTATTCCAAACCTCGTTTTGCTGGAGTCAGCCCTTGGTTAAGTGCCTTGAAATTCGGGACCTTACCGAGTCCGGCCAATTGCAACTGGCCTTGAGAATCAATGATGATTTAAGAACCGCCCCCCCAGTACCGTTTCGAATTCCTCTCGACGCGGCCGATCGGTCCGAGATTTCCTGGTACTTCCAGGAATACGCCGAATACCCATTTGGCCGTGCCAGGGAACGTGCGGAAGCCGTGGAGAACGGATTTCGCAACCTGGGCCGACTGTTGTTTGAGACTGTGTTTGGCCCCGCTCCGGCCAGGGAATTGCTGGATTCGGCTGCGGGAGAAGGCCTGGCCGAATATCAGCTGACCCTCGTTTCCGGCCAGGCCCAATTCCACTCTCTCCCTTGGGAACTGTTAAACAGTCCGGAAACGGGCTACTTGTCGTCAACCCTGAACTCCGTAGTAAGGCAAAATGTCGACTCGCCTTTGGACATTGCTCAACACTCCCTTGGCAGCCAGCAACTGAACGTGCTGTTAATGGCGCCCTATGCCGAAGCACCAGGCGAGAAATACGCCGGTGGACTTGCTCCTTCACTGGTGCCGGTCTTGGAATCACTGGACGTGCAGGTAGAACTGGACTTTGTACGTCCACCATCTCTGGACTCCCTGGCACGTGCCGCAGCAGATAATCCGTCCCGTTACCATCTCCTTCATCTGGACGGTCTGTTGTTCGACGAGGAGGGGAATGTCCTTCTCGAGGCGCCGGATTCTTCCTCCAAGGCGATAACGCCGGTGCAGTTGGCCGAGGCAATAGCAGAATCAGGGATACCATTGGTTTTCCTTTCGTCCGGCGACCGGGGCTCCCGTCAGGGACCTCAACTGCAAGGCTGGGAGTTGCTTGGGACGGAACTGGTCAGCGCCGGAGTACCGGTGGCAATAGTCCTCCCGAATTTCGTACGTGGGTCCGCTGCAGTCGAGGGTTTCCTGCGCCGCTTCTACCAGGCTATAGTTGGCGGCTCCGAAGCAGGGGTGGCCATCGCCGCAGTCCGTGCGTGGCTGATGGAGGAACCTCACCGGCCGACTGTCGCTGGTCCGCAAGTATCCTGGGACTGGATTACTCCTGTCCTTTATCAGCGTACAACTTACACTCCACCGGCCATTGAAGTGGAAAGGGCCAGTCCCCTGGCAGCGCCGGTCATACAGGCCCAGCCTGAACAGGAGGCGGAAGGCCAGTTCCCTGCTGCCGGCCAGTACGGTCTTGTGGGACGCCAGTCCGAGATGGCGCGACTTGACCGACAATTGCAAAGGGATTCAGTTGTAGTTATGTATGGCTCCACGGGTGTTGGGAAGACGGAGGTAGCCCTGGGCCTGGCGCGATTGATCGATAAGACTGGGCGCGGAGCGTATCCAGGTGGCGTCTTCTACACTCCCTTTGATGCAGCTCATTCCGCCAGCCTGGAGCGAGTTATTCACGAAATAGGCACGGCGGTGCTCGGGTTAAGATTCGCAGACCTGAATGCCCAAAGGCAGCGAGGCTGGGTGGTTGAATACCTGAAAGAGCAGCCCTCGCTACTCATCCTTGATGGCGCGGAGAACATTGCCGGCTTCCCGGCGGGCACCCCGGGGTTGCTGGAGGAGCGCGAGCAAGCGGAACTGGCTGAGTTCATTGAAGAAGTCGCCGTTTCGGGCCCCAGCAAGGTTTTGTTGACCAGCAGGAGAGTAATCGAAGACTGGCTCGATCTTCCTTATGGCGTGATGGAACTAGGGGGCTTGGACCGTTTTGACCGGAATGACCTGGCTGGCGCAATTCTGACTAAAGCTGGTGTTTCCCAGGACCGGATTAACGAGGAAGTACCGGCGTTGATGGACGACATCCAGGGCCACCCCCTGGCCTGCCAGATCGCGCTGCCATTGCTAAAGGACCTTCCTGCATCGGTGATTCGCAATGAACTGCAAGCTGGAATGAGCCAGTTGCCGGAATCGACGAGGGAAGAGGGTCGGGATGATTTTCTCACCGCCCTGATGGAATATTCCTGGAGCAAGATGTCCCACCGGAGCCGGACGCATTTGCCTTTCCTGTCCCTGTTCCAGCGGCGCATCATGATGGACATCCTTACCCACATCACGCAGGAATCTGCCTACCGTGGCGCAATGGGAGAGGAACTGGGCTGGGGCGCCTGCCGAACCCTCCTCCGGTCCGGCCTGGCAGCGGGTTTTCTGGAGCCCATATCCCCCAGCGTCTACCAGATTCACCCCGCCCTGCCGCGATTCCTGGGCTCAAAGCTCGGGCGTCAGTTGCGGGCCGACGCCATTGGCCGCCTGGAAGCCGAGTTTGTGCGCGTTTACGCCGACACTGCTGACTACTTCATGGAGTCTCTTTATGAGAACCAGGACTCCGGCGCCACCGCAGTGCTGGCGGAAGAGGGCAACCTGAACCAGAGTCTTGGGCTGGCCCTGGAAGCTAGGCAATGGGACGAGGCGCAGCTTATTCTTCAACCACTGGCCCAGGTGTATCGGATGCAGCGACGCATTCCCGAGTTGCGCCGACTGCGGGGGCAACTATTGGAAGCGGTAGGCGGCACGGCCGATGCGGCAGTCGAAGCGGGCGCCATTGATCTTTGGCTCTACCTGCTGGGCACCGATGTCAGCGAATCGGTTGAACAGGGCGAGGTGGGGCGCGCCCAGGAGTTGAACCAGCAGTTGTCCGACTATTTGACTGTCCAGCCGGGGGCCGACGCTGATCCTCGGGTTGCTTCTGTTTACCACCAGTTTGGCGCCATTGCCCTGCTTTATCGCAGGCTTGACGAGGCCGCAGGATGGTTCCAGCGCTCGCTGGAGATAATTGAGAGCGGCGACGACCGGGCGGCAGTGGCTGACGACTATTTTGCCCTCGGCCAGGTGCGTCAGTACCAGCGCCTTTATACCGAGGCCAAGGAGTGGTACAGCAAGGCCCTGGATATTCACCAGCGCCTTCCCGACGAGGAAGAGATGGTCAAGGACTACCGGGCCCTTGGCATGGTCACTCAGCTCAAATTCGAGCATAAAGAGGCGGAAAGCTGGTATCACCGGGCTCGGGATATGGTAGAAGACCAAAGGGACGAGGAAACTGCCGCGCAGGTCTATCACGAATTGGGTACTGTGTGCCACGCCCAGTACAACTTTGATGAGGCCAAGAACTGGTATCAGCAGGCGCTGGGCCTCTGCGACCGTCTGGGTAATCAGTCCCAGATGGCAACCGAGCTTCACTTCCTTGGCTTGCTGGAACAGGATCGGGGCATAGTTTACGAAGAGGCCGAAGAGTGGTATCTGGCAGCTCTGGAGCGAAAAGAAGAACTGGGAGACCGCCGTGGCGCCGGCGACGAATGCCGTCAGCTGGGCGTACTTTTCCACGAGCAAAAGCTTTACGACCAGGCGGCGAACTGGTACCACCAGGCTCGTGAGATATTCGAGGAAATGGGCGACGTGCAGCGCGTTGCCCGGACCTACGGGCAGCTGGGTATGGTTGCCGAGGAGACGGACAATATCACCGGCGCCCTAGAGTGGACGGCACGCACCTACCAGTTGGTCACGGAGTATGACCTTCCCGTGATGGTACAGGTAAAGGCTCACCTCGCACGTCTTCGTGACAAATTGGGAGAGGATAACTTTGCCCAATGGTGGCTGGATTTCACCGGCGATGAAGCGCCGGGGGATTTGGACGTGGATACCAGCGGCATTCTTTAGGAATCCTCTTGACGCCGGGGTAAGAGCAAGTTGTTCGTTGCGACCCACTTCGAAAGCCAGGCCACTTGTCTACAAGGATTCGCAGCCGTGGTTCCCCTATATCAGGTCGGATAAGGAGGCAAGAAATGGCAGTAGGCAGAATAGAAATTACCTCCCGTCAACCTTTCGCCAATGGCGAGTCCTTTGGCGACGTAGGCCCGTATGAACAGGTGGACGGTACGGTTTATTTCACCGTAGACCCGGTGAATCCCTTCAATGAGACGGTTACCGACCTGAGGCTAGCCCCTCGTAGCAATACCGGAGAAGTTCACTTTTGTTCTGATTTCAGGGTTCTGAAGCCAGTAGACCAGGACAAGGGGAACGGCAGGCTCTTCTTTGACATTCTCAACCGCGGTAGGGGGCCCTGCCTGCGGAACTTCAACAACGCCCCTGACCTTGCCCCCGACGTTCCTCTGGAAGCAGGCAACGGCTTTTTGATGCGGCATGGCTACACTGTGGCCTGGTGCGGATGGCAGCACGACGCCCCCGATGTGCCGGGAGTGCTCCGCCTCTATCCTCCCGAAGCCCGAAACAACGACGGAACCCGGATTACCGGAAACCTGGTGGTCACCTTCGTGCCCAACGAACCGATAAACGAGGTTTTCGTCTCCGATAGGAATCACAGGCCCTACCCATCCAATAACCTGGAGGACTGGAACTCGTACATGACCGTCCAGGATCACGAAGACGGACCGGAAACTGTGATTCCCCGGGAACAATGGCGTTTTGCCAGAATGATGGATGGGCAGCTAGTACCCGACGCCAATTACGTCTATAAGGAGTCCGGATTCGAGCCCGGCAAGGTATACCAGGTGATATATTCCACCACCGGTGCGCCCATAGTAGGCGCCGGATTGCTGGCGACCCGGGAACTGGCTTCGTTCCTTCGCCACGGCACCGAGCAGGAAGGAAATCCCTGCGCAGGCTCACTGGAATTTGCATACAGCTTCGGCTCTTCGCAGAGTGGTCGCTTCCTGAGAGATATGCTCTATTACGGCCTCAATTACGATGAGCAAGGCCGCCGTGTATTCGACGGTTTGATTCCCCACGTCGCTGGCGCCAAGCACGGCGAGTTCAACCAGCGGTTTGCCCAGCCCTCCAGCCAGGCCAGCCGCAGCCCCAATAATATGTTCCCCTTCAGTGACATTGACCAGACCGACCCGGTAACGGGCAAGACCGACGGAGTGCTTACTCGCTCTGCTGCCCAGGGTCCCCTGCCAAGGGTTATGTACACCTATACTTCCTCCGAATATTGGGGCGGCGGCGGCGCTATGGTCCACATTGACATTGCCGGTTCCCGCGACCTGGAAGTTCCCGAAGAGGTGCGAATCTATCACTTTGGCGGCGCCCAGCACCCGCTGGGAACGCCATACCTGAGGGACAGCGACCCGTCAAACGGCAGCAAGGGACAACAGCCTTTTAACTGCCTGGATTACCGTCCGCTGCTCCGGGCGGCCCTGGTGAACCTGGACCGCTGGGTCACCGAGAGAACTCCCGCGCCGGCCAGCCAGTACCCGCGTCTGGATAACGGGACGGCAGCAAGTGCGGACACGGTATCAAAGTCCCTGCGTCGGATTCCGGGCGTAAACACTCCCGATCCCTACCGACTCTTCCGCCGTATGGACTTCGGTCCCGAAACCGGTGTGGCCACCAACGTACCGGCCGCTATGGGCGAACCATTTCCACTGCTGGTGCCCTCAGTGGACGAGGACGGCAACGAACAAGCGGGTATTCGCCTTCCATTGACCACCGTTCCTCTGGCCACCCACACCGGCTGGAACTTGAGGCACGCGGAAATTGGCGGTGAGGGCCAAATCCTGTCGTCCGGTGGCGCCACTGGCGGTACCCTTGCTGGTTCCACGATTCCTTTTCCTGCAACCCGGGCCGAAAGGGAGGCCTCTGGTGACCCTCGGCTATCCATAGAGGAAAGGTATGCTTCCAGGGAAGACTATTTGGCTCAAATACGGGAGGCTGCAGAGGAGTTGGTTAACAAAGGCTATGTTCTCGCCGAAGACGTGGAATTGCTGGTCTCCCAAGCCTCCGACCATTATGTCGAATTGACCAGCCGGGTCCCTGAAGCGCAGGCGGCAGACAACTAGGTCGCCCTTGAATCTGACCCATATTCTGGAGAGACCTATGGACAAGACCACTGGCTTACTGAGTGAATATTCTTGCAGCCTGGTGTATGAGGACCTGGACGGGGACACCATTCACCAGGTCAAGCGCACTCTGATCGATACCCTGGGGTGCGCCATGGGCGGCTACTTGTCAGAGCCGGCCAAGATCGCTCGAACGCTGGCAGGTTCAGTTGCTGGAAATCCCCCAGCCCGCGTTCTGGGGACGCCAGGCTATAGTTCCCTGGATATGGCTGCCTTTGCAAACGGTTGCATGATTCGTTACCTGGACTGCAATGACTCCTACTTCTCTCCAGGGGGCGGTCATCCCAGCGATATGATTGCCGCTGTGCTGGCGGTGGCGGACGCTTATGGCTGCAGCGGCAAAGACGTCATTACGGCCACTGCCCTGGCCTACGAAGTTTTTTGCCGTCTCTCGGACCAAGTGGTAACCGGCGATTATGGTTGGGACCAGGGCATGTTCAGCATCGTGGGGGCCACCTGCGCCGCCGGCGCTCTGATGGGCCTGGACCAGAAGCAGATGGGCCATGCCATCTCCCTTGCCTTGGCGCCCAACCTGCCCCTAGGGGTTACGCGAACCGGCGAACTCTCCATGTGGAAGGGCTGCGCAACCGCTAGCGCCACCCGCGCGGGCATTTTTGCCGCTCAATTGGCATTCCAGGGAATGGCCGGGCCCGGCGAACCATTTGAAGGGCGGCGCGGTCTGTGGGAACAGGCAGGGGTTACCCAAAAGGTTACCCTTGATGAGTTTGGTGGAAGCGGCAGGCAATTCTTGATAAATGATACTACTTTCAAATTCTACCCTTCTCAGATACACACACAGGCGCCCATAGGCCTTGCTGTGGACCTTTACGGCAGGGTAAACGCCCAGGATATCGACTCCATAACCATTGAATCCTATCGTTCAGGGATTAGCAGCCCTGATACCGAGCCGGAGAAATGGGATCCCCAAACCAGGGAGACTGCCGACCACAGCATCCCGTTCCTTGTGGCGATGGCCCTGCAGGATGGCGCAGTCACACCCGGCAGTTTCTCTCCCCAGCGAATTGCCGATCCTTCCCTGCGGGCGTTGATGTCGAAAATGAGCATGACCGAAGGGCCGGGCTTCACCGAAAAATACCCGCAGCAGTACAACTGCCATATTGTGATAACTACTTCCGCTGGAGAGAAGTACGAAGTCAGCACTTCTTACCCCAAGGGTCACAAGCACAATCCCCTGAGCGACCGGGAAGTTGACCAGAAATTCACCAATCTGGCCACTTTAGTCCTGTCGGAACAGCAATGCAGCGAAGCATTAGATTTACTCTGGCGTATCGAAGAAGCTACCAATTTGTCCAGCCTTCTGGAAGTAGTGGAAGTTTAAGCAGCGCGCTGCAGGTGGCCCAAGAATGACACTAGATTCCAGTTACAACTTTCGCGCCTCGTTCGCAGAGGAAGTGTCCCTTCCCGAAGGGGAGCTAGACCTGCAGAGGGCGGCGCTGTATCTGGCAGGGGAGGAATATCCCGACCTGGACGTGGACCGTTACCTGGGCAGAATGGACGACATGGCAGCCGAAGTGAGGTCTTTGGCCGGAAACTCTGACAAGTTGGAAAGTTTGGCCAGGGCACTTAACAGCTATCTCTTCGACATCAATGGGTTTTCCGGCAACACTGGGAACTATTATGATCCGGACAACAGCTTCCTGAACCGGGTTATGGAAACCGGAATTGGCATTCCCATAACCTTGTCCGTCTTGTACTTGGGAGTGGCAAAACGGCTGGGGCTGAATGGCCATGGTGTTGGCATGCCGGGGCATTTTCTGGTAAAGATCGAAGAGCTGGACCTTTACCTGGACCCCTTCCACGACGGACAGCTTCTTTCGGCAGGGGACTGCCGGCGCCTTGCCGAGCACCTGTTTGGGCCAAACGTGGAATGGGACAAGCGGTTTCTATCGGCCACACCCGCCGTCTCGACTCTCACGCGAATGCTAAACAACCTCAGGATAATCTATTCCCAAAGAAGAGACCTTGTTCGGCTGGTAGCGGTGCTGGAGCGAATGATGCTCATAAACCCCTCAAACGTGGCTCTATGCAGAGATCTTGCGATCTGTCATGTTGAGCAGGGCAATAGAGCCGCCGCGGTGCGATCCCTCGAGGAATTGATAAGTGTTGCCACTAACGAAAGCGATGTGGCTGCGGCTCGGACCTTCATCGAGAACATTATTCGGAACGGGTAGCCTGGGGCGTGTTTCTCTTGCAATCCGGTTGGCATTTGGCTTCGTATTGTTATGCGTATGGCCTGTAGACTCCAGGCATCGGGAGAGTAACGGTGACTGACTATCAGGTCCTGGAGGACCAGGAACTGCTAGTTCGAATCGCTGCCGGCGAGAAGGATGCCCTCGAGGCCATTTACGAGCGGTATTCATCGCCGGTTTACTCTCTGGCCAGGTACATGCTCCGCTCCGAGGCTGTGGCGGAAGAAGCCACCCAGGATGTCTTCCTGAACATCTGGCTTAAAGCCTCCAGCTACAACTCGTCCCGGGGGCAACCCAAGACCTGGATAATGAGCGTCGCTCACCACAAGATTATTGATGTTATCAGGTCTCGGCGCCGGGCCGAGGCCATTTCCGACCCAAAGGAGTATGAGACCCTGGACCTGCTGCCTTCGGAACAAGTAGGCACCGCTGAAACCGTCGTGAGAAATCTGGAAGCCGAGCGGGTCCGACGGGCCCTTGAGCGGCTGCCTGTCACCCAGCAGGAGGTTGTAACTTTGGCGTATTTCGGTGGGCTGTCCCAATCTGAAATCGCCGCCAGGCTCGGGCAACCCCTTGGCACGGTAAAGACCAGGGCCAGGTTGGCTCTCCAAAAACTTCGGGAAGAATTGCGGCAAGAAGACGATGAATAAACTGCCAGAGTCATTTCCTCCGGAACATCCGGAAGACTTGCTGGAAGCCTTCGCCCTCGGAACCCTGGAGGAATGGGAGCGAGACGAGGTAGAGACGCACCTGGATGCCTGCCCCGATTGCTCGACCCTGCTCGCAGGATTTGAGGAAGCATCGCTTCTGTTGGCGGACGTCGCGCCACAGGTGGAGCCGCCCACCGGTCTGCGCGCCAGGGTAATGGAAGCCGTTGATGCTTTGCCGCCGGTATTTGTTCCCCGTGAAAGCAACGAAGCCGAATCCCCAGCAGCGTCCGACTCTGCATTTCGTTTTACGTTCAGCAGTTTCGCGATGCCTCTGGCCGCCACGCTGGTCATTGGCTTGCTGACCGCATCACTGATAATGAACGTCGTGACTACCACACGGCTGAATTCCCTGGAGCAAGAGCGCCTCGAAACTAATGCCAGGCTGGAAGGGTTGGAAAGGGGACATGCCTCGGCCAATGCAGGCATCGCCCAACTGGCCGTAGAAAACCACCAGACCGATTCGGCGCTAAAGCAGGTGATGGAAACCAGCTACCTGATGGCGAGGCCGTTCACTCAGCCCTTGTTGCTTCAGCCCACTGACGGTGGGAGCGATTCAGAAGGAGTGCTGCTGGTCACCAACGATGGCAAAAAGGCCATTCTGATGCTCGCTAACATGGAGCAGCCCCAGGCATCCCAGGCGTATCAGGTTTGGTTGTCGCGTAACGGGCAGCAACTGCCGGTGGGCCGAATAATGGTTGATTCTTCCGGATGGGGCACCATGGCTCTGAACCCGCCTGAGTCCCTTTACGGCTATGACTGGATGAACTTGACCATGGACAACCCTGATACCACAATTGGCGGCGGCAGCGAGATGATTCTGCAGACCCGGATAATTTCACCGGCTGACCGCTAGGTCATCCCAAATGGGGACTTTAGAATGTATTTGCAGGACTCATCCATGCTGACGCTATTCTCCCAATCCCCCTTGGCTGTGGCCGCCAACGACTTAACTTGCGAAATCTGCGGCGCCCAAATGGTGCAGCGCCAGTGCAAGATTAGCTGTCCAAACTGCGGATTTACCCGGGATTGTTCAGATCCATAACCGGCACATGGTTCATGGGTTGCCTCAATATTACCGTTCCAAACGTTGCCCCCTCCTCCGTTTCTGATATACTTGGCGCAAACTCCTGACTACGCGAATGGGCAGGCTATAGATATCCTCTAGAGCAAGTATTCGGGAGGGAATGAACACCTTTAAGTGGGAGTGTGACACTATGGGTATCAACATCAAGGGAATCGGTCATGTCGGTATCCTGGTATCCGACTTTGAGCGGTCTTTCAAGTTCTACACTGAGGTCCTCGGGTTGAAGGTTACTAACCATCGCAAACGGCCCAATGGCGCGGAAACTGCCTTTTTGCGCTTTGACGAGACCCATCACGACGTGGTAATTGCCAGCGCCCCCGAGGGCGTGGACGTATCTGAAGCCGTCCCTGCCAACGCCCGCCTCGTGCAACAGATCGCCTTTCTGGTAGAGGATCGCGACGAATTCATGCGCGCTTTGGCTCACCTGCACAGCAACGGTGTGAAGATTATCAACGGTCCTACCACCCACGGCATCGAAAGCGACAACAACATCTACGGCAGCGGCAGCCGTTCCTTCTACTTCAATGATCCCGACGGCAACCGCCTGGAGATCTTCACGGATGGGATGAAGGTGCGAGATGGCGAGCGCTTCCCCAGCCCCGATTACCTGGAGGCTCTGGAAGACTTCATGCGCACCCAGCGGGGTGTTGAGGTCTAGCTCCTTGCCCGATTCCAAAGAACCCTGAAAATGGCGGGCCCTTCGACTGAGGGGCCCGCCAAATTTGTTGGTTTCGGATAAACGCTACTGGCTGAATGGCCACCAGGCGGGATAGTCCCGTAATCGAAGCCACCGGAATAACTGTGGCTGTTCAGTTACCGCCAGTTTCATGGCCTCCAGAATGGGCTTCCTGACGGACTCATGGGCTTGTCCGGATGAACGTAACTTGAAGATGTGGTAGCACTCTCTCAGGTTCATTTTTGACAGGACGCGCCGGTAGTGGCCATGGGTTGCCAGGTATTGGGCCGCTGAAGGCGAGACCTGCACGACTTCGTTAAACCCCGCCTCAGAGAATCGCATAGCGGAGCGGAACTCCTCCTCAAGGCCGGCGTCTGTCAGCAGGCCAGGCACCTGAAAGCCCAGGTTAACTGTCAGGTTCTGGGGAAAGTACGACTGCATCCGGTGACGCCTGAATTCTCGGAATGCGCCGTAATCCATAACAAACTCAAAAGTGTAGTCCACCAGTTCGAATTCCCTGATAGGAGATTCGTGGTCTCCCAAATTTCCCATTAGAGTATCGATAAGCTGCATTCGCTTTTCCGAATCCAATTCCTGGGCACGTTGCCAGGCGCTCTCGTAGCTGTCCGAGAATTGGCGAAACAGCACGGCGGCCGCTAACTTTTCTTCTGCCTGTGGGTCGAAACTGACCAGCCGCACCGAAACTGTCGACGTTGTTTGAACGTCAGGGACTGGCAAACCAAGCTGCCAATCCCGTTGAAGCGCACTTTCCAGGAAATCGCTGCGGTCAGCATACTTTATTAGCGTCGGAGTAATGCGGCGTCCTTGTTCCCTAATTTTCTGACCCAACGTACGCTCTTCGGCCAGGCCTGATGACATCAGCTTGGAAATCGCGTGCTCCAATACCCGGGCGTTTGCCGTCACCCCTACGTTGGTCAAGGTAGATGCCGGAAGAATCGCACGGCAGGCATCGGTGGCCAGACGGCGCAATCTCAGGTTATAAGCTCCATCCCTCTCCCCCTCCCGCTGTGGCCGCGTCCTCCACAGGTATTCCATGCAGCCGTCCAGCATTCGGTGATAGGCGGAAAACAGGTCGTGGCAAGTAGATAGGTAGACAGCCTTCGCGTGTGTCTTGCCCGCCAGTTCCTCGGGGACATGAAAGTAGTCCGGCGGCATGACCTGGTATCGGGAGGATTTCTCCGTGTAGGAAGCTAGGCGGTTATCTTCCAGGGAATCGCACGCAAGGCGGGAGATGTTCTCCACAGCCAGATGCACCACCGCGTGTTCCGCTACCGAAGCGTGGCCGTAGCCTAGCACCCAGCGCTCATGAAAGTCGGCGGCCTTTTCCTCGCTAACCTGCTGGGCGATTTCGTCGAAAGGTTCCGGTCGCCTGGAGGTCATGGCAAAAGCAACCGCAATCTCCTCTTCGGTTAGCTTATGGGCGTCCATGGGGTACACCCTGGGAGAATAGTCGGCTGCCTGGGGGACGGTCATCAGGTCAGGTTCCTCATATAGCTGCGAGCAGCAGTAAACCCAAGTGGGGACTATTGATAGCGGCCCAGAAATTAATCGATCGGGAAGGGACCCTGCCCGTTAAATCAGCAGGCTGATCGGTTTCTCCAACAGACCCTTCACTTCGACCAGGAAGCGGGCTGCCTCCGCTCCATCGGATACTCGGTGATCGGTGGAGAGGGTTGCCTTCATGATTTGGCCCACCGCCAGTTGACCATCGCGGATCACGGGCTGCTCCTTAACTGTGCCCACGGCTAATACAGCCGCATGGGGTGGGAAAATGATGGCGGCAAAACTATCCACGTCAAACATGCCCAAATTGCTGATGCTGAAGGTGGTGTCGCTATATTCTTCGTTTCGCAAGGAACCGCTGTTTGCCCTCTCGATCAAGTCCTTGCTGGCGGCGGCAATATCGGCCAGGGACTTATTGCCGCAGTCGCTGATACCGGGCACTATCAGACCGGACTCCAGGGAAATGGCGATACCGATGTTGATGGAGTTATTGAATTGGAGGTGGTCTTCCTGGAAGAAGGCATTAAACTTGGGGTGCCTGCCCAACGCGATGGCGCAGGCCCGCACAACCAGATCATTGACACTTATCCTACGTTCCGGGATCAAAGTGTCGTTAACCTCCCGGCGTAATTCCATCGCCTTACCCATGTCAATGTCTGCGGTGACGTAGAAATGAGGCGCCTGCCGCTTGCTGTCGACCGTGACCCGGGCAATAGCCTGGCGCATCCGGGAAAGCTCCATTCGATCAGCGCCGGCAATGGCCGGAGCTTCGGTCGGTGGTACATCAACGGATTCCGACGCAGCCTCGGCAACGGCAGTGGGAGCTACCTGGCTGGCAGGGACTTCGACCTCTCCAGCATCCACCGCGAACGACAGGACGTCCTGTTCGATTATCCTGCCTTCGGGGCCGGTCCCACTAACCTGTCCCAACTCGATTCCGCGCTCCCGGGCCAGTCTCCTTGCCAAGGGCGATGCCTTGACCCAACCAATAGACCGGTTACCATCTCCCGATGGTACGTACTCCAGTACGTCTTTCTCGACGATTCTGCCACCTGGCCCGCTTCCCACAATCAGGCCAAGCTCAATCCCCCTCTCCCTGGCCAACCGGCGGGCTATGGGGGAAGCTCGCACTTCTCCGTCCTGCCTCGCCTGAGAGGCTGAAGCGGCCTGGACAGCTCCGGAGTCCGCTTCAGAGGAGGTAGATTCTTGGGGCGCTGCAGGCCTATCCGCTGGTGCTTCCCCCAGGGCCTCACCGGGCTCGGCGATGATTGCTATGGCGTCGCCCACAGCCACGGGAATACCTTCCTGGGCCACCCGGCGGTGAAGGACGCCGCCCGTAAAAGCCTCGAATTCTACAGTGGCCTTATCAGTTTCGATATCGGCAATAACCTCGCCCCTGGCCACATCTTCGCCTTCCTGCTTGTACCAGCGTACTACCGTGCCTTCCCGCATGTCGTAGCCCATCTTGGGCATAACAATGGTGGTTGCCAAATCAGCCTCCTGATTAATCCTGACCGCGGAACGGGCCGCTACATGTGGACTGCGCGGCCTTCGGCGTCCAATGCCGCCTCTTTGATTATCTCAGAAATCGTGGGATGTGCATGCACCAGCCAACCCAATTCCAGGGTGGTGCCTTCCAACAGGCGGGTGAGGGCTAGTTCCCCCAACAGTTCGGTGACTTCGGGGCCCACCATGTGTGCGCCCAGTATTTCACCATACCGGGAGTCGACTACCAGTTTGATCATGCCGTCAGTCTCGCCCATTCCTAGGGCTTTGCCGTTGGCTTGTAGGTTGAACTTGCCGATCTTCACGTCGTGGCCTGCCTCGATAGCCTGGGATTCGGTCAGGCCGAAACTGGCAATCTGGGGCTGGCAGTATGTAGCACGGGGCATCATCGTGTAATCCAGGGGTTGCGGCTCCAGGCCGGCGATGGCCTCCGCTGCTACCGTGGCCTGGGCTGACGCCACGTGGGCCAGGGCCAGCTTTCCCGTCACATCCCCAATTGCGTAGACACCAGGAGTATTGGTCGACATGGTGTCACCCACCTGGACAAAACCGCCTTCGGTGGCAACCCCCAGCGACTCCAGACCCAGGCCCTCGCTGTTGGGCCGAACTCCAATAGCTACCAAGACCTTGTTGCAGGCTATTACCTGCTCGTTCCCTTCTTTGGATACGGTGACTTGAAGAGCGCCACCGTCGTCGGCCACTCCGGTAACGCCCGTCGAGGTAATTATGTTAACTCCATGTCTTCCAAAGGATCTCTCCACCTGCCGGCTGATCTCCTGGTCCTCATTGGGAGCCAGACGGGGCAACAATTCCACAATGGTGACTTCTACGCCGTACATCCGGTACAGGTAAGCGAACTCAAGACCGATTGCGCCACCGCCTACTATGACGATGGACTCCGGCAGGTTGCCCAGTACAATGGCCTCTTTGCTGGTAATTACTTTATCCCCGTCAATCGGCAGGGCAGGTATGGAACGGGGCCTGGCTCCGGTGGCAACAATTATGTTCTTCGCCTGGAGCCGCTGGCCTTCGGGAGAGACTTCCACGACACCATTTCCGCGCAGGGTGGCCTCCCCTCGAATATGGTCTACCTCGTTCTTACGGAGGAGGTAAGAAACGCCTCGTACATTCCGGTCCACCACTTTTCGGCTGCGTTCAATGGCCACAGAGTAATCTGCGGAGAAATTGTCGAACTTGAGCCCAAACTCTTCAGCCCGCTTGAAAATGGAGATCACCTCCGCATTTCTGAGAAGGGCTTTGCTGGGGATACAACCCCAATTTAGGCAGACTCCGCCCAGTTCCTCCCTCTCCACTATTGCGCACTTTAAGCCCAGTTGGGCAGCCCTGATAGCGGCTACATAGCCGCCAGGGCCCGCGCCGATTACCACCAGATCGTATTCCCCGTCCATCACCACCTGCGCAGGTAAAAGAGTGGCCCGATTATACCCAGCGTGCATCTGTCTAACAAGATTTCGCCCCCTGGTTACCGATATCAGGCATCTTACAATCGGGCTTTCAACTGTAAAATAACTTTCGGACGTGTTACGATAGCCAGAGTAATTCAGCTTTCAGGGGGAGAAATGGGATTCGGGCCTATCGGATTGCCCCAGATTTTAATTATTCTGTTGATCGTGTTGCTGATTTTCGGCGCAAAACGGTTGCCCGAGATTGGTTCCTCGCTGGGCAAAGGAATCAGGAGTTTCAAGAGTTCCGTGACAGGTGAGGAAGAGCCGAAGCCTACAACCGTTAATAGCGAAACTCCAGATTCCGAGGAAGGCAAGAAGTAAGTCCTTCAATGATGGACCGGCTATTTTTAGGACGGCGCCAAGCCGTCCTTTTTCATTGCCCTTCCGGCAGGGATGTCATTTCCTTCCGGGCACGCTGTCGAGTCCGCCCTGCCAGCCAGGCCAGCAATATGCCTACTTCGTACAGGGCCAGCAGCGGGGCTGCCACCAGGGTCTGATTAAGGGGATCAAAGGTTGGCGTGATGATGGCGCCCAGGATGAAAGCAATTACGACCCAGTATTTTCTGAACCTTGAGAACATCCTCGCGCTGACAATGCCCAATTGCCCCAGCAGGTACATGATCACAGGCGTTTCGAAGGACAGCCCCATCCAGAAGTGCAGGCGCAGCATTACGTCCACATAGTTGCTTATCCTGATCAAGGGATCGGCTGCGCCGCCTCCGAAGGTTAACAGGAACGGCAGGGCGCGTGGCGTAAGCACGAAGTAAGCGAATGCCAGTCCGCAGCAGAAGGCCAGCAGGGCGCCTGGCATAAAGAGTAATAGGTACCGGCGTTCGGATACTGTCAAACCCGGCGCCACGAACCGCATTACCTGGTAAAGAATCACAGGCAATGCCAGTACAAATCCGCCGACCAGGGACACCTTCACGCTGGTGGAGAGCAACTCGGTGACCTGGGTGGCTATGAGATTAACGCCCTGACCTTCGTTGACCTCCTGAGCCGGACGCTTCAGCAATTCCACAACGTCCGTCCAGAACAAGAACGCCACCATCGCGCCGATTATGAGGGCGATTACACAAATGAAGATTCGACGCCGTAGTTCGCTGAGGTGTTCAATGAGCGTCAGTTCACGACTGCTGCTCATTTCCTTCTCCGGTTCCGTTTGTTGGGACTGCTCCGGTGGGGGGTGGAGCGGGGGACGAGGATGTAGGTTCGTTGGATGGTGGAGACGCCGGTCGCCGCTGCTCATTCAAATCAATGGCTGCAGTCAGTTCGTTGACACTGCGCTTGACATCCGCTATCAACTTGCCCGCAGTCTTGGCCATTTCTATGGCCTTAGCCGGCCCCATCACCAGAAATGCGATGAGGAAGATTACAGTCAGTTCCAGCATCCCCACGCCAAAGAGGCTCATCCTGCAACCTCGCTGTGGTCTCTGAATGGGCAGAACCCCAAACACTGGCTACCTACCGGCGTGAAAAGATCGGCTTGGGGCTCGTACCCCAACTCCTGCAACATTTCCAGCATCCGGCAAAGGGGCAGGCCCACCACATTGGTGTAGCACCCTCCCTGAAGCGTTGCCGGTCGAAAAACTGTGTCTTGCACCGCATAGGCCCCGGCCTTGTCCATTGGCGTGCCAGACGCGATCGAAGCTTCCATTTCTTCATCCGTAAAATTGCGCATTACGATCTCGGCGGTCATGTGGTCCGTCAAGCGTTGGCCAGTCGAAACGTTCACCACGGTCAGACCTGTGATGACCTGGTGCTCGGTTCCCCTCAATTCCCGCAGCATTCGCCGGGCATCATCTTCGTCATCGGGCTTGCCAATGGATCGTCCTTCCAGCACTACCGTGCTGTCGGCCCCGATGACAAACCCATCGGTCAAGCCCACTGCAACCGTCAAAGCCTTGTCCCGGGATAACCGACGTACCATGTCTTCGGCGGTCTCGCCATCCAGCGGTTCTTCGGGGGCGTTGGAAGGCTGCACTACGAAGTCGAGGCCCAGTTCAGTCAGCAACTCCCGACGACGGGGTGAGCCAGAAGCGAGTACCAGGGGCCCTGGTGTTGGTTTCAGGTTCAGCACGGCTACACATTCCACGTGGTGGGTCTGGGGAAACATATCCAGCGGTTGTATTTGGTCTACCTGGTAATGCTTTTCACACAGAACTTTCAAGTCCCTGGCCAGGGTTTCCGGGTCGCAAGAAACGTAAACCAGGCGGGGCGACCGCAGAGATAGTAGCTGATCCAGGGCCGATGGCTGGCATCCCGCCCTAGGGGGATCAAGGATGACAACGTCCGGAGGCAGGGGAAGGTCTACCAGGATATCCTCGGTTTTCCCCAGCAGGAACTCCACGTTCTCGAGCCCCGCTGCATTTTCTTTAGCGTCTTCCACGGCCGCCGATGATTCCTCGATGGCGTACACCCGCTTGACAAAGGGGGCCAAGAGCACCGCGAAGGTCCCTACGCCGGTGTAGGCGTCCAGCAAGACTTCTGTTCCTGACAGGTTTACCGCCCCTCGAACTACTACGATCAATTGGGAAGTCTGGTCGATATTGACTTGAAAAAACGACGGAGATGCCACGCGGAACTGCCGGTCATCTACAGATTCAAGGTAGTGCTTTTGTCCGGTGGGGATGACAACACTCGGGTCTTTCAGAAGGGGCTGAACCAGAAAGTCCCCTGTATCCCGGCCTGCGCGCACCGCAAGTTGGGTAGTCTCTCCGCATCCGTCCTGCAGGTCAACCAGTATGCGGTTGATCCCATCGTGCATTAGCATACATCGTTCAATGCGAACAAAGCGGCGGGTTTCCCGGTTTACGAAACCCAGATCGCCGGCCCTGCCCACCGTAAACCTGGCGTGGTTGCGGTAACCATACTGGGAGGGAGAAGGCAGGGTATCCAGGACCCTTGTACCGTTTAGGCCTCCCACGCGCTGGAGAGCGTCTACCACTTTGTGGCGTTTATTCTTCAGTTGTGCCTGGTATTCCAGGTGTTGCCACTGGCATCCGGTGCACTCACCGTAATACCGGCAAGGCGGATCCACCCGGTCTGGTGAAGGGGACAGAACTTTGACTACCCGGGCTGCCACGTACTTACGCCTGATCCTCACCACTTCCGCTACCACACTCTCGCCGGGGATTCCTCCAAGAACGAAAACGTCCTGCCCCTCGTGGCAGGCCATAGCTTCGCCCAGCCGACCCCAAGACAACAGGTCTACCTGGATTTCCTGGCCTATGCTGAGTTTCTGCTGAACCAACTGATCACCTGTTCACACTATAAACCAAGGTGCCGCCTTTATCCAAGAAGAAAGATGTCGTAAGGGAGTCCCGCAACCCTTCTTGACAAGCGTACCCTCAGCTGGAGAGCCTGATTACAGGCGGGCTGATTCAGGTTGACCTGAATGGACGGCAAAAGCTAAACTGGAAGAAATCCATCCGTGAAGCCTTGATGGCGCATTCTTTGTCGGGGCAAGTGGAAGGATTGCAGCAACTAATTGGGGAACCAAGATTTCCCCGGAGGAACGAATGCCGGAACCTTTGGACGTTAACGAAAACACCTGGGTGGATCAAGTTGAGGGGTCTGAAATACCCGTATTGGTAGATTTTTGGGCCGAATGGTGTGGCCCTTGCAAGATGATTGCTCCTGCAGTCCACGACCTGGCCCTGGAGTATGACGGAAGGCTCAATGTGGCCAAGCTGGACGTGGACAACAACCCAAACATTGCAATGAAGTACGGCGTCCGCAGTATTCCGGCGCTGATATTCTTCAAGGACGGACAACCAGTCGATCAGGTAGTAGGCGCCGTTCCCAAGGGCGCATTGAAACGGAAGATTGATTCCGTATTGGAAAGTTAGCGACCTCCTCCTCTCCCAATAGGGAAGGGTATCAGGGGAGTGGAAGGGGCCCGGTGGCTCTTGCGGACTTCAAATCCGTTGTGCCTCGTGAAGAGCGGGGTAGGTGGGTTCGACTCCCTCGCACTCCCGCCACCTTTCCTCGCAGGTCTTTGTCAATTGTCAAGCCCGGTCAATCGTTGGTCGGGCTTTATTTTTTGACAGTTGCCATGTCGGTCCGACACAGGATTGGACGGAAGGTCTTTCCCCCACTGGCCGCCTTGCTTGTCCGGGGTTATCTGGTCTGTTACTCTACCCGTGCGTTCTCTGAAGAACGCCGGCCTGACCCAGGAACCGTCCCCTAAAGAACTGAGAGTTCCCTGTAATATTCGAGGATTGCATTGACCCAACGCGACGAAGTCCACGCATCTTTGTTTGTAACCTGCATTGTTGACCAGCTTTACCCTCAGGTGGGGGTGAGCGCCGTGAGAGTGCTGCGCAGACACGGTGTTGTGGTGGATTTTCCCGAAGATCAGACTTGCTGTGGCCAACCTCTATACAATTCCGGCTTCACCCAGAAGGCACGGCAATTGGCTACCAGGGTACTCGATAGCTTTTCACTGAGCGACTACGTAGTGGTCCCGTCGGGTTCCTGTGCCGCAATGCTCAAAGTCTTCTATCTTGAACTCTTTGCGGGAGAATCCGGGCTTCAAGAGAGGGCCGCCGAGCTGGCGGATAAGGTCTACGAGTTTTCCGAATTCCTGGTCAAAGTGCTTGATGTAGAGGACGTAGGCTCCCGTTTTCCTGCCAAGGCCACCTTTCACTCCGGGTGCCACTTGCTTCGAGAAATGGAGGTTCAACAGGAGCCTCTCAGCTTGCTGGAACAGGTCGAGGGCCTTGAGGTTGCACCATTGCCCCAGCCTGACAACTGTTGCGGGTTTGGGGGTACGTTTTCCGTCAAGTATCCCCACATTTCGCAGGGTATGATGGATGACAAAGTCAGCAACGTGCTTTCGACCGGCGCGAACTTTCTTGTCTCGTGCGACATGAGCTGCCTGATGCACATTGGTGGAGGTCTGAGTCGTCAAGGGCACCAGGTCGAAATTCGGCACATCGCCGAGGTCCTGGAAGGCCTCCCCGACGAAGGAGGTCAGTCCCTTGGCTGAAGTCAAAACCCGCGATTTTGTTTCGGCTTCAGATGCCGCCATGCGGGATGCCAGTCTAAGGCGTGCCCTGCGCCAGGTGGGTGGCGGTTTCAATGAGGCCAGGCTGGAGGCAATTGAAGAGGTCAGCTGGGAAACTTGGGAAGAGTGGCGGGAAGTGGCCAGGCGTACCAAGATTCACGCGCTGGAAAACCTGGACTACTATCTTGAAATGCTACACGACCGGGTAACTGCGGCCGGAGGGCATGTTCACTTTGCCCGGGATGCTGCCCAGGCCAATGCCATAGTGGCGGAAATTGCCCGCTCCCGCAGCGTCAAGATTGCCACCAAGAGCAAGTCCATGGTTTCCGAGGAACTGGACCTGAACCATACTCTGGATGCCAACGGGGTTGAAGTCTACGAGACCGACCTGGGCGAGTACATCATTCAATTGGCCGGGGAAACTCCCTCTCATCTCGTGGCTCCTGCCCTTCACAAGACCAAAGAGCAGGTGTCCGAACTCTTCCATCAGAAGCTCGGTGTTCCCCTGACCGACGATATTGAGGAAATGGCTAGGGTTGCGAGACAAGTACTACGCGAAAAATTCCTGAGCGCAGACCTGGGCATTAGTGGCGCAAATTTCTTGGTGGCTGAAACGGGAACGCTGGTGATTATTACCAACGAGGGAAACGGGAGGCTGTGCACCTCTGCGCCCCGCATCCACATCGGTATTACCGGAATGGAGAAGGTCATACCGTCCCTGCAGGACCTGGCCGTCTTTCTTCGGCTGCTTCCTCGCTCAGCCACCGGCCAGCGGTTGACCAGCTACGTTAGTATGGTAACCGGCCCCAGGCGTAACGATGATGAGGATGGCCCCGAGGAGTTCCACCTTGTCCTGGTGGACAACGGACGGTCTCGGTTGCTGGCAGACCCGGAGCTTCGGGAAGCCTTGTATTGCATCCGGTGCGGCGCCTGCCTGAACATCTGCCCCGTTTACGGAAAGATCGGCGGCCATGCATATGGCTGGGTCTATCCGGGTCCTATAGGCGCAATTGTTTCCCCAACACTGGTGGGGCTAAAGGAAGCAAAAGACCTTCCTCACGCCTCCAGCCTGTGTGGCGCCTGCAGGGAAGTTTGTCCTATCAGGATCAACATTCCACGGATGCTGCTTCACCTGCGCCACCGGCTGGCTGAGAGTCCCCTGGAGACCGAAAACGCGACGACAACGGGGGAAAGACAAGCGGCCCAGGCCTATTCCTGGTTGATGAGCAACCCGGCCGCTCTCTCCGCTGCCGCCAAGGTGGGGAGACTGGCTCAAAAACCCTTTGTTTCGGGCGGAAAAGTGAGCAAAAGAGTACCCCTTCCACTGGTTTCTAGGTGGACGGGAGGACGTGATCTGCCTGCCATGCCCCGCCAGACCTTCAGAGAAATCTGGGCTCAAGGTTTGGAATCTGAAGCTGAAATACGAGAATAGGCTAGTCCATGGTCGAAAAACAAAATGCAATATCCCTTGGGGTACCCAAGGATGACTTTCTTGGCCATGTGCGCAGAAGTCTCGGGCGTGATCAACCCCTGGAAACGGCGCCTGTCCACCTTCCGTTGACGGAAAATTTTGCTGATTTGGAGGTGAGGGCAAAGGCTGCCACGGAACGGTTGGAGACAATCCGTGGCGAACTGGTGGACCGATTCGAGGAGACGGCCAGAGTTCGAAACTGGAACGTTTTCAGGACCTCAAGCGTCGAAGAATCCATCGGCTACATGGCTGATCTGGCCGGCAGGTTGGGGATTTCCAAGGCTGCCAGGGCTGACCAACCAGTTTTTGCAGAACTGGCTGTCGACTCTGCTCTACAGAACACCGGCATCGAGTTGTTCGTTGCGGCCCACGACGAGTCGACTAGCGATCTCCGCGTCAGGCAACAGATTATTGAGTCGGGGTTGGGTATTACCGGCGCCGACTATGCTGTGGCGGAGACCGGCTCAGTCGTTGTGCTTCCCAGGAAAGGCCTGAGCAGGCTGGTTTCCCTGGTGCCTCCAGTACACTTGGCCATCGTCCGTGCGAAGGATCTGGTAGAGAGTATCGACGACGTTTTCCTGTTCCGGCGGCTGGAATATTTGCATAAGGGCGGTGACATGGGAAGTTACCTCAACTTCATTACCGGTCCTAGCCGCACTGCAGACATTGAAATGAAGCTCGTGGTTGGTGTGCACGGACCACGCGAAGTCCACTTGGTGTTGTTGGCATAGCGGTTGCAGATATTGAACCGGTTTCGGAGGCACGAATGCCCGTAAGGATTGGCTTTACCCAATTCCGCAGAGAGATGTTGGAAAAGGAAATGGAAAACATTATGAGCTTGCTGCCGCAACTGGGCGTGGAGAAGGTGTACCTAACGGGAGATATGGTAACGGGAGATATTTCACCCGACAGCCGCATTGACCTGGTTGTAGTGCACGATACTGACGGTGCGTTTGGGCGTCGGGCCGACTTCTTCTCATACCATTTGAGTAGCATGGTGGCGGTGGACTGCCAGGTTTATACGCCGCAGGAATTTGAAGAACTCCAGGACTCGCTGCCGGCGCTGGCAACGGCAATCAAGCATGGAAGGGTGATTTACAGTGCCCAATAATCTGGCCGAAGGATCAAGGTGGCTCCGACAGGCAGAGCAGGACCTGCTGGATGCCCAATATAACCGGGAAGGACTGCGCTACAATCTTGCCTGTTTTCTGTGCCAGCAAGCTGCGGAGAAGGCTGTCAAAGCTTACCTGTACCACCGCGGCGCCGAAGACGTCTGGGGACACTCGCTGATAGATCTCTGCGAGGATGCGAAAATCTTCGAGATGTTCTTTGATACCGTCAAAAGCGAAGCAAGGCAGCTGGACAAATACTATGAAATTACCCGCTACCCCGGTTTTCTCCCTGGTGGCATCTGCTCGGAAGCCTTCGAAGATGCCGACGCAGAGCGGGCCCTGTTCCTCGGTAGCACCGTAGTCGACTTCGTTAAGGAGCGCCTTACCTAGCGACGTTATCTGGGTCCGCCGCTAAACAGCAGCAAACGCACAGTTCGATCTGCAGTATCTTCCAGTAACTCTTCGGTTCGGGACAGGCTCCTTTCGAAGCTCATGGGCCTGTCGGCAATGCAAACTACGCCTGCGATGCCGTGCTGGTACAACTCCTGGTAGCCGTCGCCCAGGCTCCCGGCCAATATCATTGTAGGAACTCCGTGGGGAGCCGCCTTCCTGGCCACACCAACGGGCGCTTTGTCATAGATCGAAGACAGATCCGCCCTCCCTTCCCCGGTAAGCACCAGGTCAGCCCCCTTGATGTGCTCTTCGAAGTTCAACACTTCACACACCAGGTCTATACCGGACTGCAACCTGCAGTTGGTAAAGGCCATAAGGCCGGCGCCCAGACCGCCGGCAGCGCCGGACCCGGGATGCTCCTCGTTTAGAAAGTCTATCCCCAGGTCCCTGTTGGCTACCCTGGCAAAGTTGGCTAGCGCACTGTCCAGTTGAGTTACCATTTCCGGTGTCGCGCCCTTTTGGGGCCCGTATATTGCGGATGCCCCCGTGGGCCCGCACAATGGGTTGGTAACATCTGTGGCTCCAATAATGCTCACTTCACCCAGCCGGGAATCGAGCCCGTTTATGTCAATACGCTCCAACTGAGCCAGGGCAGCGCCCCCTTTGGGCAGAGTATTGCCTCTCCCGTCCAGAAACTTGGCCCCCAGCGCGGAGGCCATCCCCATTCCGGCATCGTTGGTAGCGCTCCCTCCCATCCCTACAACAATCCGGTCAAAGCCGCGGTCCAGGGCATGCCTGATTAGTTCGCCTGTTCCGTAGGTTGTAGTTGTTCTGGGGTTGCGGCGCCGGTGTGGCACGATTGCCAGGCCCGAGGCACGGGCCATTTCAATGACTGCTGTTTGACCGTCTCCCATCACACCCCAATTTGCTTCCACGGCATGGCCGAGCGGGCCAGTAACGATTGTGCGGAAAATCTGCCCGCCGGTGCTGTTGACCAGCACTTCAAGAGTACCGTCCCCTCCGTCTGCCACGGGTACCAGGAAGGTCTCACAGTCCGGCAGGGCCTTCTTCACGCCTCGTTCGATGGCCTGTGCTGCTGTCAGGGCGGAAACGCTGGATTTGAAGCTTTGGGGGGCGATAACTATCCTCATGGCTGCTCTCCACCTGAATTTTGGTACTATGTCTATTTTATCCTCTCTCTGCTAAAATCGGTTCACATTGCCTTCAGATGGTGAAAATGGGAGGTGGTTCCTTGCCGTCCAAGGAAGAACTCAAGGTCCAGGTATTTGATGCCATCGACGCCCGCGCCGATGAGTTGGTAAACCTGGCCCAGACCATACTGAAGAACCCTGAGCCCGGGTTCAGAGAGGTGAAAACCTCCCAGCTGGTCTGTAACACCCTGGCGGGAATGGGTATTCCTTTCCGAAGCGGGTTGGGCTTGACCGGTGTGCGTGCCGACCTTCTGGGCGGCAGTCCAGGGCCTACCTTTGCGCTGCTGGGTGAGCTGGATTCCCTGATTGTCAACGAACATCCCTATGCCGACTCCACCACCGGAGCAGCGCATGCTTGTGGCCACCATTGCCAGATTGGCATGCTGCTGGGCGCGGCGATAGGGTTGAATCAGCCCACCGTTCTTTCTGAATTGAGTGGCCGCATTTCCCTGATTGCGGTGCCGGCCGAAGAATACATTGAAATTGAATACAGAGACTCCCTGCGCCGGGAAGGCAAGATTGAGTTTCTGGGCGGCAAACCCGAACTAATCAAGCTGGGTGAATTCGACGACGTAGACCTGGCTATGATGGTCCATACTACCAGCACCGTTGAGGAAGGCAAACTGTGCATCAGCGGCACCAACAACGGTACTGTGGCCAAGAAAATCCAGTTCCTTGGGAGGGGTTCCCACGCTGGCGGGTCTCCGCACTTGGGCATTAATGCCCTTAACGCTGCAACATTGGCCCTCTCCGCCATCCACTATAACCGCGAAACCTTCCGCGATGCCGACACGATACGGGTCCATCCCATCATCACTAAGGGTGGTGAGGCCGTCAGCGCCGTTCCCGCCGAGGTTCGAATGGAAACCTTCGTACGGGGGAAAACTCTGGATGCCATTTTGGATGCCAACAAGAAGGTGGACCGCGCCCTGAGAGCCGGCGCTCTGGCGGTAGGGGCCGGCGTGAGAATTCAGACCATCCCGGGTTATATGCCCCTGGCACAGAACAGCCAGATGAACGAGATTTTCGGCCCCGTTGCGGCCCAATTGGTAGGCGCGGAGGGTGTGGGGCACGTAGCCCATCGCACCGGCTCCACCGACATGGGAGACATTAGCCAGATAATGCCCGCTATTCACCCCTACGTTGGTGGCGCCACCGGGCTGGGGCACGGAGCAGATTACGTAGTTCAGGACTACCAGTTGGCGGTGATTACGGCGGCTAAGGCCATGGCCGCTACCGTCGTAGATCTGCTGGCCGACGGGGCCAGGTCCGGGAACAAGGTGGTGGCGGAGCATCGCCCTGAAATGACTCGGCCCGAATATCTTAAGTTTATGCGGTCTCTGGCCAGTGAACAGACTTTCGAGGCGGAAAACAATGTCAACTAGAGAAGAACTGAAGAAACGCGCTTGCGCCGCCATTGACCGGCATCGGGACGAGCTTATCGGAGTTTCCCGCCAAATTCTGAACAATCCGGAGCCCGGCTTCAGTGAATACAAGACTTCCCAGCTTGTCGCTGATAAGTTTGACGAGATGGGTATCGGTTACCGGCGTGGCTTGGCCATGACGGGAGTAAAAGGCCACGTTTCCGCCGGTGGAGGTTCGGGGCCCAGAGTAGCGGTTATTGGAGAGTTGGACTCGCTAATAGTTAACGAACATCCCCATGCCGACGGGGAAACCGGCGCCGCCCATGCCTGTGGCCACCATTGCCAGATAGGAATGATGCTTGGCGCCATCCGAGGCCTGACCCAGCCCGATGTGCTTTCCGAACTTTCCGGAGAACTGGTTCCCTTCGCGGTGCCTGCTGAGGAGTTCATTGAAGTAGCCAGACGGCTGCAGCTTCGGGAGGAAGGAAAGCTCGAGTTTATGGGCGGCAAACAGGAACTCATCCGCCTCGGCGAATTCGACGACGTGGATATGGCCATGATGTGCCATACCGCGAGCGATATGGGTGAGCATAAGTTTGCGGTCGGTGGAACGAGCAACGGTCACGTAGTTAAGTATGTGCAGTTCCTGGGGCGGGGCGCCCACGCTGGCAGCGCCCCGCACATGGGTGTTAATGCTCTCAACGCCGCGTCCTTTGCTCTCCAGGCCATTCACAGCAACCGGGAGGTGTTTCGGGGAGAAGACACTGTGCGGGTGCACGGGATAATGACCAAGGGTGGGGAGGCGGTAAACGCCGTACCTGCTGACGTTCGCCTGGAATGGAGGGTCCGTTCTGCAACGCCCAAGGCAGTGGTCAAGAATTCAGCCATTGTAGACCGGTGCTTCAAGGCAGGCGCGCTGGCGGTAGGAGCTCAGGTGAAGATAACCAATATTCCTGGCTATTTGCCTATGAAACACGACACCCACATGCAGGAGTTGTTCCGCCAGAATGCCGCGTCCTTGCTCGGCGAGCCCCGCACCCTGGTGATTCCCGGTCGCCGTAACCGGGGCGGGTCCACGGACATGGGAGACTTGAGCCACCTGATACCTGTCTGTCACCCCTATGCCGCTGGCGCGGTTGGTTCTGGCCACAGCAAGGAATATCTGATTACGGATTACGATGCCGCCGTCATTAATCCCGCCAAGATCATGGCCATGGTTGTAATTGACCTCATGTCAGAGGAAGCCAAAAAGGCAAGGGAAGTGATAAGCTCGCACCGTCCCGCTATGAAGAAAGATGCATACCTGCGCTTTCAACGCGAGCGAGCGGAAGTAGTGGAGTTCGATGGCGCTCTATAGCTCACACTGGTAATCTCGATATGCAAGGGTCGCCCTCGAACAGGGCGACCTTCTTTTGTCTTCTGTCCCATCTAAGGCACTGACTGTAACTGTAGCAACAGCGGCAAATATTGGGCGCAGGCCCCGGAGATAAGCGGAACCGTCAGGTTGTCATCCAGAGGCAGAGGGGCAAGTTCGACCAGCCCGGCTACGACAGCTGCAACCACCAGCACCCACTGGAACTCCAGCACCCCGGTGGTTGCCAGGACGGCTATCACCAGGAGGGAAACGCCAACGAACGCCATAGTACCTATTGGGGACTTACCCATAATCCTGGGCCCAGGTACAGGCCGGCCAATCAAGGCGGCGGCAGGGTCCCCCAGGGAGAGGAAGAGCAGCACTGCAACCGCAATCTCCTTATCAAATACAAGGAAGGAAACGAAGGCCGCGATTAACAGATAGGTTGCTCCGGTGATGTGAGCCTCTTCCTCCTTCTTGACCAGCAGGCTTAGCCAGTAAAGAAACTGCCGGTTAAGCCAGGGAACCCGGAAGCGAACCAGGTCCAACGCGAGGCTTGCCGCCGCAAGAATGCCGATAAGGATGATAGGCAACAGGTCGGGAAGGAAGTAGGCAGTTACGGGAATTGCAGTCCCTACCGCTGCGTGAAACAGCCTGCGAGGCCAGGGCGGTCCACTGCTTCCATCCACCTTCAATAGCAGGCTTCGCTCAGCCATATACGCCTCTCAACAAAGAACAGCGCCTCGCGGCGTTTATCCGGACGGGGCAGCTCAAGATTGGGAAGCAGGAGAAAGCTCTAGAACTCGATTGTCAGGCCATCGCCGGCCCGCCAGCGTAACTCTCGAATTTCCGCGTCCTTTGGAACTTCAAAAATCATCCAGCCATCCACCCCGAAACCTTGCAGCAACTCGAAGGCTTGGGTCGAACCATCGGCGTAGGTGGCGTTCCACAAGAAGCACAGGTCAGCTGGATGCTGGAAAGGGCATCGAGCAACTCTTTGGCCCGAGATGTTTTCCGGCGCGTCGATTGCCTCGGGACGCTCTTTCACGTCGATGGGAAAGTACTTGTCGTGGAAAAAGTCGCGCACCTCGGCGGCGCTCTGGTCAATATTCACGATGGCGCTGGTGGCCTTGTGGTTCTCCACCTTTATCCGGAGCATCAGAAGCTCTTGATCTTCTTCCTCGGGAGCGATCCGGTAATAAGTGGGTGCCTCGCCCGATCGCGGAAGGGTGTAGATCAACTCCGGTTCCCTTTCCATCGCCACCACACTCAGGTGCAGCGTGCGACCAGTGTAATATTTGCCCAAGGCAGGCGAAACATCCCCGCAGCCTACCATCGCCAGCAGTGGGAGGCCCAGGGAGGCCAACAGCAACGGAATGAACAATCTTGTGATAAGTTTGGAAAACCTTTTCATATCCTCTCTAGGAACCCGTAGTGGTCAACGTGGGAAGCTCCCGCAGGCTTGCGACCAGGTCCTGTAGAACCTCCAGCAGATAGCTCACTTCTTCTTCTGTATTATCTTTGCCCAATGTAATTCGCAGGCTGCTTCGGGCCTGTTCCGCAGTCTGTCCAAGCGCCAGGAGCACGTGGGAGGGTTCCAGAGACCCAGAACTGCACGCGCTTCCGCTGGAAGCAGCTATGCCAGCCATGTCCAGCCCAAGCAGTATGGATTCTCCCTCCACTCCTTCGAAGGAAAAGTTTATGTTATTGGGAAGCCGTTCCATCCGGTGGCCGTTCAGGCCGGCGTTCGGAATCGTTGCTTCAACTTTTGCAATAATATTGTCACGCAAGGAGGCGCAGCGCTCGCTGGCCGCTTCTCGTCCCGCGTGGGCCAATTCAAGGGCCGTCGCCAGCCCCACAATGCCCGCAATATTCTCGGTGCCGGACCTTCTTTCCCGTTCCTGGCCACCTCCCAACAAAAGGGGCAAGAAAGGAGTTCCTCTTCGCACGAACAGGACACCCGTTCCCTTGGGGCCGTAGAATTTGTGCCCAGACAGGCTCATCATATCCACGCCCAGTTCGCGGACGTTCAAGTCGAGGAATCCCGCGGCCTGCACGGCGTCCGTATGCATCACGATGGTCCGGTCCAGCTCTCGGGCGCGCCGTTGCACCGCCTTGGAAATCTCGGCTATTGGGTTGATGGTGCCAATCTCATTGTTGGCGTACATCAGAGAAACTACGGTAGTTCGAGAGCCTGTGGCATTGTACACCTGTTCTGGGCTGACTGCCCCGAACTGGTCCACGGGCAGATAGGTTACCTCATATCCCAGGTTTTCCAGATACTGGCAGGTGTGCAGCACGGCATGGTGTTCTACGCTGGAGGTGATGATGTGGTTTCCAGTCTCGCGCAAGGCGGTTGCCGCGCCGATAATGGATGCGTTATCCGATTCCGTGCCTCCGCTGGTGAAAACCACTTCGCTGGTACGGCAACCCAATACCCTGGCCACTCGTTCGCGAGAGATGTCCAATGCGTGGCGTGCTTCCTGCCCTGCTGTATGAACACTGGAGGGGTTGCCATACAAATGGGTGAAATAGGGAAGCATGGCCTCTAGCACGCTAGGGTCGGTTGGCGTGGTACCGGCGTGGTCCAGATAGATCAAGCCCGGAGAAGACATAGCAACCTCGAATTTGGCCTGCCCAACATTTTAGCACAGGGAGCTTCGGAATAAGGCTAATGTGCCGGTTTGACTTCGAGCTTGTTGGAGGGCATTGCCACGTTACGCTCCCTGCAGTTGATGACAGGCATTGCCGCATCACCGCCTTCGTCGACTCTTCCTTATCAATTCCAGAAGCTCAACTCGGTTTAGCAACCCAATGGGCCTACCGTCTTTTACCAGGGCAATCAGCTGATCGCCGGTTTCGTCCATAAGTTCCACGGCGTCGAAAATAGGGGCTTCAGCATCAATGGTAGGGAAGGCTGACAAGGGCGTCATAATCTCGGCCAGGGTAGCGGTCTGCAGACTTCGCTGATTGACATGGGTAAGCTGCCTTCCCGTTACTATTCCGTAGGGAGGTCCGTCGACCAGCAGACCAGTGTATCCGGTCACGAATAGGGCCATCAGAGCTTCGTGGGACAGAGCCGGAAGGTGGCCGGGAAGGGGATGCCAAACGCCGCACAAGGCGTCTTGCACTTGGTATGACCGGAGGGACTGCCGGACCGATTCCTGGCGGTAGTTGACGGTCGCAACGTACAGTAGAAAGCCTCCTACCAGGGCCAGCCATATGGCCTGGAAACTTCCGGTCAGGGCCCAAAAGATTCCCCCTGCTACCATGATGATGCCGATGCCCTGCCCAGCGTGCAGAGCCAGGCGGGTGGCCAGCCAATAATTGCCCGTCGCTCCCCAGATGCCGGCACGGAGCACTCGCCCGCCGTCCAGGGGAAAGCCTGGCAGCATGTTGAATATGCCGAGGGAGAGATTGATGGCAAACAGAGTGAACAGTACCGCGTTCAAATGTGAGCTGTAGCCCCCGACCAGTTCCCATGCTACCCAAAGCAACAATGCAAGGGCCAGGCTGGTTACCGGGCCAACCACTGACACCTGGAATTCGGTCAGGGGCCGCTGGGCATCGTGTGCCAACTGGGAAACTCCGCCAAAGATGAAAAGGGTGATTCCCTTTACCGGAATGCCCCAGGCCAGGGCAACCAGGCTGTGGGATAACTCGTGCAGTAGCACGGATACAAAGAAGAGCACGGCGGTCAGCACCGCCACGGCCCAACGTGATTCATCGCTCCACCGGGGGTACATATCCTGGAAATTGGAGGACATGAGGAAGATTACCAGGACGAAAACTATCAGCCAACTGTAGTTTATGCCCAGTGGGATGCCAAAAATTTTTCCCAAGCGAATTGATGCGTCCATATTGTTCTGGGAACTCTCCTTGGAGGGGAGTCGCATTCACGGTGGACTGTTAATTAAGAGGCCGAAGAAGCCCTCCTTTCGCATACCGGTCGGCTGTACGGTTCTCTCATATAAACATACGAGTATCGAATTAGCCATAGATTCGCCTTCGAAGAAGGGCTATCGCGTATTCCTTCAATTGTCCTTACTCTTCGTTTCAGTCACGAAGTTGCGTGAAGGTGCGGGGAGAAGAAAATTTTTAAACCGTCTCATTTCTTCTCATTTGGGCCATTATCTGATGGCTACGGCCGAAGGCATCCTCCCTACGTCGGCCTGGCCGGACACATAGCACTGCTCCTAAGATTGCGGGATTTGACCCTTCTTATGGTCTAATGGTGGAGATGGGTAACGCGGATTGGCAAGGTGGAGGTGTCGGTATTCTCGATGAGAGGTTAGCTGGACACCCATACGGCGGGCTGCACCGAATTTGATTGGCAATTCCACTTCCGCCCTCCCCGATCTCTTGGGGATCAGGACAGGATTTGACCTTCACTGATCGAAGGGCGGGGACTTGCTCAGAAGTTCTTAGGGCAGTCTGGCAGAAATAGGTGAGTGGCCAGACGCTGCCGTCAAGCCAATAATCTTGTAGATGAGCTTGGCAGCAGTGTAGGAACAAGCGGGCGGGCCTTCCCGGGGAGCCAGCTCGTTCACATCGAATCCTACTATCTGATGACCCGCCGCAACACGAGCCAGGATGGCTATTATGTCGTTCCAGAACATGCCGCCCGGCTCAGGGGTTCCCACAGCTGACATCAGGGACGGGTCCAGTACGTCCAGGTCCAGGCTTATGTACACCTGGTGGTTCAGTGTGTCTGCGACTCGCTCCGCGAATCGCTCCGACGATTCGCCAGCGGGAGGTGGCCAGCCGAAAATGGGCATGGAACGTACCCTCAAATAATCGCGCTCATCTGGCGCCATAACGCGAACCCCCGCCAGGGTAACTGGGCAGCGTTCGTGAATCCGGCGGGCACCGGAGGAGTGCCCCCAGGACGTACCCAGGTACTCGTCCTTCAAGTCTGCGTGGGCGTCCAGGTATAACACACACATCTGTGGGTAGTGTTCCAGGTGGGCCAGGGCCGACCCTATGCATACGGAGTGGTCGCCTCCGATCACTCCCACCAGGCGGCTGGGCGAAAGGTACTGTCTAACGGCCAGGCGTACCCTCTCGACCATCTGTGCGGGGTCGCCGGTATGAGGTTCCAGGGCTGGAGAGGTATAAATCCCGACGCGGGATACATCCTGATCCAGCTCCCAGTCGTAGTCCTCCAGTGCATAGGAGGCTTCAAGAATGGCCGCAGGGCCAAGGCGGGCGCCGCTTCGAACGGAAGTGGTGCTATCGCACGGCACAGGTATCAGGGCTGCCCCCGCGGTGGAGAGGTCGCTTTGATGTGGTGGCAAAGCCAGGAAGTTAGCCGGTATCCAGGGCAGGGAGTTGTCCTCTTTCCTGGCCAAAGCTGGCACTTCCGCCTTATGACAGCAGGGCCGAGCGCTGGTCCTGGGTTTCATTGAGGCCCTGGTCGCTGTTCAACCATTCCAGGCCGCGGTCCAGCAACCAGGTTTTGATCTCTGTCAAGCCAAAAAGCTGCCTGGCATCCTTGGCGGCCTGGTCGTTGTCGAAGGACTTGCAGGAAAAGATGTCTATATTGACGTAATTCCGGTAGGGGAAGGTATGGATACTAATGTGGCTCTCGGCAATGATTACAAACCCAGAAACTCCCGCGTCTTCAATCTTGGGCCCATTGTATTCCAATACGTTCGGTTCGGTTATTCTTGTCATCCCCAGGTTGTCAGGGTAGTTCGTCAGGAATTCCCTGACCAATTCTACATCCCACATTTTTCCGGTGTCGCCGGCATATCCGTCAATAACCAGGTGCATTTTTCCTGTCTTTCGCCTCCGGTAGTGAAAAATCAAGCGGGGGACAGTTACGTCCCCCGTACTATGTCTTGGCAAACAGCGAAGTATAGAATATCATCACTAATGCTTTTCTTCAACGCTATAGATTGGGGGCGGATAAGGGGATTTCGGGGAACCTGATTCGATCGGCCGGAGCCTTAAGGCGAAACTCTTCCCGTTCCCTCTTGCGATATGGAAGACCAGAATAAAAACGACATTATGATTCAGGCCACGGACCTGACCCATTTCTATGGACCCCGACCCGCCATTGAAGAAGTAAACTTCGGTGTCAAGCGGGGCGAAATTCTGGGGTTCCTGGGTCCCAACGGGGCTGGCAAAACTACGACTATGCGCATCCTGACGGGGTTCATGCCGCCAACGGAAGGCAAAGTAACCCTTGCCGACTACGACGTCGTGGAGCAGTCTCTTGAGGTGCGGAAGCGTATCGGGTACCTGCCGGAGACTGTACCGTTGCACACGGAGATGCAGGTAACCAATTACCTGAAATACATGGGAACTTTGCGCGGTATGCCGGGCAGGCAGATAAAACGCCGTGTTGACGATGTCATAGATGTTTGTCGTTTGCAGGACTACCACAAGACCATTATCGGAAAATTGTCCAAGGGATTCAGGCAACGAGTGGGCATCGCCCAGGCCATTCTCCACGAACCGGAAGTGCTGGTACTGGATGAACCCACCATCGGCATCGACCCCATACAAGTGGTGGAGACCAGGCGCCTGATCCAGGAACTTGGTAGGGAACAGACGGTGGTGTTGAGCAGTCACATTCTCCCGGAAGTGAACATGATCTGCGAAAGGGTGCTGATCATCCACGAAGGGCATATAGTTGCCGAGGATACGCCCAGCAACCTGGCGCAGAGGCTTCAGGGCGTTGACCAGCTTCAGGTGGAGGTAGGCGGTCCGGTTCAGGAAGTGTTATCAGTGCTGCGCCGGGTTCCGGGTGTTACGGAAGTTTCCCAGCGCTACAACCAGGGCCGCAACGTGTTTGTCGTCCAGGTTCAGGAGGGCCAGGATCTGCGAGACGAAATTTCCCGGGCTATAGTCAGCAATGGGTGGAGCCTGTTGAGTATGCAGTTGGTGAGCATGAGCCTGGAGGACATATTCCTGCGGCTGACCACCCACGAGGAGCTATAAGATGCGGACAATCCAGGCAGTGGCCTGGAAGGAGATTCAAGTCTATTTCGGCACGCCCACGGCATACATAGTTGGCATGATTTTCCTGGCCCTAACCGGGATAGTGTTTGCCATTGGTGTGGTGCCAAGCGAGAACAATCCCTTCCCCGAAGCCACCTTGGGCAGCTTTTTCACATGGACCTCTCTCTTCCTGATTTTTCTGCCGCCGGCCCTGACCATGCGTCTGTTGGCCGAGGAACAGAAGCTGGGCACCATTGAGCTTCTTCTGACCTCTCCCGTGAGGGACTGGGAGATTATCCTCGGCAAGTATTTGGCCAGCTTTGCATTTCTCCTGGCCATGCTGGCATTGACTCTTTACTACCCTGTTCTGCTGTATGTCTTTGCCGAACCTGACCCTGGGCCGCTATACGCGGGCTACCTGGGACTGATTCTGTATGGGGCCGCGGCCCTTGCCATCGGTATGCTCACGTCAACCATTACCAGCAACCAGATTGTGGCGCTCATTGTGGGTATCGGCGTTATCGGGGCTCTCTACGTTGTCCATTTCAGCACCGACATTGTCGGAGGAATTGCCTCGGTACTGATCAGCGAGATTGGTTTCCAGGCCCACTACGAGGATTTTGGCCGGGGCGTGATTGACACTAAGCATGTGGTCTATTTTCTCAGCGTAACCGCAGTATTTCTCTTCCTGGCGATCAGGGCGCTGGAATTCCGGAGATGGAGATAGAATGAGCGAACAACCTACAGATACCGGCGGGGACTGGCGACGCCGAGGGCGACGTGACCGCGCATCTCGGCCGGAGGAAACTGAAGCGCCGGACCAGGGGGGGATCGAAGGCGAGGAGTCCGAAGAGAGCGAACTAAGGTCCCGGACGCTGTTCAGTTTCCTGGAACCCTCTCTGAATGCCATAGGTTCCTTTGGCGCGCCGCTGGTGATAGCCGGAATTGTAGCCATCGTGGCGGGCGCCGTCCTGGTGGCTTTCGTCAGTTCCATGCGCCTCTACGGTTTTGTAAGCCTTGGATTCGGCGTCGCTCTACTGGTTCTTGTAGGTCTAATTTCTCTTAGTTCCGTGGTTGCCGCATTCATCAGTCGCACTGGGCGGTACGGCGTCAATTCGCTGATTATGTTAGGCGCTTTCCTTGGTATCGTAATCGTGGCCAATGCCGTGTCCTTCACAAACAATGCCCGGGTGGACGTGACCGCCACCAACCAATACAGTCTTGCTCAACGTACCGAGCAGCTTCTGGACAATCTGGACCAGGATATCGAAATAATCGCGTTTTACAAGGAAGAAGTATCCCTGGGGCCCCAAGGGAACCCCGACGCGGCTTACCAGTTACTCAACAGGGAGAACAAGGTTGTCGAAACCTTCCGCGAGTTTAGAGCGGCTCGTCCCACCAGGGTCGAGACCTCCCTCGTTGATCCCGACGTCAATCCTCAACGGGTGAACCAGTACTTCGGTACGACGCCCATTGCTTTCGTAAACGAGTCCATTGTGGTGAGGTTGAAGGACGGCGACGCGCAGAACATCATCCAGCCAAGAGACGCAAGCTACAGCCACCTGGAACAGGATCTGGTAACCAGCATTCTCCTGGTAACTGGCCTGGAGCGGAAGGCCATTTACTTCCTGTCTGGGCACGGCGAGAGAAGCGTCAACAATACTGGGTCCGACGGTTACGGTGAGGTTCGGGTTGGCCTGGAACAGGACAATTACAGGGTAGAGACATTGCGCTGGGCCGCAAATGAACAGGATGTAAGTGTGCCCGACGACGCTGCAATCCTGGTGATTGCGCGCCCTACTAACGAATTGCCAGATGCCCAAGCCGAGGTCTTGCACCTTTATATGCAGGGCAAGAATCCGGACGGCAGCGACCGTCAGCAGGCCGGACGACTTGTCTTCCTGGGAGAGCCGGATACTCCTGACACCTTTCGCCAGCTGCTGGCCCTCTGGGGCGTGATTCTCCGGAATGGTTACATATATGACGAAGCAGCCTCTTTTCCGGATAATCCCGGGAATCTCCAGTTCACTGTATTCGACGACACAAACATGCCGCCTCAGCTTGCCTTTTTCATTAACCAGCAGATTTCAGACGCCCGCAGCTACCAGGAACTTTGGAAGGCCCTGCTGGGCATAACCGCGCCCAAGGGCAGGTCGCTGGGCCAGGTTACCATGCCGGGAACTACGGCCCTGGACATTCGGCACGACGGAAATCCCCAGCGCCAGTTGGTTCCGCTGGCAATCAGCTCAGAGGCCAGCTATCTGATTGATGACCTTGACCGGCAGGAAGTCAGAAAGGGGGAGGCGGAAGATGCCGACCCCGTGGGTCCCTTCCCCCTGATGGTGTTTCACCGAAGTCCCGGCGCTCTCGTTGGTGATAGCGGGTCTCCTCCTTCCGTGCTGGCGGAGAATCAGATTGCCCAGATGTTCGTAATTGGGGACTCCGACTTCCTGGCCAACAGCTTCTATGAGAGAGGCGGCGGGGCCGATCTGTTCCTCAATTCAGTAAATTACCTGGTCGGCGACCATTCCCTGGTCTCCCTGCGGCCCAAGGCGTTGACAGTAAGGGAGTTCAATGTCGACAGGAACCAGGAGAACTTTGTGAAATTCACATCCTGGTTGCTTCTGCCGGGGTTGATGGGGTTGATGGCTGCAATGGTCTGGTGGGTGCGGCGTTAGGTCAGCTCAGACTCTCGCGAGCCAGAGGGACTCGACAGATAGATGACAGCCATGGTCATCCGGGGCAAAACCAGACCTCGTATATTCGGAATGAATCCGTCTCGGTTCAAGCATTGGGTTAATTTTCAATGAACATACGGCTAACCATTCTCTTGATAATAGTTCTTCTCCTCTTTGGGGGCACCTTTGTTGGCGTAATTCTGACCCGCGATCCCGAACCCAGGCAGGAGCAGGCCTGGCTGTGGAGGGTGGATGATAACTCTCTGGTGAACATCCTGGTTACCTACGAAGGCGAGACAATCGAATACCAAAAGAAGGAAGGCGGTGTCCGCTGGTTTATAGTCGAGGAAGAACAGGAGCGCCAGGTATACCAGGATAAATGGAGCGGCACCCCCCTGTTGTTGAGTGGCCCAAGGGTGAATCGCACACTGGCTGACGAGATGGAAGACCCGGCCCAGTATGGTCTGGACCCACCCATAACCGTGGTGCGGCTTACTGAGCGGACGGGACGGCAATATGAGGCTCACTTGGGTCTGGAAACTCCGGACGGTCAGAATCAGTACGCCCGACTGGTGGGATCACCGAAACTGTTTAGCGTCCCACAGATATGGGCCCGCGTTGTAAACAGGCTGGTCTTTCAGCCGCCGTATCCTCGCCTGTATGACACCGACATTGAAGACCGGGAATTGCTTAATGTTGGTAAGCAGGACGTCATCTACTTCGAAGTCACGGTGAATGGGGAGCAAGTCATTTACGGCGCCGACGTGGATGACAACTGGTTCATCATTGAAGTTGACGAGTCCACCGGAGAAGACCGGGAAATTGCTATTCCCGCCGACGTATGGACCGACGCCGATGTATTGCTGGAGAATCCCGAGGCCATAGTCACAGTATCCGAGAACCTGAAGGACCCTGAGAATTATGGGCTGGACCCGGCCGGGACCAGCGTGTGGCTCGCCACCGAGGCTGAGAAGACTCACGAATTTTATATCGGCGACGTCACGCCGGACGGAAACTATCGTTACGCAGTGACGTCGGGACAGGGCGAGCTTTTTACTGTGCCTGCGGAATGGGCTGACGCCATAGAAAAGCTGGTTACCGAACCCCTGGTCTCTACTGATGAGGGAACGTAGGGCTGCCGATACCCATTCTTAATCCGAGCCACCCGGCGGCTGTCTCCTGTTTATCGCTTCATGTTCCTGGCAATCCGGCTAAGGAGGACTACCTTTGAAGGCTGAAATCCTTTCTATCGGCACAGAACTTCTGATGGGCGAACTGACGGATACCAATGGTTCCTGGATTGCCACTCAACTGCCTCCCCTGGGCATTCAGCTCCAGGGCATTTCCATAGTTGGAGACGAACTGACGGCGCTAGCGGAAGCTTTCTCCCGGGGGCTGCAGCGTTCCGATTTCATTTTCACTACGGGGGGCCTGGGTCCAACCCAGGATGACCTTACCCGGGAAGCGGTAGCTGCCGCCCTGGGTGAGACCCCCACTGTTCAACAGGAGGTCGTCGACAACCTGGAACGGTACTTTGCCGGCAGGGGCATGACCATGCCCTCCCACAACATAAAGCAGGCGCACCTCATCCCATCGGCCCAGTTTGTGCGCAACCGCAATGGCACCGCTCCGGGTTGGTGGGTAGAAAGCGAGGGCAAGGTCATCGTCTGTATGCCGGGTCCTCCGGGGGAAATGCAGCCGATCTGGCACGAGGAAGTGGCGCCCCGGCTTAGAGATTTGGTGGATGATGAGGTAACGATAACCAGGAACATCAAGACGCTGGGGATGTCGGAGGCGGCCATTGACGAGGAAATTTCCGAGTTCTTCGGCCAAGAGAACCCCTATCTCGGCATATACTCCAAGGCAGACGGGATCCACCTGAGAATCATCGCTCGCGCCAGGGACGAACAGGTTGCGCGGGAAATGATTACACCGGTAGAAGCGGCTATCACTGACCGGCTGGGACCATACATTTGGGGATACGATTCGGAGACTCCGGAACAGGCCGCCGGTCAAGCGCTGAGCGAGTTTGGTCTGACCCTGGCGACAATGGAGTCTTGTAGCGGAGGCTTTCTCGCTAACAGCATTACGGACATTCCCGGCAGTTCCAGCTATTACCGGGGAGGCGTTATCGCCGTCAATTCGGAGATGTTGGTGGCCGGTGGGATCCCGCCACTGGTGCTGGAAGAGCATGGGCTGATGAGCCCAGAAACTGCCATGGCCATGGCCCTCGCCGCCCGGACCGGCATGGCCGCAGACTATGGCGTCGCAATTAACGGTGTCATCGGGCCGGAACCGGTCGAAGACAAGCCGGTGGGGCAGGTGTTTGTGGCAATCGCAGGCAGAAAGGATACTCGGGAGTTGCAGTTTCGCACTCCCCCTCGTCGTATCGTCATCAAGAGAAGGGTGGCTAACACGGCCCTGACCGAACTGCGCAAACTGGTCGTCGCGGAAAACGGCGGCTGAACTTGTAGTGTGTTTCCCTCTCCAGTTGGCTGGATAAACAAAACTGGGGCAGGCGCGAAGCCTGCCCCAGCTACTTTGTGCCTTCGGCTCCTGTGGATCAGGCGGTCAACTGCCGGTAGAGCATGGGCAACCTTTCCGGCAGCGCCCAGATGTCGCCCAGCACCTCGTAACCCATGTCGCCGCACATTTCCTGCAGGTAGTCGTGGCCCGCCTTGTCGACTGTCAGGCAGAAGGGAGTTATGTCCTTTCGCTTGGCTTCCAGCAAGGCCATGTGGGTGTCGTGGACCGCGTATTCTTTCTCCACGCCCTCCCGGCTGTAACCCCGGTCCTGGGGCCGGCCGTCGCTGATCAGGAACATTATCTTGGTCGGTGAGTCCTGATTTTCCAGCTTGGTAATGGCGTGGCGAATTGCGCTGCCCATACGGGTGGCGTGGAGCGGCGTGATCTTGTCGATGCGACGCTTAATTCGCTCGCTGAAGTTCTCCTCGATGTCCTTGATTACGTAGAACTCCACGTTCTCACGGCCATAACCGGAGAACCCGTAGATACCGTAGTTATCTCCTATGGATTCCAGCGCATGGATGAGCAGCGCGGTGCTCTCCTTTTCCAGGTCGATTATGCGCTTGTAGTGGCGGCGCACCAACCCTTCCCGACGGCGGCGGAGCCATACCATGTATTCCACCGGGTCATCCGGCGCGTCCCGGTCATCCACCGTATGGCGGCCTTCGTCGATGGCCTCTGCGGTGGAAGCGCTCATGTCCAGCAGGAATACTACTGACACATCGCGTTCAATCTTGTTGCGGCGCCAGTAGATCTTCTCGTCGGGTGGCACCTTCATCCGGATATCCGCCGCAGCCTCCAGCGCAGCGTTCAGGTCAATATCCTCGCCGTCAACCATGCGGTAAATCTTCCGGAAGGTTTCGGGCATGATCAACTCGAACTGCCGCTTGATGTGGCTGAGCAGAGTCGAGTAGTTCTTCAGAGAGTCGTTGTAAAAGTTGGAGTCGCCCTCATCCAGGGACTTTTCCTTTACCACGCACCAGCGGGGCTTATAATCGTTGGCCCGGAAGTCCCACTCGTCGTAGACGTAGGTCTTGGGCTCGCGGGCTTCCAGTTCGCCGCCCTGATCGTCGTCGTGGAGGAGGGGACCGTAGCCCTGGCCGGGTTGGGAGTTGGGAGGAGGGACTCCGGCCTCTTTCATAATGTTCTGGGCGAAAGTACTGGTGCTGTTGTTAATGTCGCCCTGTTCCGCATCGAGCTCCAGCTCGGCACTGTCCTGCAGAAGCTGCTCCAGCATTTCCTGGGACAGAGGTTCGCCCTCGCCCTGCTGGTTCTGGTCCATTTGAAGCTTGGTCAGCAGCTGGACCATCTCGGGCTTGAAGTCGCCTCGGTAGTCAACCGGTTCCGGTGAATCGTAGGGGTCTCCCTCGCCCGCATCACCGGAAGAGTCCTGAGAAGCCTGCAGTTTGTCCAGCAAGGACTGGAACTCCTCCTCGGAGAACTCCCCGGGTTCTTCCATGTCTTCAGGTTCCCATTGGTCTTCCGGCTGGGTTTCATTTTCCAGGCGGGAAATAATCTCGTAGGCCCGGAGGGTTGCTTCGGCCGTGTCTTCCACGTTGGCGGAAACGCTGCGTAGCACGTAGAGGATTTGGGCCAGCATGGTAGCTTCTTCCCGGAAGTCGACAGGTATGGGCAGGTTGTTGAATTGGTCCAGGCTCATCCGAATAAGCAGCTCAACCAGCGCTTCCTGCAGAGGCAGGTCCTCTACCTCCGGTCGGCGGGACAGCGTATCCGATTGCACATCTATCGCAGTTCGGCGGATGCCGGGGTATTCCGCCTTTATGCGATAGTCCAGCCGGCAGTCCTCCAGAACTGTGAAAATGTCGAAGGCCAGCCGTCGGTTGTCGAACAGGCTCAGGAAACGGCCAATGTCGGTATAAGCGCGCATCTGGCCGTCGGGTTCCATATCGCCCAGCAATACGTCGTCGCTAATCTGCTGGGCTCCCCGTTCACGTTCCAGGGCGTAGCGGCGCTCCTCCTCGAACTGCAGGGCCGGCTTGCTGAAGTCGTAGAAGAAACTGCCGAATTCCAGGTGGCCTACCTGGTGGGTGGCCACAACCTTAAACCAGGAAAAGTTTTGGCTCTTGTCCTGGTAGTGGTCAACGACGGGGGGGAGGAATACCTTGGTTCCGTCAGTGGACGCAGTGTCCTCGTCCACCCAACCGATGTTTCGACGCACCAGTTCCTGGGTATTCATAACCTCGATGGGAGAACCGGACAGGGCACGACAGTACAGGCGCACCACGCCCTTGACCCGGTCGAGCTCCAGGCTGGAGGAGAGTGTTTCCAGCAGTGACTCCGAGGTGTTGGATTCCACTTTGAAGAAGGCGATGCCGCTCTCCGGATTGTCCTTGAGTAGTTGGACGCCATGGTGGAACCAGGTGTCCAACTGGTTCAGGGTGACCCGGTGCGTCACGCTATCCAGGCTCTTGAGGAAACAGGGGACCGCTTCCGGAGTTACGGCCAGCAGGCCCTCGCAAAGATCCAGAATGTGCGCCTGGGATCCGGTGGGAATCTGGCTTAGTGCATTGCTGCCGTCGGTCAGGAAGCGGGAGGTATCCCGAATGCCCACCTTGGTCAATCGTTCTCCCAGCTTCAGGAAACGGCTGGTCTGACCCTCGTCTACCTGCTGCAAAGCCTTGGGGGCCACCTCGAAACAACTCTTGACCTCGCGCCAGTTGCCATCGGAAAGGGCGCGGCACATGGCCAGGAATGCCTCACGCTCACGGCCCATAGCCGGCAATACGTCCTTGCCAAGAGTGAGACATTCCACTGCGATATCGTAGGACTTGTAGGACAGGGCCTCTACCAGCGATGCGAAGACCTCTACGTCCCAAAAGGGTAGGCTGCGAATCAGGTCGGGGCTGACTTCGAAGAACCGGCTTGACAGGGTGCTGGACTTCCAGGTGCCCTTGTAGAGGCTGCGGCCCAGGCCCGCCCAGCGTGGTATGTACTGGGGCCGCAGGTTGGAGACTATGGAAGGGCTGGCCTTGAAGAAGGAAACGGCCAGGGCCGGTGAGTCCTGGGACAAATAGGTGCCACACCTCGCCCATTGCATGAACGAGGGAAAGGCCAGAGAGCGGGCTACCTTGGGGCAGACCCGGTAGTATTCTACTGCCGATTCCCAGGAGCGTACGGTCTGCCCGGCTATGGCAGAGCCTTCCTTGGCCCAAAGGAGGAGTTCTTCGGAAGAGAATGACGATTCCATTGCCTCAAGGGACTCACGATAGGCATCCAGAACCGCGGGGGGGAATTTACCCAATTCGGTTTCCAGTTCATCAAAGGGAGCGTTGCTCAAGACGTCAGCCCCTCCTTTTTCAAAGGCTCTTCCAATATTTCCAGGAATTGCTGCAGAATCTTGGCGGTGGCGCCGAAGACCACGTGCTCTTCGTGGACATAGGAATAGACCGTGGTTAGTCCTTCACCGTTCCAGCGCGTTTCCCAGCGGACGTTAGCGGGGTTGTAAAGGTTCAAGATGGGGACTTCCAAAACTTCGGCAATTTCCAGGTCGCTGGGCCGAAAGGGATAGGAATGGGGTATTTCGCCCACCAACACCCTGACCCCGAACCCGCTCCGGGTTACGGCATCGTCCAGTTCCCCCAGGATGGTTACGTCCGATGGGTCGATACCCATTTCTTCGTGGGCTTCTCGGAGGGCAGTGGCCATAAAGTCGCCGTCTTCAGGGTCCCTGGCCCCGCCCGGGAAAGAAATTTCACCCTTATGATGCTCAACCAGTTCCGACCGCTTGTTGAGCAAGACGCAGCATTCCCCATCCTTGGGATACAAGGTGATCAAAACGGCAGCAGGCATCAGGCTTTCGTCGGTCAAGCTCCACTTGGACCGCCGTGCCAGTGCCTGCCTGACCAGGTCTGGGATGGATAAACCCATCTAAACCTCTATTCGAAGATGGAAGAAACCACCTCTTCAACGCTGCGCTGCAGTTCGGCCTCATCGGTAAGGGTCCACACAATGGCCACCTGGCAGGCGCGTCGGGGGGGAATGCCTTCCCTCATCAAGCGCCCGGCGTATATCAAGAGGCGGGTGCTGGCGCCCTCGGCAAGCCCGTGGTCGCGCAGATTGCGGACCTTTTCACCCAGCTTGGCCAGCGCGCTTGCTTGCTCTTCCGAGCAGCCGCTCTCTTTCTGGACAATCTCCGCCTCGATGTCGGCGGGAGGATAGTCGAACTCTACGGAAATGAAGCGCTGGCGAGTGCTGTGCTTCAGGTCCTTAAGGGCGCTCTGATAGTGAGGATTGTAGGAAATACAGAGCAGGAACCGGTCGTCGGCCTCAATGATCTGCCCCGTCTTTTCAACGGGCAAAATCCGGCGGTGGTCCGTCAGGGGGTGGATCAGCACCGTGGTGTCCTTACGGGCTTCCACCACTTCGTCCAAATAGAGGATCGCGCCGGCTTTCACCGCACGGGTCATCGGTCCGTCGATCCATCGGGTTCCTTCTGAGTCCAGGAGGTACCGTCCCACCAGGTCACTGGCGGTAAGGTCTTCGTGGCAGGCGATGGTAACCAGGGGTACGCGAACTTCGCCTTCCCGCAGATCCTGAGGGGGAAGTCCACTATCCAAGGGGCGCACTACAGTCATCGGGCGCCCAAGTTTCCAAGCCATATATTCAACGAAACGGGTCTTTCCACAACCCGTGGGCCCTTTGAGCAGCACGGGAATGTGCTGGTTATAGGCAGCCGTAAAGAGTTCCAGTTCATCGCCTACCGGGCGATAGTAGGGCTCACTGCGAACCAGAAATTCTTCAATAGCATACTCTTTGTATTGGGGTTCATTCTGTTCGGACTCAACCGCTTCTACCATTATGTTCGTTCAATCCTTCCTTCTACTCTGCGTTTCCAAACTTCCCGGACCGCAGTTTCCAGGTCTTCCAGTTCGCCGTCGTTCGCTATTACCTCATCGGCACGGCGAGCCCGGTCCTCCGCTGGCATCTGTGAGGCAATTCGCTTACGAATCTCCTCAGGAGCGAAACCGTTCCGCTGTTGCAGCCTTTCTACCACCCTTTCCGCCTGGGACTCGGTGGTCCATACTTCGCCAACCAGCGCGTCCCAACCGGCTTCAAACAGAACCGCCGCTTCAACCACGGCTACGTCGGTCCCTTGATTCGCCAGGCTCTCCAGTTTCTCCTTGACAATGGCGGCCATTCTGGGATGCATTATCCCGTTCAAGGTCGCCAACTGCTCTGGATCTGCGAAGACAATGCCTCCCAGCTTCCGGCGGTCTATCTCACCGTTTTCCTGGAGAATGTCTTCTCCGAAAGTCCTGACCACTTCCTGCCAGGCTTCGGAATGGGGAGTGTAGGCCTCGTGCCCCACCTGGTCTGCGTTGATTACAGTTGCTCCCAGTTGCTCCAGCAGCCTGGACACTTCGGTTTTGCCGGTGCCGATTCCACCGGTCAGGCCAATGACTAACATTCAGGCCCCATTCTTGAAAACACTCCGGCAATTCTAACAAGGGGGTTACTATGGGTCAACCTTGTCGGGTTGCATCAGAGAACGGGCGCCACGCCGGTTATACAATACGGAACCACAATTCTTGGCAAAGATATTGTGGAACAGAGGAGATTGTTCCGAGTCTTACCAATGCTGAAGTCCCAGGTTAAGCTCTTGCTTTGCCCATGGACTGAATAAAGGTGATGGTCTATTCACACAAGGAATGAGGTGTCATATTTCGATTTTCATTTCTCCCCATCGATCGAGGTAGGCTTCCTGCAACTGCCGAAACTTTTCCCGGTAGTCGACAGTGTGGATGGGGCTAGTGGTCATTATGACGGCGTCTTCCCGATTATCCGAATAGTAGTTTTTCCTGATACCAACTTCCTTGAAGCCATATTTCTCGTAGAGCCTCTGCGCGATGAAGTTGGAAACCCTGGCTTCCAGCGTCAGGACCGTTGACCCGTGTTCCAGGGCAACACGAACAGAACCTATCAAGAGCAGTTCGCCGATGCCGTTGCCGCGCAACTCCTCCCTGACGGCGATCTCGGTTATATGGGTCTCATTCCCCTGGAACCAGAGGCCGACGTAACCGGCAATATCTCGGTCCAGGGATTCGGCAGCAGGCTGCCGGCCGACCATTCCTCTGACACCCTTAACCATCCTGCCCCACAGGGATGCATCCGCCGCCCCTGCGGGTGTCTGGGTCAACTCAGCTGGAACCTGTTCCGGTTCAGCGTCTGCGTCTTCCGGCTGGAAGGCAACCAGGTACCGGGCGTACTTGTTGTTGACATCGCGTTTGAGGGATGCACCCATAAACAGGGGCGCGAAAGCCTCACGCTCGATTTCGATCACCTGATCAATGTCGTCCGTCGTCATCCTGCGGATTTCTACGTCCATCGCTGCAACTAATCCTGACGCTAGAGTAGGCCACAGACCCTAAAATGGATTTGCCGAATTTTAGCATAGGGGCCGGTGATTGCAATTTAGGAGGGGTGCTTTGGGTTGGACCGAGGGCGCCGTGGCGGCAACCTTTATGGTCCGCATGCCAGTGCAAACAGAACTCGCCAATGCATGTCTTAGTTGCCCATTGCTGCAGGATTCGTTCAGGTTGAAATGGGGATGGATACTTTGCCATAGACGCCGTCGTAACCTGGTTCAACCTGAATGTCGCCGGCTCTGACCTTGATAATTGCCGAGGCCAGGGCTTCACCACCGATGGCAGCGAGTTCTGATTCGGTCGCCCCGAGGAGAGCGCGCAGCTCTGAGCCTGCGGCGGAAACCACGTTGATGTAAATGCGCTGTACTCCCTTGGTGTTGGGACCGCGCCCCAGTACGGCCGAGATTATGTCGACGAGCGGAACCATACGAACAAAGGGGGGGCGGCCTGCTTCGGACAGAACTGCGTTGGCAGGGAGGGATGCGGCGCTGGCGTTCGAGAAGGTCTGGGGCCTTCCGGACTGCGCTTCGTCTCCTGCCGACTGCAGGTTGAGGGAGCGGTGGAGCACACCTAGAGTCAGAGGGCGCCCGCATTGGGGGCAGGCGTCTCCTTCGCGGATGCTGTGGTCTGGGTGCCAGCTGACACCGCACTTGCGGTGGCCGTCGAAGTGGTATTTGCCCTCTTCGGGGTACATCTCCACCGTGAACTCGACTCGATTATGGGTAAGGCCTTGTTGAAGCCCGAGAAAAGTGGGTTCGCCCTGGAATATGGTCAGCTCACGGCCAAGGCGGGGCAGGGAATGAGCGTCGGAGAAGGAAACGATGGCCTTGTCCTCCAGGTCCGGCACCTGCCAGTTCATCTGAGGGTCGCTGGAGAGGCCGGTCTCGATGGCGGGAACGTGGCCGACCATATCGCCAAAGGCATCGGAGAGGCTGTCGAAGCCGGACTTTGAACCGAAGATGCCGTACCAGGGTGTCCAGGCATGGGCGGGCACGACGAGGCAATCCGGGTTAGTGTCCAGGGTCAGGTAGACTGCGTCCCTGGCGGAAAGGGAGAGAGTGGGCCTGCCGTCAGACTGGATATTGCCATACCTGGCGTATTGTTCTGTCAAGGCTTCAGCGGTGGCAATGTCGGGGGCGTAGATGAGCAAGTGCACCCTGCGCCCTCGGCCGTCCTGCTTGAAGACGCAACTTACCTCGGTGCCCATCACGAAGTTGACGTCACTGTAGCGGTAGGCGCCATCGGGGCCTTCGTCGAGGCTGTCCTTCAGCCGCTGAAGCCAAAGGGGGTGGGTGAAGTCCGCAGTGGCGAGGAGGTCGATTCCCTTGAGCCGTGCGCAGGAAGCCAGGTTGTCCAGAGTCAGGGCGGAACTGGTTGCGTAAGCGTAGGAGGAGTGCAGATGAAGGTCGGCGACGAAGGACATTCCTCAGTCTAGCACACCCCCGGCGCTGGAAGGCCCGGCATACGCCCTGCTCTATCGGTTGAGGGAGAGCAGGAGTTCGCCGGTCTCCTGCGGCGCCTGGAGAGGGGCCTGATGGCAGGCATCGAGGTGTAGAATATCGACGTTTGGTATCAGCCTCGCCATAGCAACCTGAAGGGTCGGAGTTAACAACCGGTCCTGGTCCAGGATAACGTAGCTGACCGGACAAGGCAGGTCGGAGAACTGCAGGTCGACTTGCGTCTTCATTAGCCTGGTGGGCAGGGGACCAAAATAGCCGACGGCCCGGTTGATTTCGCGGGGTTCCATGCCGTTGCAGAGATACTTAGTGATTACCGAAGGGGTAAGCCGGACGTCCCTGCCCAACATACTGTTCCAGCCGAACACGGGAGAGAAGCACTTGCGGACGGGCCCTGGAAAGCGGGAAAGAGGAGTCCTGTTCTTTTCCGGCACCACTCCGGCGATCATAGCCAGCCTCTTGGGGGGGTCGGGAAGCAGATTCGCTGCCTGGGCGGCAATCATACCGCCTACTCCGTGACCTACCAGGACCAGGTCTTTCATCCCCCTGCGCTCCACAGCCCGTGCGATGGCCTGGACGCACTCGTCTAGACGGACGTCCGCCGTATCGCCTTCCTCATCGTCGCCGTGGCCGGGAAGGTTGAGGATATAGAACTGGCTGGAGTAGCGGGGTGTGTAGAGCCTGGGAGGGTGCTCCGCCGGGGCGGTTACGCCACCCCAGACCTTGTTCCAGAACCAGGCTCCCTGGCCCGCGTCAGGCACTATCAGGTAATCGGTCATTCCAGTGTTATTCACTTCTGCGATGGGTTAGTGTCCAATCATGCTACTGGGCAAATGCCAGCTAAATGATGGGTTATTTCTTTCTGAACAGCCCGGCGCTAGCGTTTAGAATCTCTCGCCTCGTCTGCCGTCCCGACCGATTTAAGGTTCCTGCCTGCGCGGGAACGACATCTTGGCCTCGAAGCTCAAATCCTTCATTCCGAAAACAACCGCCGACTCGTACCCTCCTACCCTAGCGCAGCCAGCAATCCCTTCAGAAAATGGGCTTCCTGGTCGGGAAGCACGGTACGAGGGTCGAGCAGGACGCGGTCGTCTTCAATGCGGCCGATGATGGGAGGGTCTACGGTACGCATCCTCTGCATCAGCCCTTCGGGGCCACCGGGCAGGGAACCGCAATCCAGGGAGAGGACCCTGGTGGGCAGGGTTTCGCCCGGGAGACTACCGCCGCCAATGGCTGACCGGCTACTATCTACATTGGCTCCGGACAAACCCCGGTCGACCACAGCTTTCTTCCATGTTTCAGCCCTTTCTTCTAGCAATTGTACCGGGGCCGAAATCATCCGCCAAATGGGGATCTCCCTTTCGGCTTCGCCCCGCAGGTAATGCATCAACGTAGCAATGAGAGAGGCCAGGCTCATCTTGTCGATGCGAAAAGCGCGGGCCAAGGGGTGCCGCTCCAGGCGGTTGACCAGGTCGCGGGAGCCTACGACGATGCCTGCCTGAGGGCCACCCAGCAACTTGTCCCCGGAGAAGAACGTCAAGCCCACGCCGGCCGCCACACTTTCCTGGGGGGTGGGCTCGTGGGCCAGGCCGTAATTCTCCGTGGGCAACAGCGCGCCGCTGCCAACGTCGTGAAGAACCGGTATGCCGGTCCTGGCGCCAAGGTCAACCAGCTCTGCCGGTTCAACAGAGGCCGTAAAACCTTCAACGCGGAAGTTGCTGGCGTGGGCCTTGAGGAAGGCGCCCGTCTCCGGGGTTATGGCGGTCTCATAGTCGCGAACATAGGTGCGGTTGGTAGTGCCCACGTCTACCAGGATAGCGCCGCTCTGCGAGAGAACATCGGGTACGCGAAAGCCACCGCCAATCTCCACCGCTTCGCCACGAGAAACAACGACCTCTTTGTCGGCGGCCAGGGCGGAAAGGCCCAGCAGCACGGCGGAGGCGTTGTTGTTGACTACCAGGCCGGCCTCGGCTCCGGTTACTTCCTGGAGCAGGTTCTGAAGATGGGCCTGCCGGGAGCCGCGCCGGCCGTTATCCAGGTCAAACTCCAGGTTGGAGTAGCCCTGGGCGGCGTTAATGGCCGCTTCGGTGGCGGCGCGACTAAGCGGGGCACGGCCCAGGTTAGTATGGATGACCACCCCGGTGGCGTTGATTACCGGTTGGGGAGCCGGGCGGTTCATTTTTTCTACGACTTGTCGGGTAGCCCGTGCCACCTCTTCTACAGAGGGAGCGTCGGCGCCCATCATCACGGAGGAACGTGCCCGGTCGAGTTCCTGCCGCACTAGCGACAGAATCCAGTCGCGGCTGTAGGCCTTGACTACCCATGCCAGTGTGTCGGACGACAGCACGCGTTCCACACTGGGTATGTTGCGAAGCTGGGTCAAATCCTAATTCCTGTCCTGATTGGAGTGCTCACCAGGCGGCCCGACTACTGTGATTTCTTGAGGCGGAGGTCTCAGGTTCACGCCTGGAATCGGCAAACAATTCTAACACGAAAAGAAGCCGGTCTAACACGAAAGGAAGGTGGCGGCGCCAAGGGAACAGGTCTGATTTATCCACGAACAGAGACAAATGTTCGTCAATGAAGGGCCACCAGTTAATCGACCCACTTGGTCCAATTTGTAACGTCCTGGTCCCCGTCGTTTGCCAGGGTCGACCCGCAGGTCTGCCCCAACCAGGGCACCTATTATTTCCCACGACCCCAAACCCATTTACGACATTAGCAAGTGTTCAGAATTAAGGGGATTTGTCTACTGGCTCAACATCCCATACCAGCTCCTGCCGGCATCTAAAATTCCCATGCTACTTTCGGATTGCATTCTCTTTAGTGCTCCGATTAGTTCAGACTGAGGGAAGGGTCCCCGAGGCTTACCGCATTTTCCTCTCTTGCACTGCTGCCGGAATCCAGAGAAATTCGGCATGACGATCGCCCGGACCTGCCAACCGGGGATTTTGCCGGGGCCTTCCGGCGTTGCCGGATTCAGGATTTTTTGTTTTCTAGTTCCATTTTGGGCCGTTTCGTATCTGACAAAAGGGCCATAAGGGCGCCGGATGGCACTCCGTTGGGCCACCGTGAGACCTTTTCCAGATAGGGCATTGCCCCGGAAAACGATCCATGCCGGGCCGTTTTGGGCCGCGGTAGTAAAGAGATAGAACTGTCCCAATAGCCAGGGAATAAGGGCGGCCACGGGATTATGGTAGAGGCGTGTTTTCGCTTATGGCAAGTCGCCAGTGTCAGTAGTAACTATCGGAGGCAAAGAAAATACGCGGCCCCAGTGCCATCTTTCCGGTCAGCTGCTGCGGACCTGAATGCACGGCGGCCAAAGAACCTGCGATAAACCAGAAGACAAGATTTCCGGATTACGGCCTCTGCCAGAAAGACGGCTTACGGGGCGCGATGGCTCAAGAGGCTTGAACAGTTACCAACCACATTTTTGAATTGTCAAAATTGTAGCGGAAGTATTAAAATGGCTGCATAGGGTATCCTCTGTAGTGAAAGACAAGCAAGGTGCCCCTACTAGTGGTTCCCTGGAAGGTCGAAATGAAAGGGACAATAGTTGGCGTTTCGGTGTTTGTGGTCTTGTCAGTCGCCGTTAGCCTGGCGGCGGTGGGAGCCGTGACCCAGACGTATTCGGGGGCGGCGCCAGGAGGCGCAAGCTCGATGGCGGTCCCTCAGCTGGAGACTCTCCCCGGTTTGGCTAACAAGGAGGAACAAAGCGGCGCATACCGCGCATTCACCTACGTTTGACCCTTCCACTAGTTTGCGCCTCCCGTGAGGGGGCTTTGCGTCGGCCCAGGGCCCGAACCACCAGGCAAGCAAAAGGTAACGTCACACCTTATCCTGAACTTCCCCCTTCATGGGGGAAGGGATTTGTTCAGAGGTTGTTCAAACCTCTCCCCCTACCAACACTCTTTCGGAGATTACCCATGCAACCAGGACTTCCCCCCGAACTTGACGGCCTCAAGAGTATGATCCGCCAAATAGTCAGAGACGAGTGCGTCCCCCTGGAGAACGAATATCTGGCCAATCCGCCCCAGGAAGGTGTTGACGACGGCGGGCCAAGGGGGATCGCCGAGACGGTGATGGGAATTGTCGGAACCCTGGATCGGGAAAAATGGGGAAGGCTGAACCAGATTTCGAAGGATACGGGCATCTATACCTCCTTCGTGCCGGAGGAGTATGGCGGCGGCGGCATGGGTGCTTTGGGACACGTTGTGATGGACGAGGAGATTCACAAGAGTATCGTCCAGCTTCCCACTTCCCCGGTTCCGATGATGATGATCGGTTCCTGCACGCCGGAACAGGAGGAAAAGTACTTGTACCCGGCGATCCAGGGTGATCTGAACTATGCCTTTGGACAGACGGAACCCCAAGCAGGCTCGGACCCCGGAGGCATGATGGAGACGCGTGCGGTAAGGGACGGGGACGACTGGGTGATCAGCGGCACAAAGATGTTCATTTCCGGGGCGGCCACCGCGGACTTCCTGCTGGTCCAGGCGGTCACCGACCCGGAGAAGCGGCAGCGGGGCGGCATTACCATGTTCATCGTGGACAACCCCACGCCTGGGCTGAGTTTTGACCCCATTCGGGTGTGGATTGTGCCCACCCGAGCCCAGCAGTACATGGTTAACCTGGATGAGGTCCGGGTGCCCCAGACCCAGGTCTTGGGTGAAGTTGGAATGGGGTTCACCCTGGGCCAGCAATGGCTGGTGCACCATGACCGGCTGCTGCGCGGGTCCATGGCCCTGGGTATCCTGACCCGGGCGCTGGAAATGGCTATTGAATGGGCCAAGCAGCGGGTTACCTACGGGCGGCCCATCAGCGACCGCCAGGCCATCCAGTGGATGCTGACCGACGTGTACATTGACATTATGAACCTGCGTGCAGTTACGCGGGAGACTGCCGCCCGGGCCGACCAGGGTGAGGATGTGCGGGTGGAAGCGTCCATGATCAAATACTGCGCCGGGGAATGGGGCTGCCGCAGCATTGACAAGATAATGCAGGTGTTCGGCGGCATGGGCGAGACCCTCGACATGCCTATACCTCACTGGTATCACCTGCTGCGACACGCCCGCATCGGCGGCGGCACCTCGGAGATTCACAAGTTCGTGATGGCGCGGGGATTGCTCGATGGACGGGTATCCTTCCAGGGTTAAATCGGCCAGGGCTAGACAGGCCATGGCCAAGTCGTTATGGGAGCAGTGGTTCCGCACGGCAAGGGCGACGTGTTTCGAGGGTTTGTGTGGCAGGGGTGGAGAGGCCTATCGCCTCTTCAACGGGTAGATGGCAAACACTGACTACAGGCCGCCAGAACTGTCCAAAGTTTGTTCCGACCATCCTACCCTGCCTATCAAGGACCGGCAGGGCGCGTCCTACTGCTTCAATTGCATCGTCACAGACATCCAGGCCCAAGCCTATAGTGTGGCCTGCCGCATCCTCAACGACCGGCACCTGGCAGAGGATGCGGTGCAGGAAAGCCTTACCTCCGCCTACCGCTCTTTTGGCCAGTTCCGGGGCGACAACCTGCGGGGCTGGCTGATGCGAATAGTTGCCAATAACTGCCGCGATATGCTGCGGGCCAGCCGTTCCCGTCCTGCTGTTCCCCTCGATCCGGTGGCTGCAGATCCCGAGTCGGAAGACAGGAGCCTCGCTGCCGCCAATTTACCCTCCAGCGAAGAATCCCCGGAAGAGTTCGCGGAACGCAGCGAGCTTCGTCGCGCCATTGAAGCCGGCCTGGCAGCATTGCCGGAGGAGCGAAAGATGGCCATTGTGCTGGTGGACGTAGAGGGGTTCAGTTACGAAGAAGCGGCCACGGCCCTGGACTGCTCGGTGGGTACCATAAAATCCAGAATAAGCAGGGGCAGGCGGGAATTGCGGGACTTTCTGAGGGGCGCGGGGGAACTTCTACCTTCCGGGTTCCGTCAGGAATAGTAAGGATATGTGGTTTTTTGGTGGACATAGACATTTGAACGAGAACCGGCTGAGCGACTACGTCAGCGGCCGCCTCTCGTCGTCGGAACGGGCGCGACTGGAGCGTGCCTTGGACGGGTGCGCCCTTTGCCGGGAGGAGCTGGAGTCGTTGCAGCAGACCAGGGCGCTGCTGCAGGCGTTGCCCCAGGAACCGCTGCCGCGCAGCTTCGTGTTTGCAGAAGCGCCAGCAATGGCTGCAGCCGGGGTCTATCGTCCTGCCGAAGCATCGGGGTTTCGCATGCCGGGGTGGGCATATGCGGGAGCAGCGGCGGTGGCCGGGCTGGCGGTTATTGTGTTTGTCCTGAGCGGGGCAGTTGGAACGTGGCTGCCGCAGGGAGCCGAGGACGAGTCAGGACGTGTGGCCTCTACGTCCGCACTGGAAATGGCACAGGCCCAGAGTGCTCCGGCTCCGGCCGCTGCCCCCGCAGCCATGCAAGAAGCACAACCGGCAGCGCCGGTCGAGCCTGCCATGGAATCTGTGATGGGCGCCGAATCGGAGGAGTTGGCGTTGGCGCCGTTCGCCGCCTCGGCATCACCTCAAGAGGCGAGTGCGGCGGCAGAGGTTGCAAGAGAAGTTGAGGTGCTGAAGGAAGTCGAAGTGGCGAAAGAAGTCGTGGTCGAGAGGGCCGTGGAGGCGCAGGTTGAATCTGCCCCAACAGCCGTACCGGTAATGGCGGCCCAGCCACAGCCTGCGGCCATGGCGGATGTGCCACCTCCCACCGCGGCGCCGGCTGCTGCCCAGGAAGCAACGGCAAGAGAGCCTGAAGTAGAGGTCCCTGTGGAAGCGGAAATTACGGTCTCGCAGGCGGCTGCCGGCCATGCGGACGTGGAACCGGCTACGCCAACCATTGAAGCCCAGGCCGACGCTGTTCCTTCGGCTCCTGCCGCTGCAGCCGCTTCGAAGGGAGAAGAGGCAGAAGCTACGGCAATGCCTGAGCCGGTGGCGAGAAGAGGGGAGTTGGCTGAGCCCGCTTTGAGGGCGACGGTTTCCCCTGCGACTGCGCAGGATGCAGCGCGTACGGGGGAAGAACAGCCGGCCACACCAATGCCACGGGTTACGGTGCCGGCAATCACACCTGAGCCAGCAATTGTGACGCCCATAGCCACTGTGCCTCCTCCCATGCCAACTCTGGAGCCACCTGTTTCTGCGTCAGCGACGTCAGCTGCCGCCCGGGCAGGGGTTCAGTCCGAGCCTACCCCGGTGCCGACATTGAAGCTGGAGCCGGACCGGGCCGAGCCCGACTTGGCGGCAGGGGGTGGAGAACCTGGGGGACCTGCTGGGCCATTGGCGCAGATGTCCCCGGTCGGGCCTGCCGCGGCGGAGGGACCCAGCGGGCCGGTGGGTCTGCGGGGCAGCCAGGGCGGGACTTCACAGCCTGTGCCGGAGGGAGCGGAAGAAGCCCAAAGTCTCCAGGGGCCTCAGGGTCCCCAAGGTGAGGTCGGGGCGCCCGGCCCTGCCGGGGTTGATGGCGAAGGGGCAGCAGGCCTGTTGCGGGACAATTCAACGTTGACGGTTTTGCTCGGCGTGGTGGCAGTGGCGTTGTTGGTAGTGGGGTTATGGATTGTGCTTCGCATCCGCTCCGCACGGGGCCCCGGTGCCCCCTCGGGAACAAATTACGGACCGGATACGTCTACTCTAGTGAATCGTCCCAAATTGGAGAACTAAGGAGGCATCAGATTATGTTCATTTCTAAATCTAAGCACTTGTTCGTCTTTCTATTGTTGGGGGTCGTCAGCCTGTTGGCGCTGGCGTGTTCGTCGCAGGTGCCCGTCAGTACTACCGTGGGGGGTGCGCAGGTCGGTGAGGAGACTGCGGCGGCGGTACAGCAAGCCGGAGTAGAAGCCGGGGTAGAAGTCAGGGAAAGCCCGAGTCCCCAGACAGTCGAGACGACTGAAGAAGTCGCGACCGACCCGGCTCCGGCCATATCGGCGGCTGAAGGAGTCCTGGCCACCGAAAGCGGAGGGGAAGCAGTCGCCACCGTAACAAGTTCAGCAGACGTTACGGACGTTGCCGGCGGAGGAGATATCCCCGCCCAGGTGTCCGGCCGGGAAGGACAGGGGTCTGCCGGCATCGTCGTGTCCGGCTCAGGACGGGCCAGTGCGGCGCCGGACCTGGCCACTCTCAGGCTGGGGGTGGAGGCGATAGAAGCCACCGTGGGCGAGGCGCGCACCGCCGCCGCCGAAGCCATGTCGGCCGTAATGGCTTCGGTAAGCGATGATGGTGTAGAGGCAAAGGACGTCCAGACCGGCTATTTCAGCATTCAGCCCCGATACACCGGGCGGGAGATTACCCGGTGTATCGAAGCCGAGGCTTCGGGAGAAAAGAAGGCAGAAGGCGGCGCCATGCAAGAGGGGCCAGGCCTGATGAGTATGGCCACCGGACCCAAGGGGCAAGAGTGCTTCCAGGAGTATCGGTCGGTGATTACGGGCTATGAAGTCAGCAACAACCTGACGGTTCTGGTGCGGGACCTGGAAACGGTCGACGACATAATTGATGGCGCCGTGGACGCCGGCGGAGACAACATCCGGTTTAACGGACTGTCTTTCTCGCTGGAAGACACGACGGAACTGGAGTCCGAGGCTCGCAGCGCCGCCGTCTCGGACCTGGAAGCAAAGGCGGACGAACTCGCCGGCCTTGCAGGGGTGGAATTGGGAGAACTGGTGTACCTGACGGAATCGGGAGGGTACCAGCCTCCCATAGTCAGGGCTGAATTTGCACTGGCCCGAGCAGCCGCCGACTCCGCTGGCGGAGAGGCAACGCCCATATCACCGGGAGAGATTTCCGTCCGGGTCAATGTTGTTGGACAGTATATGATTGGCGGTGGGGAGTAAGCAGATATTTCCCTGCTGTTGATGAGGTTGTCAGCGCAACCTCATAGCCTTAAAATCGGTGTGCCCCGGCATTCTCCGGGGCACACTTTTAGCTTGTTTGGCGGGGCCTGCCTCCCAAAATGCCAAGGCGCGTATGGTACTGAGCGACCGTTCAATTAAAGAGGCGCTGGGCGAGGGCCGGATTGTCATTGATCCGGTGCATCCTGAGGATATTCAGCCGGCAAGCGTTGACCTGCACCTGGATCGGCAGATTCTCGTATTCAGCAACCACCAGCAGCCCTACATCGACGTAAAAGAGAGCCTGGAGAGCCTGAGTGAACTGGTGGAGATTGAAGAGGACAGGCCCTTCATCCTCCATCCCGGCGACTTTGTGCTGGGCAGCACCGTGGAGCACATAGAACTACCGGATAACCTGGTGGCGCGGCTGGAAGGCAAGAGCTCTCTGGGCCGGATTGGCCTGGTCATACACTCCACGGCCGGTTTTGTGGACCCGGGCTGGAAAGGCAACCTGACCCTGGAACTGAGCAACCTGGCCCGGCTGCCAATTACCCTCTATCACGGGATGAAAATCGGACAGATATCCTTCCTCACCCTGACCACGCCGGCGGAACGCCTTTATGGTTCCGAATCCCTGGGCAGCAAGTACCAGGGCCAGACGGAACCCACGGCCAGCCGCTTTCACCGGGATTTTGGACAAGGGCTATGACGGGGCTGTCGCATCTGGAATCGTTCAGTCTTGCCTCCTCTTCAGCAACATGCGGAAAGGAACCGGCCCGGTCTGCACTTTGCAGCCGAGGCGGAAACGACGAAAGGGGACGCTCGGAGAGTCCCACTGTCAATCTGACGACCGGCCCTGGAATCGACACTCTGATTTAACCGAAATGGCTGACTGACGATGAGTGAATCCTATCCCATGCAGCGGGCGGTTGAACTGGCGCGCCGTGCCCTGGGCAGCACCAGTCCCAACCCGGCTGTGGGGGCAGTAGTCGTCAAAGACGGGTCGGTGGTGGGAGAGGGTTACACGCTGCCGCCGGGCCAACGACATGCCGAAATTGGCGCCCTGGAGCAGGCTGGCCAGCTTGCCGAGGGGGCCACCCTATTTACAACTCTGGAACCTTGCTGCCACTACGGCCGGACACCTCCCTGCACCGACGCCATTATTGCTGCCGGTATCCACGAGGTTAAGATAGCCGTCATCGACCCCAACCCGCTGGTGGCCGGCAAGGGCATGGAAAGGCTGCGCGAGGCAGGAATTGCAGTCACGATGGAAACCAAGGAGGGGGCGGACGAACTCTACGAAGCCTTCGGCAAGCACATTGCCACTGGGTTGCCCTTCGTAACGGCCAAGTATGCCATGAGCCTGGACGGCAAGATTGCCACCTACACCGGCGACTCCAAATGGGTTACCGGGCCCCTGGCCAGGGCCGAAGTCCAGCGGATGCGCCAGGAATGCGATGCCATTATGATAGGCATCAACACGCTGCTGGCGGATGACCCACAGCTTACCGTCCGGGGCGATGACGGACTGCCGCTGGTACGGCAGCCCCTGCGGGTGGTGCTGGACAGCCATTGCAGGACGCCGTCGGCATCCAGAATGTTGCGAGAGCCGGGTACTACGCTAATTGTTACTTCCAGCGACGCGCCGGGCAGCGAAATTGAGCGACTCCAACGGGCTGGCGCAGAGACCTGGACCAGTCCCCTGCACGAGCCGGGGATGTTGGAAATGGGAGAAGTCCTGGTGGAACTGGGCCATCGCGGCGTGGTAAGCCTGCTGGTGGAAGGCGGTGGAATCACACTGGGTTCCCTATTCGACGACGGGCTGGTGGACAAGGTGAAGGTCTTCATTGCCCCGGTTATAATCGGCGGCATGCAGGCCGCTTCCCCCATAGAAGGCCACGGCCCTGAGTTCATGTCGCAGGCATGGCAGGTGGAAGGTGCGGAAATTCAGCAGATAGGGCCGGACTGGTTGATTACGGGCTATCCCGGCAGGAACTCCGGCGGGGATTAGCTACCATTCTAATCATTCCGCATTTGGCCGATGCCAAAGGCGTTAAAAGCTCAAGGCGACAGCACTCCAAGGCGGCAGTGTAAACGGATTAAAGGAGTGTTGACCTTGACAGGCGTACCAGGCAAGCTAGAGGTTCCCGCCAGGGCGGGAACTATGGGAGCGCCACAAGGCTGAAGCGCAATAGGCCTGTATCATCCAGCGCACCAGGTGGTCAGTTTATGTTTACCGGTATTGTTGAAGAGGTCGGGACCGTTGCGGTATGCGGCGAGTACGGGCTTACCATGTCAGCCAGTGGGGTCATGGAAGACTTGAAGCTGGGGGACAGCATCGCCGTAAATGGTACTTGCCTGACGGTGGTGGAGCTTAAAGGGGGGCAGTTCAGGGTGGACCTGGCTCCTGAGACTCTGCGCCGCACTTCCCTGGGCGAACTCTCGGTGGGCAGTGTTGCCAACCTGGAACGCCCCCTGGCGGCGGGTGACCGGCTGGGTGGCCACATCGTTCAGGGGCACGTTGATGCCACCGGCCGCCTTATGTCCATCAGGCCAGAGGGCGACTGCTATATTTTCCGGGTGCGGGTACCCAAGCGGCTAATGCCCTACGTAGTGGAAAAGGGGTTCATCGCCGTGGACGGAATCAGCCTGACTGTGGTAAAGCGGGGGGCTGCATCGTTCACCATTTCTGTGATACCATACACGTTCTCCCACACTAATCTGAAGGACAAGGCAGTGGGAAGCAGAGTCAACCTGGAAGTGGATATACTCGCCAAGTACGTCGAAAGCTTGATGTTGACGCAGGCAGGAACGATTTAAGAGGGTTTAGGGGCAGGGCCGGTTTCAAAAGCAGAAAATTCGAGGAGACTGACAGACGCTATGCCTCTATCTAGCATGGAAGAGGCCCTGGAAGACCTCAAGGCTGGCAAAATTCTCATAGTCGTCGACGATGAGAAGCGCGAAAACGAAGGCGACCTGGTGGTGGCTGCCGAGAAGGTAACTCCGGAGACCGTCAACTTCCTGGTTACCCATGGTCGAGGCCTTCTGTGTATGCCCATGAAGGAAGACCGGCTTACCGAACTGGGCATAAAATTGATAGACAGCGAAAACGCGGTCCATGATATGCCCACTGCCTTCACCATGTCGGTGGACTTCAAAGTGGGCACTACCACGGGAATTTCGGCCGACGATCGGGCCGCTACCATCCAGGCCCTCATTGATCCGGAAGCCAGGCCCGAAGAGTTTTCCCGTCCCGGTCATTTGTTCCCGCTGCAGTATCATCCCGGCGGTGTTATGGTCCGCCCCGGCCACACGGAGGCGATTGTGGACCTGTGCGACATCGCTGGAATGTATCCGGCGGGCGTGGTGTGCGAGATAATGAACGACGACGGGTCCATGTCCCGCCTGCCTGACCTGGAAGTTTTCGCCGCTGAACATGGGCTGAAGATCCTCAGCATTGCGCAGATCATCGCCCACCGCCGCCGCTACCAGGTGGAGATAAGGCAGGTGGCCGAGGCGCGTATGCCTACCAAGTATGGCGAGTTCAAGGCGTACGCCTACGAAAGTCCCTATGACCCGGGGGAGCATATTGCCCTCACCATCGGGGACTGGGAGCCCGACGAACCCGTGCTGACCCGTATCCACAGCGAATGCCTGACGGGTGATGTTTTTGGCAGCATGCGCTGCGACTGTGGGGAACAGCTCGAGCTGGCCTTGAAGAGGCTGGGCGAAGAAGGCAAGGGCGCCTTGTTGTACATGCGTCAAGAAGGTCGCGGCATTGGCCTGCACAACAAGATCAGGGCCTATTCCTTACAGGACGGGGGCGCGGACACCGTTGAAGCCAACAAGATGCTGGGTTTCGACCCGGACACTCGGCATTACGGGGTCGGCGCAAAAATTCTTGCGGACCTGGGTATTCAGCGGGTACGGCTGCTGACCAACAACCCCAAGAAGCTGATTGGCCTTTCCGGGTCAGAGGTTGAAGTGGTGGAGCGGGTGCAGCTTGAAGTGCCGCCCAACGAAGAGAACCGGGGCTACCTGGAAACCAAGCGGATAAGAATGGGGCACATTCTGGGTTCGTGCTCGTAACCGGACAGATGACGGGAAATAGATTGGGGGCCGACCCACGCGGGTTGGCCCCTTCTGTTTTTGCGCAGGTGCGGACCGCTAGCTGACCTGGGAGATCAAGTAGGCTTCGATGAAGTCGTCCAGGGCGCCATCCAGGACGGCGTCCGGGTTGGTGCTCTGGAAATTGGTGCGGTGGTCCTTTACCGACTTGTAGGGGTGAAGGACGTAGCTCCGGATCTGGTTGCCCCATTCAGCAGCGACGCGTTCACCTTTCAACCTGGCCAGTTCTTCCGCTCGCTGCTCGTTCTGTCGGGCCAGCAAGCGGGCGGTAAGGATGCGCATGGCGTATTCCCGGTTCTGGTGCTGGGACCGTTCCGTCTGGCACGAAACGACAATGCCTGATGGGACGTGGGTCAGGCGCACGGCCGAGGCCACCTTTTGGACGTTCTGTCCCCCGGGGCCACTGGACCGGAAGGTATCCATCTTCAGGTCTTCTGATCGGACGACAACATCTTCCTCTTCAGCGGCGGCCGGCAGGACTTCCACCTGGGCGAAAGAGGTGTGGCGAAGGTTGTTGGGATCGTAGGGAGACAGGCGTACCAGGCGATGTACGCCCCGCTCGGAGTTGAGGTAGCCGTAGGCGAAGGGCCCGCCAATTTCCAGGGTTGCACTGCGCAGGCCGGCCTCGTCGCCGTAGGCCAGATCCATGACCTGGGCAGGGCGGTTTTGCACTTCCGCCCAGCGTGCATACATTTTCAGCAGCATTTCCGCCCAGTCCTGGGAGTCGGTGCCACCGGCGCCAGAATAGACGGACACGATGGCGGGGCGGTCGTCGTAGGGGCCGGCCAGGGTGAGGGAGATCTCTTCGCGGGAGAGGGTGCGGGAAAGCTGGATGGCGTCGGTCTCTATCTGGGCCAGCAAGGACTCATCGCCGTCTTCGGTGGCGAGTTCGGTCAGTTCCAGGAGGGTTGACGCCTGGGATGCCATATCCCGCCAAAGGCTGACGGTTTCCTTGAGCCGGCCGAGGGTGCGCATTTCCTGCTGGGCACGGCGAGGGTCGTCCCAAAAACCCGGTTGGGATGCTTCCCGCTCCAGGCGGGTAATATCTGCTTCCTTGTCGGGGAGGTCAAAGACGCTCCACGACGGAATCGATCTTCTGAACCAGGGCGCTCAGTTCCTGTTTGAGGTCATCCATTGGTTTTCTCCTGAACCGGGGCGGCACAGTCGCTCAATGTGCCCCATGTTGGTGTTACGATTTCTTGTATTGGATTATACGGTTGCCGTTGGAAGATTGCCAGTTGTCTGGATATTACAGTAACGTAATGGTTGCATTGCCTTCAAATAGGGGGGTTGGTAGAATGGCTTGGATTCGGCCGGGCTCGAATCCGATTGTCCTGGCAAGCCAATACGTTCGTACATCCCTGGAACAAAGAGGCTACTCTTGGAACTGCTTTCCATAGCTTTACTCGGCCTTGCCGCATATCTCATTGGTTCCGTCTCCCCGTCCTACACCCTGGTGCATTACCTGAAGGGCATTGACATCAGGGATGTGGGCAGCCACAACGCCGGAACCCTTAACAGCTTCCACCAACTTGGGGCCTGGTGGGCGATTTTGGTGTTTATAGTTGATGCCGGCAAAGCTGCCGTTGCCACGCTGCTGCCGACGTGGGTGGGCCTGCCGGAGTGGTCCGTTCTAGTTACGGCACCGCTGGTGATTGTGGGGCACAACTGGACCGTGCTGCTGAAGTTTCGAGGAGGGAAGGGCGCGGCCTGCCTGATCGGGATTTGCCTGGCGCTGGCTCCGGCATCGACGATGATCGCCATCGTGCCCGGCGTTATAGTGCTATTCCTGTCAAAGAACGCCATTGCGGGGCTGGTGGCCGGATTTGCCGTGGCCAATGTGCTTAACCTGGCGGCCTGGCTGTTCAACGTGGAGTGGCTAGTTCTGGCGCCGGGGTGGCTGCAGTTTGGTCTTTGCCTATTCTTGACCCTGTTCGTAGCAGTCGTCTACGGCATTTCCATTCGTGTCCAGCTGCTGGAAGCCTTCCGGCAGAAGAGTGTGAGGCGTGCGTTTTACGGGTCCTGAGACCAATTGGTCCCTGGCCGCTTGGCACCCTGGCTGCCGGAGCGCACCCCGTTATCTTTCCCAATGCAGGTTGGTTATAATTGCGTGGTGCGGCCATTTACGGCCGGGCCGACCGAACTGTTCCACCGGGTTTAACCCAATTTAGTGCAGGACGATTCTATGCTGGACCACGGAGCCATAGACCACTCAGATGCCAACTCCACGGAGGCCCTCCGGCATCGTATGCGCCACTCGGCGGCCCACGTGATGGCCGATGCCGTGTTGCGCATCTTTCCCGAAGCCAAGATGGGTATCGGGCCTCCGACCCAGGACGGCTTTTACTACGATTTTGACGTTTCCCGTCCCTTCACTCCCGAAGATCTGGAGGAAATTGAAGCGCTGATGCGGGAGACCATTTCCGCGCGCCAGCCATTCCTCCGTGAGGAGATCAGCCGGGGCGAGGCAGTAGAACTATTCGCCGACCAGCCTTACAAGCTGGAAATCATCAGCGACCTGCCCGACGAGACGACGCTGAGCATTTACCGGCACGGGGGTTTTGTTGACCTGTGCCAGGGGCCTCACGTTGACGGCACCGCCGACATTCAGGCGGTGAAGCTGCTGAACATTGCCGGCGCCTACTGGCGGGGGGACGAGCACCGTCCCATGCTGCAGCGCATCTACGGAACCGCCTGGGAGAGCCGGGATGCCTTGGATGATTTTCTTAACCGGCTGGAGGAGGCCGAGAGACGTGACCACCGCACTCTGGGCCGCCAGTTGGGGTTGTACTCCATACACGAGGAAATCGGGCCCGGCCTGATAGTCTGGCATCCCAAGGGCGGTGTGGTGCGCAGCCTGGTGGAGGACTACTGGCGGGATATCCACTATCGCCACGACTACAGCATCGTCTATTCGCCCCATATCGGGCGGGCGCAATTGTGGCAGACCAGCGGCCACCTGGCGCACTACCGGGAAAGTATGTACGCACCGCTGGAAGTGGACGAGCAGGAATACTTCCTTAAGCCAATGAACTGTCCCTTCCATATCATGGTGTACCGGTCAGCGTTGCGCAGCTACCGGGAACTTCCCATGCGGATCGCCGAACTGGGGACGGTCTACCGTTACGAGCGCAGCGGAGTCCTGCACGGCTTGATGCGGGTGAGGGGGTTCACCCAGGACGACGCCCATATCTTCTGCTTGCCCGAGCAGGTGGAGGAAGAGGTGGGAGGCGTGCTGGACCTGACGTTCGAACTGCTGGACGCTTTCGGATTCAGCGACTACTCCATCTTCCTGTCCACCAGGCCCGACAGCTACGCCGGGGAGCCGGAGATGTGGGACCACGCTACTGAGTCGCTGCGGCGGGCCCTGGAACAACGGAGCCTGAAGTACGACATTGACGAGGGCGGCGGGGCATTCTACGGCCCCAAGGTGGATATCAAGATTCAGGACGCCCTGGGCCGGGAGTGGCAGTGCACCACGGTGCAGTTCGATTTCAACCTGCCAGAGCGATTCGACCTGACATTTATGGATGCCGAGGGCGGCCGCAGTCGACCCTACATGGTGCACCGGGCTATCCTGGGTTCGCTGGAGCGGTTCCTGGGCGTATTGATTGAACACTATGCGGGAGCCTTCCCCCTGTGGCTGGCGCCCACTCAAGCCATGGTTATACCCATAGCCGACCGCCACCAGGAGTACGCCGAGTCGGTCAAAACAAAGCTGGAATCCGAGGGATTCCGGGCTGAGGTCGACGGGCGCAGCGAGCGAATGAACCTGAAAATCCGCAATGCCCAGCTGCAGAAAGTGCCTTATATGCTGGTGGTGGGCGACCGGGAGCAGGAAGACGGCGCCGTAGCCGTCCGAACCCGGGAGGGCGGAAACCTGGGGGCGATGCCGCTGGATGATTTGCTGGCAAGGCTGGCGGAGGAGTTGGAGTAAGATGCCCAACCGCCTTATTAAGGAGACCAGCCCCTATCTGCTGCAGCACGCCCACAATCCCGTGGACTGGTATCCGTGGGGGGAAGAGGCATTGGCGCGCTCGATAGAGGAGGACAAGCCTATCCTGCTGAGCATTGGCTATTCCGCCTGCCACTGGTGCCACGTGATGGAGCGGGAGTCCTTCGAGGACGAGGCCATCGCCAGCCTGATGAACGCCAACTTCGTCAACGTCAAGGTGGACCGGGAGGAGCGGCCGGACCTGGATGCGGTTTACATGGAAGCCGTGCAGATGCTGACGGGAAGCGGCGGCTGGCCCATGACCGTTTTCCTCACCCCGGAGGGTAAACCGTTTTACGGGGGCACTTATTTCCCGCCCACGGACCGGATGAATATGCCGGGCTTTCCCCGGTTGCTCCTGGCAGTGACTGAAGCCTACCGCACCAACCGGGGCGAAGTTGAAAGAGTAACCAACCAGCTGACGGAACAGATGGGCCGCTCCGGGCAGGTTACGCCGAGCAGCGGCCTCCTTTCGGCAGACGTTCTCCACGAAGCCTACTCTCGTCTGGCGGCTAACTTCGATTACCAGAACGGGGGCTTCGGCGCGGCTCCCAAATTTCCTCAACCCATGACGCCCGAGTTCCTGCTTCGTTACTACCACCACGGCTACAGTCCCCGCGCCCTGGAGATGGTGGAAATGACGCTGGAGAAGATGGCCTACGGCGGGATGTACGACCAGTTGGGCGGGGGGTTCCACCGCTACTCGACCGATGCATTCTGGCTGGTTCCCCACTTCGAGAAGATGCTGTACGACAACGCTCTGCTGGCGCGGCTTTACCTGCATGCCTGGCAGATAACCGGCAGGGACCTGTACCGCCGTATTGTAGAGGAAACCCTGGACTACGTACTAAGGGAGATGACAGACCCATCAGGGGGATTCTACTCCGCCCAGGATGCTGACAGCGAAGAGGTGGAAGGGAAGTTCTTCGTGTGGATGCCCGACGAAATACGGGAGGTTCTGGGCGAGGCCGACGGCAATATGCTCGGCGGTTTCTACGGCGTGACCGATGCCGGCAATTTCGAAGGGGCCAATATCCTGAACATCCCACAAGGCCCGGAAGCTTTTGCGCTGGAGCATGGCATAGAAGAGAGGGATTTGGTTGCCCTCATCTCCCGTGGCAGGCCAAGGCTGCTGGATGTGCGAGAAAGGCGTATTCACCCCTTCCGCGATGACAAGGTTATAGCGTCATGGAACGGCCTGATGCTGCGGGCTTTTGCCGAGGCGGGGGCTGCGCTGAAGCGGGCAGATTACCTGATGGCGGCGGAGGCCAATGCTCGCTTCCTGCACGAAGCAATGACAGTGGATGGGAGCTTGCTGCGCACCTACCGGGAAGGGCAGGCCAAGATTCCGGGCTATCTGGAAGACTACGCCTGCGTGTCGGATGGCTACCTGGCTCTCTATGAAGCTACTTTCGAGCGCGATTGGCTCGACCGGGCGGTGGCTCTGGCCAACCGTATGGTTGACCTGTTCTGGGACGAAGGTGTGGGCGGATTCTACGACACAGGTTCCGAGCATGAGATCCTGGTTACTCGTCCACGGGACGTTTTCGATAACGCCCAACCCTGCGGCGGTTCGGTGGCATCGGAAGTGCTGCTGAAACTGGCCCTCATCACTGGCGACGAAGACTACAACCTTAAGGCGTCCCGCCCGCTTCGGGCGTTGAGCAGGCTGATGACCCAGGCTCCCGGCGGGGCTGCATACTGGCTCGGGGTGCTGGACTTTTACGTCTCACTGCCCAAGGAAATAGCAATAATCGGCGACCCGGCAGGTGCGGAAGCGGGCGCACTGCTTGATGCGGTTCACGGCCGATATCTGCCCAACAAGGTTGTGGTGGGGAGTGCCGGAGACGGGGAGAACGCTGACAATGGGCGGCCTTATGAAATGCCACTGCTGGCGGAGCGGGGGATGGTTGACGGTAAGCCAACTGCCTATGTTTGCCAGAATTATGTCTGCCAACTGCCCGTAACCGACCCTCAAGGGCTGGCCGAACAGCTGGATTCCTAGTCCTTTCTTTCGATAATAAACGGGCTGGTTTATTCGCTTATGCGGGTGAAGCGGACTCTAAGGACCGGAGTGTCGGGAGTCCTGTCTTCTGGCACTTTAGCCCATTCTGCGATGCGATAACCTACCACCCAGGCGATTTCCTGGTCTGCCACCAGCAGGGGTACCCTGTCCCGCCACTCCTGGGGTACCTTTTCATCAATGAAGAAATTGTGTAATCGCTTCGTTTGTGCCATGCCCAATGGCTGAAATCGGTCACCCTCTTTCCTTTTCCGTATTGCCAGGCTCGATTTCAGGACTGCATGCCCGAAATAGGCCGTAAACTCGTCAGGTTGACGAAGGTCCGGTATTTCCGATGACTTGAGGGCTTCAAAAATCACCTGCCATTCACCAATGAAATGGACTACATTGTAGGTTTTAATGCCAATTGGCAGTTGCAGTTGAGAGCCTGGGAGTTCGGGAAAGGGACAGTCGGCAGGTGTGGCTGTCCTTGAGAAGGAAATTTCGTCCGTAGACAACCGCAGTGAAATGCCCTCCGGGAGATCAAGGCTGCCAGCGCTCCTATGGGGAGACGCGAAGTCGATCATGGCACGCAGGTGGGTTTCGCCCAACCGCCTGGCGTCGCCCTTGACAGCAACGTAAGCCCGCCGCAACGCCAGCCGCTTTAACGCCGGATGAAGGCCGTCGAAGGGTCTACGGAGCAGGGTCGCTGCAGGCGCCTGGCCAGAGGTTTCGTCGCCACCCTTTCCCGGGACCGTCAATTCTTTCCACGCGCGCTCCAGTTCCGACTCCATGTAGTCCAGGTCGAGGGAGGCAGAGTTTGCCAGGCGGGCCAATGCATCCTGCACCCGCGGGTTGTATTCTTCGGCCATCAGGGGTAGCAGCTGTTGCCGGACTCGATTGCGGGTGAACTTGAAGAGAAGGTTCCCGCTGTCCTGCCGGTAGGAGCGACCCAGTTCGTTGCAGTATTCCACGGTTTCGGCCTTGGAGGTCTCGAGCAGAGGGCGAAATATGATGGGCGTGTCCAGCCCCGCAGGCCAGGGCCAGGGGGCAGTTTCCGACATCCCTCGCAAGCCGTGGAGCCCGGCGCCACGCATTATGTGTAGCAGTACTGTCTCTGCCAGATCATCGGTGGTGTGGCCAACGGCTACGGCGGGGGCGTCAACGCCGTGGGCCACGCCTGCCAGAAACCGGTATCGCATCTCCCGGGCTCCCTGCTCGAAAGAAGAGATGCGGTGTTCGCGCTGGTAGGCGATGGGGTCCTGTTTTGCCATGCTGAAGGGAAGGCCCAGCTCCTGAGCCATTGTTTCCACGAATCTGGCGTCTTCGTCGGCCTCCTCGCCCCGGAAGTCGTGGTTGAGGTGGGCTACGTGCAGTGAGAACCCCAGGTTTTCACGGAGATGGTACAGGCTGTAGAGAAGGGCTGAAGAGTCGGCGCCGCCGGATACTCCCACGACCAGGGTGGCCCCGGTCCCTGCCAGGCCGGCCCTGCGCAAGGCGGCGGCCACCTTCCTTTCAACTTGAGCAACGACGGGCATGGCTCCCGGCCGCTATCCGTTGGTGGGACCCTGCTGCAGGTGGCAGGTGGAATTGTAGGTGAGAAGGTGTGGGCCCCTGGTATCTATTTCAAAGATGCTGACGGAACCCAGGGCAAGGCGCAAGCGGTGGAAGTTGGCCAGTGGCAAACCCAGAACCTTGCCGCAGATGGCGCGGATGGTGAAGTTGTGAGAGATAATAGCCAGGTTGTCCTCGGGGCCGTGGGACTCCTGAAGCTCCAGGATTACTTTCCAGGAGCGTTCTTCCAGGGTTCCCAGGGATTCGCCGCCGGGCATGACCACTAGCTCTGGGCTGTTGTTCCAGGTATTGAACACCTGCGGCCAACCGGCCCGCATCTCCTCGCCGGTTACACCTTCCAGTTCTCCTAGTCCAAGCTCCATCAGGCCTTCACGGGCGCTGACGGTCAACCCCACTGCCTCGCCTATCTCGCCTGCGACTTGCATGGTCCGTGTGAGGGGACTGGCGTAGATGGCGGATAGACCCCAGTCTCTGGCTGCCTGGGCGATGACACCAGCCTGCTCCAGGCCAGCGGCATTCAGCTCAGTGTCGTACTGGCCCTGAAACCGGCCAAGCTTGTTCCATTCGGTTTCGCCGTGACGGACCAGGAAAAACTTCACGGCGATTCTCCAGTGGTGAGGGTGGGTACCCGCTGGGCCTGAACTTCCTCGATCCGTACGCCATTCATGGAGCGCACAGTGAATTTAAGGTTGCCGTACTCGAGAATCTCGCCGGCCTCGGGAATGTAGCCCAGCTGGTCCAGGATGAAACCGGCCACGGTCTGGTAGTCACCTTCGGGGAGGTCGAGGTTGAGCTGTTCGTTAGCGACCAGTATGGTCATTCCGGCGTTCAGGCGATAGGTGTCTTCGTCTATCTCCGAATATTCCTTGGGCACGTCCTCGTCCCGCTCTTCTTCAACCTGGCCTACAATCACCGACAGCCCCTGCTTCAGGGTTATCAGACCGGCTATGCCGCCAAACTCGTCCACGGTCAGAACGAGGCCGTAACCACCCTGCTGCATTTCCGAGAAAGTGTCGGCCACCGTCTTTGTCTCGGGGACGAAATGGGCTTCGCGCACCAGTTCGGTAACGCTGTCTTCCAGTTCCATTTCGCCCCTTCCCAGGGCAAGGAGCACGTCCTTGTTGGATAGTACTCCGACGACGTTTTCGGTGTGGCCGGCAAAGACCGGGAAACGAGTGTGGTTATGCTGGGCGTACAGCGCCAGGAATGCCTGGAGGGTTGTGCCCTCCTCGACCCAAACTATTTCGGTCCTGGGCGTCATTATTTCCTGGACTTTCTGGTCGCCGAACCGGAACACCTTGTTGAGGAGTTCGGCCTCGGTCTGTTCCACCGCTCCCGTCTGGGCTCCAACTTCAATCAGGGTGCGTATTTCTCCCTCGCTGACCTCGTTAGTGGAGTTGGTGATGCCCAGAAGTCGGGTGAAGGCATTGGTAATGATCTGAAGCACCCGAACTCCGGGCGAAAGAATGAACTCGGCCATGGTTAGGGGCCTGGCGTATGCGAAGGCCAGGGTTTCCGACCGGTTCCACGCGACGGTTTTGGGCAAAGTCTCGCTGAAGATGAGCAGGAGCAGGGTTACGCCCACGGTTGAGACCATAACCGCCAGTCCTTCGTTCTGAATCACATTCAGTGCAACGGCTGTTCCGAGGGCGGCTGCGGCGGTGTTGACCAGGTTATTGCTTAGCAGGACCGTGGCGAGAAGGCGTTCTGGGTGGGAAACAAGGCGTTCCACCAGCTTGGCGTTGCGCCGACCTATGCTGATCAGGTGAAGTAATCTGGCCCTGGGCAGGGCGATGAAGGCGGTCTCCGAAGAGGAAAAGAATGCGGATAAAGCCAGGCATACGGCGAGGAGAGCTAACTTGCCTAAATCCTCTGACTCCATTTTGAAACCCTCAGGCCTCCTGAATATTTGAAAATAAAGTTTGGCAACTTGGATAAAGGCTGCACAGCCTTACCGGAATGGATGATAGCATTGGCGCAATTTCGATGTAAAGTTGACCGTTTTCACGGGCGATCTTAGTATGAAGTGAATTTGCTTAGTCAGGGGCATCTGTTCTGCCTGCCTGCTGTAATGTTTAGCGTTCCGAAGACGGTGGATAGTGCCCCATCAGTTCTGAAAGGGAAGATTCATGGCATTAAAGGTTCTGGGTATTGAAACATCCTGCGACGAAACCGCAGTGGGAGTGGTGGAAGACGGCCGCCGGCTTCTTTCTAACATCGTTTCGTCGCAGGTGAAACTGCACGCTCCCTATGGCGGTGTAGTGCCGGAGGTTGCTTCCCGCCAGCACATCAGGGATATGACGCCGGCCCTGGAAAAGGCTCTGGCCGACAGCGGCATTGCCCTTGCTGACATTGACGTTGTGGCGGCGACGTACGGGCCAGGGCTGGCCGGGTCTCTGATAACCGGCCTGAACACGGCGAAAGCCTTGTCTCTGTCCCTGGGAAAGCCGCTTGTCGGCGTCAATCACCTGGAGGGCCACATTTATGCTTCCTGGCTGGCCAGAGGAGATGAAGAGCATCCGGAGGACTCCCCAGGTTTTCCGGTGGCCTGCCTGGTGGCATCGGGAGGGCATACCGACCTGATCCTAATGGAAGGACACGGCATTTACCGGCTGGTGGGTCGCACGCGGGACGACGCGGCGGGTGAGGCCTTCGACAAGGCGGCGCGCATCCTGGGGTTGGGCTTTCCTGGTGGACCCGAAATCCAGAAGGCCTCCCAGGGCCATGACGGTACCGAGTTTTCACCCCTGCCCCGGGCGTGGATGAGGGACACACTGGACTTCAGCTTCAGCGGGGTGAAGACGGCACTGCTTCACCTGGCCCAAAGGGAGGGACTCTACCCTGGCGACCCGGAGGCGGAGAAGACGAAGGAATTGCAGGAGAGGGTCGACCGGGTCGTGGGGGAGATGGCCGCCAATTTCCAGGAAGCGGTGGTGGAGGTGATGGTAGTCAAAACACTGGAAATGGCGCGTCGCTACAAGGCTAGGGGAATTGTGCTGGGCGGCGGCGTTACTGCCAACGCCAGGCTCCGGGAAGAAATGAACGGCGCGTCCATTCTGCCGGTGATAATCCCGCCCCCGGTTCTATGCACCGACAACGGCGCGATGATTGCTGCCTGCGCCTACTTCCAATACGACCGGGGCGAAGAGTTCGGCCTTGACCTGGATATTGACCCCGCTCTGCCGTTGGGCTAACGGCGCTCTGTACAAAAACTCCGGGCCGGGTATTGCTGCTTGATCCCTGTAGTGGTCAGACGTTCCATGCCTGGGGCTTCAGCAGATCATCCCAGCGGTCCTGGCGGCACTTGAACAGGCATTCAACCACGTCGTCAATGTCGGGTATCCGTTCTGCTCCGAGAACGGAAAATGACAGGTTCCAGTTGGAACCTTGCAGGGTAACCTTTCCGCCTGCCCTCCGGACATTGTGCCGCCAATACAGCCATCCGCTTATCAGCACCCCGGCCAGCAGAATGAAGGGAACGAAGTCCATGTTTATGCCGGGAATTCCAGGCCCCTCGAATTGCCCAGCCATCCAGTAAGCCACGAGCAGGTAAAAGGCCAGGGCAGCCACCAGTGTCAATATACCGCGTATGGGCGACAGGGTGCCTTTTCGGGCGGTGTCAACCACGATGCCCTTTAGCTCTTCCACCGGGAGCAAGGTGGCTTCCCGGGCCCTGCCATCGTCGCGGAAAAAGAGAATCCGCTGGGTCGTGGCAATCAGCAACTGCCCATTACTGGAAGGTTCGTCCAGCAATCCCTCTTCCAGTGAGAAGACCCTGGCCACCCTTTCTTCCGGCAGCAAGGCCACTCCCCGCACTCGGGAGAGATAGTTTCTTGGCTGAATGGCCTGGTCAATCAAGGAAATCCTCCGAGCGTTCTTGCAGAAGCGGGCAAAATGGCATTACCGCCCTGTTCCAATTGGACTGCGCTGGCTCCTACATGCCTCTCCACAGCCCTTATGATTGGGTTCGGCGCCAGCCGCATGGGATCTGAGAAAGACAAGGACTGCGCCCAAGAGTTCCGGCGTATGTTACCATTGCCGTTACTTGATAGACCAGCCTTTTGGCGTACTGACGGAGGTTAACATGCCGGATTTGTCCAACGAAGAAGTACACGCTCTGGGAAGGTCGGTGGGACTGGATATCCAGGAACCGGAACTGACCCAGGTAGGCTACAGCCTTAACGCCATCCTGGAGGCCATGGCAAGCATCGACGTTCCCGGCTCCAACAGTGTTGAGCCGCTTCCCCTGATATTGCACAGCCCGGAGGTCCAGGATGAATCCTAACGAAATTCCCTACCTGTCTGCCACAGAGTTGGGCGAACATATCGCGGCGAAAGAGATAAGCCCGCTGGAAGCGGTTGAGGCTTACCTGACCCGCATCGGCGAGGTGGACACCAAGCTTAACGCTTACGTTACCGTGCGTGCCGACGAGGCCAGGGAAGAAGCGCGGCAAGCCTGCGAAGAGATTGCCCGAGGCGAATACCGGGGCCCCCTGCACGGCGTGCCCGTGGGAGTGAAGGACCAGATTTATGTCAAGGGAGTCCGAAACTCCGACGGCTCCAGGATTCGGGATGACTTCGTGCCCGACTTCGACGCCACTGTGGTAGCCAACCTGCGCCGGGCCGGAGCGGTCATCCTGGGCAAGCTGAACATGAGCGAATTCGCCATGGGCGACCCCATCAGTTCCTATTACGGAGCAGCCCACAATCCCTGGGACCTGGAGAGGAACCCCGGAACGTCCAGCACCGGTTCGGGGGCGGCCACTGCCGGATTCCTGTGCGCTACGTCTCTAGGTGAGGACACGGGCGGTTCCATTCGGGGTCCCGCAGCCAACTGCGGGCTGGTGGGAATCCGTCCCACCTGGGGCAGGGTTAGCCGCTACGGTGTGGACGGCGCTTCCTGGTCGGTAGACACCATCGGCCCAATATCCAGAACGGTAGCCGACTGCGCCGCCACCATCGGCGCGATAGCCGGCTACGACCCTAACGACCCATACACCGGCCAGGTTGCGGTGCCGGACTACCAGGCGGCCCTGACTGGCAACATTGGCGGACTGAAGGTGGGCGTGGTGAAGGAGTTGATGGACCCTGACCTGGGGCTGGACCCGCAAACCCGGGAGGCGGTGGAGGCGGCTATCCAGGTGCTGGCGGAACTGGGCGCGGAAGTGCGGGAGGTCTCGCTTCCCCTGGCCCAGCATACCGGGGCCATTGTGCGTACCATCACTCATACGGAGCGGGTAAGCCTGCGCCCCGAGTGGCTGCGGGAGCAGCCCGAAGACTATCACGTTAACACACGTATCGCCTTTATGACCGGAAACCTGATTCCGGGCCAGGTTTACTACAAAGCCCAAAAGCTGCGGGCCATTGTCCGTCGGCAGGTGCTGGACCTGCTGGAGGAGGTTGACGTACTTGTGCAGCCCACGTCATCGGGCCCGGCTGGCAAGCTGGACTTCACTACCGGCGTGGCAAGCAAGGTATCGGCGCTCCAGGCCCTGGTGGAAGGAAGCTACCGGGGCCCGTACAGTTTGAGCGGCGCGCCGGCCCTGTCTATCCCCTGCGGCTACACCGCAGAGGGTGAGGGCGCCCTGCCTCTGGCGCTGCAGATTGCGGGTCGGCCCTTTGGGGAAGCTACAGTTCTCAATGTGGCCTATGCCTACGAGCAAGCAACGCCGTGGCACAATCGTAAGCCTCCCATATAACTTGGCCACATAACTTGGGCACTTCCGTCCTGCAGAGTCAGGAGATGGAGATAGAACTATGACACTACCCAATCCGGGCGCCTGGCAGGCCAAGCTGGAGAGCAATTCGCCAGAACTGTACAAGGAAATAATGGACGTTAGGAACCACGTGCTGACGGACGGCGCCCTGCCTCTGAAAGTGAAGGTGCTGATGACCATGCTGTGCGATGCCATAATGGCACACCCGGATGGCGTCAGGAACATCGCTAACCGGGCCAGGGCCGTGGGCGCGACGGAGGAAGAGATTGCCGAAACCGTAGGTGTGGCCTTTGTTATGGGCGGCACGGCGGCGCTTACGACCGCCTGCAACGCCTTCAAGGAGGATTAGCGGCAATCCCTTATGCGGGAGCAAGGTTTCTATTTGGGACCAGGGTTTTCAGAATTCGGAAACATCAGTGCCCGGTAAAGGCGGGCGCCAGGGAGGAAATATGGTTAATGGAAACCTTTCCAGGAGTCTGGTGTACGGCAGCCGGGGCATTGTCTGTTCCAACTCGCCCCTTGCTGCATCGGCTGGTATTCGGGTCATGCAGGAAGGCGGTAACGCCTTCGACGCCGCGCTGGCAGTGGCTGCCACCGAGGCGGTAACCCTGGTCCCGCTGTGCGGCATGGGCGGCGATTCCTTTATCCTGGCCTACGAAGGGGCCACAGGGCAGTTGACCGGTATCAACAGCAGCGGTACGGCCCCCACCGGCGCCACCGCAAACTACTACCGTTCGCGGGGTTATGAGGAGATGCCGCTGGAAGGGCCCCACGCCATTTCGGTACCGGGCGAAGTTGCCGCATGGGAAGAGGTGCACCGCCGGTTCTGCACAATGCCCTTTCCCAAGCTGCTGGAAACGGCCATCGGATACGCCGAGGAGGGTTTCCCGGTTCCACCCCGCATAGGGCGCAGCTTTGCCGGCGCCGTCTCGAAGTTGTCCCAGTTTCCTGCCAGCGCCGCTATCTATTCATCCAACGGCGGCATGAAGAAAGAAGGCGAAATCCTGGCCAATCCGGACCTGGCCCGGAGCCTGCAGCAGGTGGCCCAGGGGGGCGCTGACGAGTTCTACCGGGGCGATTTGGCCCGCAGAATGGTAAAAGAGCTACGCAAAGCTGACGGCCTATTCACGGAGTCGGATTTTGCAGACCACCGCCTGGATGTGTATGACCCAATCTCCACCAGCTATCACGGTTATTCGGTGTACCAGACGCAGCCCCCCACCCAGGGCTTTCTGCTGCTGGAAATGTTGAACCTGGTGGAGGACTTTGACCTGGGCGACATGGGCCACAATTCGGCCCAGGCCATCCACCTGATGACGGAGGCCAAGAAGATAGCCTATGGAGATCGAAACAACCTGGCCGGCGACCCTCGTTTCGTGGAGTGGCCCCTGCAGGAGCTGATATCTAAAGAGTACGCGGCCCGCCGCCGAACGGAAATTGACGCAAGCCGGGCCAATAACGGCGCGGTGGCGTTTGCCGAAGACGGCGATGGCAACACCACTTACTTCTGCGTTGCGGACGGCGCCGGAAACTGCGTTTCGTGGATTCACAGCCTGTCCAACGGGTTTGGCTCCGGGTTTGTGGCAGGAGGGACGGGAGTGCTGTTCAACAATCGGGGGGGACGAGGGTTCAGCCTTAGAGACGGGCACCCCAACGTCATCGAGCCGGGTAAGCGCACCATGCACACGTTGAACTGCTACATGGCATTCAAGGACGGCGAACCCGTCATTGTAGGCGGCACTCCCGGCGGCGACTACCAGCCCCAGTGTGGCCTGCAAGTGCTGGCAAACCTGATTAATTACGGAATGGACCCACAGATGGCAGTGGAAGCGCCCCGCTGGTGGAGCTTCCCCGGCACCGACCCGGCCAGCATCAAAACGCCTTTTGAGCTAAGGCTGGAGGCCGGGATGCCCGAAAGTGTTGGCAGGGAATTGGAAGCCCTGGGGCACAAGGTGGTGCAACGTCAGCAGGGAATCACTGATGGGATAGTGCAGTTGATTATCCGGGACACGGACACGGGGGTGCTGAAAGGCGCCTCGGATCCAAGAGGGGACGGGCATGCGGCTGCCTGGTAGGGATTTATTCCTTTGTGGCAATTTGAGGGGGGAGAATTAACGTTCTCCCCCTGATTGTTTGGCCTCATCCAATCTCTAATGCAGCGGCGGCATGAAGAATTCCCGCTCCCGGTCGTCGAAGCCCTGGAGGCTCTCAGGTCTGATACCTGAGTGATCGAGAGCAGCCCTGACTATGCGGCGGTTAAAGACGCTGGTGGCATCGGAACCCAGGTAATCGTCGACGGGCATCCAGAGACACTCCTCGATTTCCTCTTCCTGCATGGTGATTTCACTGCTCAGAGGGCTGAGGCGGGCGACGAAGTAGATGTCCGATTTGCCGTACCGGTAGCCGTGCCAGTGGCGAAAGCAGGCTAGCTCCTCGAACTGGGTGTGGATGCCGGTCTCCTCCAATACCTCCCGTATGGCCGCGTCCACCAAGTGCTCGCCTGGGTGGACGGCGCCGCCCGGCAGCTTGTAGAAGGGAGGTTGTCCCGGGTTTCGGTGTCTCTCACACACCACCAGCAATTCCCTTTCGTCATTCAGAACCACGCCGCCGATACCGATGTAGTGGGTGGCGTAGGGTGGGACGAAAGCGCCCGTCTCCAGTTGAAGTGTCATCATCAGGTACTGGTCGTCTTCCATGCCCGGGGAATAGGTGCTGGGCCGCTCGCCGGAGTGGTGAAAAGAGAACCCGGCCGAAACCGCCACTGGCACCAACGCCGACAGCCCGATGGGGACTTCCAGCCACACAACCTTATAACCGTCTTCCCTCCATGAAGCCAGGGAGTCGGCAAGCCTGATCCGGAAATCCTCAGGGTCAACCGGTAGGGCCGCAGGGTTTGGAAGGATTCCGCCAAAGGGGTTGGTGGTGGCTTCCAGCAGCGTCGTCATCTCTCTTTCACCATGGGGTCTGGCATGTTTGGCGAAGTATAGCACAGAGGTTTGACGTGCTTTGTCTTCGTAATTAGACTGCTGCACACCAGCAGGCCAGCCTTTCCCAAGGAGGGATGCCATGACCACCCACACATACGACACCGGGGTAATCCAAACGGCCGCCAATGCCTATGCCTTTATCCAGCCCAACGGGGCCACAAATGCCGGTTTTATCGTGGGCGAGGAGGGAATCATCGTTATCGACTCGCTGATGACGCCTTCCCTGGCCACTCGGCTTCTTTCGGAGATTCGGAACATCTCCAAGGCGCCGATCAGGTACCTGGTGGACACTCACTACCACGGGGACCATGTTTTCGGAAACCAGTACTTCCTACCCGCTCCAATCATCGGGCACGAGAACTGCCGCACGGAACTAATCGAAAAGTTCGACGCCAACATGAACCGGTACACCAGCGGCCGACCTGAGCTCATTCCCGAACTTTCCCAGATCCGGATGACACTGCCGGACGTTACTTTCAGCGACCGCATGGACCTGCGCCTGGGGGACAGGGAGATAAACATGATCTACCTGGGGCGAGCCCACAGCGCCGGGGACATTCTGCTGCACCTGCCCCAGGACGGTGTGCTGTACGCGGGAGACATCGCCTTCAACCGTGTGCTTCCTGCCTTTCCCGACGGCCACATTACCAAGTGGCTGGACGTGATGGACAAGACGAGGGAGATTGACTTTGAAACGATTGTGCCTGGCCACGGACCGGTAGGTACCAAGAAAGACTTCGACGAGGCCAGGGAATTGATGGCTTACCTGCACGGCGAAATTCGCAAGGGCTTTGACGAGGGCAAGTCGGAAGACGAAACGGCTGCTTCCATTAAGCTGGGAAAGTTTACCGAATACCTGGGTCAGGACCGTGTCGGTCTGATTACCAGCATGGCGTACCGCGCCTATCGGGGAGATCTGCAATAGTAGCGCGAATGGTGTGTATGCTTGCTAAAGAATATTGCAATCCCTCTTGTATTGCGTGATATAATCTGGCGCAACGGGAACAGGAGCGTGGAAAAACGGCAAAATCCGTCGTTGATGATCTCTGTACGGGGCCAGGAACCTGTATTTGGTATCGGTTCACTGGCTGACTTGCGGGAAGTCGGGGCGGTATTGTAATCTATGTCCACATCCTTGGATCCTGAGGAAGAATTTAATAAGGAGGTACTCCCCGTTATGCAGCAGGCTGCAAGGACCAAGATCGACGCCGGCGCTGTTAGCTTTGTTGTACAGCACGAGCTATGGGATGGCAACCTACAGGACCACTCCGATCAGGGCGTGGTAATCCTGGTGGAAGCCAACGACACCACTTTGCTTCGGTTCAACTGCTTCGACATTGAGAAGAGCTATGTCTATGGACCTGAAGGCAAGAACCGTCTTTGCCGGATGGACCCCACCGTTGATGGCAACCCCATCATGTGGTCGGTTAAGCAGATCCGCAACAACCTTACTACCATGCTGAAAGAGGCGGGCTATGAAGACGTAGCCAGCAAGGTCAACATGGGCGAGGTCGAGGCCGTTCTGGGCGAGCTCGAGTCTTGCGCTCGCGAGACCTACGCCACCGGTCGCAACACCGTGAAGCACAACCGCGGCCATGACATCTTCGAGGCGGGCAACATCCGCTTCGGGCTGGAACTGCGCAAGCAGGCCGGCGGTGACGGCGGCCTGGCCATTCACGTCCTGGCCGACCTGGCCGGCACCCCTGGCCGGACCTACACCGAAGAGACCGAGCTTCTGGCCTTTGACTGCTTCCGGGACGCTCCCCACTACCACTATGGCCCCCGGAACAAGAACCACCGGATCTTCTGGGACAGGACTCTCGTTCCTGACACCCTGGAGTGGACCTTGACCCGGTTCAAGAACAAGGACCTGCGAGACATGATCGCCCGGGCCGGCTACCCCGGCGTAGCCGCCGACCTGGACCAGGACCTAATCGACTCCATCATGCCCTCCCTGGAAGCCAAGGCTCGCGAGCTGCAGCCCGGCGCCGAGGTCGAGGTGATGGATGGGCCCGCCACCCCCAACCTGGTGCCCAGATAAGCACCGCAGTTAACCCTGCCTGATATCCGGGTTGGCCCGTCACAGGGCTAACCCGGTTCTTGTTATTATGTCCTCTAATCATTCCTCCATTCCTCACGATGCCGGCAATGACCCGGTAGAGGCTGGAACTTTCATCGTATTATTCCTCTGCGGCCTGGTCTTGCTTTTGCTCAGCGGCGCCGTATTGTTCTTCGCTTCCAGTTTGGGCAGTGAACCGCCTTCGGTTGAGGAATTGCGCACCGGCAACCGTTTTCAGCCGGCGCCCGAATTCGAAGGCATTTCTTACTGGTTGAACAGCGAGCCCACAGCCTTATCGGAGCTCCGGGGCAACGTGGTCCTGGTGGACTTCTGGACGTATACCTGCGTCAACTGCCTGAGAACTCTTCCTCAGTTGCGGGCCTGGCATGACCAGTACTTCGACAGCGGGCTGAGAATCATTGGGATTCATACCCCTGAGTTTGAGTTCGAGAAGAGTGCGGCCAACGTTCTTGCCGCCACCGAAGCCCAGGGGGTAACATGGCCCGTCGCCCTGGACAACGACTACGTAACGTGGGACAACTTCGAGAACCTTTTCTGGCCCACCAAGTACCTGATTGACCACCGGGGCAGGTTGCGGTTCTACCGAGTCGGCGAAGGAAACTACGAGACTTTTGAAGAAGAAATGCGCTCGCTTCTCCTGGAGTCAGGGAGCGACTTAACCGACGCTCCGCCTACGCGGGCAATGGAACACTTGCCGGACGCCAGGTACGAGGCGGCACCGGACAAGAACATTACCCCGGAACTCTATGCCGGGTACGACCGGGGCGACTTCCAACGCGAGTATTACGGTGTTGGATATGTAGGACAGGATGATTACTACCAGGCCCCGGACCAGACGCTGGAACTGGATGTCCCTGAGTTCCTGGAACCGGGCCAAATCTACTTCCAGGGAACATGGATCAATGAGGCACAGCGGGCCCTCCATGCCAGGGAATCCACTGGGTTCGGGGACCACATAGCCCTGGTCTATTCGGCCAGAACCGTCAATGTGGTGATGTCGTCGAATAACGTGGAGCCAGTGAAAGTTAGAATCCAGGTGGACGACGAGTTTTTGACGGAAGGGAACCGGGGCGAAGACGTAATCGTCGGAGCCGATGGCGAAAGCTACATCATGGTAGACGAGTCTCGCATGTATCGCGCTGTTGAAATGCCTGAGTACGGGCAGCGAAAGAAACTGGAACTCAGCGTTAACTCGGAAGGGCTGGCGGTATATGCTATTACCTTTGGCATTTTCGCCGAGGGGCCCTAACCGGAACCTAATAGGGCCGCTGTCCCCGACAGCGGCCCGGCCGCATGCACCCTTGGCTATCCAGACCTCAGTACAGGTGGCAGGATGTGGTGTGGCCCGGGACCACCTCTTTCGTTTCCGGCACCTCTACCGCGCATCGGTCCATGGCAAAGGGGCAGCGGGTGTGGAACCGGCAGCCTTCTGGCGGGTTCAATGGCGAGGGTACTTCGCCGGTGAGAATGATCTCGTCCTGCTCAATGTCCGGGTGCGAGGGAAGGGCGGCTGACATCAAAGCCTTGGTGTAAGGGTGCAGCGGGTTATTGTAAAGCTCCTTTACCTCGGCGTATTCCACAATCTGCCCCAGGTACATTACCGCCACCCAGTCGCACATGTAACGTACCGTGGCCAGGTGGTGGGCGATCAGCATGTAGCTGACCTCGTACTCCCTTTGCAGGTCTTTCAGCAGGTTCATGATCTGGGCACGGATGGAAACGTCCAGGGCGGAGACAGGTTCGTCCAGCACGATCATTTTGGGGTTCAGCGACAATCCCCGAGCAATGGCGAGGCGCTGTCGCTGTCCACCGCTGAACTCGTGGGGATACAAGTTGGCGTGGTAGGAGCTGAGGCCCACGTCGTGAAGCAGTTTCTCCACCCGTTCCTCGATTTCCCTCTTGGGCACGTCCCAGTTGATGACCATGGGTTCGCCGATCAGGTCGCGGACTCGCATTCGGGGGTTCAGGGAACTCCACGGGTCCTGGAATACGGCCTGCACGTTGCTGCGGTAGGCCCGGCGGTGATCGGCGTCGGTGTGGTGGATGTCCTCGCCTTCGAAGAGGATCCGGCCCTCGGTTGGCTGTTCCAGCATCAGCAGCAGCTTGGCGGTGGTACTCTTGCCGCAGCCCGACTCGCCCACAATTCCCAGGGTCTTGCCACGCTCAATCTGGAAGGATATTCCATCCACCGCCTTAAGGTAGCCAGTAGTCTTGGACAAGAGCAAACCCTTGGTTACCGGGAAGTGTTTCTTCAGATCACGTACTTCCAGCAGGGGCGAGTCCTGTTCGGTAGTTCCGGCGGGTTGCGATGCGGTGGTCATGACAACCTCCAGCAGGCTGCTTTATGGGTCTCGGAGACCTGGAAGATGTTCGGATATTCTTCCCTGCACCGGTCCATAACGTAAGGGCACCGGTCCGCGAAGGGGCAGCCCGCCGGCAGGTCGTGCAGGGCCGGAGGCTGGCCTTCGATGGCGTAAAGACGGTCAACGTCTTCTTCCAGCTTGGGTACCGAGGCCAACAGAGCCTCGGTATATGGGTGGGACGGGGAGTTGAAAATCTCCCGCACGTTGCCCATCTCAACGATTCTGCCGGCGTACATCACCGCCACCCGGTCGCACATTTTGGCTACCACCCCGAAGTCGTGGGTGATGAAAATGAGGGCGAGGTTCTGCTGCTGCTGCAAGTCCTTGAGCAACTTGAGGTACTGGGCCTGGATGGTAACGTCAAGGGAGGTAGTGGGCTCGTCGGCGATGAGCACGGCCGGCTCGCAGGAAATGCCGATGGCGCCCACCACACGCTGGCGCATTCCGCCGCTCAACTGGTGGGGATAATCCTTCACACGTGATTCGGCCGCGGGGATGTTCACCTTGCGGAGCACGTCCAGGGTGTGCTGCAGAACGCTGCGCTTGGGGATGTCCTGGTGTATTTGTATGGCTTCATTGACCTGGTTGCCGATGGTGAAAACGGGGTTCAGCGAAGTCATGGGGTCCTGGATGATCAGGGCTATCTGGCTGCCCCGGACCCTGCTCATTTCGTTTTCGGTTAGCTGGAGGATATCCTGGCCCTGCAGAACAATTTTCCCGCTTACGATCTCGCCGGGCGGAGTGGGGATAAGCCGCATGAGGGAGAGCATGGTAACTGACTTGCCGCAGCCCGACTCGCCGACAATGCCCAGAGTCTCTCCGCGACGCAGGTCAAAACTGACGCCATCCACGGCCTTTACCGTACCCCAGCGGGTGCTGAAGTAGGTGCGGAGGTCTTCAACCTCCAGTACAAGTTCGTTTCCCGACTCAACTGCTGCCATTCGTGGCCACCATCGTTAAAGATGAGAACAAGTGCCGTCGAACTATGGAGGGTATGGAGCGGAAGTTTAGCTGACTCTATACAACGCCCCTACCTTTGTCAACAAAATTCACGTTGCCTGAATCGCTACGGCAGCGTTCCGGTTCAGGTGGTTTTGATAGGCATAGGCAGCCGGCCGGCCGTCTATAACAGGCCGACGCTCCTTGAATGCCTGAGATGTCCCGTTTGACGACTTCCCAGGCCACCAGGCCTGGAACCCCACCGGCGCCGGATCCTATTTGACGGCCAGCATATCGCAGGCCAGGCCCAGCATTATCTTGGTGCCGCTGACCAGGCTCTTGATGCCGATGGACTCGTTGGTGCCGTGGGTAAAATTGAGCATGGGATCGTCGTCGGGGTGGGAGCCGTTGAAGCCGTAGGTAACTGTGCCCAGGGGACGGGTGAATCGGGAGTCGGTAAAGCCGTTGCTGATGGCCGGCACCCACTGGATGTCGTCCCGTTCCAGGGCCTGGGCAGTAACACGCTGCAGGCTGGAGGACAAGGGAGATTCGAAGGGCGAGGAATTGGGACGGGCCATGTAGTCGATCTCGTAGGAGACTCCGGGAACATCGGCCAGCACCTCGTCCAGCTGTTGGCGCACGTACTCATCGTCCTGGTGGGGTAGTGTTCGCACGTCGCAGGTGAGGCGGATGGATTCGGGAACGCTGTTGGACTTGATGCCGCCCCGTACCATCGTGGGCGTCAACGTCATTCGGGACAGGGCGCGAAGCATGGAGGCAAAGCGGGGATTGTCCGACTCGATATCGGCAATGATGGCGTCAACGTTGGCCGGGGATGGCTTGTCCTCGATGGCGAAGGTGGAGAGGTGGTCGAAGATAGCGGTGGAAGTATCCCGCTCCGCGTCGTAGCCTTCGATAGAATTCAGGGCCTGGCTCAGCCGGTAGAGGGCATTGGTTCCCTGCCAGGGGACGGAGGCGTGGGAACTGGTGCCCTTTACGTCAATTTCAACCTGCAGCCGGCCCTTTTCACCCACGCCAAGAACGTAGGTAAGGGCGCCGGCGGCGCGGACCGGTGTGCCGCCGCCTTCGTTGACGGCATATGGAGCGGCCAGCTTGTCCGGATGGTTGTCAGCCAGCCAGCCAAAGCCGTAGCGGCCTCCGTGTTCCTCGTCGGCGCCGGCGGCCAGAATCAAACCGTCCTCCAGTTCAATTCCGTTGCGGGTGAGGAGGCGGACAGCCATAAGCTGGCAGGTAAGCAGGCCCTTGCAGTCGGCGGCGCCCCGGCCGAATATACGGTCGCCGTGGATGGTGGCGCTGAAGGGCGGGAACTGCCACTTGGTTTCATCTTCCACGGGCACCACGTCGGTGTGGGACATGAACATCAGGCCCGCCTTTCCGGACCGGCCTTCAATGCGGGAAATCAGGTTGCCCCGGTTGGGGGCAGACTCCAGGATTTCCGACCGGACGCCGTCCTGGGCCAGGAAGTCGCGGGCCAATTCGCAGACGGGAGTTTCGTCGCCGGTGGGCATGGCTCCGGTGTTCACCGAAGGAATCCGCACCAATGATTGTTCCAGGGCAATAATATCGTCCAGGGATGCGTCAACCTGGGCGAAAAGGTCTTGCAAATTAGGCATAACACTTCTACCTTCAGCTATTGGATTGGGCCAGCTATTGGTTTCGGCGAGTGTAAACAGGGCAACCTGCAGTGTCAACGACAAGTGGCTGCCATCGCAGCTCCGGGTAACCTCAAACACCGATCAGGGCTTATAATTGCCCGCGTAATCCCCTGAAAATGAACTTAAATGGAGTAGGACAAATTGGCAACTCAACGCGACTTTGTCGGTTACGGGCGCAACGTGCCCCAGATACAGTGGCCCGGAGGGGCCAGGATTGCGGTGTCCCTGGTGGTTAATTACGAGGAGGGGTCCGAGTATTCCCTGCTGGACGGCGATGATCATCACGAAAGCAACAACGAGGTGCCGTCGCCCATTCCGTCGGGGCAGCGGGACCTGTACAACGAGTCATTTTTCGAGTACGGCAGCCGGGTGGGAGTGTGGCGCCTGCTGGACATGTTCGACCGCCATCAGGTCAAATCCACCTTCTATTGCTGCGCCCAGGCCCTGGAGCGGAACCCGGAGTTGGCCAGGGAGATAACTGCCCAGGGCCACGAACCGTGCGGCCACGGCTACCGGTGGGCTGAGGTACACCTGATGTCGCGTGAAGAAGAGGCCGAGGATATGCAAAAGACGGTGGCTGCCATCGAGGCCACCACCGGGGAGCGACCCCTGGGGTGGTTTACACGGTATGGGCCCAGCGTCAATACACGGGAACTTGCGGTGGCCGAGGGCGGATTCATCTACGACAGCCTGGCCACCAACGACGACCTGCCCTATTACGTTACAGTGGCCGACCGCCCGTGGCTGGTAATTCCCTACAGCTTTGAGACCAACGATGCCCGCTTCTGGCGGGGCGGCCTGGTCAGCACCGGCGATTTCTTCGAGTATCTGAAGGACTCCTTTGACTGCCTGTACCGGGAGGGGGCGACCCATCCCAAAATGATGTCGGTAGGACTGCACTGCAGGATTACGGGCAGGCCATCCAGGTCCCAGGCGGTGGAGCGATTTATCGAATACGCAAAGGGGTTTGAGGGAGTGTGGTTCGCGCGGCGGGTGGATATTGCCCGGTGGTGGCTGGAGAATTATCCGGCGTGAGGGAAGCCGTTGGGTTCCGGATGCCGGCTTAGCCGGTATGACGGTTGACAAGGCTGACTGGCGTCCTCAGGTCAACTCGGCCCTGATTGAAGATGAATCGAGGCAGAACGAATAGTCTGGGCAATGGAGGTCAACAGGTATGAAATATGGCGTTTGCATACCGCACTACGGCAGGCCCATTGAGGTTGATGCCCTGACTGAAATGGCGGTTAAGGCGGAGGAAATGGGATTTGACTCGGTGTGGGTAACTGACCACATCATTGTGCCCGACGTGCTGCCCGATCGCCCGCCGGAGATTGTTTACCGTCATGACATGCTGGAACCGGTCACCCTGCTGGCGCACCTGGGTGCGGTAACCAACAGGGTGAAAATCGGCACCAGCGTCATCATCCTGCCCTACCGAAACCCAGTGATCCTGGCCAAGGCTATCGCCACTGCAGACATACTGTCCGGCGGGAGGGTGATTTTCGGCGCCGCCGTGGGCTGGATGGAAGGGGAGTTCGCCGCGCTTAACGCCGAGTTCAAGGACCGGGGCGCGGTCAGCGACGAATACCTGGGTCTGCTGAAGGAACTGTGGACGAATCCCAGGCCATCGTTTGCGGGAGAGACATTCCAGTTTTCGGACGTAACTTTTTCGCCCATGCCGGTGCAAAAACCGCATCCGCCTATGTGGATTGGCGGCCGAAGTCGTGCGGGAGCCCGCAGGGCGGCCAGGTACGGCGACTGTTGGCATCCCGTCCAGATTCCCGCCTCCGAGGTGAAGGAGAAGGCGGAGTATATGGGGCAATACTGCCAGCGGATCGGCCGGGAGACGCCGCCGGAACTGTCCTTCCGGTGTAACCTGCGGTTCAGCGAGGGTCCCATGGACGGCGAGAGAGGGGCGCTGCAGGGGACGGTGGAAGACATTATCGGCGACATTAGCGATTACGCTGAAGCGGGCGTTAGTCACATTATCATGGAATTCCCAGGGGAGTCTTTTAGGGAAAAATTTGGGGCCATGGAACGATTTCAGCGGGACATAGTTCCCTATGTGCCGCCGGAAAACTGAGGCTCCATTTCCAGGTACGGAGGTCCCCTACAGTTCAGATACGAATTTCTTGCGTAGCACCTTGCTTTGTGGTACTTTTACGCTAGTGCTTTATATGCATAGCGCTAGTTGCGAGGTAATGTTATGAGCTATAAGCCCAAGTATCTGGGTCACGTCAATATGTTCGTGCGTAATGCCGAGCGTTCCCAGAAATGGTACGAAGACATTCTGGGCCTGCACACGTATGATTTCAAGCCGGGTCGGGCGGCGTTTATGTCGGCCGACATCGAACAGTCTCACGAAATTGCCCTCATCGAGGTGGGCGAGGAAGCGCCTGGCATCCAGCACCGGCAGGTGGGCCTGAACCACATGGCCTGGATGATGGAGAGCCTGGATGACTTGAAGGATATTTACCACCGCCTTAAGGAAAAAAACGTTCCCATCGGCCACATTTCCGACCATGGCATTTCCATTGGCATCTACTTCAACGACCTCGACGGCAACGGCATCGAGGTTTCTTACGAACTGCCGCGGAGCCAGTGGAATCGGGAAGAGAACATTTTCATGGGCGAGGATCGCATGTCCGGCCAGTTCCCCGGCCCCTGGGACGAGGAAATGGCAGCCCAGCAGGCCGCCGCCGCAGCCCGCTAAAGGCGGCTGCAGGCAAATACTGCACCGAGCTAACATTCAGTGAAACTTTAGGGAGGAGAAGGTATGCCGAGCCAGGAAGACATTGCCTTGATGGCTCATCTGATGCGTCGGGCCGGTTTCGGCGCCAGCCGCGCCGAACTGGAGGAGCGTTGCGCCCGGGGCTACGAGGCCACTGTAGAAGAACTGCTCAATCCCGGTGACGATTCCGGCATAGACGAGGATGAGCTCTACCGCTATTTCCCACAGTTTGAAAGTTCTCTGGCGCCGGTTGCGGCCCAGACCGAGTGGGTGTACCGCATGGTCAACACCACTTGGCCGCTGAAGGAAAAGATGGCCCTCTTCTGGCACCAGCTTTTCGCGACAGGAAACTCCAAGGTGGACAACCCGCCGGAGCTGCTGGCCCAGATTGGCATGTTCCGGGAGGAGGGACTGACCAACTTCCCGAACCTGCTTGTGAAGCTGGCCCAGAACCCGGCCATGATTTACTGGCTGGACAACAACGGCAACCACTACGGCTCCATCAACGAAAACTGGGGCCGCGAGCTGCTGGAACTGTTCTCAATGGGCGTGGACCACTATTCAGAGGAGGACATCAAGGAAGCCTCCCGCGCCTTTACCGGCTGGACTCTGGGTACCAAGCCGCCCCGCCAGCCCGTGGGCCGCTTCTACTGGAGTTTCGAGTTCAAGCCCGAAGACCATGACTACGGCGAGAAGGAGTTCCTGGGCCATACCGGCAACTTCGATGGCGCCGACATTATCGACATTATTGTCAAGCAGGAAGATACCGCCCGGTTCCTGGCCCGCCACCTGTATAACTTCTTCGTGGCTGACGAGCCCCAGGTACCGGCATGGAGCATAACTCCCCCCAACGACCCGGAGGCTATTGATACCCTGGTCAAGGCTTACATGGACTCGGACGCCGACATAAAATCCATCTTGCGGGCGTTGCTCAACTCCGACTTCTTCAAGAACGCCCGTTTCCAGCACGTGAAGAGTCCCGCCGAACTGGTGGTGAGCACCGTGCGCATGGCAGGCAACTACAACCAGCCTCGGACGGGATTTCCTCTGCTGGCCTTCGAGTGCGGCTGGCAGGGCCAGGAACTGATGAATCCGCCCAGCGTGGAAAGCTGGCATACAGGTTCCGAGTGGATTGACGGCGGCGCCCTGGTGCGGCGGGTCAACTTTGCCGCCAAGCTGCTTTCCGACACGTCCCTGCCTGGTGTCAAAGCCATCGTGGCGGGACTGAAAGTACGTGGGACCCTTAGCCCAGCCGAGTTTGTCCGTGCCTGCCTTGACCTGGTGGGCCCGGTGGAAGTGGACGACGGCACCTTCCAGGAACTGTTCACCCACGCCCAGGAGGGTGGCGACGTCAGTTGGGACACGGAAGACGCGGCCACCGAATCGGAAAAGCGCACCGGCGTTATGCTGGCGTTGATCGCCGCGACCCGGGAATTTCAGTTTGCGTAAGCCGGCCTAGTCCGGCCGGCCAATTCAGCCAAATCGGGAGGACAAGGATATGGCTTCAACCAGGAAAGACCCGGTGCTGGTGGTTCTGCAGCTTTCCGGCGCCAACGACTATCTAAATACGGTGGTTCCGTTTACCAACCCCCTGTATTGGGAAAATCGGCCCAACCTGGGCCTGCCCGAAAACCAGCTTATCAAGTTCACCGATGACCTGGCCTTTCACCCCACCATGGGGCCAGTGAAGGACCTGTGGGACCAGGGCCAGATGGCTATCATCCATGGCATCGGCTACGAAAACTCATCCCGCTCCCACTTCCGGTCCATGGACATCTGGCACACCTGTGAGCCGGACAAGGTGGGCACCGAAGGCTGGCTGGGCCGCGTTATTCGCGACCTGGACCCCACCGGAGAGAATGTGCTGAAGGGCGTGAACTTTGGCCAGGGTCTGCCCCGGGCCATGGCCCTGCGCGGCGTCCCCGTAACGTCAGTATCCGACCTGGCTTCCTACGGTGTCCTGACAGACATTCCTGCCATTGGCGGCGGAGATGAGCGGGAGCAAATGCTGGAGCTATTCTCCCGGGTCTACTCGCCGGCCATCGGCACGGGCATGACGATGGACTACCTGGGCCAGACGGGGCGGGACGCACTGAAGGGCGCTGACATCATCAAGGCGGCCCCGGAGCAGTACTCGTCCACCATTGAGTATGCCGACAATCCCATCGCCAAAAGCCTGAAGAGTGTGGCGCAGGTGCATCTGGCCAACCTGGGTACCCAGGTCTTCTACACCCAGTACGGCAGTTTCGACACCCACTTCAACCAGCTTCCGGCCCACGCCAAGCTGTGGACGGACGTTTCCGGCGCGGTGAACGACTTCTTTGCCGACCTGCGAGAGCACGACGCCTCGGACAACGTGGTTATGCTGGTATTCACCGAGTTCGGCCGCCGGGTGCATGACAACGGCACCGGCTGCGACCACGGCCGGGGCGGCGTAGCCTTCGCCCTGGGCGATGCGGTCAACCCCGGCATGTACGGCGAATACCCGTCCCTGAAGGCGGAGGACCTGTTCGAAGGGGACATGGTTCCCAGCTACGACTTCCGGGGCTTTTATTCCACCTTCGCCGAGCGGTGGCTGGGCCTGGACGCCAAGCCCATCGTCGGCGGGGAATACGAGCAGATGGACTTCCTGTAGGCCATTCCCATCTTGGGTAAGTTGAACAATGTAGGGGCGGGTTTCAAACCCGCCCCTACGGGGATAGCAAGCCAGCGCAAATAGGCAATGCTCCCTCACGCTATTTAGGAGGCAGAGATGCTTACCACAGTCGCCGCCGGGCGAGTTTTCGACTACAGCCACTGCATTGGGATGTATTCCACATCGGGCATCGGGTTCCTGGTGCCCATGGACTTTGGCCTGGGCAGCAACAAAACCGTGTACGTGTTGAACCGGGGCGTGGACGAAATCACCCTTCGCATCAGCAAGTGCACCCTGGACCACGAGTTCATTACCGACATTGGGCGCTTTGGTATGGGGGATGGCCAGTTCGTCTGGCCCATTGCCATCGCCCTGGACGCCGATGAAAACATCTACGTGTCGGACGAGAATACCCACAAGATTACCGTGATGGATGAGGACGGCGAATTCATTGCCAAGTGGGGTGAAGCCGGCAGTGGGGAGGGTCAGATGCGCGGCCCCGCCGGCATAGCGGTGGACGGCGATGGCCACGTGGTAGTGGCGGACAGCCAGAACCACCGAGTCCAGAAGTTCACCAGGGACGGCCAATACCTGTCCGGGTGGGGCAGCGAGGGCAGCGCCCCGGGACAGCTCAACAAGCCCTGGGGCCTTTGCGTGGACAAGGAAGGCAGCATTTACGTGGCCGACTGGAAGAATGACCGGGTGCAGAAATTTAGCGCCGACGGTCAGTTCCTGCTGGAGTTCAAGGAGACGCCGGGCGGCGTGGGCGGACTGCATCGTCCCACCGGCGTGGCCGTGGACTCGGATGGCGACGTTTACGTGGCAGACTGGGGCAATCACGAGGTGAAGATCTACGAACCCGACGGCAAGTTCATCGCTGCCCTGGTGGGCGATGCAGAGACCCCGTCGCCGTGGGTGCAGGACTACATTGACGCCAATCCGGACGTGGCCAAGGCCCGCCGTCGTACCAACATGGAAGTGGAGTGGCGGTTCAACCGGCCTATCGCCGTCCATTTGGATGCTGAAGACCGGCTTTACGTGGCCGAGGCCGTTCGTCATCGCATCCAGGTCTACACCAAGGAGCGGGACTACGCGGAGGCGGCGATTAACCTGTAGGCGCCAGAAGGGTAAAACGGAACAGAGAAAGGGGCAGGTTGCGGCCTGCCCCTCTTCCTTTGCGCTACTCTGACAACCGTGCCAACGCGTCTCCCAAGCCCGGCACCTGTTCCGAACCTTCCGGTACGGTAATGGACGAACCGGCCAGGGCGTCGCCGATGGGTTCGCAGCGGCCGCCCAGGCATTGCGCCAGGAAGGCTTCGGCCACGGCAAAGAAGGAAAGGTTGTTTTCGGGGCGGGCGAAGCCGTGGCCTTCGTCGGGGTAGAGAACGTAGGTAACGGGAATAGCCTTTTCCTGCATGGCGCGCACAATCTGGTCGGATTCCGACTGTTTAACCCGTGGGTCGTTGGCTCCTTGCCCTATTAGCAGAGGTCTTTGTATGTTATCTACGAAGGACAGAGGGGAGCGGCCCAGCAGAAACGCACGGCCTTCTTCAGTGCGAAAGTCCCCCACCCGGCTGGTGAACAGGTTGATCATGGGCTGCCAGTAGGGCGGCACCGTTTCCATCAGGGTTACAAGGTTGGAAACGCCCACAATGTCCACGCCGCAGGCGAAGACATCAGGGGTGAATGTCATGCCCACCAGGGTAGCGTAGCCACCGTAGCTGCCGCCCATAATGGCCACCCGGTTGGGGTCTGCAATCCCCTCTGTGACTGCCCACTGAACCGCATCCAGTAGGTCGTCATGCATCTTGGCGCCCCATTCCAGGTTGCCTGCATTGACGAAGTTCTTGCCGAAGCCGGTTGAGCCTCGGAAGTTGACGCTGAGAACCGCGTAGCCCCGGTTGGCCAGCAACTGGAAGATGGGATTGTATCCCCATGAATCCCGCGCCCACGGTCCTCCATGCACCAACAGGGCCAGTGGAAGGGGTTCCGCCACGCTGCCGTCCTGATCTGGGTCTGACTCCAGAGGCAGGGAATAGTAGCAGACCAGGTTTAGGCCATCCCGCGCCGGAATCACTGCCGGGTGAACTTTGACCAGCGGCAGGTCTTCCAGGGCCGTCCGATTGGTAAAAAGAAACTTGGCCTCTTTGCTGGCGCGAGTATATCGGTAGTAGCGCACCGGCCCGTCGTCCAATAAGTAGGCCACAATCCAGCAGCCGTCGTCCAGGGTGCGGCTGACGATCTCGATATCGCCGGCCGAAACGGAGCAAAGGAATTCCATATCTGCTTTCACAGCGCCGTCCAGTACCTGCCAGGACTTGCGATCATAGTTGAAGGCGACGGCCTGGAGGGTCCTTTCGGTGGGATGAAGCAGTGTATCGGCCACGTCGGCCCGGTCGTCGGAAACCAGCGGTGTAACCTCGCCGGTGCGCAGATCAAGGGACGCGAGGGCCGCGGTGTCCCTGCCCCGACTGTCGGTCATGTAGATGGCCTGACCATCTTTGCTGAATTCGACGGGGCCGGTGGTAACGGAGTCTTCCGATTCGATGGTGAATGAAGGTTCCCATTGGCCGTCGGGGCCGGGACGCAGGAAGTCTATGCCGCCATCCTCGGTCAGGCGGGCGGCAAAGCGCACGTTGAAGTCATCGTCTGTGACGAAGAAAGCAAATCCGTTGTTCTGCTGGACCAGTTCCCGCTCTCCGGTGTTCAGGTCAATCAGGTAGAGGTCGTGAAACTGGGCCTCGCGGTCATTGAGGCCAACCTGAATGAGGTGGGGGTGTTTGTGGGAGTCCCGCTGGATCTGGGCCTGAACTCCTTCCAGCGGTGTAAGGTCGCGGCTTTCTCCTGTTGCCACGTCCACCGTGTACAGGCGCCAGTTCTCGTCGCCACCGCTGTCCTGCAGGTAAACGATGCGGTTTGGGGCGAAAGTCCAGCCATGCCGCCGGATGCCCCGTCCGGTGTCGTGGGTAACGGGCCTGGCTGAGGATGGATCGTTAGCCGGAGCGACCCAAACATTGAGCACGCCGTCCACGGGGGCAAGAAAACTGATGTGGGTACCGTCGGGGCTTATCTGCGGGGAGGCCTTGTCGGGGTTACCGAAGAAAACTCTGCGGGGTATCAAAGTCGGGACTGCCCCCGGAATGTGCTGCGACATTGGGTTCTTCCTCCTGGTTTTCGTATCTGAAAAATGAAGAAAGCCGCTTAACAGTTTTTGTTGAAAGCGGCCAATGGGTATCCCAAGTACGTGGTTACCCCAATATATCAGGGTTCCACCCCTCCGACGCTGATATTCGACACATCGGCACCCGCCTCCACCAGCAGGTTCCTGATGTGAAGCTCGGTTTCGAGGTAGGCGCCCTCGCCGATGTGGTCGAATCGAATGATGCCGTCCCGGTCAATCAAATATTTGCGGGGCCAGTAGCGATTATTGTAGGCCCGCCACGTCCTGAAGTCGTTGTCCATGGCCACGGGCCAGATGACCTCCAGCCTGGGCAGCGCTTCTCGCACGTTGGCCTCGTCCTTTTCGAACTCAAACTCGGGTGAGTGGACCCCCACTACCACCAAGCCAAGGTCGGTGTACTTGTTGTACCAGTCCCTTACATACGGCAGGGTGCGCTTGCAGTTGATTCAAGAGTAGGTCCAGAAATCGATGAGGACCACTTTGCCCCGCTGCTCTTCCATGGTCAGCGGTTCGCTGTTTAGCCATTGAACAATGCCGCGAAAGTCGGGGGCCTGGGCCGTGCCGGCGGGGGTTTCGATAGATGGCGTGGGCGTAGGAGCCGGAGTCGCCGTGGGGCGAGGTTGAACCCGGTCGGGTTCCGTGACTTCGGCCGATACAGTGCTTTCCTGATTGGCAGCCGAGGACGAAACAACCCAGAATATGCCTACCAGGATGACAATAATAGCGGCTGCCGCAGTCAATGGCAGCCACCTCATAATCCCGGTTTGAGAGTCGGGTCCCACTTCGGTTGTGTTCCTCGTGTAGTCGTCTGGTCAAAGATAAGCAGGGAAGGTGTGGACGGTTCCGTCGTGGGCCATTTCTTCCCTGCTTGAAACTAACATGGGAGACTTTCACCCGGCGCCGGCTAATTGTCGGCCGGCACCGGTTCCGCAACCCTGCCGGTGAAGGAGGGCATTACATCCCGGGCCAGCCATTCCAGCTGTTCCAGGATTACGTTCTCCGGCGTGCCGACGGGATGGCTCATACCCACCCGTTCCAGGCCGGGATACTGCTCTTCCAGTTCCTTAAGCTGTTCTACGATCAGTTCCGGCGGCCCGCACAGGAAGCCCTGGCGTTCCACGGCCCGCTCTATGGTGGGCAGGCCAGCGGTGGGGGCCCGGCTGGGATCGCCCATGGCCTCGATTTGTTCCTCGGTCAGAGACCGTACCAGGCGCAGGGGGCCGAACATTTTGAGATTTTCCTCGTAGTAGCTGGCGGCTTCCCGAATAGCTTCTTCCTGGGTATCCGCCAGGAAGAAGTGGAAGCCGATGGCCAGGTCCTCGCCCAGCTGGGCGTCCTCCCGGCCGGCATTCACGAGGGCGTCTCGGTAGGCGGCCATCACGTCGTAAATGGCCCCGCCTTCGGAAACGCCGCCACCGATCATGCCCTTAATGCCGTGCCTGGCCATGAACTCCAGGGCCCGTGGAGTGGCGCTCTGGATGGGCTGCCATGTCTCCACCGGCAAGGTCAACGGGCGGGGGACCAGGGTGATTTCCTCCAGCTCGTAGCCCCGGTAGGGGACACGGGGTGGAATGGTGTAGTACTTGCCCTGGTGGGAAAAGGCCCGCTCGTTGAAGGACTTGAGGATAATCTCTACCTGCTCCTCAAACAGGTCACGGTTGGCCGGCTGGTCCAGCAAGGGCGAGCCAAAGGTCTCGACCTCGCGGGTGTGGTAGCCCCGGCCTACGCCAAAGATGACGCGGCCCTTGGTCAGGATGTCGGCGGTGGCGAAGTCTTCTGCCAGCCGCAGAGGATTCCACATGGGGGCGATGTTGAATCCGCACCCGAACTTCAGGTTCTTGGTCAGGTGAGCCAGGTGGACGTTCAGCATCAACAGGTTAGGGATACACTCGTAGCCTTCGGGCTGAAAGTGATGCTCCGCCATCCACATAGTGTCGAAACCATTGCGGTCCATGGTTTGTGCGATGGCCGTCGCCTTGTCGAACGCGGTGGCCAGGTACTCGTCAGAGTAGGAGCGGTCGTTCACCGGAATGCCACCGTACCCGACGTCTTCCATGTCCACATGGCCGGCATAAAGGCTGTCGAACTTGGTAATCATGTCGCGCCTCCAGTGGGAATTCGTTAGCGGGATTATAGTTTATCGAGCGGTAATGGGAAAGGCGGGAAGACCTTCAACAGGGCAATCCGGATTTGGCAGGTTAATGGGAGATACCGGCGCTTAGGTGGTCCTAATACTTGGCTTTTGGTGGAAATTGGTGGCAGGTTCCCAGATACAATTCAGCTTGGTGGAGGAGAGAATTGTCAAACTTACCGCCCATTGTCGCTCATTTTCACTCAATTCCAGGGTCTTGGCAGGTCTTCGGCTGCCGGGGTTGACTCTTAGCGGCGCTTGAGGGTCCTCAGAGAAGCTCGGTACAAGCATATTCTTCTGAAAGTTCTCCAGTTTCAGAGTAGTAAAGCGCTCTCCAATGATGCAAGGGGTTGCTGACAGGGAAGTAAGAGTCAGCCCACTAAGAGGAAACCGGCGGCGAAGCGGGATTACTTGATGCGATCCTCCCGGGCTACAGGCGCCTTAGCCGGGGCATCAGAACACCCATGGTCATTGCCAGGACAATCAGGGCCGCGCCATTCACCAGCAGGGCAGTCCGGGAATTCGTCTCTCCGGCCAGAAAACCCACTTCCAGCTGTCCCACCGGCGCCATGCCGATGCCGAATATCCAGGAACCCATGGCCCGCCCTCGCTGCTCGTTGGATACGCTTAGCTGGAGCAGGGTGTGGTGCAGGATGTCGGTGGCCGACGCCAACGTGTTGATGAACATTACGCAGACCACTGCTACCCAGAAGAAGGGGGCCTGGCCCAGCAGGATTTCTCCGACACCGAACATACCAATGATGCAGAGTAGCAGGACGCCCTTGCGGCGCACCCGCTCCATAGCTGCCACGGTGAACACGCCAATGGCGCTGCCCAGAAAGCGGAAGGCCGTAAGCAGGCCAAGCCCAAAGGCGCCTACCCCCAGCACTTCGCTGGCCAGGATGGGCAGCATTACCTGGTGGGAGAAGCCCAGAACTTCTGCGCCGGCGGTGGAAATTATCAGGCTGAGCATGGCGCGATTGTTCTTCAGGGCGCGAAAGTAATTGACCAGATTCTCCAGGATGGGTTCGCGTACCAGGGGAGCAGCCCCTCCGGCGTGTCGGAGCCAGTGCATTATGACAACACCGGCGCAATAGGTGAGTCCCATCACCAGGAAGGCCGCAGCCGGCCCCTGCCAGGCGATGAGGGCCCCGGTTGCCAGTGAACCGATTATCCCGCCGATCCACTGGGCCAGAGACACCAGGGCGATGCCATTGATGGCCCGATGGCCTCCGACGATGTCATAGACGTAAACCTGGCGGGAGGTCATGTAGAAGGCCTGGGCAGCCCCCAGCAGGAAGGTCAAGAACATCAGCAGCCAGATGGTCAGGTAACCGGCGAAGAGGAGCCAGGAGGCGAGGAGAGACAGGGTCAGCATGATGGCGCAGGAAACGCGCATAATGACCCGGCGGTCGAAGCGGTCGGTTACGGAGCCGGCCACCAGCCCCACTACCAAGTTGGGGGCCGAGCGGGCCGCAAATATGGCTCCGACCATGCCGGCGTTGCCGGTCATGTCGAATACCAGCCACCCCAGCAGGACCTGCTGCATTCCCCAGCCCAGCTGGTTGGAAACGGTGGACAGCCACAGGACCCGGAAATCAGCGTAACGCAGGGCAATGGCCATCCTGACCACGGGTGAACGAAGTCTTCTTCTGCGACGTAAACTATCGGATGCGGGTGAGTTGGCCAATAAGAGACACGGTCCGCGGGCAGTCAGGATGATGCCAGGGAGAGGGCTGCAACGTAGAAGAGAATACGCCCGGAAGCAGGGAGGGGCAAGCCGGGTATGGGCCAGGGTTCGAAAGGCGCAAATTGGAGCAGTATCCAAAAACCTGTCAGGTTTCGTATGTAAGTGTGCTGAATCCGCAGTTCACGCCGATATGGGCGGGTTGAATTGGCGGCCTATTTCTGGCAATATGAAGCTATGAGAATTGGAGCTTTTGAAATAGTAGAACCTATTCCTGAGTTGCGGGAACCCCATGCCTTTGCCATGATTCGCCCCTGGGTGGATGTTGGCAGCGTGGGTACTCTGACACTCAGCCGCCTGGAACGTTACCTGGGGTCGAAGGAACTGGGCAAGCTTGCCCGCCCCGGCAACTTCTTTGACTTCACGCGCTACCGCCCCAATATCCGCTTGGTTCAGGGTGAACGCCGAGTAACTATCCCCAACAGCCACCTGCGCTACGCCACCTCGGATGAGGGGCCGGACTACCTGTTCCTGCACATGATGGAGCCCCACGCCAGCAGCGAGGACTACACGGACTCGATACTGGAGGTTGTCAAGCACTTCGGCGTGACGCGCTATTGCCGCCTGGGGGCGATGTACGACGCAGTGCCCCATACCAGGCCGTTGCTGGTTACCGGTTCCCTGGGTAACGTAGAGCAGAACAAGCCCGTTCCGAACCTGAAGTTGCGCAGCAGCAATTACCAGGGTCCTACCACAATAATGAACCTGGTGTCGGAAGGCATTGACAGCCTGGGCATCGAGACCATCAACTTTATGGTGCACTTGCCCCAGTACCTTCAGCTGGAGGAGGACTACACTGGTACTTCGAGGATGATCGAGTGCTTGAGTTCCGTCTATCCCAACATTCCTTCAGATCTGGCACCGGTACGGCGGGGACAGCGCCAATACCGGGAACTTACATCGGCAGTCGAACGCAACGCGGAGTTGAAGTCCCTGATTCAACAAATGGAGGCCCACTACGACGCCCAGCAGGACGAGGAGGAGTCTTCCGGCAAAGAAACGCCAACGGAAGTGAACTTGTCCCCGGAGATTGAAAGATTCCTCAGCGAGTTGGGCCAGCAGATGGAGAACGAAGAGTAACAGGCATACGAGACGCAGGTTAGAACTAAAGGGAACCGAATATAAGGTTCCCTTTTGTTTGTGGCAGGAAGTTCAACTATCCGGTCGTTTCAGCCACCGGATATAGCGCAGCCGGGGGTGGGCCGGGACGGAAATTCGCGGCAGCGTTGGGGTCTGGAATCGTAGATCCGGCAGGCGTAAGTCTTGGAGTCCAGCATGGGGCACAATTCTCCAGGGTGGTCGGCGAATTTGACCCAGCCCTGGCCGTCCTCTGCCATATTCACCTTAACCTGAACCTGGAGCTTTCCGCCCTCTGCCAAGAAGCTCTCCACTTCGCTGGCAGTCAGTTCCAACAGAAGCGGTCCCCGGCAGCACATGGCCTGGCATTCGTTCATGCAGATCCGGCTGGCTTCCCGGGGAGTGAGCCCCGGTGCAAGAAAAGACGACACTTCTGGACTCCGTAGCAAGTTGCAAGCAGGAAAGCAGGTCAAAGGGAGAGCCTGCGAGTAAGGCAGGGACAGGGGTTAATTGGTGGCGACGGATGGATTCGAACCAACGACCTAGCGCTTATGAAGCGCCCGCTCTGCCACTGAGCTACGTCGCCACCGGACAGGCACACTGACCAGCCGCCAAGTGTTGCCTGGGCCAATAATATTAAGGGTGTGCAGGTATGGCTGTCAATTGGCCGGAGGCTGAAGAAAGCGCTTGCCGGCGTCTCTTTTTCTTATGAGCGGTCAGGATAGTAGAAAGTACGAAGAGGACGCCCAGATCGCACTGGCCGAGGCGGCGCAACGGCTGGAGACTTTGCTGGCGGAACTGGCCAACAGGCTCAGGCCCTTCCCATCGTTCCTGGGCATGACCTCGGTGCAGGCGGTGGAGGTGGAATCGCCCCTGGCGACTGGACGAGACCTGGGCTGCGTGGTGGTAGACCCGGAGGGGCGGCTGTGCCGGTTCGACGTTACGGCCATATCTGGTATAGCCGGGATAGCTGAGTCGGACCAGGTGGAAGAGTTTCAGCCGCTGGACCTTAGTTCACTGGAATACATTGCCTACGCCAGCGCCGCCATTCAAATGCTGGCCGAGGAGTTGAGGAGAAGGGGCGGTTGACCGTTACCAACGGGCTTGTTACTCCAGGGTAATGTCACCGCTCTGGCCGCCCCGCTTGCTTGCCAGGCGGATGGACCCGATCTGCATGCCCCGGTCAACGGCCTTGCACATATCGTAGATGGTAAGGGCCGCCACGGAAACTGCCGTCAGGGCTTCCATTTCCACACCCGTCTTGCCCGAAGTGCTGGCCATGGCGGTTATGTTGACGGAGTTGGTGGCCTCGTCCGCTTCCAGTTCTACGTCCACCTTATTCAAAGGCAATGGGTGGCACAGGGGAATCAACTCTGAAGTCTTCTTGGCGCCCATGATTCCCGCCAACTGGGCTATCGTAAAGACGTCGCCCTTTTTCACCTGGCCTTCAATTATCATGCGCAGGGTTTCCGGTTGCATTCGCACTGAACCACGGGCCACGGCTTCCCGGTCGGTAACCGGTTTCCACCCGACGTCTACCATCCTGGCCCGTCCCTGCTCGTCCAGGTGGGTTAAAGTGGTGGCGGTGGGGGCTATTGGCTGTCCACCGGTCTCAACCATGAAAGCGCTCCTCCCTCTTCACTGATACTGCCGGAATCGTGCTAATGCGCTATAGAACAGTCTGGCAGGTCTCGCTTGACCGCGTGGTCATGCCCCGCAGTTTTTGCAGGGGACAAATCCCGCGGCAACAGCCTCGTCGTGAGTCTGATATTCGCTGTAGCCGCTTGCGACCTTCATGAAGCCCCGGGTGAACTTACAGCCGCGCAGGTGGAAGGTCTTTCGATTGGAAGTGGCGCTGGCGACGAAGGGCAATTCGGTTGCCTCCTCCGTTGCCGAACCTTCCAGTTCTTCCACCTGTCTCCGGATTTCCTCAACCGCACCCCACAAGTCCTTTACTTCACGGTCCTGAATCATGATGAAACCTCCGGAGACTAATGTTTAATGGGTGCAGCCGTCGGGTAAACGGTCAGGCCTCCCGCGCCTGACGACAAGCAAAGCAATTATGCCCGACGATCGCCAGCATGCACCGGTCAACCACCAATGTGATACATCTCTACCTTTTGGCGGCCATTTTGCAGAGGGGCCAACTCCGTTCTTTCCTCGGAATAACGGTCTGAGCGCCTGGCCCAGATTCCCTGGATTCGCTTTTGAATCTCCTGGTCGGTAGCGCTGCCCCGCATATAGTCCCGCAAGTCCAGGCCATGGGAGGCGAACAGGCAGGTATAGAGCTTACCGTCAGTGGACAGGCGGGCCCTGGTGCAGTCGCCACAGAAGGGCATGGTTACCGAGGCGATGACGCCAATTTCGCCGGTGCCGTCCCGATAGCGGTAACGGTTGGCCACCTCGCCCTGGTAGTTGCTTTCCACAGGTTCCAGGGGCAGCTCCGCATCTATCTGGCGGACAATATCTGCAGCGGAGACCACATGGTCCCACTTCCAGCCATTGCGGTTGCCCACGTCCATGTATTCGATGAACCGGACAATGTGTCCCGTGCCTTTGAAGTAGCGAGCCAGGTCCACAACAGTGTGGTCGTTAACTCCCTTCTGGACGACGGCGTTGATCTTTAAGGGAGTCAGGCCCACTTCGGCCGCCTTTTCAATCCCCTCCAGGACTCGCTCTACGGGAAAGCCGCGGCCGTTCATTTGCTTGAATATCTCATCGTCGAGGGTGTCGAGGCTAACGGTAATACGCTGCAGGCCCGCTTCCTTCAGAGCCGGGGCTTGTTGCGGTAGCAGGTAGGCGTTGGTGGTTAGGGTTAGGTCAACATTCGAGTCAATCCCGGACAGCATGGCAATCAACTGGGGCAGGTCAGTCCGCAGCAAGGGTTCGCCACCGGTAATGCGTAGCTTATTCACTCCCAAACCTACGAATAAGCGGGCAAGGCGGGCTATTTCCTCAAAACTGAGAATTTCATCCTTGGGGAGGAACTGGTAGCTTTCTCCGAAGATCTCAGCCGGCATGCAGTAAGTGCAGCGGAAGTTGCACCTGTCGGTAACGGAAATCCGTAAATCCCGTAGAGGGCGGTTAAACAAGTCCTGCAATGCCAATGGTTAGAACCCGATAATAAGACTAGAGCGAGGGCTGCCGAATGCTAGACAGCGTCAACCAATCGCCGCAACGCTGTCACCGCACGGTGGGCCGCATCGCCCCGGTGGCTGATCCGGTTCTTGTCTTCCATTGACAGTTGGGAAAGGGTGCGCTGAAATGAGGGAAGGTAGAACACCGGATCGTAGCCAAATCCTTCAGTACCCTGTGGTTCGTATTGTATCATCCCCGCCACAGAGCCTACCACCGACTCCTCTAATCCGTCAGGAGCGCAGATGGCGATGACGCAACGGAAGCGGGCGGTTCGTTTCTCCCATGGGATGCCTTCCAGGTTCTGCAACAGGAGCTGGACCCTCTCCTCGTCGGACCCGCACAGTTCTCCGCCGTAGCGCGCAGAGTGTACCCCCGGTTCGCCACCCAGGGCGTCCACTTCCAGCCCTGAATCGTCAGACAGAGTTAGCATCTGCCCCATACCGCAATAGGCACGAGCCTTCAGCCAGGCATTTTCGTGGAAGGTGGCCCCGGTCTCATCAACATCGTGGGTAATACGGAGATCGTCGAGAGACACCAGATCCAATGGCAAGTCGCGCAAGAGTTGTTGGTATTCCCGTACCTTGCCGAGGTTGTGAGTAGCGATAAGTAGCTGCTTCAGGCTCAATGGGGTCTCCTGAGAGTTCGTTTTCTGGTTGTAGTTGCCTCGAGGAATCTCCGAGAATTTCCTTTCTACCCACACGGGAGAGAGTTAGAGTAAGAGGATTTCTCCTCGCAGAAAGGTACCAGCCCTGTGCCTACCTTCCTCCGGCTAGAGGAAAGAGACATGCTAATTGGTTCTTTCTAAAATTTTAGCTCAGCCCACATCGGCGGCCAAAAGCCCATACTGGCCCTTCAGATGATTCCCTTAACGGCAAGTTCGGCCACGGCCTGCGTATCGTAGCCAAGCCAGGCGCCCAGCACCTGCTCATTATGTTCACCAAGCCTTGGCCCAGCGTGCTCCACCGCCCCAGGGGTGTCGCTGAACTTGGGGATAATGCCAGGCATCAGTGTGGGTCCAATCTCGGGGTCTTCAACCTCAACCACGTCGTCCCGGTCCCGGTAGTGGGGGTCGCTTACTATCTGGGCGCTGTCGTAGACGGGACCCACCACGCCGCCGGCCGGCACCAGGTTCTCCAGGTTTTCGTCCTGGGCCCGGCTGCCCAGCCAGTTTTGCAGGATTTCGTTCAAGGCATCCTTGTTTTCAAGCCGGGACGCATTGTCGGTGAACCGCGGGTCGGTAATGTAGTCCGAAAGGCCCATGGCGTGGGCCAGGGCTTCCCAGGTGCTCTGCGAAGTGGCGGAAAGGCCCAGCCACCGGTGGTCGCCGGTATGGTAAAGGCTGCGGGGAGCGGCGTCCGGAAAGTCGTTGCCCACTCGCTCCCGCACGATGCCCAGCAGATCGTACATGGGTATGTGAGGAATGCACAGCCGGAATAGGGGTTCAAAAAGGCTCAGGTCGATGACCTGCCCTGTTCCTGGTGCGCTGCCAGCGTCCGCCGAACCGCTGACTACCTCGCGGCGGTAGAGGGCCATCATTCCGGCCATTGCTCCGAAGACGCCAGCGATTTCGTCGGCGAGGGGAATGGGCGGCAGCACGGGCGGCGTATCCGGGAAACCGGTCATGGCGATGTAGCCGCTCATACATTCTGCGATGGTGCCGAAGCCCGGGCGGTCACGGTAGGGGCCCGTCTGCCCGAAACCTGAATAGCGCAGGATTACCAGGCCGGGGTTTTGCTGGTGCAACTGCTCGGGCCCGATGTTCCACCGTTCCAGGGTACCCGGCCGGAAGCCTTCAATCAGCATATCGGCGTGCTTAACCAGTTCCAGCAAGAGGGCCTGTCCCTCGGCATTGCCCAGGTCCAGGGTCAACGACTGCTTGTTGCGGGAATGCACTTTCCACCACAGGGACACGCCATTGGCGAAGGGGCCCCAGTTGCGCAGGGGATCGCCGGAGCCGGGCCGCTCCACCTTTACAACCTCGGCGCCAAAGTCCGCCAACAGGCTGCTGGCGGTGCCGCCGGCAACGATTATCGACAGGTCCAGCACCTTTAAACCCTGTAGTGGGCCCGCCCGGCCGTCGCCAATATTGCCTGGGCTGGATTGTTCAGTGGTCAATTTACTGTCCATCCTGGAAGAAGGATTGTATTTCGCTTGACACCAGGTCGGGATGTTCCATAGGCAGGAAGTGGGAACCCACACCCAGGGGCTTTACTTTTGCCCCCTTAACCGATTCGAGGAACCGGCGGACGCCCGTATCCTGGAGAGTCTGCGCTTCGGGGTAGCTGCCCAGGAGAAGCAGGTATCTGCCCGTCAGTTTATGAAGGTAGGGCGATACCTGCAGGGTTTCCCGCTTTTCGTAGAATATCGCTTCCACTTCCGGTGGGCACTTCAGTTCGGCTCGGCCGTCGGGCAGAAGCCTGGGTCCCCCTTCAATGAAAGCCCTGAAGGCTCCTTCGTCCCAGTCGCGAAAGGCGGAACGCTGGCGGTAAGCTTCTGACATCGCCTGGCGACTGTCCCAGATCAATCGCTTCTGCCTTGTGCGTTGAGCGCGTTGCAGCAGTTCGCCGGGCGGGGAGTTGGCCGGTCTTTCGCCCACCCTGGTCTCCACAAGACAGGTCTGGCGGATGCGGCCAGGAATCAGGGAAGCAGCCATCATAGCGGCCAGGCCACCCGAAGAGTGTCCCACCATGCTGACCTGTTCCAATCCCAGCGTATCTATCACCGCCGCCAGATCCTGTCCCACCAGTTCGAAGGAATAGCCGCAGTCCGAGGGCTCCGTATCACCGTGTCCTCTCTGGTCCAGGGCTAAGACATGGTAGTCGGCTGCCAGCTTTCCGGCGATGGGCAGCCAGGTGTGGGATGACAGGCCGGTGGCATGCACCATAACCAGGGGAGGCTTGTTTTCGTCCTCCCACTCCAGGAAATGGTGGGTGATTCCGTTGGCTCGGATGTATTGATCGGTGTACTTCAATGGCTCTTTCCGGTGTCAACCGTCAGGATTGGGGATCAGTTCTCGGTCCGGCTCAAGCTATGCTGGGGTTATTCTAACGGCAGCGTCCGAGCTTATCCACTTCCCGCCGGTGTCGGGGGTATTGTGGAGATCCTGATTGTGCAGATTTTCACTATCGACTGAGCCAGCGTTATGCTATAATCGGCGGGACGGCTAGATTCGAGGTCCCACAGACTCTATGCTTGACGACTACTTTCGGCAATACGGGTTGATTGCCATTTTTGCTGTGGTGGCTTTTGCAGTTCCAACCAGCCTGATTCTTGCATCCTGGCTCCTTTCCCGCTTCAGGATTCGCCCCAACAACCCAACGCCGGTAAAGCTGGAACCCTATGAATGCGGTGTGCAGACCATCGGCGGCCCCTGGAACCAGTTCAACTTCCGCTATTACCTCTACGCCATCCTTTTTGTGATTTTTGACGTGGAGGTGGTGTTCCTCTACCCCTGGGCCACCAGGTTCATCAGTTTTGAACTGTTTGCCATGATTGAGATGGCGATCTTCGTGGGCATACTGTTGGTGGGGCTTGCCTACGCCTGGCGCAAGCGGGACCTGGAGTGGGGGAACTAGGTTATGCAGCTTTCTGGAGGACAAGGTCCGCTGCACGAACGGACGTGGGGAATTGACCGCGATGAGGGTCAGATTGTCAACGACCTGATTTCCGTTTCCACCGAGCCCATAGAAGTACCCTTCATTGAAGTCCCCGACGACCTGAAGAACAACCTTCTGGTAACTTCGGTAGATGCCCTAGTCAACTGGGGCAGAAAGTCCGCCCTGTGGCCGGTTTCCTTTGGCTTGGCCTGTTGCGCCTTCGAAATGATGGCTACGGCCATGGGCCGGTTCGACATCGCCCGATTCGGCATGGAAGCGTTCCGCGCGTCGCCTCGACAGGCCGACCTGATGATCGTAGCAGGCACCGTTACCTGGAAGATGGCCCCTCCCATACGGCGCATTTACGACCAGATGGCAGAACCCAAGTGGGTTATTTCCATGGGCGTTTGCGCCACCAGCGGCGGTCCCTATTATGGATCCTACAGCGTCGTGCCCGGGGTGGACCACATCATTCCGGTGGATGTCTATGTTCCAGGGTGTCCTCCCCGCCCCGATGCATTGTTGTATGGAATCATGGAGCTGCACGACAAGATTAAAAAGTACCATCACCTTCGCAAAACCGGCGAGTTGGACGGCAACTGATGGCCTTGCGGGAGGTTTCGGGGCAAGACCTTGCCGACGCCCTGAACGGGGCGCTGCCTGGAACTGTGCAGGGTTTCGACGAAGAAGTCGTCTGGGTGCAACCTTCGCGAGTTCATGCGGTTGCCGAATATCTTCGAGATGACCCTTCCCACGACTTCCAGTTTCTCAACTCCATCAGCGCCGTGGATTATGTTGAATACTTTGACCTGGTGTACCACCTGACTTCTCTGCGGCAGTTGAGCACCGCCGTTTTCAAGGTACGGGTCTACGGGCGGGATGAACTGAATGTACCGTCGGTGTACCGGGTCTGGCGAGGAGCGGACTTCCAGGAACGGGAGATATGGGACCTGATGGGTATCCGCTTTAACGGCCACCCCAATATGAAGCGGATTATGCTTTGGGAGGGCTTTGAAGGCCATCCGTTGCGCAAGGATTTCCTGTGAAAGATTGCTTTGTCCTGATTCCTGGTCGACAAAGTAAAAATGTAGTTGCACGCCAAACTTTGACGAATTTGATAAGAAGCCTGCTCCGATGACTATTCGCACCGAACCAGTGACCGTCAATGTGGGGCCGCAGCACCCCAGCACTCACGGGGTGTTTCGCGTGCGAATCACTTTCGATGGTGAGGACATTGTCGAAGTTGAACCGGTATTCGGCTACCTGCACCGCGGGTCAGAAAAACTGGCCGAAGAACGCAATTACGTCCAGGTGATTACCCTTACTGACCGGCTTGACTACACTTCCTCCATGATCAACAACCAGGCCTACTGTCTGGCCGTTGAAAAATTGCTGGAAGTTGAACCGCCGCCCCGGGCCAAGTATCTCCGGACCCTCACCGCCGAGTTACAGCGTATTGCCAGCCACCTGATCGCCGTGGGGTTCTTTGTGCAGGAACTGGGGGCCTTCGGTACTCCCCTGATGTACAGCTTCCGCAGTCGCGAACGCATCCTGGATCTCTTCGAAATGCTATGCGGCGCCCGGGTAACCGTCAGCTACATGCGTCCTGGAGGCGTTTTTGCCGACGCACCCCGGGACTTCTGGCCTGCCCTTGACCGCTTCCTGGAAGACTTCGAGGAAGAACTGGCCGAAATGGAGCAATTGCTGCTGGAGAACGAAATCCTGATGGTGCGGACCCGGGGAGTGAGTCCGATACCGGCGGAAGTCGCCATCAACTGTTCCGTGAGCGGCCCCGTGCTCCGGGCCAGCGGTATCAACTGGGACTGGCGCAAGCAGGAACCCTACGACGCTTACGACCAGGTGGAGTTCGATGTACCCATAGGTTCCAATGGCGACAATTACGACCGTTTCTGGGTGCGAATGCAGGAAATTCACCAGAGTCTGCGAATCGTCAGGCAGTGTATTGCCCAGATCGAGCCCGGCCAGGTTCGGCTGGATTTGCCGCTGGTGCTGAGGCCGGAAGCTGGCAGGGAGGCCTACGGTCGCGTCGAGGCGTCCAAGGGAGAACTGGCCTTTTACCTGGTGAGTGATGGCGGAATTTCGCCATACCGTTGTAAGATAAGGTCGCCATCCTTGATCAACTTGACAATAATCGAACACCTGCTGGTCGGCTGGAAGCTGGCCGATATGATCGTGTCCCTGGGCAGCATTGACATCAACATGGGCGAGGTTGACCGGTGAACTGCCAGTTGGCATCTGACAGCGTCCTGTACGCCAATGGGCTGTACCGGGTTGTCTATAACGTGGCCGGCAGTTTTCTGCCCTGCTGGCTGGCTTATCTGATCGCCGGCCTGGTCATAATATTCATCCTGGTCAATGCAGTGCTGCTGGGGGCGGCGGTTATCACCTGGGGCGAGCGGCGCGTATTGGGCCGGTTCCAAAACCGCGTAGGACCCAACCGCTGGGGCCCCTTTGGAATGTTCCAGCCCATTGCAGACCTGCTAAAACTCCTGACCAAGGAAGACCTGCGGCCCCAGGGATCTGACCGGATAGTGTTTGCCCTGGTGCCCATTTTGATGGTGGCTCCCCTGATTTTGCTGACGGCAGTCATACCCTTTGCCAAGAATGCTGCCTTGGCCAGCCTGAATGTGGGCGTCTTGTACATACTGGCGGTCAGTTCGGTGTCATCGGTAGCGATTTTTATGGCCGGTTGGTCATCAAACAACCGTTACGCCATGTTCGGAGCCGCCCGTGCCGTGGCCGTGCTGATCAGCTACGAGGTGCCGGTGGTGCTGTCCCTGCTGGGTGTGGTAATGGTGGCGGCTTCCATGTCTCTGGGGAGCATCGTGGAGGCCCAGGCGCTGCCCTTTATCCTGGTGATGCCCATGGCCTTCCTTGTGTTCCTGGCAGGAATGTCCGCCGAGTTGAACCGGTCCCCATTTGACGTGGCGGAGGCCGAGTCCGAGATCATCGCCGGTTACCATACGGAATACAGCGGCGTAAGGTTTGCCCTCATCCAGGCGGCCGAGTTTGGGGGCGTGGGCGTTGTGGCTGCGATTGCGGCCGTCCTGTTCCTGGGCGGCTGGTCCGGGCCCTGGTCCGAGTACCTGGGCTGGCTGTGGTTCCTGCTGAAGACGGGAGTTGTAGTGTTCCTGTTCATCTGGTTCCGCGCTACCTACCCCCGCCTGCGCATTGACCAGATAATGGCCTTTTCCTGGAAGTTCCTGCTGCCCCTGAGCATGATCAACCTGGCTGCCGTTACCTTGGAGGTGTTCTTCCTGCGGGGAGATGACGGTTCCCTGACCACTGCGGACCTGGGCATTATGGCTGCCATCAACATCGTGGTTACCGTGGTTTCTGTCATAGTGTTCGGCAACTTGATTCGGGATCGGGTTACTTTACGGACGCGCCAGCCCCAGCAGGTGGCAGTGCCCGGCGTGCCCACCATTGAGGTAAGCTAGTATGTACGGACTGGCGATGGTCAAAGGGCTGATGGTTACCCTGAAGAACCTGACCAGGAAGCCCTTCACTGTACAGTACCCGGAGGAACGGGTCCGGCAGCATCCCCGGTTTCGCGGCGAGGAATTCGTCTGGTACGAGGAGCGGTGCACCGGCTGCGCTTCCTGCGCCAAGTACTGTCCCCTGGGCATAATCAGGATAGAAACGTCACCCAGCGGCAGCGCGATACCCCAGGGAGACAAGTACCGCCTGGAAGTCTTTGACATTGAACTGCAACGGTGTATGTTCTGCGGGCTGTGCGTGGAGGCGTGTCCTTACGATGCCCTGTTCATGGGCAGCGGGTTTGAGCAGGGTCAGTACAGCCGCAAGAATATGATCATCACTATTGACCAGCTCAGGAACGCCGAAAAGCACCCAAGCACCTGGTTCCGGCCCCAACTGGAGGGCTACGAGGGGGATACCAGCATCCGCCGGGGAACCCCCACAATCGCCCAGGGCGACTCCCGCTTTACCTACGATCCCCGGGGCGGGCCTCCGCTGGGATGGCGGGAGGTCGGCCGGGAGGCCTGGCGCTGGCATCAGAAGGAAAAGGCCGGAATGCGTCTGGGGCAGATTCCTGAAACACCGGAGTCCGCCGGCGAGAAGGCTCCGGAGCCGAGGGCAGATGACTAGTCCAGCTTTGAGTTTCGTTTGCGCCCGCGTGGGAGCCAGCGCCGATACGAGAGGCAGGAGCCGTTGGTAGGCGCGCAGGACATAGTGTTTTGGGTCCTGGCGGTAGTCTCTATCGCAGCCGCCCTGGGCGTGGTGGTGGTGAAAGACCTTTTCCGGTCGGCGCTGCTGCTGGCCGTCGTGTTCATCGCCGTGGCCGGTTTTTTTGTGCTGTTGAGCGCCGAGTTCCTGGCGGTAGTCCAGGTGTTGATTTACGTGGGCGCTATTTCCGTGCTCTTTATTTTTGCAATTATGTTGACCCGAAACGTGCGGGAAGGGAACCTTCCCAACCGTCTGCAGATTCCGGCTATTTCGGTGTCAGCGCTACTGCTGGTGGGAATGATTGTCGCGGCGGTCAATACCGACTGGCGGCCCATACCTGAAGCGGCGGTGGAAATGGTGGACGCGGCCCAGACCCAGGCGGTAAGCGGTGGCGCGGGATCAGGAAGCGAGTCGGGCTCAACTGGCATAGCTGAACTGCTAATTGGCCAGTTCGTATTGCCCTTCGAAGCCGTGTCGCTGTTGCTGCTGGCGGCCCTTATTGGCGGGCTTGCTTTGGCGCGCTCCAGGGGGACATAGCTGCAATGTCGCTGGAATCGATGCTGATTGTGGCGGCCATCCTGTTCGCCATCGGCCTGTACGGCGCCTTGGCGCGCAGCAACGTCATCGCAGTGCTTATGTCCATAGAAATAATGTTCAACGCCGTGAATCTGACAGTGGTCGCCTTTGCCAGGTACGTGGCGCCCCTGGCCCTGCGGGAGGAGATAGGCAGCGTCCTCACTGGCCAGGTCTTCGCCATCTTCGTTATAACGGTGGCGGCCGCGGAAATAGCCCTGGGACTGGGGATAGTATTTGCCATGTACCGGAACACCGAATCGGTTACCCTGACCGAGGCTAACCAGTTGAGGCACTAGGCCGCAGATAACGCCGGCCAGCCGACAGTGCAAGATAGACAAGATGTGGGTTGAATTCAAGAAAACGCCAAACTTGATGATGGCGGAGATGTGGAAGGAAGTCCTGGAGGGAGAGGGACTTCCGGCACGCATTCTACCTGAGGGCGACATCCGCGACTGGGGAGAAAGGGTGCCCTTTTCCGTCTACGTACCCAAGGGCCGTGAGCACGTGGCCGAAGAGATACTGAGGAAGCTTTAGATGGTCACCGAATCACTGGCCTGGGCAGTTTTTCTCCTGCCCCTGTTATCCTTCCTGCTGATTTCCCTGGTCATACGACCTTTCCTTAACCGTTTCGCCCAACTGAGCGGGTACTTACTGATAGCAGCGCTGGCAGTTTCCCTCGCGTTGTCGCTGCTGGTGCTGGTCAGGAGCAATGAGGGCGCGGACCTGGCCTTTCCCGCGCATACCTGGCTTGACCTGGGCGATGCCGCCATTCAGATAGGTCTGCTGCTGGACCCGGTTACCTGCATTATGCTGGTGGTGGTCACCGGCGTCAGCCTCCTGGTGCAGATCTATTCCCTGGGCTACATGCGGGGAGACGCGGGTGTTTCGCGGTATTTCGCATACATGTCCCTGTTTACCGCCTCCATGCTGGGGCTGGTGCTGTCGGCCAACATTGTCCAGCTCTACGCCTTTTGGGAACTGGTGGGTCTTTCATCCTACCTGCTCATTGGATTTTGGCACGACCGTCCCTCTGCAGCCGCAGCGGCAAAGAAGGCTTTCATCATCACCCGGATCGGCGACGTGGGCTTCCTGCTGGCTATCATCTATCTTTTCTATCATGGGCCCCAGTTTGCCGCCCAGGGACTGAATCCTCTGCACATACCCGACATCTGGCAGGCAGCCCAACCGCTGGCCACCGGTGGCGCCGTCCTGGGCGGAACGGCCCTGACCCTGGTCTGCCTGGGGATTTTCGCCGGAGCCGCCGGCAAGTCCGGGCAGTTTCCCCTGCATTCCTGGCTTCCTGACGCTATGGAGGGTCCCACCCCGGTCAGCGCGCTGATTCACGCCGCCACCATGGTGGCCGCCGGCGTGTTCCTGGTGGCCCGTTTTTTTCCCCTGTTCCAGGAGGCGCGAGAAGCAATGATGGTGGTGGCCCTGTTGGGCGGCTTCACCGCCTTTGCGGCGGCTACCCTGGGCCTGGTGATGGACGACATCAAGCGGGTGATGGCCTATTCAACCATCAGCCAGCTGGGCTACATGATGGCCGCACTGGGCCTGGGCGCCTTCGGGCCGGCCCTGTTCCACCTGTTCACCCACGCTTTTTTCAAGGCTCTGCTGTTCCTGGGCGCGGGTAGCGTCAACCACGCCACGGGCACCTTTAACATGCGCTATATGGGCGGTATGCGCCGCTACATGCCCTGGACTTACGTCCTGCTCCTGGTGGGTGGCCTGAGCCTGGTGGGAATCGTTCCACTGGCGGGTTTCTGGAGCAAGGACGAAATCATCACCGCCGCCTGGCTGGGTGAGGGGCCGGTCGAACCGTGGGTCGCGCTGGCAGTTTTTGTTCTGCTGATTGCCGCTGCCTTACTGACTGCCTTCTATACTTTCCGGATGATTTCCCTGACCTTCCATGGTGAATTTCGTGGAGGCGGCGCCCAGGAATTGCAGGACGCCGAGGCAGAAGGCCTTCCCGCTCCCACTGCAGTAACCGGCGAAGTGCACTTGGCTGAGTCGCCCAAAGTAATGGTGGCGCCTATGCTGGTCCTCGCTATTGCGGCGGCGCTGGTCGGCTACTTGGCCAATCCGCAATGGGTCAAGGACTTGCTGGGCATCCCGGGGCACTGGTTCTCCTATTATGTTGAGTCGGCCCTTGTTTTTGGACATGCCGAGACGGCGCCATTCAACTGGCCTGTGGCCGCCATTTCTACGGGGGTGGCTATTGTCGGCATTGTCCTGGCCTCGTTGGTGTATTTGCAACGCAGGCCGGCCAGCGATACCGGCGAAGTGATGGAGCCTGCCACATCTGCAGAACAGGATGAGACCCATGGGTCTGCCGGCGAGACCGTCCCCGGGCATAAACATGTGGCAGTTGCACCCCTGCGGTCGGAACCTCTGGCAAAGGCTGGCCCCGTCCATGCTCTTTTGTGCCGGAAGTATTTTATTGACGAGCTGTATGAGGGCCTGGTCGTAAGGCGCGTGTTCTATCGCTTTTTCGCTGGGTTGGTAGACTGGCTGGACCGGAACCTGGTGGACGGAATTGTGGACTTGTCTGCCTGGATGACCCGGCAGATCGGGCGCCTGTTCGCCCAGGTGCAGACTGGTCAGGTCCAGTTCTATGGCGCCGTAATCGTCCTGGGAGCGGTGCTCATCCTGGTGGGTTATCTGGCCTTCGGCGCAGGGATGGGGGAGTAGTCGCGTGTTGTCTGTACCGGGACTGCTGACTCTAACCGTTTTCCTGCCGGCCCTGGGGGCGTTGGCCATCCTTATCCTCCTCCGGGGCGACCGGGTCGTGCGCTGCTTTGCGTTGTTGGTGGGACTGGCCGACCTGCTGCTTTCCGTTGCCGTATTCCTGTCCTTCGACCGTGGCGAAGGCGCGGCCAGATTCCAGCTGATAGACCGCATCACCTGGATTTCGGCGGAAACTCTCAATGCCAGCTATTTCCTTGGAGTAGACGGTCTCAGCGCGCCGATGGTGCTGCTGACCGGACTTCTGGGCTTCTGCGCCATTATCGCTTCCTGGTCCATCCGGGAGCGGGTCAGGGAGTATTTCATCTGGCTGCTGCTGTTGCAGACGGCGGTGATGGGTGTCTTCACGTCGCTGGACTTCCTGCTCTTCTTCCTCTTTTGGGAACTGGAACTGCTGCCCATGTACATGCTCATCGCCAACTGGGGCACCGGGCGAAAGACCTACTCCGCCATGAAGTTCCTGATTTTTACCATCCTTGGCAGCGCGTTCATGCTGGTGGCTATAGTGGCGGTGGCCGTCAGCCAGGCCACCGGTTCTTTCGACATGACCCTGCTGCTGGAGCCTGCTACCATGCTGGACGGGGCGTCGGCCGCCCTGCCTCTGTCGCTGTTGTTTTGGCTGTTCTTCGCGGCCTTTGCCGTCAAGCTCCCGGCCTGGCCGGTCCACACCTGGCTGCCTGACGCCCATACGGACGCCCCCACGGCCGCCAGCGTTATGCTGGCCGGGGTGATGCTGAAGATGGGAGGCTACGGCCTGCTCCGGGTGAACGTAGGGATGTTCCCTGGCGAAGTTACGGCCTTTGCATGGCTGTTGATCTTGCTGGGAGTGATCAGCGTCCTTTACGGCGCAGTAGTTACTATCCGTCAGACGGACCTGAAACGGTTGATTGCCTACTCCAGTGTCAGCCACATGGGTTTGGTTCTGGTGGGAATCGGTTCAGTGGGGGCTGCGGCTGGCCAGGTTACCGGCGCGGGACTGAACGGGGCGGCTATGCAATTGTTCACGCACGGGACCATAACCGGCCTGCTGTTCGTGGGGGTTGGGCTGATCTACGAAAAGGCACACACCCGCTACATACCCGACTTGGGGGGTCTGGCGGCCCGCATGCCGGTGGCCGCGGCGGCCCTGGCCATTGCCGGATTTGCGTCCCTGGGCCTGCCCGGGCTCAGCGGCTTCGTCTCTGAAATACTGGTGTTCTTTGGCGCCTTCCGCGCCTTCCCCGTCATGACGATCCTGTCGGTGCTAGGGATAATCCTGGCCGCCGGATATATTCTGTGGATGCTGGAACGCTCCCTGTTTGGGCCCCAGCGGGAGAGGTTTGCGGACTTGACAGACGCGTCGCCGCTGGAGGCTGTGCCCCTGGCGCTGCTGGTGGCCAGCATTGTAGTCGTGGGGATTTACCCTGCATTCCTTACTGAAGTGTTTGACACTGCAATCTCCCCTATGGTTGACGTAATCAATTCGACGTCGGCACTCACTAGTGCGGGCACGGCCGGGGCCAGGTAGCGGGCAGACGGAAATGACACTGTACGACATATACCTGATAGCGCCGCAACTGAGCATGGCCGCCCTGGCCGTGCTGGTGGTGCTGGCTGACCTGGTAACACCGCGCAAGGGGTTGGTAAGCGCTTTGGCCCTGGCAGGGCTGGTCGCGCCCCTGGCGTTCATCGTGCTGCATATCTATATGCCGAATGGCCTTCTTGTCGCTGGTACTGGCAACTTGGCGGAGGGTTCGGGATCAGATTCCATGACCCTACTGACCGGGTTTCTTCCCGGCAGCCTGGCAGTGGACCGGTTCAGCGCCTTTATGAATCTTCTGGTTGTCGCATCCCTAGGTCTGGTCTTTCTGTCGTCGATTGATTATGTAATGAAATTGCCGCGCCTGCGTGGCGAGTTCTACGGCCTGATGCTCCTGTCGGCCAGCGGAATGATGCTGCTGGCATCCGCCACGGAATTGATCACCATTTATGTGGCCCTGGAACTGACCACCTTGCCCCTGGTGGCGATAGCGGCCTTCCTGCCTAACGCCAGGTCCAGCGAGGCGGGGATGAAGTTCCTCGTAATCGGGGCCATAAGTTCAGCCCTTACCCTTTACGGCATGGCCCTGCTGTACGGCTTCAGCGGCAGCACCACCCTGGAAGGCATTGCCCTGGCCCTGGGCGGCCCCCTTCGGGATGACGTGCCCTTTGGCAGCTACGCCGTGCTGGTGGGGATAGCCGTCCTGACCGTTGGTATTGCGTTCAAGCTTTCGGCCATTCCCTCCCAGATGTGGGTGCCCGACGTTTACGAGGGCGCGCCTATACCCATGGTGGCCTTCCTTTCCGTGGCCAGCAAGGCGGTGGCCTTCGCCCTGCTGCTTCGTTTTCTCTACAGCGGCCTGCTGCCCTACTACGGGGACTGGGGCGCGCTGCTGGCAATTCTGGCCGCCATCACAATGACGGCAGGCAACCTGGCCGCCCTGGCCCAGAGCAACATCCGGCGCCTGCTGGGCTACAGCACGATTGCGCACGCCGGCTACCTGCTGGTGGGCGTGGCGGCGGTAGCCCAACTGGGCGGTTTCGGCGGTTGGGCCTCGGTGGATTCCCTCTCCCCTTCAGCCAACGCTCCCAGCGCCGCAGCTCTAATGCTGCACAGCGTTCAGGAAGGTGATTCCTCGATAGGCGGGAGCTTCACCTTTACCACCTTTGGCCCCAGCAGCGTCCTCTTCTACTTGGTAGCCTACGCCGCCGCCAACCTGACTGCCTTCTTCGCCATCCTGGCAGTCCATTCCCGCATTGGCAGCGACTTGATCGAAGACTACGGCGGAGTGTTCCGGCGGTTCCCCTTCCTGGCAATTGCATTGGCGGTTGCTTTGGTGGCCCTGATCGGGGTTCCCCCCACGGGCATATTTGTAGGTAAGATTTACCTGTTGCTGGCAGCGGTTAAGAGTGAACTGGCCTGGCTGGCCCTGGTGGGGGCGATCAACAGCGTAATATCCGCCTATTACTACGTCAGGATTATCCGAGTAATGTTCATGGCTCCGGAGTCCGAAGCGGTGGCGGCCGTGGGAATGGGCGGAATCCAGTCCAGGACGGCCCGCGTTTCGCCCTTCACCCTTGTAGCGTTGGGGTTAACCCTGGCGGCGACCGTCTTGTTGGGCATCCTGTTCGGCCCCGTCGTGCAGGCTGCGGAGGGGGCGGTTTCCGCCTTGCCCGGCATCCTGATTCAGTAGCAACGGATCAAAGGCCTCTCCCAAGTTTCTCCGCCATCACTTGAACATGCTGAGACTCCGGTGATGGATTACTGTGGGCCATAACATACTCTGGCCGGTGGGGGCTCCAAATTTCGGGTGGCGGCATAAAGTCGTAGCGCATTTTACGCAATTCGGCGCTAATTGACACTAAATTGGTGCAATGCTAGACTGCCTTATCCTGGCCCGGTAACCACAAAAACCGTTTTAAGGGTCGGTCAATTTGTCCAGCCAAATAAGAACCGTCGGCATCATCTACAACGCCCGAATTCCCGAAGCTCTGGACCTGAGCAATGCAATAGTCAATGAACTTTCCCTGGAGCAAAGCAGTTGGATTTCACCGGCGGAGAACCCCGAGGAATTGCGGGAGCAAGTATCTGGAACTGACCTTGTGGTAACCGCAGGCGGAGACGGTACAATGTTGCGGGCGGTACAGGTTACCGCTCCAATTGGTGTTCCGATGGTGGGCATCAACATGGGACGCCTGGGATTTATGACCGAACTGCAGGTTCACGACGCTCTGGAGAGGCTCCCGTCCTACTATAACGGAAGTGCCCGGGTGGATGAGCACAATATGATCAGCGCCCGGATAGTGCGCCACGCCGATTCTTCCCTACCCAAGGTTGAGGGCCCTTACCACGCCCTTAATGACGTGGTGATTTCGCGGGGTTCCGTGTCCCGTGTGGTGACCATCCGCACCACCATAGACGGGGCGGAGGTAGCTTCCCTGCGGGCCGACGGTATTATCCTTTCCACAGCCACCGGCAGTACGGGCTACAGCCTGGCCGTGGGCGGCCCTATTCTGGACCCGTTATCTGAAGACTTGATAGTGAAGCCGGTTGCAGCCCATGTGGGAATGTCCGCCGCGCTGGTGCTGCGGCCCAGGACCAAGGTGGGACTATACCTGGAAGGCGCCCAGGCCGCGGTGCTCAGCGTCGACGGCTACATTGAGCGCGAGTTGCAGCCCGGCGATCGGGTGGAAGTCGAGCAGAGTCCCTTGAAGGCCAGGTTCCTGCGGGCCTACCCCAGCAGCCACTTCTATGCAACCCTGACACGCCGCCTGGGCTTCAGCATCCGAGGACAGTAATAAGCGCCGCCTGGCATCTGTCTTTAGACTGGGCGGCTAATCAAACCGATCGACACTCTCAGGGAACAATGGAACAAGACCTCACCGAAACCACTATCGCATCAGCAACCCACTACCAGGGAACTATCCTGACTTTGCGGAAGGACCAGGTGCGAATGCCCAATGGCCGCATCACCGTGCGCGAGGTGGTGGAGCACTCCGATTCTGTGTGCATGGTGCCTCTGGATGCCGACGGCAACGTCCTGCTGGTACGCCAGTACCGCAAGCCTACCGAGTCCGCCTTGCTGGAGGTCCCGGCCGGCGGAATCGAGAAGGGTGAGACTCCCGAAGATGCGGCCATGCGGGAACTCCAGGAGGAGGTATCCCACGTTGCCGGAACACTTACGCCGCTGACCGGGTTCTGGCTGGCCCCGGGCTGGTGCGACGAGTATATGTACGCCTTCCTGGCCACTGATTTGCGGCCGTCGGACCTGGAGCAGGACTTTGACGAAATGGTGGAGACCAGGCGCGTTCCCCTGGCCGAAACTCTCCAGTTGATGGAGCAGGGAGTGATACAGGACGCCAAGAGCATTGCGTCGCTGCTGCAGGCCATGCGGATTGTTGGGGTGACAGGCGCAGGGTAGTTGCAACCGGCACCCGCTCCGCTCATCTTGAGCCACCCGAAGGATGGTAGGGGAAGCGGACGGGAAAGCAGCCAAAGCTTCAACGAGCCCGCTATGACCGAAACCGTGATGGATTGCACTACGGACGGGTTGTTGGGTTAAGCGGTTCTGTGGATAATTAGGCGAGAAAATCGGCGGGGCGCTGGCCCTTTGCCGGAAATTTGGGGAGATAGCGGAATTATATGCTTGAGCATGATGTCCTGGTAATTGGCGCCGGTCTGGCAGGCATGAGAGCTGCCATTGCCGCCAGCGCGAACGGCGCCAACACTGCCATTATCAGCAAGGTCCATCCGGTGCGCAGCCATTCCAACGCCGCCCAGGGTGGCATCAACGCCGCCCTGCTCGACCGGGGCGACGATTGGGAAGACCACGCCTACGACACAATCAAGGGTAGCGACTTCCTGGGCGACCAGGATGCCATCGAAATTATGTGCCGCTCTGCCGGACGCGCCCTCATCGATATGGAACACATGGGCGTGACCTTCAACCGGGACGATGAGGGCAAACTGGGAACCCGGGCATTCGGCGGCCAGCGCCGGGCACGCACATTCTTTGTGGGTGACTTCACCGGACAGGCCCTGCTCCACGTTATGTTCGAGCAATTGATCAAGTCCCAGGTGCGCAGCTACGAGGAGTGGTTTGTTACGTCCCTGATTATCGAGGACGGGCAGGTTGGCGGGGTTACGGCCCTGGAAATTCGCACCGGTGAGCTTCACGCCATCCGCGCCAAGACCATCATCCTTGCCACCGGCGGTTGCGGACGCATTTTCGAGCCTTCCACCAACGCCCTGATCGTTACCGGCGACGGCATGGCCCTGGCCTACAACGCGGGAGCGGGGCTGATGGACATGGAGATGGTCCAATACCATCCCACCACCCTGGCCGGCAGCGGCGTGTTGCTGTCCGAGGCAGCCCGCGGGGAGGGCGCTTACCTTCGGGACAAGAACGGCAACCGCTTCATGGAGCGGTACGCTCCCAACATGATGGAACTGGCTTCCCGGGACGTGGTTTCGCGGGCCGAGCAGACCGAAATCAACGCCGGTAACGGTGTTAACGGCTGCGTGTTCCTGGACTGCACCCACCTTGGCGAAGCCCTGATTATGGAGAAGCTCAGCCAGATTCGCGAGATTGGAATAGACCTGGCCGGCGTAGACATGATCAAGGAGCCGGTGCCCATTCGCCCCGGCATGCACTACATCATGGGCGGCATCAAGACCGATGTTGACGGCCTTACCAGCATCCCCGGCGTATACGCTGCCGGGGAGTGCGCCAACGTCAGCGTCCACGGCGGCAACCGGTTGGGCGCCAACTCCCTGCTGGACACTATCGTCTTCGGCGAGCGTTCGGGCAACCACGCCGCCGACGCCTGCCGCGGCATAGATTTCCTGGACTTCAGCGAGGACGAAGTCGTTGCCAGGGAGGAACGGCGTATCGCCGATCTGCTGGAACGGCCGGACAACGGCGACCGCTGGGGAGCCATCCGGCAGGCCATGGGGGAGTCCATGGTCCGTAACGTTGCCGTCTTCCGGGACGAACAGACTATCAGCGAAGCCATCCGGGACTTCTCCGACTTGCGCGAACGGTACAACTCGGTGCCCGTCGAGAACAAGCGGCGCACCTTCAATACCGACCTGGTGTTCGCGCTGGAACTGGGGTACATGCTGGACGTGGCCGACACCATCGCCTTCAGTGCCCTGGAGCGTCGGGAGAGCCGGGGCGCTAACGCCCGCACCGACTTCCCGGAGCGGGACGACGAAAACTGGCTGAAGCACATCGTAGCCAGAAAGGGCGAGGTTGGCCCCGAACTGTCCTACATGCCCGTGACTATCACCAAATGGACCCCCGAAGAGAGGAAGTATTAGCCAATGGACGTTACCATCAAGATAAGACGCTACGACCCGGAGGCGGAGCAGCCCGGCAGCTACTGGGAGAGCTTCGACGTCTCCGTAGCAGACAACGCTACAGTGCTGGACGCGCTGATCAAGATTCGGGAGGAGATGGACGGCACCCTGACTCTCCGCTGCTCCTGCCGAAGCGCCATCTGCGGTTCCTGCGCCATGCGCATCAACGGTCACGCCGGCCTGGCCTGCAAGACGGCTCTGGCCCTGGCCATAGACGACAACAACTCCGTCACCATCGAACCCGCCGGTGTAATGAGGGTCATCAAGGACCTGGCCGTGGACTTTGAGCTGTTCTGGGACAAAATCCGGGCAGTGGAGCCGTACCTGCAGCCTTCCGGGGCGGAGCCTGAGGGCGAGTACATAGCCTCCAATGAGTCTATGCTCCACCTTTCGGGAGTTACTGCCTGCATTATGTGTGGTGCCTGCGTTTCCGACTGCACCGTGCTGGAGGTAGACCCCACCTTCCTGGGCCCAGCGGCCCTGGCCAAGGCCTACCGCTTCACCGCAGACCCTAGGGACGGCAATAGGGAGGGAGTGTCCCGCGAGCGGCTGCGCAATCTGAGCGAGGCTACGGGCATGTGGGACTGCACCCGCTGCAACGAGTGTGTCCAGGCTTGCCCCAAGGGCGTTGCCCCAATGGACCGCATCATGGGCCTGCGCGAGCAAGCTCTTCAGGCCGGTTTCACCAACAACAACGGCGCCCGCCATACCGGAGCATTTACCGAATCGGTAGGCCACAGCGGCCGTCTGGACGAACTGCGGCTTCCCATCAAGTCTGTGGGCGGCGTTACCAATGTGGCCGCCATGATCAGCTATGCTCCCGTGGGCTGGCGGGCCCTTACCCACGGCAAAATGCCACCCATCCGGCATAAGAACGTGGAGAATGTCGAAAACGTGCGTCGTTTGTTCCGCAAGCTGGAACCGGAACTGGCGGGGACGCAAATTGGAAAGAATTCTCCCTTCGGCTGACCTGAGAAATGACCATTTCACAAAGAGAATCCGAAAAACGGAGGTGTGTGGAGGGTCTCTGCATGACTCTGTTTCTTTGCCCCTCTTTGTGAAATACGCCCAATGACATATTCGCCCTGATGCCATATCCAGTCCTACCAACAGGAGGAACCAGAAAGTGAAGTATGCTTTTTTCCCCGGCTGCGTTTCCCAGGGAGCCGCGCCGGAACTGTATCCCGCTGCCGTGATGATTTGTCAGCGCCTCGGCATCGAATTGGAGGAGATTCCGGGCTGGACCTGTACCGGCGCCGGCGTTATGCAGGAACGTAACCAGTTCTTCGCTGATACCCTGAACGCCCGAAACTTTGCCAAGGCCGAAGAGATGGGGCTGCCCATCCTGACCATTTGCAGCACTTGCCAGGGGGTTATGAGCCAGGCCAACAAGCGCATGACCCGAGACCCGGAGTATCTGGCCGAGATCAACAGCCACCTGGCTGAGGAGGGCCTGGCGTACAAGGGCACTGCGGAACCCAAGCACCTGCTGTGGATTATGATCGAGGACATCGGCCTGGACAAGGTTACCGATCTGGTTACCCGTCCCTTGGCCGGCATTCGCATGGCCCCCTTCTACGGGTGCTACATTGTCCGCCCCACGGAAGCGCTGGACATTGAGGAACATCCGGAGCGGCAGACTTCCCTGGAGACGTTGATTGAAACCCTGGGCGCCACGGTAGTCGACTTCGAGGGTAAGACCCGCTGCTGCGGCTTCCCCATTCTCACCATCAACGAGAAAAACTCCATGGCCATGGTGGGCAAGCACACTTCCGAGGCCAAGGACCTTGGCGCCGATGCCATGGTCACCCCCTGTCCTCTTTGCCACCTTAATCTGGACGGCTACCAGCCCAAGGCCTCCGCCCAGCTCAAGCGCAGCGTAGACCTGCCCATCCTGCACCTTCCCCAGGCCATCGGCCTTGCTATGGGCATATCCCCCCAGGAACTGGGCCTGCAAAAGCACATCATGAGTACTCAACCCTTGACCGTAAAGCTGGGCGCAGCCCACTAGTCAGCCATTCCTGCCAAACCGTTACTGAACGTGTATTCAATCGGCGGCGCAAATTTGCGCCGTCGATTTTTGTAGAGCCGTGTAAATTCAATACATCCGCGATGGAGGTTGTTAGAACCAGTGCAGCAACGTGAACAGCCATTCCCTCAGGTTCCCGAAGACTGGCAGAGGGCCCTTGCCATCGTTGCCCACCCGGACGACCTGGAGTACGGCGGCGCCAGCGCAGTTGCAAAATGGACGTCACAAGGGAAAGAGGTCATCTACCTGATGGTGTCAAGGGGAGAAGCAGGCATAGACAGCATGGACCCGTCGTTGGTCGCGCCACTGCGCTCACAAGAGGAAATAGACGCTGCTGCCGTCGTCGGGGTGAATGAGGTGGAGTTCCTGGATTACCCTGATGGCGTCATAGAGTACGGCCTTGCCCTGCGCAGGGACCTGAGCCGTGCGATTCGCAGGCACCGTCCCGATGTCCTGGTTACCATCAACTACGGGCTGAAGTTCTCATCGGGCCACCTCAACATGGCCGATCACCGCCACGTTGGTTTGGCAGTGCTTGACGCTGCCCGGGACGCCGGCAACCGTTGGATTTTCCCCGAGTTGATGGAGGAACGAATTGAGCCCTGGAACAATGTGCGCTTTGTCGCAGTCCTTGGGGCTGGCGCCGAAGCCGGACACGGTATTGACGTAACCGGGTTCCTGGAGAGTGGTCTGGACTCGTTGCGACAGCATCGGGCGTACCTGGACAACCTGGAAACATCCGCAGAGGATACCTACCGGTTCCTGACCGCCCATGCTCAAGAGGCAGGCCGGGCCCTGGGCTGCGAACACGGTATGATGGTGGAGCTGGTGCTGATCAACGAACCCTGGGGATAGCCCTGAGTTGCCATCGATTTGATGGCTAACGGGGAGACCCGGCCGCTTCGGCGAAACCCGGCCTCGACTCACGCGAGCTTTTGGGTCGGGCCCGCGCCGGATTGACGGTCAATCTCCAACCCATTGTCTCAAGTCTGTTGGAGCGATAACCGGCGCTCTCAGGCCCCTGCTGATCAACCTGACCATTTTTCCTTCGGTCAGAACTCGTTAGATCGCTTACCATTGCCGCGAATCTTCGGCGCGGACGTTGTCGGGCAGGCGGTAAGACAGGCCACTATCGTCATAGGCAGACACCATCAACAGCGATGCGAACGTGGACTCATTCTGCCTACTGAACATAGCCTTCAGCGTTTTGATCCTCCGGTCCAACCGATACAAGAAAAGAGTCAAGGGCATGGTGTTCTTGGGAAAGCGCAGTTGATCAGCCAGTGTTGCCCCAATCAGCGCCCGGGACACCGGGTAAATGAGCTTGGTCACCATAGCATGGCGCTGACGAGGGTCCTCAATCCCAGCCACCAGGGGCGCGGAGTTTATCAGAGCATTTGACATCAGGATGGACTCGTCGGTGGGCGGCGGCTCGCACAACAGGCCGATGTCGCGTAAGTGGGTGGCGCTATTCTCGTCAGAGAACAGGATAGATTCGGGAACGCCCATAACGTATCCGGAATAGCGCCAGACGGCAAAGAAACCGGCCCGCTCTTCCGGCGTATAGAAAGCCCCCAGCTTGGTGGAGAAATCCAGCGTGCTTACGGCGAAATTGGCTACGGCAAAGCCCATGTGTGCGGCGCTCACCGGAACGCCCCAGGCCTCGTGCTCCCATTCTTCCGACTGTGCCAGCAACCGGCGGACCTGGGCGTGGATGAAGCGGATGCGTAGCGAGAGTTTCCAGCCATCGCCCTGCCGTTCCAACCCACCGGGGAAGAAAATCTCCAACATATGCCGATTGTTCTGCCTGAGCCGCCAGACACCGTTATCGAAAATTCGCCCAGTCTGCACGAAGGACTTGCTGATCAGGGTGGAAAAGCCGACCAGCAGGGTTCCGGCCACAAAGGCAGCCAGGACGTCAGCTGCGTTCCGCTGAAAGGCGATAATACCTGGATGGAAAACGTCGTGGTCCAGCCAGTCCGGGTCTGGTTGGGGCGCCGTGAAGAAGAACTCCCGCAGGGCCTCGGGAGCATCCCTGAGGCCTGCCTTGTCTTCCTGCATCCCGGCGTTTATGAACTGATGTATGAGGTCCTGGGGCAGCGGGGCCAGTTCTTCTACGAGCGCGTCCATTACAGGATCGCCTATGGTAGTGTGGCGGATATAGTTGTCCGCCAGTGCTTCGTCTTTTTGGCGGGCTCTCTTGTATCCCGCCTCGTAATCCCCGGGGACAATCATCCTGTTTTCGGGCTCTCCTTGCTAATGGGCGACCTTATTAGAAATGATGGGGGCAATTGTTTTGCCCTCGTGTACAGCCGCCGACAAAAAACTGTCTATGAGGATTGAGGAAAACCTGAATAAATCTCCCTTGACCCGGGGTTCCCGCGAAGGCGGGAATCCCTTTTGTTGCACATTGCGATTCCCGTCTCTAAGGGAATTATGCTCCTTGGAGGTTCTTAGAGGAACCTTACAAGAAGTCAAAGCTTCCCTTGTAATGTTGTCAGTCTGGCGAAATCTGTAGGCTACGTTTCGAGCGTCTACTTTCCGGATCGATTCCTGAACGGCCCTTCCCAGGGGTTTCATGATCAGATTTACTGAAGCAACGCAGGCACCACCTCCCTGGCGGCTTCCAGTGTTCGTTCCACATCCTCGTCGGTGTGTACCAGGGATGGATAGTACTTTTGAGGCCACCCCTTCAAGATTCCTCTTTCCAGCAAACCGTGGTTCAGGCGTGCCATCAGGTTTCCATTGGCGGCCAGGCCGTCCCGATAGTTAAGGACAGGCTTATCGATAAAGTAAATGTCAAAGATGGGGTCTTCGCCGCTGCTCTGGACCGTCAGGCCGTTGTCGGCGCAAATCTCCATCAATCCTTCCCGCAGCTTGCGTCCGGTGTTCCACAGGCGCTCGTAGGCCCCTTTTTTCCGCATTTCCGCCAGGGTTGCCAGACCGGCAGCGCATGCCACGGGATTGCCGTTCAACGTGCCAATCTGGTTTACGTATTCATCGGAATCCACCAGCGACTGGTCGTACACCGACATTATGTCTTCTCGTCCCATTACTGCTGCCAGCGGATAGCCACCGCCCATGATTTTCCCCATGGAGCAGAGGTCGGGCGTAACTCCGTAGTAGACCTGGGCGCCGCCGTAGGCCAGCCGATAGCCGGTAACCACCTCGTCAAAAATCAACGGGATGTTGTACCGCTGTGTCAAGTCCCGCAGTCCCTGAAGAAAGCCGGGCCTGGGAGAAATAATGCGCTGCACCGGTTCGACGATGACGGCGGCTAGTTCGTCGTGATGGGCGCTGATGATTGACGCGGTGGTCTCCAGGTCGTTGTATGGCGCCACCAGCATCAGGTCCTGTATCGCACGGGGAATGCCGCCGCTATTGGGCACTGCCACGGGAAACTCTTCTGTGGCCGAGGGGGTAACACTCATCAGGGCATAGTCGCTGGTGCCGTGAAAGCCCCCTTCGAACTTTAGAATCTTCTCCCGCTTGCGGTAAGCCCTGGCCGCTCGCATGCACTGGAAACAGGCGTCGGTGCCGCTGGTGGTGAACCGCACCTTGTCGGCGCAAGGCACCGAGTTGACCAGTTCTTCGGCCAGCAGGACCGCCTTTTCGTTGGTGGTGAAAAAAGTGCTGCCCTGGCTTGCAGCCTCCTGCACCGCCTCTACCACGGCCGGGTGAGAGTGACCCAGCACCATGGGGCCGGACCCCATTAGCCAGTCCACGTACTCGTTGCCGCTAACGTCCCACACGTGGGAGCCCCGCCCTTCTCGCGCCAGGAAGTTCAACGAATCGGGAAAGTTAGTGTTGCCCGAACCTCCGCCGGGCAGGTATCGGGACGCTTTTTCCAGCAATTCCATTTCCCGTGCATTTCGATTCACCACTTTACCACCCTCTCCATCCTGATCAATTTGTCCCGTCTGATAATATTTTACAATATTTGGGGCAACTAGGAAGCATTCAAGAGAAAACGGCTTCGAACTTGGATCTGTTCGAAGCCGCTGTTTCCTTTTCAGGCCCCTCGACTGCCGGGGAGAAAGCCAAGGCCTCTAGCGGATGTCGGTATTCCCGTAGGCCGAGCTCTCCCACAAGATGCGAGCAGGAGGTCAGGAATTCTCAGCCTTCGAGTTTCGCATTACGTCAACCAGTTCCTGGACGCTGGCCGCGGAAGCTTCCAGGGCCTTCTGTTCCGCGTCTGTCAGCTTAATTTCGATAACCTGCTCCATTCCTCCCGTGCCTACCTTGACGGGAACGCCCACGCACAGGCCGTTAATGCCGAACTCGCCTTCCAGGTAGGCGCAACCGGGGAGAATGCGCTTCTTGTCCAGAAGGATAGCCTCCACCATCTGGGTAATGGAAGCAGAGGGAGCGTAGTAGGCGCTGCCAGCCTTGAGTAGGGCCACAATTTCCCCGCCGCCCTGGCGTGTCCGTTCCACCAGGGCATCTACCGTTTCCGCCGGCAAAAGCTCGCTGATGGGAATGCCTCCCACCGTGGTGTACCGTACCAGGGGAACCATGTCGTCGCCGTGTCCCCCCAGCACGTAGGCCTGCACGTCCTCCACCGAGACATTCATCTCCTGGGCGATAAAGGTGCGGAACCTGGCCGTGTCCAGCACACCGGCCATGCCCAATACCCGGTTGCGGGGGAACCCGCTGCTTTCCAGGATATTCTGGCACATGGCGTCCAGGGGGTTAGTCACCGCCAGGATGATGCAGTTGGGGGAATACTTGACCACCTGCTCGGTGACGGCCGACGTGATGTTCATGTTGGTCAACAGCAGGTCGTCGCGGCTCATTCCGGGGCGTCGGGCGATTCCCGCGGTTATTACGACCACGTCGGAATCGGCGGTAGCTTCGTAGTCGTTGCTGCCGGTTACCATGGCGTCGGAGCCTATAACGGGGCCCGATTCCAGCATATCCAGCGCTTTGCCCTGGGGCAGGTCTTCCACCACGTCTACCAGTACGGTATCGGCGTAGCCCAACTGGTGAATTCTCTGAACGGCAGTGGCGCCCACATTGCCTGCGCCCACCACGGTTACTTTGCTTCTCATCTGGTAAGTGCTCCTAAGTTTGTTTCCGCCGACCGTGATATGGCCGGTTTGTTAGTCCTATACTGCAGCCAGGATGGCGTTAAGGGTGGCGCTGGGCCGCATAACGCCGGCCGCCATCTCGTTGACCGGCCGGTAATAGCCGCCTATGTCCATTGCCTTCCCCTGGGCCTGGTTTAACTCCTGGACGATCTTCTCCTCGTTCTCAGCCATCTGCTTTGCCACGTCGGTGAAACGGGCCTTCAGCTCCGGGTCCTTGTCTTGGGCTGCCAGGGCCTGGGCCCAGTACAACGCCAGGTAGAAGTGGCTGCCACGGGTGTCCAGTTCGTTAACCCGGCGAGACGGGGCGCGGTTGTTGTCCAGGTGTTTCCCGATTCCCTGGTCCAGGGTCTCCGCCAGGATTCTGGCCTTATCGCTGTTGTTGGCTTCACCGAAATGCTCGAAGGAAGCAACCATGGCACAGAACTCGCCCAGGGAGTCCCAGCGCAAGTGCCCCTCTTCCACGAACTGCTGGACGTGCCTGGGGGCAGACCCGCCGGCGCCGGTCTCAAACAGGCCACCGCCGTTGAGCAGCGGCACCACCGAGAGCATCTTGGCGCTGGTGCCCAGTTCCAGGATGGGGAAGAGGTCCGTCAGGTAGTCGCGAAGTACATTACCGGTTACGGCGATGGTGTCCAGCCCGTTGCGGCTTCGTTCCAGAGTAGTCTTCATGGCATCATCGGGAGGCATCGAGCTAATTTCAAGGCCGCTGGTGTCGTGCAAGGGTAGATATTGCTCCACCTTCTTTAGCAGCTCGGCATCGTGGCCCCGCGTCGGGTCCAGCCAGAAAATTGCCGCCTGGCCGGTCATCCTGGCCCGGACGACCCCGAGCCTGACCCAGTCCTGAATAGGCGCATCCTTGGTCTGGCACATGCGGAATATGTCGCCTTCCTCAACCTGATGGTCCATCAGGACGGCTCCGGACGCGTCGACCACACGAATGCGACCGTTGCCCGGCGCTTCAAAGGTCTTGTCGTGGGAACCGTATTCCTCCGCGGCCTGCGCCATGAGGCCGACGTTGGCGACACTGCCCAGGGCTGCCGGGTCCAGCGCGCCATTCTTCTGGCAGTCTTCAATTACGGCCTGGTAGATAGTGGCATAGGACCGGTCGGGAATGAGGGCTATGGTGTCCTGCAGTTCATTGTTGGGGCCCCAGCTGCGCCCTCCGTCGCGAATGATGACGGGCATGGAGGCGTCAATAATTGTATCGCTGGAAACGTGCAGGTTGGTGATTCCCCGGTTGGAGTCCACCATGGAAAGCCCTGGAAGCTTGTCATAGACCGCCTGAATGTCTGACTCGATGGCTGCCCTGGTTGCTTCGGGAAGTCCCTGAATCTTGGTCAGCAGTTCGGCCACACCATTGTCCGGGTCTACCGCCACTTGTGCCAGTTCATCCGCATACTTGTCGAATATATCCTGGAAATACACCCCCACGAAGTGCCCGAAGATGATGGGGTCCGATACCCGCATCATAGTGGTCTTCACGTGGAGTGATATCAGCACGTTTTCGGCCTTGGCACTGGCCAGCTCTTCGGCGTAGAACTGGCGCAGGGCACGAACATTCATCACGGCGCAGTCCAGAATTTCTCCCGCCTGAATCGGGATTCCGGACTTCAGGGCCGTGGCGTTGCCGTCGTCGCCTACGAATTCAATGGTGGCAGAGCCGGCTTCGGTGGTGGTGACGGCCTGCTCACTGCCAAAAAAGTCCCCGCTGCTCATGAAGCCGACCCGGGTCCGGGAGACGTCGGGCCAGTCTTGCATCATACGGTGGGGATTGCGCTTGCCGTGCTCTTTGACCGCGGTTGAGGACCGGCGGTCGGAATTGCCTTCGCGTATTACAGGATTTACCGCGCTGCCCAGCACCCGGGAATAACGCACCTGGATTTCCCGCTCTGCATCATTGGCAGGCTGGTCCGGGTATTCGGGTACGTTGTATCCCTTGGCCTGCAGTTCTGCGATGGCGGACTTCAGCTGGGGAATGGACGCGCTGATGTTTGGGAGCTTGACCAGGTTCGCAGATGGCTCAAGGCACAATTCCCCGCACATCCGCAGGTAATCTGGTATCTTCTGCTCCTCTGTCAGGTTGTCCGGAAAGTTCGCGATTATGCGTCCCGACAGCGAAATATCCCAGGTTTCCAGTTCGATTCCGGTATCCTTGGTAAAGGCCTGCAGAATCGGCAGCAACGAATGAGTTGCTAAGGCCGGGGCCTCATCGGTTTCGGTATAAATTATCTTGGCGGCTTCTGCCATTTTCCACTCCTCAGCGATCTAGCTTTACCGGCCGTGCCTGTATGCCCTCAAGCAGTCCCAGGCCCGGCCGATTGTTGTTAGCGAGAAATTTGCCTTCACTACCTAGCGTTTGTAGCGAACCTGGACTAACAGTTTTCTCAAGAAGAAGAGTGTTGGTTTCCTGACTTGAGTATCTGCTCAATCCCGTGTCCAGGCGCCCTATTGATGGGCGAGATTAGCTTGCCCGCCGGCCAGAGCAAGGCCCGCCCATTATACAATGATAGTGCCTTGCCCGGTACCCCTGAAGCTTGCCGCCCAGCATTGCGGTTCGAATCGTTGGAACCACCGGTTTCGACTGTACTCCATAGATTTTATCCACATCTTTTCCTGTAGTCAGGGAAGTAGTATCATTTATGCGTCGTTCTTTCTGGATACAAGTGGGCTGAACGTTTGGTTGAATCCAGCTCGACAATACTTAACATCATCCAAAAGGGCACGGAGCAGAGTTGAGGAATCTTGGCAACCTCCTCGTTCACTTGTTTAACCGCCAGGGACGGATGGACCGCATCTTCCCCTCGTCGGTCCACGATCGCTGCCTGTATTGCGAAGAGGAAATACGCGATTCTACCTCCTACCAAAGCTTCAGAGTGTGTCCCTACTGCCGTTTTCACTACTCCCTGTCGGCCCGCCAGCGAATCCAGCTCTTGGCCGACCGCAAGAGTTTCAGGGAAACCCATAAGTACCTGAACTCTGTTGCGCCGATCACCTTCTCCCAGCGGGGTTCCTACCGCAACCTGGTTAGCAAGGACCAGAACCGCACCGGCCTGACCGAAGCTACGGTTACTGGCACTTGCCGGATTGACGGCGTACGTACGATGCTGGTGGTCCTGGACTTCGGCTTCATGGGCGGGAGCATGGGCAGCGTTGTGGGGGAGAAAATTGCGTTGGGACTGGAGGAGGCGGCTCGCCAGGAACTTCCCCTAGTGGCGGTGGTGACCGGTGGCGGCGCCCGCATCCAGGAAGGCGTACTTTCCCTGATGCAGATGGCCAAGACGGTGACGGCGGCCAGTCGTTTCAAGGAAAAGGGACTTCCGTTCGTCGTGGTGCTGGCCAACCCTTCAACGGGTCAGGCCTACGCCAGCTTTGCCAACCTGGCTGACGTGATTCTTGCGGAACCCGGGTCTCTGATTGGGCTGTCGCCTTTGCGCGCGCTCCGTGAGCTGTCGGCAACTCCTTTGCCTCTGGACGCCCACACTGCGGAGTCCCACCTGGAACATGGCCTGCTGGACAATGTGGTGGATCGGGAGTCTTTGAAGGTCCGCTTGGCGGTGCTGTTAAGGCTGCTGACTGGAGAGAAACTGGGCAAGGGTGAGTTCAGGCCTCCGCCGAGGACTCGGCCGGCCCTGGGCGCCGACCCGGAAGTGTGGGAGGCCGCATCGGTTACCCGCCATGGCGATCGGCCCTCAGCCACCTATTATATTCGGAACGTACTCACCCAGTTCTTTGAACTGCACGGTGACCGCCTGAGCGGGGATGATGGAACCATAGTTACCGGGGTTGGTTACTTGTATGACCTTCCCGTGGCGGTGGTGGGACAGCAACGGCCCTATTCCCTGGATGGCGCCAAGTATCACGTCAATCCGGACGGACTGCGGAAGGCGCAGCGCCTGATAAAGCTGGCTGCCCGGTTCCGGCTGCCCGTCATTTCCTACATCGATACCCAGGGCGCCGACCCGGGTCTGGAAGCTGAAGAGCACGGCATGGGGAATGCCATCGCTACCACCCTGTCCCAGTTGCTGGAAGCTCCGGTACCCATAATAGCCGCCATTATCGGCGAGGGTGGCAACGAGGGTGCACTGTCCCTTGGTATTTCAGACCGCACAATAATGCAGCAGTACGCGGTTTTCTCGCCCATCACCCTTAACCGCGCCCCTGGTGGGCCCTTCATCGACCCGGAAGTGGACCGGGAGGCTGCAGAGGCGTTGATGCTGACTGCCAGGGACTGCCTGGAACTGGGAATTATCGATGCCATCGTGCCTGAACCGGCCGATGGAGTCCAAAATGACCCCAGGGAGGGCGCCGCAGTCCTGAAGGCTGAAATATACCGGCGCCTCAAAGAAGTCTCCAAGGCATCCCGGAGCAAGCTTCTGGGCGAACGCTACAAGAAATTCCGCCAGATGGGAGAAACCAGCGCCTATTCCCAGGAAGCTATGGACCGGGAGGTGGAGCTCCTCCTCCGAATAACGGCAGGCACCCGCCGTACCGCCCAATCCACCAGGAATAACAGGAAAAGGGCTCCGGAGAAGACCCCCGAAGCCCCCGCTATTCCGCTGGAAGTTGACTAGCCATATTACCCGTCGGCAACCAGGCTTCTCCCACCCATAACAACTTCAGGCGGGTTCTCTGCCCAACGCCTTGAGGCTTTGCTTCATACCGTCCACCAGGTTGGCGTATTCCTCACCCACTTCGGAGTCCAGCAGCGCTGTGGGGCAACTGCTGTCCCGGTACGCCGCCCTCAACTCCAGGGACCCGAGGTAAGGCGCGTCCACTTCATGGGCCAGATTTTCGCCCCCGCCCTGTCCGAAAACGTCCCCGGTGTAGTTTTCCACGATGCCGATAACGTTCAAATTGAGCTTGCGGATCATGTTGATGCAGCGCTTGGCGTCTATATTGGCCAGTTCCTGAGGCGTGCTCACCACGACAAACCCGTCCATGGGCAGGGTTTGCATGACGGTGAGAGGTGAGTCGGACGTTCCGGGAGGCATGTCAACAATCAGGTAGTCCAGTTCCCCCCAGTCGGTGGACTGCAGGAACTGGTTTATGGCGTTGTGAATCATGGGGCCGCGCCAGATTATTGCCTCTTCCTCGTTCTCTTGGAAGAAGGACATTGAAATGACCTTCACGCCCCACTTTTCCGCCGGAACTATTTGGCCGTTGACGTAGTCCGCCTTTTCGGTAAGGCCCAGCACCTTGGTGACGTTGGGGCAGTCGATGTCCACGTCCAGCAGGCCCACCTTCAAGCCGTCCTGGGCCAGGGTTGCGGCCAGGTTCACGGCCACCGTGGTCTTGCCCACTCCCCCCTTGCCGCTGTAGACGCCCACCTTCGTACTGATGGTTCCGAGCTTTTCATTAATTTGCCGCCGCTGCTGCCAGCTTCGACGTATCTGTTCCAGCCTGGGATTATCCTGGGGCGTGGACATATTTCCTCTCAACCTGCGCCGGAAATGGGATTTATCGGGTTTTTAACCGGCGCTAATTCGTTAACCGCCGGGTTAAATGCCCAGCATCATGCGCGCTTCTTCGCTGATCATCTCTGGAGACCAGGGGGGGTCGAAGGTGAGTTCGATCTCCACCTCTTCAACTCCATCCAGATCCTGGACTGCCCATTCCGCCTGCTGGGCAATATGGGGTCCCATGCCGCAGCCGGGGAAGGTGAGGGTCATCTGCACAAACACATTGTTGTCGTCGTTTACCTGGACATCGTAAATCAGGCCCAGGTCCACCACGTTTACCGGAATTTCCGGGTCATAGACGGTCTTCAACGCCTGGTAAACTTCTTCCCTCGATACTTCGGCGGGCATATTGCCTCCTTATCCGATCTGACTGGATTTAGTATATGGAACGAGGCCCGGCAGGTCAACGATATTCGTAACCGGGCCAGCAACCTACCAGCGGGGCCCACCAAACTGGATAAAATCAAGAACCTTTCACATCAGGTTCACCCTGGGCTTATAGGCGCCCTTGGCA
>JAPPLU010000031.1 GCA_028874075.1 Chloroflexota bacterium
GCGGCGGTGTGCGCCGGCGGGACGCTCCGGCTGTGGGCAAGAATCCGCCGCTCAGTCTGACCGGGGCATGTCGCCTTTACGACACCGCGTCCGGCCTCTGTCCAAAATTACGGGTCCAGCCCAGTACCTTCCGGCGGTGCCTGCGCCAATAGTCCGTTTGCCTTCCGTTGAATCTCAGCGCATCTTTCCATCAAGTCGTCGAACTGTTCTTCGTCGTCAAGGAGCATCCCATCGCTCAGCATCTTGTCGTAGTCGTCGGAAAGCGCCCGGTAGGCCAGGCCCTCCGGCGCCAGTTGCAACCCGCCAACGACTGCCGCTTCATAATCGACCCAATTGCCGGCTGCGTCCTTCTCCCGGAAGAACATCGACTTGTGGCGCGCCACCGAAAGCGCGAGGGCACGGTCTGCCAGCGCCTTTTCCGCGTACCCCGTATCGTCCAACCTCACCAGGTCGTACCAGTGCCGGGAGAGACGCTCCCCCCGGCTGCGTTGCTGTTGACAGTAGACGTGCACGGCTGTCGCCTTTTCCCAAAACGTCCGCTCGGCCAACATGATGAAGGGACGCACGGATGGAAAGGCGACAGCCGGTACATAGCTGGCCGCGTCGCATTTGCACAGACGCTCCTCACGAGGTTCGCCGGTCGAGCGCGCGCCAAACTCGACCAGCACCTCGGGCTTCACGAAGCCATAATTGTCAAACAGAGGCTCGTAAGCAACAAATACGTGGTCTCCTTCGGCCCGGAGTACAGCGGATAGACCCGCCTCGGCCAGGTTGGCCTCAACGGAGGGCAGAGCTTGATCTGCCACCCAACTTGGCAGCCGTCTCCTGATTTCCCGGGTCCAGCGGCGCTCCTGGCTGCGGGTCGCCGGAATGGCCTCGTCGTCCCCGTCCGTCAGCAGGTCCGGCGCGATGGCGCGGATGTCATAGGTAATGTCGAGGTCCTCGGAAAACCGGCGAATGGCATGGTATGCCTTCGCCAAGGAGGTGCCCCCTTTGAAGGTCAGGTCCGCTCCGAAGGGTATTTCAACGAGGGCCGCCAGGGTCTGCACAACCCAGATGTCCTTCTCCAGCAGATGCGCTCGCCGCCCACTGAGACCGGCAGCGACCTCCAGGGCGTCCCGCCGGTCATCCGGGGAGAGGGACTGAAACGGAAGGTCAGCCACCGGCCACCATCACGCTTACCGGACCGGCGATCCAGGCGGGCATCAATGCCCGGGACGCCGCCAGTTCGTCCAGGTCTTCGGCAGATAGTTTCCGGCGAATGACGCCGAGGCTCTCCTCAATCTCTTTGGGACCCAGCCATGCCAAAGCGCGCACGGCGTCGCCGGCGGCGCGGCGCGGCGCTACAAGCTGCCACCTGGGGGCGTGTCGCAGGTCCACCGTCACCGCGCCGAGTTTCAGCCTGCGGTTGGGGCCGGAAGTCAGGTAAACGGACCTGACCGGCACCTGGGTGGTGAGCCCCAGGGCATTCGCCGCCGCTCCGCCGCAGGGTACAATCGTCTCTCCCCACAGTTCAGCCAGAGATTCGATCACCTTGTCAACTGACGGAGGGCGTGGGCCGAAACGGGTTTCCACAGGCCGGACGTAAACGCCCTGACAGACTCGGCTCAGTCGCCCGCTGCGGGCAAGACGCGACAACGCCTGGTCCACCGCATCCCTGTTGCCCAGGTGAAGCAGGACGTTCGGGCACAGCAACGAGCCTTCGGGCAACTCCGACGCGTGTTCCATAATCAGGCGGGGCAGGCTTGGCACGGCGCGTATCCGTTGTTAGAATGTCAGAAATATATCATCAGGACTGACTAATGGCAAGCAGGACCGCAAACGGGGTGTCCCTTCCTGGAGTTGGCCGGGATGCTACCAATTCCGTCTCTGGGTTTGCCCGTTGCTTTTCCCGCGCAGTCAACGGCAGGTCGAAGGTCGATTAACTTGAACGCCAACAGGTACGTTGACCGGATTGTACGCAAGTACGAAGTAGAAAAGGGTCCCGGGACGGCTGTGTACCAGGCGGGGGAACGCCTCAGAGGGCTGATCCAGAGGTGGTACTCCACGCGCCTGGTGCGAGTCCACAACTCCGGTTCCTTTGCCAAGGGCACTTCAATCAGAGGCGGTACGGACCTTGACCTGTTCATATCGCTGAAACCCAGGTCGGGCAAGTCGTTGAGAAAGATGTTTGAGGGCCTTCACCGGTACGCCGATCAGGAGGGGTTGAGTCCCCGCTGCCAAAATGTTTCTATTGGAGTGGAAGTGAACGGCGTAAAGGTGGACCTGGTGCCCGCGCGGAAGCACACCGGCAAGAGTGATCATAGCTTGTATCTCAGCAGACGGCAGGGATGGACCAAGACCAACGTGGACAAGCATATTTCTTTGGTCAGAAGGTCCGGGAAAAGCGCCGCGATACGCGCCGCCAAGATATGGCGGTCAAACCGTGGCCTGCATTTCCCTTCGTTCTATCTTGAGCTTGCGGTATTGCGGGCGCTTCAAGGGCGTGAACCCCAGGGCACTGCGGACGAGTTGAAGCGGGTGCTGGAATTTCTGGCAGCCAACTTCCCGCGAGCCGAGTTCATTGACCCGGCGAATAGCGCAAACATCATCTCTTCCGACCTGTCCCCAGACGAAAAGCAGGAAATCGCCAGGCAAGCCGGGGCTTCACTGGGCAGGGTACGGAATGGCCAGTGGGAAAGAGTGGTGTGGTGAATCCATGAGTATGGCAGAGGGCCGCACCCGGATAGACCTGAACAGCCTGTTCCAGAGCACCCAACAGAGGATGGTCGCTGAGTTGACGGGCATAAGAGGAGCGGTTGACCACGGGGGAACCCTGGGCGATGAAACGGAGTTGGCCTGGCTGGATTTTCTGGCCAGGGTTCTCCCCAACCGGTACCGGGTGGCCAACGGGTTTGTGGTGGATGCGGACGGACTTCGGAGCGACCAGATGGACGTCATAGTTTTCGACAGGCAATACTCGCCGCCTTTGTTCATGGGCGGAAACGTCCAGTACGTCCCGGCGGAAGCCGTCTACGCGGTGTTCGAGGTCAAGCAACGGATCGACAGCAGGAACCTGCGTCTCGCCTGCGACAAGGCTGCCTCCGTGAGGTCGCTGCGGCGAACCAGCGCGGTAATTCCTTCGGCTGACGGCGCGCTGGACCCAAAGCCACCCCACCGGATTCTTGCCGGAATCCTGGCTCTGTCCAACTCATCCCCCAGCGCTTTTCCAAAGGCGCTGAGGGAGGTGATGGCTCAGGTCCAGGAGGCTCAACGGCTTGACTTGGGATGCGCGCTCAATCACGGTTCATTTGCGGTGAGTTATGGCGAATCCACTGTCGAGGGCGTCGTTGGAAGTTCCGCAGCTACGTCTCTGGTTACTTTTCTGTTCCGGTTGCTGACGGACCTCCAGGCTATCGGGACTGTTCCCGCCATAGACTATTCGGCCTATGTCAGAGCGCTCGAAATAGACGGTGGCGAGTAGCAGGGTGGAAATCATCGTGCGGCCTCGGTGCCTGTTCGCTGGAGACACCTAAATGGAATCCCTATAGCAGAACCTCCCAGCGGAAAGTTCGCAGTTCGGTACGCTTAGGCCCACCAACCTGCACGGTAGATAGAACGGAATCGGGAAGGGCCACCGTCTCGGTGGCCTTTCCAGGTATCAGGGAATCGTCGGGCATGGGAACGCTGTAGCGCATCAGGGCGTCGCCGGGCACCACGAGAATCTCCTTGACGAAGGTTTCGATGAAGGCCCGCCGCTCGGTGAGCTCGCTCTCTTCCAGGAAATCCTTCATCTCCCCGGCGTAGGCCGCGATGGTCTCCACGTCGTCGAGAACCTTGCGGCGCTGGGCCAGGGCGGCCCTGGCCTCCTCGGCCGCGCCTTCCAGAAGCTCCTGCCGTTCCCGCAGTTCCCGGATGCGGGGCCTGAAGTCCTCGATATCCATGTCCGTGGTCTCCACCAGGTTGTAGAGCCGGCCCAGCCGCTGGCGCACGTCGGCCAGTTCCGCCTCCACCGTCTCCAGCCGCTGGCGCTGCTCCCGGGTCACCCCGCCCATCTCCGACTCCACCACCTTGACCAGGGCGCGGATGCTGTCCTCGGTGAGGATGTTGGAGCGAATCTTGTTGACCACCAGTTCCTCGAAGCGGCGGGCGTTGAGGGTGGGAGTCGGGCAGGCATCCCTTCCGACCTTGATGTTGGTGGGGCAGACGTAGTAGGCGTACTGGCCGCTCTTGGCGAACCTTCCGGTGAGGGGAGAGTTGCAGGCGCGGCACCTGGCCAGGCCGCTGAGCAGGTAGGAGCTACCCACCCGGCGGGGATGGCTGAGCCTGGGGGCGCGGGAGCGCATGAACCGGTTGACCCTTTGGAACTGGGCCTGGGAGATGATGGCGGGGAACGCCTTCTCCACCCTTACCGGCTCCCCCTGGTCCTTGGCGCCTTCGCCCCACACCAGAGTGCCGGTATAAGCCTCGTTGGTGATGACGCCGTGGATGCTGGTCTTGCCCCACAGCTTCCCCCTGGGGCTGGCGACGCCCTCCTGGTTGAGGATGCGGGTGATTTCCTGGGTGCCCTTGCCGGCCTCGGCCATGGTGAAGATGCGCTTGACGATGCGGGAGGTCTCGGGGTTGATCTCCAGGGTGGGGCGCTTCTTGGGACCGTCGGGGACCATGACCCGGTTGTAGCCGAAGGGGGCGCGGCTGGCGACCCAGAAGCCCCGGGAGGCGGCCTCCCGCATTCCCCGCAAAACCTCGGTGGCAAGATTTTCGCTATAGAACTCGTCCACGGACTCGATGATGGCCTCCATCAGCTTGCCGGTGGGGGAATCGTCGGCGTGCTCGGTGATGGAGACCACGCGGACGCCCTTCCTGCGAAGCATGGATTTGAAGGCCACGGCGTGTTCCCGCTTGCGGGTGAACCTCGAAAACTTCCAGACCAGGATTTCCCTAAACGGAGAGTCGGACTTGCTGGCCTCGTCGATCATCTTGCGGAACTGGGGCCTATCGGCGACACGGCCGCTCTCGGCCTCGTCTACGTACTCGCGGGCAACGGAGTAGCCGTTGCGCTCAGCGTAGTCTCGAAGTGCCCGCAGTTGGGCGGCGACGGAGAGGTCCACGTCCTGGCGGTCGCTGGAGACCCGGGCGTAGA
>JAPPLU010000064.1:0-19017 GCA_028874075.1 Chloroflexota bacterium
CGGGAGATTTGTCTTCGTTTGTTTACTCTATCCCTTCTCTGCCAAGATACAAGGCGACACTTCTCACCCCCTCCCTATTTCTTCACTCCTACCCCTGCTCAGACTGCCAGGCCCGGGCCACGGCGTGGGATACGGCGGGAACCACTTCCGGATCCAAGGACCAGGGAATGATGTTCTCGGCGGTGGGTTCGGCCACCAGTCCGGCCAGCGCCTCGGCCGCCGCCAGCTTCATGCGAGTGGTGATGCGGGTTGCGCGAGCGTCCAGGGCGCCGCGGAAGACGCCAGGGAAGGCCAGGCTGTTGTTGATCTGGTTGGGGAAGTCGCTGCGACCGGTGCCCACAACCTTGGCGCCGGCCTCGGCGGCTGCGTCGGGCCAGATTTCCGGAGTGGGATTGGCGGCTGCCAGGACTATTGGGTCGGGAGACATGGAACGGACCATATCCTGGGAGACGGTATCACCTACCGAAAGACCGATAAACACGTCCGCCAGGCGCATGGCGTCGGCCAAGTTGCCCTCCAGGTTCTGGGGATTGGTTATATCCAGCATCTCAGTCTTTATGGGCGTCAGGTCGGTGCGGTTGCGATGGATAATGCCCTGGCTGTCGACGAGGATAATGTTCTTTGCGCCGTAGTCCATCAGCAGCTTGGTGGAAGCTATGCCGCCGGCGCCGGAGCCGGAGAAAACAAACTTGGCATCCGTGATTGACTTGCCCACCACCTGCAGGGCGTTGATGATGGATGCCAGCACTACTATGGAAGTGCCGTGCTGGTCGTCGTGGAACACGGGAATCCCCAGGTCCTGGAGGCTTTCCTCAATTTCGAAGCAGCGGGGGGCCGCAATGTCCTCCAGGTTGATGCCGCCGAAGCAGGGGGCCAGGTTGCGCACCGTCTGGATGATTGAAGCGTTGTCCTGGGTTCCCAGGCAGATGGGAAAGGCGTCCACGTCAGCCAGGCCCTTGAAAAGGATGGACTTGCCCTCCATTACCGGCAAGGCCGCCTCCGGGCCGATGTTGCCCAGGCCCAGCACCGCGGATCCATCGGTAACCACCGCCACGGTATTGCCCCGGTTGGTCAGCGCGTAGCTTTCCGACTTGTCCTTGTCTATAGCCAGGCACACCGACGCCACGCCGGGAGTGTAGGCAATGGAAAGCTCCTCCATAGTCTCCACCTTCATCTTGGAGGCGATGCTAATCTTGCCCCGGCTGGCCCGATGGCGGTTAATGGCTTCCACTCCGTAGTCCATCATATCTCTCATCCCACCTGGTAAGTTGTTAAGCAACGCCCGAGGGCGAATTAAGCATGCGGCGCGTTGCTTTCCTGTTGAATTGGATTCGCCAATTATAAACCCTAAAGCAAGTTTGTGGGGGAAATGAACCTGCGACAAAGGGAACGTCGCCCAGAACCGCCGGTCTGCCAGTCCCAATTCAACACTGGGTCGCGCGCCGGTAGGTGAACTGCGCCATTCCGCTGGGGAATGACAGGGTCTCCACTAGTTCCAGGTTAATCTGGGGTGTGGGCGGCGGAAACATGGGAATCCCCTCTCCCAGTATCACTGGCATTACCGTAATTATGAACCGGTCTATCAGGTTATGCCTGAGAAATTCCTGTACCAGCAGGCCGCCGCCAATGAGCCAGATATGTTTGTCCGAAGTCGTCTTCAAATGGGTGATGAATTGGGGGATGTCAGCTCCGTCAACGAACTCCACGTTTTCGTCTCTCTGGCCGGCCCGGGTGCGGGAAAAGACGTAGCCTGCTGTGCCAGGGTAGGGGTAGTCCACGTCGAAGGTTAATAGCTGCTCATAAGTTACGCGTCCCATCAGCACGGTGCCTATGCTGGCGTAGAACTCTTCGTAACCAAAGTCTTCATCCGCGCCATCCTCCTGGACGGCAACCTCGTCCAGCCAATCGACGGCGCCATCGGGCCGAGCAATGTAACCATCCAGGCTGGCAGCTATGTAGAGAATCACTTCAGGCAAGGTCGGAGCCTCCTTTCAACGGCCATTGTTCAGGCCTGCCTGCCGGTGCGGTATTGGATCGCAACCCTGAAGTTCCACCATGCGATAAACGGAGTAATGACCACTGTCGGTAGAATCCAAACAATCCATGGAGGATTGGTCTCCACGTTGACCACCAGCACCGCGGTTATGGTCGCAATGGTGCCGGCCAGCATGCCGGTGAGGTGGCGGGATATACGCCGACCGCCTGTGGCCCGTCGCTGGAAGTGGTACAGACCATCGACCACCCCCAGGGCGACGGCAATCGCCGCGAAGACAGTCATGGTGACCCACTGGGAGTCGCCCGAGCCGGCCAGAACTCCTGCGTATGCCCCCATGCCCAGTCCGGTGGTGAGCACTATGGCCGTAGCGGCCCAGTCAACGGCGTGAGGATGGCCCCGCCGGTTGCGCGCAAATCGCCACCCTGCGAAGACCAGGTAAAAACTGAAGAAGGCGATGAGCATCAGGAAAATGCTGGCGCCCAACAGGGACAGGGGCACCGCCGTCAGGAACACCAGGGCCATGGCGATGGCGTAGACCCTTCCCGCCCTAACATGCCATTTCCGGCCCTTGGGCGTGAAAACAGCGATGGCAGCGGTGAGCAAGGCAACGGAACCCGCGCCTATGTGGATGGTGAGGAGGACGGCGCTTAGCATCGGTTGATTCCTCTCCGGGTCTTGATGGGCAGCAGGACTGGCCTGGATGTGGCTAGCCAGACATCCGGAGACGATTGGGAGATTACCGACGTTCCGGATCGGGGCTGGTACGCTGCCGCTGCCGCCGGATTACCACTGTGTCGCAGACAAGGTCATGGACGCCCCGCCGGTCTTCGCGGAACAATACGAACAAAAATATGAAGCCCAGGGTGAGGTTGGCGGAAAGGGCGGTCAACACGTGGCGGGCCAGGGCCCGGACAAAGCCAACGCGGGAACCGTCGGTCCGAACCACGTAAAGGCCGAAGGCGCGCTTGCCTACGGTGGTGGCGAAATAGGTTATCAGGGCTGTGTCGTAGGCCATGGTTAAGAAAAGGACCAGCACCTGCAGCCGGTCGTACCCTTCCGGCGGGTCCATAATCTGGTCAAAGTTCTCCGGTACGGGTTGCCCCAGAATTATCCACAGGAAGACCAGGGGCAGCACAATAACCAGCGAGTCGATAATGTATGCCAGCGACCTGAACCAGAAGCTGCCGGGGGCGCCCATTTCAAACGCGGGCAGCCTGTCCCTGTCGCGCCGTTCCTGCCTTCCCGCCAGCATGGGAAAACCGCAGGCGAAACAGAAAGCTGAGTCGCCTTCGTTGGCCTGATGACAGCGGGGACAGATGATGTCCTGCGGCGCAGGGGCAACGGAATCTACGGGAGATTCGGTCGGGGCAGTTGGAGTGTCGTGGAACTCTGAAGCCGTCTCCGAGGACGGACTATCGGGCGACGTTGGCGGTTCGGCCGTTTGGGCCAGGTTATAGCCGCAATTGCCGCAGAACCGGTTGCCCGGAGTATATGGGTGGCCGCAGGCAGGGCAGTTCATTGCCACTCTCGTTACTCATTCATCCACGAATGAACACTAATGTCCACGAATATCTTGATAATTCATCATTGGTGAATATTCGTGCCCATTCGTGGATAGGGGGAGCCGGACCTACCGGGTTACCGCGCCTTCCGCGGCGGAGGATACCAGCTTCGCGTACTTGGCCAGCACCCCGGAGGTGTACTTGGGCGGGATAGGCTGCCATGCGGCCCGCCGGTCGGCAAGCTCCTCTTCCGTCAGACGGGCGTTCAACTGCCGGTTGGGAATGTCCAGTGTGACAATGTCGCCCTCGCGCAGCAGGCCGATGGGGCCACCCACCGCCGCCTCGGGGGCAACGTGGCCCACCATGGGGCCATGGGACGCGCCGGAAAAGCGGCCGTCGGTTACCAGGGCCACCGAATCGCCCAGACCCTGGCCGATAAGGGCGCCGGTGACGGCCAGCATTTCCCGCATACCGGGACCGCCCTTGGGGCCCTCGTAGCGGATTATGACAATATCGCCCTCGTTAATTTCGCCCCTCTGGATGGCCTGGAAGGCGGGTTCCTCCTGCTCGAATACCCGGGCCGGGCCCTCGTACACCTTTTCCTGGTGGCCGGCCACCTTAATGACGGCGCCGTCCGGGGCCAGGTTGCCCCGCAGGATGGCCAGGCCGCCCGTGGGTCCGCGGGGGTTGTCCGGCCGGTAGATGACTGGCTGGTCGTCAATGGTGGGCATATCCGCCACGTTCTGGGCCAGGGTCCTGCCGGTGACGGTCATGGCGTCGCCGTGGAGCAGGCCGGCCTCCAGCATCCGCTTGGCCACCAGGGACACGCCGCCGTAACGGTGCAGGTCGGCCATTACGTAACGGCCGCCGGGACGCATATCGGAAATGTAGGGAGTGCTGCGGCTGATGCGGTCGAAGTCGTCCAGGCCTAAGTCGACGCCGGCCTCGTTGGCGATGGCCATCAGGTGCAAAACGGCGTTGGTAGAGCCGCCCATGGCCAGCACCACGGTTATGGCGTTCTCGAAGGCGTGGCGGGTCATAATGTCGCGGGGCCGAATATCCTCTTCCAGCAGGCGCAGCAGGGTGGAGCCGGCCTTGCGCGCCTCGTCCACCTTGCGGGGGTCGATGGCGGGAATGGATGCATCGCCGGGCAGGGACATGCCCATGATTTCGATGGCGGTGGACATGGTGTTGGCGGTGAAGAGACCGGCGCAGGAACCCTCTCCCGGGCAGGCAACGCATTCCAGTGCCGTCAGTTCGTCGCGGGTGATGCTGCCCTTGGCGTAGGCGCCCACCGCCTCGAATACATCCTGAATATTCACGTCGTTGCCCTGGTACTGGCCAGGCATGATGGTGCCGCCGTAGATGAAGATGGACGGCACGTTCAGGCGGGCGATGGCCATCATACAGCCGGGCATGTTCTTGTCGCAGCCCGCAATGGTAACCAGGCCGTCCATGCGCTCGCCGAAGGTTACCACCTCGATGGAATCGGCGATAACTTCCCGGCTGACCAGGGAAGCCTTCATGCCCTCGGTGCCCATGGAGATGCCGTCGCTGACGGTGATGGTGCCGAACTCGAAGGGGGTGCCGTCGGCCTGGCGGATGCCCTCCTTGGCCGCCTGGGCAAAGCGGGACAGGTGTACGTTGCAGGGCGTAACGTCGCTGGCCAGGTTGGCGATGGCAACGAAGGGCTTGTCCAGGTCTTCCTGGGTCAGGCCCATGGCCAGGAGCATGGCGCGGGCGGGGGCCCGTTCGGGTCCCTGGGTAACGTCGTTGCTGCGGTGCTTCATGCGCGCCACAGTAGCGGCGTCGCGGGTTGTCGTTTGCGTGGCGTCGGTAACGGTAGTCACGGGGGGCCTCCTCCCTCTGAGTTCACTCTTAGGTAAGCAGAGCCATTATAGTCTGCTGGTAGTTGCAGGGACAAGGCAAATGCGTCAAATGTCTGCGCCAGGCAACTGGTTAGTGTTGGCAGCATGAGCAGCGATGGTCAGCCTGTAAAGGGGCTGGCGATGATTATTTGTACCTGATTGGTATTGGGGAGACAGAGTGGGGAAGGAGTGCCTGAGGTACTGCATCCTGTCGGTCCAATCAAGACCGCAGGATATACTACTGACTAACTGCCAGACGCGCTTTCCTGCAATGGGTCTTCCTGGGCAGCGCCCCCTTCCAGAGGGTCCGAATTATCTACACCTGGAACAAACGCCCCCTCGTCCACCCCAGGCGCCTCGTTCCATTGCTCTACCAGGTAGATGATCACGTCCTTGGCCAAGGCTACCAGGGGCGGGCCCAGGATCACGCCCCACAGGCCGAAGTACTGGCTGCCGATGGTGATGACCAGGATGACGGCGATGGGGTGCATGTTCAGGGTATCGGCCTGGATGCGGGGTACCAGGAGGGTGTTTTCCAGCAGCTGGACTATCAGGTAAAGGAGGATTACCCACAGGACCTTGTCGGGCTCGGTGGCCAGGGTAACCAGCACGCCCACCGCGCCGCCGATCCAGGGACCGATGATGGGCACCAACTCTGTCAGACCGGCCACTATGCCCAGCACGACCGCAAAGGGGACGCCCATAATCAGCAGTCCAACCGCCACTATTGTGCCGACAATTACGCCCAGCGTGAGCTGGCCCCTGATGTAGCCACCCAGGGTGCGGTCGGCTATGTCGATGATATCCCGCAGGAAAGGACGGATGGCCGTTGGGAAGGGTGTGTGAAGGGACTCGCGAATGGGGCTGGAGTCCTTCATCAGGTAGAAGATCAGGACCGGCGCGACAGCCAGTCCCAGGATGAATGAAAAAGATCCCACAATCACGCCCAGCGTTTGCTTCGCCACATTCCATGCTGCGGTTCCGACTATGGCTCCGGCTCCGGCCAAGGCCTCCTCAATCTGGTTTCTCACATCTGCAGGGACCACGTCGGCGTATTGCGCGACCCACCCTTCGATGGTTATGCGGGCGTTGTTCAAGAAAGTGGGGAAGTCCTCGATAAACCCCTGACCCTGCTCGATTGTGGGGGGAACGACGGCGATTATCAGGCCAGCGAATACACCTAGCCCAACCAGGAAAATTATGCCTACGGATATACCCCGTGCCAGGCCAGGACGATTGCGCCTCCAGGGCATGCCCCGCTCCATTAGCTTGGCCACTGGAAGCAGGACATAAGCGATTACCGCGCTGATGCCCAGGGTCAGGAGTACACTGCCGAGCAGGTAAAGGACGGCCAGCGTCGCAACAACAACGGCGGCAGTCCCCAGCAGCAGAAATCGTTTGCGCTTAAGGGAGGACTCCATTCGCACCTCGGGCTGGCCTGTTCGCCCACGGGGACTTGAGGGCCACCCGTCGGGCTCGGTTGACTCGGATAGCCATGCAGCATTATGTTTGTCCAAGCTTGTCGCGTCAACCGGAAATCGATGGTCCAGCACAGTCCGGGACGTGCTCGCCGCGACCTGCGGGGGTTGCGTCAGTCTGGCATTTCTTGTAATCTTGGGACTGCCCCAAGGGAGGGGCCAAACTAGGAAACGAGGAAGAGCAATAATGTTTAACCCGCTCCAATGGTTGAAGGTTCAAGAGGCTGAAGCCCATTGCGACATCCCCTGCGGAATATATGATCCCGTATCCGCCAAGATAGCCGCCCAGACCGTGCAGAAGATGGTGCTGCGGATGCAGGCCCTGGAGGAGGGCGACGACCACGTGGCCTACGCCAACACCATGGCCCGCTATGTCTCCACCAAGGAAGAGCACGCCGAGTTGTGCAAGCGCGAATTGCGGATTCTCTGGGCCGACTATGCCTGGCCCAATATGCCGGAAGGATTTGACCTGCACGGTTCCTTTAACGCCGCTCTCAAGCTGGCCGGCCGCTGCCGTCAGACCGTCGACATGGCCGCCTGCGAGGAACTGGTAGCCGCCGTTGACAGCATCGCCGCCGCCTTCTGGGCCACCAAGGGCGTCGAGTACAGCGACCCCAACGCCGCCGCAAGGTACGGAACCTAAGAGTTAATTCTTAGCGGATTGTCGTGCGAAAGATGGGGCGGGCCAAACGGCCCGCCCCAATTTACGCCCAATCGACCTCAAGTTTAGCCTACCCCAAGCTACCCGCGGCCTCTTCCGCAATCGCGACAGTACGGTCAATGTCCTCCTCGGTATGGGCCAGGGAGACGAAACCTGCCTCGAACTGGGAAGGCGCCAGATACACGCCCCGTTCCAGCATGGAGTGGAAATATCGGCCGTAGCGTTCCGTGTTTGACTGTTCCACCTGGGCCAGGGTGTCCACCGGTCCGGAATTCATGAAACCGGTCATCATGGAGCCGACACGGTTAAGGGTGGCGGGAACCTCGGCCCGTGTAAAAGCCCGGGTGATGCCGTTGGCCAGGCGGGTAGCCATCGATTCCAGCCTCTCGTAAGTCCCATCCCTCTGCAGCTCGGTCAGAGTGGTCAGCCCGGCGGTGACTGCCAGCGGATTGCCGGACAGGGTACCGGCCTGGTACATGGGGCCAAGGGGAGCAACCATCTCCATGACTTCCTGGCGGCCACCGTAGGCCCCCACGGGCAGGCCACCACCGATAATCTTGCCCAGGCAGGTAATGTCGGGAGTTACGCCGAACACCGTCTGCGCTCCCCCGTAGGCAATGCGGAAGCCGGTAATCACCTCGTCGAAGATGAGCATGGCCCCATTATCGGAAGTAACTTGCCGGAGAGCCTGCAGAAAGCCTTCGGCGGGGGGCACCACGCCCATGTTGCCCGCTACCGGTTCGACGATGACCCCGGCGATGGCGTCGGGCCAGGCCTCGAAGAAGGCTTCGACCGAGGCGATATCGTTGTAGTCGGCCACCAGGGTTTCGGCGGCGTAGGCCTCGGGTACACCGGCGCTGGTGGGGATACCGTGGGTCATGGCGCCGGAACCCGCCCGGACCAGCAGACCGTCGGCGTGGCCGTGGTAGCAGCCGGAGAACTTTATGACTTTGCTGCGTCCGGTATAGGCGCGGGCCAGGCGGATGGCGCTCATGCAGGCCTCGGTCCCGGAACTGACCAGGCGCACACTGTCCACCGAGGGCAGGGCCTCACAGATGATGCGGGCCAGTTCCACCTCCATCTCCACCGGCGCGCCAAAGCTGGTGCCACCCTCGGCGGCCCGGTGCAGGGCTTCCACCACGGCGGGGTGGGCGTGGCCCAGTACCAGCGGCCCCCAGGAACCCAGGTAGTCGACATACTCGTTGCCGTCCACGTCCCAGACGTGGGAACCCTGCCCGCGGGCAATGAAAGGCGGCGTTCCGGCCACGGCCCGGAAGGACCGGACGGGACTGTTGACGCCTCCGGGGATGTACTGCTGGGCCTGCTCAAATAGCTGCTGGGACCTGGACTGGTTCATGTGGGCCTCTTTGGTGGAAGAATCTCAGTGGCTGGCTAAGTGTTAACCATATCTGCGTCCCCGTCAATACGGCCGTCTATGGTAAAGGGAAGTGCTTCCAGGTCCGGACAATTCAGGATTCGTTCGATACAGGCACTGCTGCCGCCCACAAAGGTGTCGTATGAATCAATCTCTGTAGCGACGCACCAGCCTCGGTCTTCGGGCCACCAGAGGTTTGGCGACAGTCCCCACGGCGGGTACCGGCTTAGCGAGGGCACGATGTCCAAGGAGCCAAAGTAGATGAGATAATCACGGTGCTGGCCGACCAGGCGTGGTACGCCGGCAAGGGGATCAGGGGAGGGTCGAAGTTTGCCCCAAAGGTAGTGCGCCAAATCTTCGATGCTCGACAACAGGCCAGGTTCATGGCCAAAATACCTTACCGTCCCGCCAGGAAAGTAACCATTGCCTTCCCAGTAACCCAGGTAGCAGCTTTCCGGCGTTGTGGTGAATTCGCGCAACAATGCGGTCAACGCCGTACTCTCCGCGACCGGCAGGCTGCCCATTTCCGGGCACTCTCCCCAATCAACCCGGTACGGAAAAGGGACCCTGGCAACATTGCCCGGCTGCATCAGCGGATGCGCGATGGTCCCGTTCCACTGGGCCACCGTTGCCCAGCGGACGGGTTGAGATTCGTTCCTGGTCCGGTCCTCCTCGTCACCCCGGTAGAAGGGGTGGAAAATGCGGGCGTAGGCTGGAAAAGTATCGGGAAGGAACGACCTCAGGGTCACTCCTTCCCTTCCCCAGGGTTGCAGTCTGTTTTCGATCCACTGACCAGCAGTTTGATCCCTCGCGGCAACCAAACCCTCGGGCAGGCGGAAACCCCGGTTGCGCTTGAATATTGAGGGATCAAAGCCAAACTGGAGCACTACTTACTCTTCACCCCTCAGCCAGCGGGCTACCTCCTTCGCGTGGTAGCTGATAATAATGTCCGCCCCGGCGCGGCGGATGGCGGTCAACAGTTCCAGGGTTACCGGCTTCTCGTCGATCCAGCCCTGTCTGGCGGCGCCCTTGACCATGGAGAACTCGCCGCTGACGTTATAGGCGGCCATGGGGTGGTCGAAGCGGTCCGTGGCCTCCTTGATTACGTCCAGATAAGCGAGGGCCGGCTTGACCATGACAATGTCGGCGCCCTCGGCTATATCGCTCTCGATTTCCCGCATGGCCATGCGCCGGTTGGCCGGGTCCATCTGGTAGCTGCGCCGGTCGCCAAACTGAGGTGTGGAATCTGCCGCCACGCGGAAGGGGCCGTAGAAGGCTGAGGCGTATTTGGCAGCGTATCCCATCACCGGGACGGTTTCCTCCCCATTGGCGTCCAGGGTCTCCCGGATTGCCCGCACTTGGCCATCCATCATGGCCGAGGGGGCCACCATGTCTGCGCCGGCCTGCACCTGGGCCAGGGCCGTGCGGGCCAGCAGTTCCAGGGTCTGGTCGTTGTCGATGCGTTGCCCGTCAATAACCCCGCAGTGGCCGTGATCGGTGTATTCGCACAGGCACACGTCGCCCACTACCATCAGGTTGGGCGCGGCTTTCTTGATGACGCGAATGGCCTCCTGGATTATCCCCTCCGGGTCGTAGGCGCCGCTGCCAACGGGGTCCTTCTCCTCGGGCAGGCCAAAAAGAAGCACAGCGGGTATGCCCAGCCCCACCACGTCGGCAACCTCTTCTTCCAGCATGTCCAGGGAAAGCTGGTAGTTGCCCGGCATGGGTTCAATGGGCTGCTTCACGCCCTGACCGTGGGTTACGAATAGGGGATAGATGAAATTGGAGGCGTTGAGGCGGGTCTCCCTTACCAGGTCGCGCACCGGTTCCAACTCCCGCACCCGCCGCAGCCGCATATCTGGGAAACTGGTCATGGCTTTCTCTCCATTTTAATCCAAGAATAGGGCCGAATTTCCATGAATACTGGTTGTGAAGGGTAAACAGTGGGGATTATTGGACCAGGCTGCTTTTACTGGTAGTGGCTGACCAATGCTTCCACCAAACCTTCCACCGTGTGTTCGTCGGCTTCCAGGTCTACCCGCAAACCCAACTCCCTGGCGGTACCGGCAGTGACCGGGCCGATGCAGGCAATCAGGGAAGGTTCCAGGGCCGACTTGTCACCGTCAAGAATCTCGAGCAGGTTGCGGACAGTGGAGGAACTGGTGAAGGTTATGGCGTCCACGCCCTGAGAAAGCAGTTTGCGGGCGTCCTGGGCCGCGCTGGCGGGGATGACGGTGCGATAGGCGGTTACCCGCTCCACCTTGGCGCCCAGGTCAGAGAGGCCCTTGGCTGTAACGTCCCTTCCTATGTCCGCCCCGGGCAGCAGGACGGGAACGCCTGCCCATTCCCTGTGGGACAGTTCCTTAACCACTGCTTCGGAGACTGAAGTAGTCGGGATAAAGTCGGGTTTGATTCCCCGCTGGATCAGAGCAGCCGCCGTGGCCGGGCCAATGGCTCCCACCGTGGAGTCGGCGAAGACCCGGGAGTCCTGGTTGTAAGTGTCCATCCGACCGAAAACGGCATCAACCGCGTTGGCGCTGGCGAAAATAGTCCAGAACTTGCTGATGGTGCCAAAGGGTGTTTCGAGGGGGAGCAGACCGTATTGGGCGAGGGCCGCGTCCAGTTCGGTGCAGTCTTCCAAGGGCACGATTTCTATGGATGGCAACTCCAGCGGTTCCGCCCCCTGCTCCTCCAGCAACGTCCGCAGTCGGGAGGCCTGGGTGCGGGAACGGGTGATCAGGACTCTTTTGCCAAAGAGCGGCTGTCGGTCGAACCAGCGAATTTCCTTTCGGAGACCGGCCACCGGCCCGATTATGGCGACCACGGGGGGAGTCAAGCCGGCTTCCTTCGCTTTGGCCACCACATCGCCCAGAACGCCGTCCACCGTTTGCTGCTTCTTCCAGGTGCCCCACTGGACCAGGGCCACCGGCGTGTCCGGGGCCATTCCCTCCCGCTGCAGGGTTTCCAGGATGGACTGCAGGGCGGCCCAGCCCATCAGCACCACCAGGGTGCCGCCGGTGCGGGCCAGCACGTCCCAGGGGATGGACGATTCGGGCTTGGTGGGGTCTTCGCTGCCACTGACCACCGTGAAGCATGTGGCGACGCGGCGCTGGGTTACGGGAATTCCGGCGTAGGCGGCGGCGGCAATGGCGGAGGTGATACCCGGAATTACCTCGAAGGCAACGGAGTTGCGGGCCAAGACCTGGGCTTCCTCGCCGCCCCGACCGAAGACGAAGGGGTCGCCGCCCTTGAGACGCACCACCGACTTGCCCTGCCCGGCTTCCCTGACCAGCAGGTCGTTGATTTCGTCCTGGGTAAGGGCCTGGCGTCCCCGCTCCTTGCCCACGAACACCAGCTCGGCTGCGGGGGAAGCGGACTGGAGCAGGGCCGGGTCCATCAGGCGGTCATACACCACCACATCGGCCTGCTGCAAACAGCGCAGCCCCTTGACGGTAATGAGGCCGGGGTCGCCGGGTCCGGCGCCCACCAGAAAGACTTTGCCGGGCAATTCGTTCACCTACTTGTAAACCACGTCTTCCACGGTATCCGTGGCAATGACGCGGCCGCACTGGCAAATTTCCACTTCCACGCCCGCCGGAAAGATGCGTTTAGGGTCGGTTTCCCAGACCATCTCCCCTTTGTGGACGATCATCACCTGGCCCTCTTCTTCCAGGGCCTTGCGGCGGGCCTTTATGGAGGCGCGGCGCATGGCGGCATCGGCCCGGGCAACATCTATTCCCTGATACACTTTTCCGCCGGTTTCGGTATTTTCAGTAGTGGTCATGGATTCACCCCGTCTTCTAAACGAATACGTTCGGGTCCAGTATTGTCATACAACACCCAGGAGTCCACCAGCGGCTTGTACACTTCATGAAAGTTCTGCAAGCCCCCATAGAAGCGGCGTCGTATCACCTCTTCGGGAATGTTGTGGCCGCCCTGCCGCACGCGCAGGGCAACCCGGGCTATGGCATTTTCCGGCGAGTTCAGACTCAAGAAAAACAACTCCACCCGGTAGCCCAGGCTACGCCACCGGGGGATGGCTCGGGCAAAAGCTCGTCCGCTCATGGTAATTTCAAACGCGAAGCTTTCACCCCGCTCCACCAGTTCCTCGATTTGCCGGAGCAACAATCGTCCGGCGTGGAAGGCCTCAGCTTCGGGGTTGGCTGGATTGAGGGCCGCCGCAATAGTGTCAGCATTAACAAAAGGCAACCCTGCCTGATCGCCGGTCAGAATCTCCCGGGAGAATGTCGTTTTGCCCGCACCGTTGGGCCCCGCGATTATGATAATCCTCTTGTCAGATTCTATCATGTCAGCGAGGTGGGGCTATGGATTTGACGCATTGGCCAGCAACGTTCCCCCGCCACGTTCCACAATAGCCAGGTGGGCATCGGCGGCCAGTTGGTGGGGGGAGCGGGTGAGGCCACGCACCTTGGCCTGGAAGGTCTGCTTGCCGTCGGGGGATCCCAGGAACACGGTCAGATTCATCAGGTCGGCGTCGGACTGGGCGTAGGCGCCCACCGGAACCTGGCAGCCGCCACACAGGCGTTCCAGGAAGGCTCGCTCGGCGGTAGCGGCGTAACGGGTAGCCGCGTGGTCAACAGCCCGAAGGATGCCGGCCATTCGGTCGTCGTCGGCCCGGGTCTCCACCGCCAGGATGCCTTGGCCCGGGGGAGGCACAAATGTCTGGGGAGACAGGTATTCGGTAACTTGGTCGGCCAGGCCCAGCCGCAGCAGGCCGGCGGCGGCCAGTATCGCTCCGTCGCACTCCTCGCCCTCGGATTTGCGGAGGCGGGTTTCCACGTTGCCCCGAATGGGTACGACGGTCAAGTCCGGGCGGCTGCTAAGCAATTGCGACTGGCGGCGGGGACTGCTGGTGCCGATCAGCGCCCCTTGAGGTAAGTCTTCCAGGCGGCAGCCGAACCGATTTACCAGAACGTCCCGGGGGTCTTCCCGAGGCAGCAGCGCTGCCAGCCCCAGGCCCTCGGGCAGCAGAGTGGGCATATCCTTGAGACTGTGGACTGCCATATCCAGGCGGCCGTCAATAAGTTGCTGCTCGATCTCCTTGACGAACACTCCCAGGCCCATTCCGGCCAGGGGAGCGGCCTGGTTGGCGTCGCCGTGGGTGGTGACCGTGACTACCTGGAAATCCAGGTCAGGGTAGAGGGGGCGCAGGCGTTCCAGGACCAGGTCGGTCTGCAGGCGGGCGAGAGCGCTGGCCCGGGTACCCACCCGCACTATGTCCGGGCCGCCTCTACCAGGTTTAGCCCCCGCAGAAACACCTGGAGTGGGAGGGGATTCGACGCCGCCTTCGTTAGCGGCGGCCATGGCGTTCACCGCTCCCGTCCATTTTGAACATCTCGCGGATAACCTCCTGGCGGGCGGGATCGTTGCCTTCCTTGAGGTACATGGTAGGGTGGTGCATCAATTTCTTGACCAGGGCAGCGGTCATGGCGTCCAGGTGAGCCGCCAGGTCTTCCAGGTCCGGATCTTCGCTTGCTTCCAGGTTCGCCGCCTGCCGGTGGCGCAGGCGGGAAAGAGTCTTCTCCACCTCGGCCCGGCGGACTTCCTCGGCATATCCTCGAATAGTGGCGACGGCGGATATGGCATCGAGGGACTGCCACCATTCCATGAATGTAGCAGCTTCCTGCGCCGCCAGGTCTTCGGCGTGCGCTATTTCCGGTTCCATACCCACACTGGCAGCGTCGGATGTCCGGCTCAGGCCGTCGATGTCGTATAGGCTGACACCGTCCAGAGGAGCGATTTCCGGGTCTATGTCCCGGGGCACTGCGATATCCACCATTAGCAGGGGGCGGTTGACCCTTTTTTCCATTATTTCCTGGAGAGCGCTGCGGCGCAGCAGGTAGTCCGGGGATGAGGTGGTGCTGATAACCGCATCGGCTTCACTAACCGCCTGGTGGAGCTGCTCAAGGGGAGCGGCCTCCCCTCCCAGTTCCTCGGACAGGGCCTGGGCCCGTTCATAGGTACGATTGGTAACCACCAGGTTGGCGGCGCCGGCGGCAGCCAGGGCCCGGCCGGCAAGCTGGCCCGCGTTGCCGGCGCCGATGAGCAGCACCCGCTTCTGGGACAGGTCGCCCAGCAGCCGGTGGATGAGACGCACGCCCACATGGCTGACTGAGCGGCGGCGATAATCGCTCAGGTTTGAGCCCAGGTTGGAATCGTGGTGAACCCTCCGGCCCACACGCAGGGCCTGGTGGAACAGGCGGGACAGGGGCCCCTTGACATAACTGGCCTCCGGCCCCGGGCTGCTGGCGGCGCTGAAAGCGGCTCTTACCTGGCTCAGGATTTCCCACTCGCCCACCACCATAGAGTCCAGGCCGCTGGCAACGCGAAAAAGGTGCCTGACGCAATCGCCATCCTGGTGGTGGTACAGGTAGGGAATCAGGTCGGCCTGGTGTACGCCGGAATAGGCTGACAGAAATTCTCGCAGACGGGATACTGGTTCCGGGTCGCCGCCGGCGTCCTCGGTCAGGGTGTAAATTTCCAGGCGGTTGCAGGTGGACAGGATAACGCCCGGGGCTACCTGGCTGGCCAGGGATTCCAGGGCGGACGGAAGACTCCCCTCGTCGACGGTAAGTCTCTCGCGAACTTCTACGGGGGCGGTCCGGTGGTTAACCCCCAGGACAAGAAGGCTCACCGCACGGCCTCCGTTGCCCGGTTCGAGTTCTCCCGGGAAGCCTGCCTGGCCAGGCAGCTTCGGGGCTGGCACTTGGCCAGGTTGTCGCACATTCCGGGTATTTCCGGATCTTGCAGTTGGGCCAACAGGAGGTCCAGGGCCTCATTACTGCGGCCTTCCTGCACCATTTCCAGCAGGCCGCGGGTGATGCAGCATTGCCAACGTTCGGGGTCGATGACCACGCGCTTCTCCTTTATGATGCGGCGTGCCTGGGCCAGGACATCGGCCAGGTCGGCCCATTCCAGGGCCTCGGCGTGGACCAGGGTCTCGCGCAGTTTGCGAGCGAGGGCCGGACTGGCGCCGCCGGTGGAGATGGCCAAAGTTACCGGTTCCCGCTTGACTACGGAGGGAGCGATGAAGCTGCACAGGTCGGGGTCGTCCACCACATTGAGGAGGACTCCCAGCCGTTCCGCCTCCTCGTAGATTTCCCGGTTGACGTGCCACACGTTGGTGGCGGCGACGCCGATAAAGGCGCCTTCAAGATCGCCCGGCTGGTAGGTACGCTCCAGCCAGGTAACGTCGCCCCGCTGGGCGGCCTGCCTGATACCCGGCGTGGCATCGGGACTGATGACGGTTATCCGGCAGCCGGCCTGTAGCAGGCCGCCGATCTTACCCTGGGCAATGGTTCCACCGCCGATGATGACGCAGCGCTTATCGGCCAGGTTCAGGAATACGGGGTAGTAGTCGGGCATTGGTCTCCTCTTTTGTCTCCTTCATCCACGAAGGGAGACGAAGGTTCACGAAGGGAAGGATTCTCAACACACCTTCGTGACTCTAGCGTTCCTTGGTGGAAAGTAATTGCTGTCTAGTCCTGTACGGCCTCTTCCAGTTCCGGTTCGAGTTCGTTCTCCCAGAACTCCTCGTTGTCTTCCACGAAGTAGCGGACGCGGGTTTTCTTGTATTCCCGGGTGCTGTAGAGGAGCAGGTTGTCGGTAATCTGGGTGGCATCGCTGATTTCACTGGCAATCTGTTCGCACTCCTCGGGAGTGGTGGCGTGAATCATGGAGAAGTGAGAATAGGGCCAGTCAGGGAAGGTTGGGCGTTCGTAGCAGTGGGTTACAGCCGAGTGCTGGGCCATGGTCATGCCCACCTCCTCGGCCCGTTCCGGCGGCACCTGCCACACCACCATCGCATTGGACCGGAAACCGGAGCGGCGGTGGTGTAATACCGCGCTGAAGCGGCGCATGATCTTGCGTTCCTGGTACTCATCGGCCAGGGCAAACAGTCGGGCAGTATCCATGCCCAGCCTTTCAGCCATGGCGTCGAAGGGACGGGGAACCAGGGGCAGGTCTTCCTGAAGTTCCCGAATGACCGCCTTGTCGAATTCGGAGACGGCCTGGGCCTGGTTCCAGTCCGGGGCCGGGGTGCGTTCGCCTACGTTGTCCGGACTGTAGTTGTGGGCTGCGCTGCGCTGTTGGACCATGTCGAAATTGACGCCGATCTTGAAGAAGCGGAGGGTGGGCATAACCCGGAAATTAAGGGCTCCCGTCTCCGCGGCCATCCACTCCACCGTGCCCTGCAGGTCGCCGTCGGGCGCGACCGCCAGGGTAAACCACAGGTTGTAGTAGGAACCCTCCCGGGCGTAGTTGTGGCTGACGCCGGGGTGGCGATTGATGAACAGGGCGCCGGCGTTTAACTGGTCCGGTTCGTAGGCAAAGGCCACCAGGGTGGTCTTGTAGCCCAGGCGGCGGGTGTCGAAAATGGCGCTGATCTGGCGCACCACGTTCTGCCGCTTCAATTCGTCCAGGCGGGAAATTACCTCTTCCTCATCGATTTCCAGTTCCTCGCCCAGTTCCTGGTAGGGCCGTTCCGCCAGGGGAAACTTGCCCTGGATGAGGTTAAGCAGCTTGCGGTCGGTCAAGTCCATAACTTTCTTGTCAGCCTCCGATGATCTGGGCGGCGGGCTCTTCTGCTGGCAACCGGCCCGGCGCGGATATTTCCATGCGTTTCTGGTACGACTCCACCACACCCACCAGCACCTGGTCGGCCAGTTCCAGGGTGGGGCCCCACGTGCGGTTCTCGGTGGAATCCAGCACCAGGGTGCGGAAGAAGATAAAGGCTTCCACAGTGTCCTTGAGGGGCACGTTGCGTTCCGACATTCCCGCCCCGTACTCGTGGCCTAGCATAAGGGCTTCGGCCAGCACTTCCTGGCGACGGCCGGATGCCCTGCGACGGGGAAGGCCCTGGACCAGCAGTGACAGCAGGCGGCGGCCAAAGAGGCGCATCCGGTCGCGGCCTTCCTCCTCCACGCTCTGGTACCAGGACTGGCGGGCTACTTCCTCGTGGTTGAGGCGGCGGCGGATGCGGCGCAGGGCGGCATCCTCCAGCTTGTCGGGCGTATCGGTTGAGTGGGATTCAGGCTGGTGCTGAGTCAACGCCAGCAGGTCCTCCCGGGCGAAACGCCGATGGCCGCCGGGGGTGCGGTAGACCCGCAGGTGGCCGGCGTCTGCCCAATGGCGCAGGGTAACCTGGCTGACCTGGAGCAGGTCGCAGGCATCCCGCAGGGAAAGCCACTGGGTCCGATCAGCTAGCTGGAGGTTGGCCATTAAAACTATAAAAATCTATAAAAGTCTGGGCCAAGGGCAGTCAATTTGGCGGTATGGATACTAGCATAGCGGGGCAAAATGGTCAATGAGGTTGCCTTCGCTTAGCGAGGTAATTGCAGCTGGGAGATCTCATCTCCTACCGGGATCCTTCCTGGGTCCAGGTTGCCGCCTTTTCGGGATGCACGTTCTACGCCAAGGCCTGAAATGCCCTTGTCCCGTTTCGGTTCACAATGTGAGTGCTTGTCGATTCGGGAAATTACCGAAACCAACCGTGAATACCCGTTGCCGGACTGGAACCCCTGTAGTTGCATTATTCCGTATATGATAACATCATTTCCGCTTCTCTTTAAGAACAAAGTACTGGGAAATCGTACAATAGCGCACCAGAATCGAAACGTGTCACATGAGGACTGAGACCAACGCAAACGATGCAATCGTAACCCGGGAACTGGTACGGGAGTTCGGTCCGGTTAGGGCCGTGGATGGTGTTGACCTGTCAGTTCACCGCGGCGAAATCTACGGCTTTTTGGGCCCCAACGGGGCGGGAAAGACTACCGTCATCCGCATGCTTATCACCTTGCTGGCTCCTACGGCCGGCGCCATAACCGTGGCCGGTTTCGACGCTGTAGCCCAGCCCGACCAGGTGCGGCTCCGTATCGGCGCGGCTTTGCAGGAAGCGGCCCTGGACGACAAGCAGACGGGCAGCGAACTGCTGACCCTGCAGGGCCGGCTGTACGGTTTGAGGTCTCGGGAAATCTCAGCTCGGATGGCGGACCTGACGGACCTCATTGACATCGGCGACGCCATGGGCCGTCTTATCGGCACCTATTCCGGCGGCATGAAGCGGCGGTTGGACCTGGCGGCGGCGCTGATTCACCAGCCTGAAATCCTGTTCCT
>JAPPLU010000064.1:19117-47762 GCA_028874075.1 Chloroflexota bacterium
AGCGGCGGTTGGACCTGGCGGCGGCGCTGATTCACCAGCCTGAAATCCTGTTCCTGGACGAACCCACCACGGGCCTGGACCCCATCAGCCGCAACCGGATATTTGAAGAAATCGGCAAGATCAATACAGACTTGGGCGTTACCATTTTCCTCACCACCCAGTACCTCGAGGAGGCCGACGCCCTGGCCCACCGGGTAGGCATCATCGACCGGGGCCGTTTGGCCGTCCAGGGAACCCCGGAGGAACTGAAACACTCGCGGGGGTCCGACCTGATAATCGTCAAGCTGGAAAGCGACGTTTCCTCCGAGGTCGTAACTTCCCTGGAAGCCCTGGCTTCGGTTGACGCGGTGGATGCCCACGACTCGGAATTGACGGTAAGCACCGGCAACGGGGCCGCGCTGGTCAGCACCGTGGCCCTCAAGCTGAACGAGCTGGGCGTGGGTGTTCGGGAATTGACCCTGCGGACCCCCACCCTGGACGATGTATTCCTCCAGGTAACCGGTTCGCGGCTGCAAAGGGAGGAAACGGCGCAACTTGAAGGTGAGACCGGTGGAAGCAACGACTAATGGGAGATGGTTCCCCCAGGGGGACGAGGTAGGGAGGGGCTGATGGCTGTGGTGTCAGGCTCAGGCGGGATTACCGTTCGGGCACGCAAGGCGGGTTTCTTCAGGGATATTTTCGCCGTGGCCCGACGGGCCGTACGGGCCATGCTGAGAGACCTGGAAACGGTGATTCCAGCCCTGTTCATCCCCGTGTTCATGTTCGCGGTAACCGTGGGCGCCCTGCAGGACTTCGCGGAGACCATTCCTGGCCTGGACTACCGGGCTTTCCAGCTGCCGGTGGCCGTGCTCTTCGCCGTAACCGGAGTTTCCCGGGCCATAACCGTGGTAACCGACATCCAGTCGGGGTACTTTGACCGTTTGGTAATTACTCCGGTAAACCGGGTAGCCCTGCTGCTGGGACTGTTGATGGCCGATTTTGTGCTCATAGTGGCGCTTACCGTTCCCGTCATCATTATGGGATTCATCGTGGGCGTCAGCTTTGTAACGGGCATTTTGGGAATCCTGGTGTTCATGCTGCTGGCCGGCCTGTGGGGGCTGATCTTCAACGGCTTTCCCTACGCCATTGCCTTCAAGACGGGAAACGTGGCGGCGGTGAACCTGTCTTTTCTACTCTTCTTCCCCTTCCTGTTCATGACCACCCTGTTCATACCCCAGGAGCAGATGACGCCGTGGCTGTCCACCACCGCCGACTTCAACCCGGTTACCTACATCCTGGCGGCAGAGCGTTCACTGATCACCGAGGGGTGGCAGTGGGGCACCATCCGAAACGGCATCATCGCCACGCTTGGCGTCGGAGTGGTAAGCCTGTCCCTGGCTCTGTACGCCCTGCGGGGCCGGGCAACGAGGCGGTAGCCGCGGGGCCAATACCCTTTAACCGTTTTCTGGGCGCAAAGGCTTCAACCAGTGTATTATCGCTGGACAGGGCAAACGACCTCCAATGCAATAGCTGTCCCATGATGGCTTTTCCACTTCCAACAAGGTGGGGTCGATTGCATAGCGCTATTTTCGCCCCTTTCTGACCTTCCCCCATCGAGGGAGAAGGGATTCTCGAGAAGGCCTGTCGGAGATGAGCCGATGAAGTTTGCCGCATTTACCACCGTGGCCGCGTCGGCGGGGGAAGCCACCCAAGCAGCCGATATTCTGGACAACCTGCGGCAGCAGACTGTGCTGGCCGAAGAACTGGGCTTCGAGGCCATCTGGCTGGGGGAGCATCATTTTGGCCTCTATGGCGCGGGCGACCTCCCCAACCCCATCCTGTTGGGTGCTGACCTGGCTGCCCGCACCTCAAGAATTCGCATCGGCCAGATGGCCAACATCGCCACCTGGTGGCACCCAATAAGGTTGGCCGAGGACCTCGCCATCCTGGACAACATGACCAGGGGCAGGGTGGAAGTCGGCTTCGGGAGAGGTGTTTGGCCCTACGAGGGGCCCCAGTTCCACCCCAACGCCGACCCGCGGCTGGACCGGCAAAACCGGGAGCTGTTCCAGGAAACGGTGGAGATTGTTAGAAAGATATGGACTGAGGAATTTTTCTCCCACCGGGGAGAAAACTATACCTTTCCCGCCGCCGACACGGTGTTTTCTCATCCTTCCTATCCGCCGGACCCGGTCTGGCACGAGGACGGGAAGGTAACCAGGCTGCGGGTAACGCCCCGCCCGTACCAGAAGCCTCATCCTCCCCTGTGGATGACGGTGTCCACCGACCGTTCCGTATCCACGGCCGCCGAAATGGGATTGAGAGCCTGCTACTGGCAGCCTCCGCCCAGGCGCATCCGCCAGAGAATGGAGCTTTACGCCGAGGTGCGGTCCCGGCTGGAAGGAGAGACCTTTGCCATCGGGCAGGACCAGGCCGTAATGCGCTCTACCTATGTTTCCACGTCCATGGAGCAAGCCCGGCGCGAGGCTGAATCGGGAATCATGTCGGCGTTCATCTTCAACGATCCCTTCCGGGGCAGGGACGTGTTCACGAACCCGGACGAGGAACTGGACTCTACTGTCAGGCTAGACTGGGACTTCCTGGAACCGCGCACGCTGCTGGTGGGCTCTCCGGAAAACGTGGTCGAAAGGATAGAGGAATTGCAGGAAGTCTGTAACCTGGATTACCTGCTGGTGGAGTTCGCTCATGCCGGAATACCCTTGCGCCATACGCTGCTGAACCTGGAGAATTTTGGAACCAAGGTGATGCCTCGATTTTCCGGCTAGGCATGAGCGACAGTGTGATCCCTTCCAAGCCTGGGAGGGCGACGAGACGCTCTTGCCAGTTCGTTACGCTCGGTTTGTTTACGCATACCCTCTATGCTATAGTGCGGGCCAGAGGGATATGGTGGACATTTTACGCAAACTAGATGCTGATAAGAGAACGCTTTTCGTAGAACTGGGCAAAGACATAAGCAGCAAAGCGGTGTTGGAAGCCATGCGGCAGGTGCCAAGGGAACTCTTCGTGCCGCCCGACGTCCGCCACATGGCCTACGAGAACATACCCCTTTCCATCGGTTCTGGCCAAACAGTCTCCCAGCCGTACATGGTGGCCTGGATGACGGAACTGCTGGAGCTTGATGGCAGTGAAAGGGCCCTGGAAGTGGGGACCGGCAGCGGCTACCAGGCTGCCGTGCTGTCCAGGTTGCTTCCCGGGGGCCAGTTGTTCACTGTGGAAAGGGTGCCGGAACTGGCCGAGGCAGCGCGGCAACGCTTGGAGGAACTTGGCTGCCGGAACGTTACTGCCCTTCCTTCCGGCCCGGTTCTGGGCGCCCCGAAGCACGCTCCATTCGACGCAATTGTTGTAACCGCCGCTTGCCCCGGCCTGCCCGACAGCCTGGTGGGGCAACTGGCAGTGGGCGGACGGCTGGCGGCTCCGGTGGGGCCCAGGGAGGCGCAGAATTTGGTCCTTGCGCGCCGCACCGGAGAGGGTCTGTCGGTCAACCTGCGGGGCAAATGCCGCTTTGTTCCCTTGCTGGGCCCCGAGGGGTTCGGGGACGAATAGGCCGGCGCTGGTTCTCGCCGAATTCTGCGGAGCCGGGTTTCAGTGCCGCACCGCGCCGCCCGAAGTAATCCCCTTGATCCTCCCCCGGAATAAAAACTCGGCCATGTCGCCTTCCCCATTGACTGGCAATGCCCCTTCAACGTAAAATGGGGCTAACTGCACCGAATTAACTTGCTTTCCAAAGGGAGGGCTTTCAATGGCTATAACCATGGACGGCGTTGAACTGGGCGTCGCAATTACCGAGAAGGCGGCCGAGAAGATCAAGTACTTTGCCGAGAAGGAAGGCATCAGCGACAACGTGGGCCTTCGGGTAGCGGTAAAGGGCGGCGGCTGCTCCGGCCTCACCTACGACCTGAAGATTACCGACGAGGAACTGGAGAGCGACAAGGTCGTGGAACAGTACGGCGTCAAGGTGATGGTAGACAAGAAGAGCTACATCTACCTGGTGGGCACCGAACTGGACTTCTCCGACGGCCTCAACGGCAAGGGATTCACCTTTGAGAATCCCAACGCCAAGAAGGCCTGCGGCTGCGGCACCTCCTTCAGCGTCTAAGCAATCCGCAGCAAGGCCATCGCGTTCCCTTTTCCTGGGAATGCGGGGCCCGTAATTTGGAGCAACAAGAGGCCCGGCCTGTCAAACAGGTCGGGCCTTACTGCGTCAATGTCCTCCAGCTTACTGGGCCACGAAAGTGAGGACTTCCTCGCCGTTCACTATCACGCGATAGGTCTCTCCCTGGCTCAGCCTGCCATTCAGGTCGATTATCTCGTCCAGCTCCACCGTTTCCTCATCGCAGGGTACCGCCCAGGGCGCCGGGGGCGGCACGTAATGGGTGAGTGAAACCACAACGTCATTGCCCTTTATGTCTGCCGACTTGTCCCGTCGCCTTGAGCAATTGTCAAGGTTGGACTGCCGGTAGAAGATTCTCAGGAAATGCCCCTCATTGGGTGGCAGCATCTCCGCACCCACGATGGGGTACGGGGCCTCAACCCACGCGTTGGGGTCCACCGCCTCGCCTCCGTCCTCGGAGGGTGGAGGCTGCACCATTGCCAGCAGCATGTCCACCTTACGGGGGTTGCCCCGGGTGATAACGTCGTAGGCCGTATCGTTGATGAAGGCCAGCCGGCCGTCGGCCTCAGTGATTCTGGCCTGAAGGGAGTAGGTATTGCGGTCGTCAACGTCGTCCCGGTTGTAACCCAGCTTGAAACCGATGGGGACCTGGCCTGGGTTCTCAATCACCTGTTCGGCTATCAACCGGGAGGCCGCATCCTGGTAGGAAGTGTCCCGTAGCTGTACTTCCAGCCTGGCCCCGGGCGTCAGTGCAAGCCGCTCGCGGTACGTAACGGAGCCGGAAACCGAGGCATTGGGCCGTTTGCCGGACGTAACCGTGGTGGAGGAGTTTGAAGTACCGGAGTCGTCCTGGCAGGCCAGCGCCGACAGTAATGCGGTCGAAAGGATAACGAAGACTAATGCGACGAATTTCTTGGTCATGCCTGCGCCTCAAATTGATGGAAGTTACTTGCTCTCCTTCAATTATATAGACGCAGGGGCCATCCAATTGGTTCCCGCCATCCAGGATAGGCCGCTTGAACTTATGACGCGGGAACCCCCGGCGGGGGGCGCAGGGGAGTAAATGCCAGCACCACCGCCCCGGCCACCCACAGGATGGCAGCATAGGTGAAGACGGAGCCGATGCCAAAGTTGTTGACCACCACCGCAGCTATCAGGGGCGCGATGCCGCTGAGCACGCTGTTGACCCCCATGACGATGCCCATGGTTACTCCTTCCGTGCCCCGCCCCACCTGGTCCAGCACCGTGGCCTGGAGTATCTGGTTCATGGAGGAACTGAACAGGCCAATTGCCAATACGATAATCATCAGCAGAATTCCGGCGCCCACCGGTTCAATAGCCAGCGACAGCAGGCCCACGGCCGTCAGGCAGGGTATCAGCACCAGTTTGCGCCCCACGCGGTCGGACAGCAGGCCGGCGATGGGCGAGGATACGACGCCCAGTATCAACAGCAGGGTAAGGTGGAGGCCAACCATGAAGGCGGAAAAGCCCAACCCGCCGTCGGCTACCGGGTCGTGCAGGTACTTGGCCAGCCAGAACATCAAAACCACCGACCCCATGTCCCGCAGGCTACTGACCAGCACCAGGGCCAGGATTGCGGGATTACGCAGCAGGCGACCGGCGTCCCGGAAGCGCTGCCCCACCTCCATGCGCTGGCCACCGTCGTCGCCCTCTCCGCCAAGGTGGAACAGGGCCCAGAACACGACCACAGTCATCACCACCGCGGGAAAGACGTAGACCAAGGCGACGGGACGCCACGCCCCGGCGAAAAGGGTGAGCAACGCCCCGATGATCAGCGGGCCGATGCTGTCGCCAATCTGGCCGCCCACGCCGTGCATTGACAGGCTGAAGCCTCGCCTTGTTGGAAACCGCTGGGAGATGGCGGCGATGGCCGGCATGTGCCAAACGGTGCCAGGCAGGGGAAGCAGGATGAACACCAGGGCCAGCATTACAAAGCCGGGCGACGCGGCCACCAGTCCGTAGCCCACCGCGGCCACCGCCATGCAAAGGGTGAGAATGAGGCCCCATCGACGCCGGAAGATGTCCACAACAAAGCCCGTGGGTATGTTGGCAACGCCCCCGCTGATGCTGAGAATGGCGATGAGGGCGCCGAACTGGAAGTTGGAAAACCCCAGAGCCGTCTGGATTACCGGCAGCAGTACGACAATGCTCTGCCCGTACCAGTGGGTAAATCCATGACCGATGGAAAGGTTGGTAAGGACGAAGGGCCCGCCGCGTCGGTAGCGCGGTTGGCTCTCCCCCAGGCCGCCTGCCAGGTTAGCTGCCAACGAAACGCTCCAGTGACCGCTGCAGGTTAAGGTAAGTCTCAGTCCGGGTGCCAAGAATAATAAGCGCGCCAGCGGTCAACACTAAGGCAGCCACAAACAGGCTGCCGGCCAGGCCCAGAAGGAGGCGGGGAAATCGGAAGTTAGGGACGGCATCGGTCATGTGATTTGTCGGCGTATCCTACTGGGGTAGTCATGGTCCATAGCCTGAGACTATTAAAGGTCCGACTCTGGACATAAGACGCAACTTGCAGTTTAGTCTATTCCATCTTTACAGTAAATATAGGGTTTCAATAATTTGTGCTAGCGGTTTCTGGTGGGTAGGGACAACAAACTTACAACCCATCAAACTCAGGAGATAACAATGTGGAATTGTCGACATAAATTCCTTGAAAAGTTAAACTGACAAGGACTTGTTGACTTTATAGAACACCAGTTCTATATTGCGCGAGACGAACTTTGAGCAGACTGGGTAACAGCGGCACTGGGGATGTGAGAAGGATCCACGGGGATGCCCCTTTGTAGAAGGCTGGGGGACGACATGATTACTTACGTGGTGTGCGATTTGTTCACAAGTCCAGCTAGGACATTGGTGAACACGGTAAACACTGTGGGAGTGATGGGCAAGGGGATAGCAAAGGACTTCAAGACCATTTATCCTGAGATGTTCGCCAGGTATCAGGAACTTTGCGAGAGAAAGCAGTTTGACATTGGGCAGTTGTGGCTTTATCGGACGCCCAATAAGTGGGTACTGAACTTCCCCACCAAGGAACACTGGCGTTATCCGTCCCACCCTGATTATATCGAGGCGGGCTTGAGGAAGTTCGTGGCCACTTATCACATGCACGGGATTACGTCAATTTCATTCCCCCAATTAGGTTGCGGTAACGGAGAATTGGACTGGGAATCCCAGGTGCGTCCGCTGATGGAGCAGTATCTGGTTCCGTTGCCCATGGACGTCTACATACACCTGTTCGACAAGAATGACAGTTACAGTCCCGAATACCGTAGCATTCGGGAGATTAAGAAATGGTTGAGGAGTGAACCGGAGTCGCTGGCATTCAGCGAGCTCTGGTCGGACTTGTTAGTCGCTATTGCTGCAGATCCTAACGTCGTTGAGGCAAGCGGGAAAGAAGCCAGCTTGGTAAGCGTGGATAGTGATGAGAGAACACTAACTTTCGAACATTCCACCCAATCTTTTACCGTTGCGGATGAAGATATGATGGATCTATGGCAGCAACTCCGAGGGGCCGGCTTTGCCTGCGGCGACAATTTCCCTTCAGGGTTGGATTCTCATTCCGGCTGGATTATCCCTTTACTAACCAGGTTGCCGTACCTCCAACCGGTCAACATGCGGGAACACATTGGGTTTGATGGCGAAATGAGGCTTGGCTTGCGCATTCAAGAGCCTGGACAAGGGTCAAGTCACGCTGACCTCCCACTATTGGCGGGTATTGGTGCCGTAGAGCCGGAATGAGTCTTAGGCCAGAAGCAGAAATTGAAGCTATCCGTCAACATCTGGCCAACCTTAGAAGAGCCAAATGGATGGATGTGGCTCGCCAGTTGTGGCCTGCACATCTATTTCACAGCACTGACATCAACAACGCGGTAAGCATCCTGCGGTCTGGCCAACTGCTGAGCAGGGCAGAAGCGGAAGAGTCTGGCAGACTGGCAGTAGATATAGCCAGCAGGGACGTCATATCTCAAACGGACCCACGATGGAAGAAGTACGTTCGCTTTTACTTCAGGCCCAGGGCTCCTACTCAATACCGTAACGAAGGTTTCCGTCCCAGCCAATCACAGGAGTTGCAATCCCATTGCCCGGTCCCAGTCTATTTGATATTTGACGCCCTTTCAGTGATTTCCAGGGCTGACAGCCACTTTACTGATGGGAATGCCGGCGCCGCCGCATCAAACCCCAGCAATGAAGTCAATTACCTGAAACAGATCCCTTTCAACCTTGTGTATCACGATTCGGCCTTCCCACCAGAAGAACGCTATAAGATTGTTTACCACCGCAATGCCGAAGTAATGGTGCCAAAGAGAATCGGGTTGGAGTCTCTGCGTTTTATCGGATGTCGAAGTTCGGCAGAATACGAGACACTGCTGCACCTTCTTTCGCCGGGCGTTCGCTCCCGTTGGGTTGACAAAAAGGGATCCGTCCTGAACGGCGTCTATTTTTCAAAGACTGGTCTTTTGTAGACAGGTGCGAGCTTAGTACCAAGAGTATCATATTCCGGTTTAATCCCAGCACTAAGACACCGGGCCCTTTCCATGCGCGGGTAGAAATAACGGATCCTGGAACTGGAAGGCGCTATAGCTGGGAGCGAAAAGATTGCAGGTGCAACAAGAGCATCAACATTGGATTGCAACAAGTACTCAATCCGTTTGACTACACTGTCCGGCTAACGCTAGATGGCCAGCTGGCCTACGCCAACCGTTACCAGGAAGACGATCTCCCCTTCTAACCCCTACGTCAGCTTCCCGTACACCGTTTCCGGCGTAACCAAAATGGCCACCGAGTCCTGCTTTACCATGGCCTCATCGTACTCCTCCCAGTCCGGGTGTTCGTTGCCGCTGCAGGCGCGGAAGATGTCGCGGAGAAGCAGGCGCAGTTCCTCGGCGTCGGTGTTGAAGGCGCCCTTCAGCTCCGCCTTGCCCTCCACTACCACGTAGGTACGCCAGTCGGGGGTTATGCACAGGACGGTGCACTGGGGATTTCGGCGCAGGTTCCGGACCTTCTGCGACCGGGGATATACCGACGCCAGGGCCATGTAGCCCTCGAAGGCCCCGCAGACCACGGCGCTGGCGTGGACCGCTCCATTGGGCCGGATGGTCTGCACAATTGCCCGGTGGTTGGTTTCAAGAAAGGAACGAATGTCTTCAAATTCCATACTTTCACCTCTACTTGATTCGTCGGGGGACCCTTCTTACAAAGAGAAGCAGAGAACCGGAGAATCGTAAAGAGCCTCTGTGAACCTCCCGATCTCTGGGCCTCTTTGTGAAATATCTCAGAACGGCCGCCGGAAGGAAACATCCGTCTCCACTGCCGTTATAAACTCCAGCAACACTGCCTCGCCCTCCTCGGTCTTGCGGCGGGCGCGCCGGAAGGCGGGGATGATCTCCGCCGGATCCTCGATGCGCTCGCTGTAGCCGCCCATCTCCCGGCCCATGCCGGCGTAATTGCCGCCCAGGTCGCGGGTGTTGTAAAGCTCGTGCGAGGCGGCCATGGCCGTTACCTCGGCCCCCATGCTGGAGTTGTTCAGCACCACCGTAATGATGGGCAGGTTGCTGCGAACGGCGGTCTCAAAGTCCAGTCCCGTCATGCCGAAGGCGGCGTCGCCCATGAAGTTGACGCACACCTTCTCGGGGTGGGCCAGTTTGGCCCCGATGATCAGCCCCAGCCCGGTACCCAGACCGTGGGACTTGCCCCAGCCCAGGTAGCTGCCGGGGCCGTTTGAGCGGTAGAAGGGCAGCAGTTCGTCCCGGGGGCTGCCCGAGTCGTGGGTGACGATGGCGTCTGCCGGGGGAATGGCCTGCATGAAGTCCCAGAAGACCCGGTAGGGATTGATGGGACGCTGGTCGCTGGTCAGCTTGTGCGTCCACTGGCCCAGCCATGACTCCCGTTCGGCTTGGACGGACGCGGCGGTGGCCGGGTCGTCCTTGCGGGACTCGCCCACGATGTCGCGGCAGGCGTCAATCAACTGGCGCAGGGCCAGCTTGGCGTCGGCCATGATGGGAATGTCCACCTGGTAGTCCTTGTTCAGGTCGCGGGGATCGTTGGTTATCTGGATGATGGTCTTGCCTGCGGGGATGTTGATGTAGCGGACGTGCTTGGTGAAGCTGCAGCCCACTCCCAGCACCAGGTCGGCCCGCCGCATGTAATTGTGTACGGGGCCGGACATCACACCGCTGGCGCTCCCCAGGGCCAGGGGATGGACCTCGGGGAAGACGCTCTTGCCGGCTAGGCTGCTCATCACCGGGACCTGCACCAGTTCCGCCAGTTCCTGCAACTCTTCCGACGCCCCGGCGTACAGCACGCCCTGGCCAGCGTGGATAACAGGCGCGGTGGCGTTGCACAGGGCCCTGGCCGCCGCCTCAATATCAGAGGGGTTGCCCGGGAAGGGCAATAACTTGAGGGGAGAATAGGCCGCCGCCGATTCGTCAACCTCGCCCAGGGCCACGTCCGACGGGATTTCCACCAGCACGGGACCAGGCCGGCCCTGACGCAGGGCGGCAAAGGCGCGACGCATGGTCTCGGCGGTGCGGTTGGGGCTGTTCAGTTGCTCGATATACTTGGTCACCGCGGCAAAGCTGGTCATGGAACTGAAGAGAGGCAGGATCCCCTGCCGGTCCATGGGGTGCCCCGAGGCCAGTATGAGGATGGGCGTGGAGTCGGAGTAGGCGGTGGCCACGCCGGAGAAGGCATTCTCCGCCCCTGGCCCGTACTGCATGGCAAAGACGCCCATGGGGTCGCCATAGGTGACGCGGCTGTAGCCGTCGGCAATGCCCACGCCCACCCGCTCCTGGCGGCTGATAACGGGGCGGATGCCGGCTACAGCCGAGGCTTCGAGCACCGGGGTAGTGGGAAAGCAGCACAGGTTCTGCACCCCCTCCCGCTTCAAAATGTCGGCAATCAGGTCAACGGTGCGCATGGGGAACCTCCGGGGGCGTTATTCAGCGTCTAATATGGAGAAGACTTCAGGAGCAATATACACTCGATTCCGCCTCTGTCCAGTAGCTTCCCGCAAAATTCCGTCTTTTTCAAGCCGTTCTATGGCCCGGCGCGCGCTGACCTGAGTGACTCCAAGCTCCCGCTGGACGTAAGGAGCAGTGACGGCCGGCGTGGCAAACAGCATATCTGCAAGCTGCAAAGTCAAGGAAGAACCTCGTGCTATCTGCAAACTACTCCGGTAGTCCTGCCAAAGTTTCATTAGTTGGCTTGTACGAGAAATGGCATCCTTTGCCTGGCTCGAAACCGCCACCAGGAAGAAATTGATCCAGGAAAGCCAGTCACACTGCCGACTCACCCCGAGCAAACAGTCCAAATAGGTGTCACGATTTCTTTCCAGAAATCCGCTCAGATACAGCAAGGGCTGCGAAATATACTCGCGCTCGCACATGAGAAGAGACAGTAGCAGGCGGCCTGTTCGACCATTGCCATCGTCAAATGGATGAATTGCTTCGAACTGGTAGTGAATAAGCGCTAACTGGATCAGAAAGGGAATATCAGTTGGTCTGTGGATGAATGTCTCCAGGTCTGCCAGCGCCTGGTTCATTTCAGACACTGGCGGCGGCACATATCTTGCCTGCTGTATCGACAGGCCGGCCCCTGCAATATAATTCTGCACTGAACGGAACTCTCCAGGGTTGTTTGACTGGCCTCTAACACCTGCCATCAAATATTCATGCACTTCACGAATCAGCCGCAGAGACACCGGCAGGTCTTGGAGTCTCTCCAGTCCGTACTCCATTGCGCGAACGTAATTGACTACCTCGCGAACGTCAGAAGAAGAAGAGCGATTGGCGGGCTCGGCCTCAAACAGGAGTAGCTGTTCCAAATTTGTGACTGTGCCCTCAATTCGGCTGGACAGCACTGCCTCTCGGCGCAGGAATGGCCTTATCAATAGATGCGGATAGGGCAACATGCGTCCAATACCGTTTAACTCTCCGACAGCCCTCTCAGCGGTAGCAAGTAAGTTTACGGTGTCGACATCCAGGTCCAATGACGGGGGTAAGGGATCAGGGTCGAAGGACCAATAGTCTCCTACTGTGCTGTCGTGAACTCGCAACAATTTCCCCGGAGCATTTTCACCAAAGTCTTCGACCCGCACCTGTCAACTTCCCCTTAAGATAGGAATCGATCGTAGGGGGGTTTATTACGATACTTTATTGCATATATCTATCGTAAGTACACCACACTCTTCGACTCCGCTACGCTAAAGATGCCCGAGACCGGCGATTGCTTTCGTCTTAGGGACACCAACTATCGTAAGCGTTGTTAGTACGATACTTTGCCCTGCAATTCTATCGCAAACCTTCGCGATGCCTGGACCCCAGGGCAAAACCAGGCCGCTTGTCCTTTCGAGCTCTTGCAAAGAAGGCCCGGCACGTCTTCTTGACTTCTTGTGAAAGGTCTCCATCCATAGCAAAGTGGGACTGTGCGGTCACAACGATTCGGGCCACCCCTCAACAAGGGGGGTGGCCCTTGAATTACCTGGTGGTGTCGAACCGGTTCCGAGAGGCTAGGCCCCGCCGGGCACTCCCGAAATCTGGCCGGCATTGCCGGTCTGGTCCTTGAAGGCCGGGTCGATCCACATGTGCATGTGCTTGCGGTAGGAACCGAAGGGCGCGGGGAAGTGAGCATATCCCCGGACCTCGGGCCAGAAGGCCACAGCTTCCTGCTCCCAGTAAACCGGGAAGGAGCTGTACTGCTTCATGGCGGCCATTTCGATCTCGTGGGCTATCCCCAACCGCGTGTCATGATCAAGCTCAACCTGTGCCTGGTCCAGCAGGGCTACGATGTCCAGGTCGCAGTTGGTTTCCGGCGGCGTCCAGTCGTTGCCGGTGGAGTCGCAGCGCAGGAAAGACGCCACGCCAGCGTTGGGGTCGTCCGCCGAAACGGTGCTGTTGCCGGGCTTCAGGTCGCCCCAGGTGCCCGAGTTTTCCTGTTCCCGGTAGGCGATGGTTTCCACCTGGTCGAAGTCGGTCTTGATCCCCAGCAGGCGCAACTGTTCCTGCAGGAAGGTGGCGCGGGCCGTTACCTGGGCGTCCGACTCCACTGTGAACAGGTAGGTCTTCTCGAAGTCGAAGCCTTCTTCTTCCAGGATGCCCTTGGCTTCGGTGCGGACCGCCTCCATGTCGTCGGAGACGCACCAGCCGGGCACCGAGCAAAGCTGGTCCATGGGCAGTTCCCAGGGGCTGCCGGGAGCGTATCCGAATCCTCCCCAGGCGCCGTGCCCGTCCTGGAGAATCTGGATGGCGGCATTCCGGTCAATCCCCATCACTATGGCCTGGCGGACCCTTACGTTGTCGAAGGGCTCGTTGCGGTTATTGATCCACAGGCGGAAGTTGCCGCGGGTGGCGCGGATAACCGTGATGATCTGGTCGTGGTCCACGTATGCCTGGTACTGCCCCCAGTTGCGGACCCAGTGCCAGTCGGTCTGATGGGCTAGCTGGGTAGCCTGCTGGGTGGACTCGTCTAGGATTCCGAAGACGACCAGTTCGTCCACGTAGGGAAGTTCGGGAATGAAGTAGTCTTCATTCTTGTCGAAGTGCTGCTCGTCATTTCCGACGGTCTGTCCCGGTTGCCACTTGAAGGGCCCAATGCCCAGGGAAACGTCCTGGAACATGGCCTCTTCGCCGCCGGCCTCGAACCAGGCCTTGTTGAATACCATGGCCCGGCGGTTGGACAGGTTAAGCAGGGGAATGCCGGTAGGACCGCTGAAGTTCATCTTCAACGTCATATCGTCGATGCATTCCATTTCTTCCAGTATGACGTGGGCCAGGCGGCTCTTCATATAACTGGCGGTAAGGCCGTTTCCGGTGCCCATTACTTCGAATGAGAAACGTGCGTCCTCACAGACAAAGGGCTCACCGTTATGCCAGTTTGTGCCTTCACGGAAGTAGAAGGTAACGCCATCCAAGCCTTCATGAATATCCCAGTGACTGGCCAGGTCGGGAATTACCGGAGCGCCGGCATCATAGGGATTCTCCATTACCAGCACGGCGCTGGTGGGGCCACGATACCTGGCTGAAGCGCCCGTTGCCGCGCCCCAGTCGTTGGCGTGTTCCAGCGGGTCCTCGTAGTTAATACGAAGAGTGCCGCCATAAACGGGTTCGCCGTAATAGTCAGTGGGGGGATTCCAGTATTCGGCGAAGGCCATGCCTGCGGATTCGGGCTTGGCCATCATGTCATCGGCCGGCTTTTCCATGGGCGCGGGCGCTGCCGTAGGTTCGGGGGCCGGTTCCTGTACCGGGGCCGCTGCGGGCGCAGCCGGCTCTGCCGCAGGGGCGGCAGGCTCAGGAGCCGAAGCTCCACAGGCAACAATTGCCAGCGCCAGAATCGCCAGGATGGGTCCCAATAATATTTTCCTTGGTTCCTTTAGGGGTTGGGTCCGCCAGTGGTAGGACATGGTACTTATCCTCCTGGTCTAGACTTTTAGATAAAGGAACGAATGTCCCCAATGTGGGTTCCAGATAACGAATGTAAAGCTTCCGGTTTCTCACCTCCGTAAATGTTTTTGGCTAAAAATTTGTGGAACAATACTGAACATATACTGTGAATTTTCCGAGGGAATATATGCCTTGAAACCCTGAATTGTCAATATTAACCAATGCTTTGGCGATAAGATAGCAGGTTTTCGTACAATACTAGATTGACGGAAAGCGCAACGTGATTAAGGTGGTGGCGAGCGCAGGACCGCCGCATTAAAGGCGGTGGGGGTTTGGCGCTCTGTGTAGCCATGACTGAGGGGAGTAACCTGTTGGCCGGTGGAACCCAAGGCGGTGGAAAAGCCTGCAGTTCGTAGCGTGGATGGCTTGGGGAGCATTTGACAGATAAACTGGATCCCACAGCGTCGCAACCACGCAGAGAAGTGGTCAATTACGAGCGTTTAGATAATACTGCAGATCATCCTCATCGAAGTGCTCTTCCAAGGGCGGCACACCGGCTTTGAGGAGGACTTCATAGACACGGTCAAATTTATCAGGATCGCGAGTGGGATCCTTATAGTCTCCGAAAGGAACCCATATTACTAGCCCATTTCGTGCACGGGTTAGCAATACCCTATACCGATTCAGACTATAAGCTTGCTCTGCCTCTTGCTTGACGTTCTGCCACGCTGAGCCCCGAAATTTCCCATATTTCCATGTGGAGAAATCTTCATCCGGCGTGAGGTCGCCTCCCCAACACACACCTACCCAATCAAGTTCAAGTCCTTGACACTCGAACTCCGATGCAGCGACTTCCAGAAGGTAGCTTGAACGAATGTCATCCATGGGGTCCAGAAACCATCTTTCGAAAGCAAAGCCACGGTGAAATCCCGTAGACATCTCGATTCCATAGGCACGGAGCCGCAAGTCAGACGAAGAAGCGATCAGTCCAGTTCTCTGTTCAGGATTGAGATAGTTATGCATTCTCAACCAGCTTCTGGCCGTTTCCAGGTTTCGTGTAACAAAGCAGGGGAATTCACCCGTATCTGGCAGACTTCTCATGGCCGCTTCCAGGTTTAGCTCCAAGAGATGGTTAACCCATTCGGCCCATCGCTGGGCTCTGTGACTCCTGACTACCATATCCAAATGGGCCAGCGCGTTCTCTTGAAAACTAACGTTCTTGGGAACGTCATTGACAAACAATCGATGTCCGGAAACACTATTGCCACCCTCTAAGACTTCCGACGACGCTATCACCCTCCACTCGACGGGCCGATCAGCTAAAGATATGCCCCATTCTTCTAATCCTGCTTCCCCAAGATAAATCTCCTGTCCCCCACCAACTAGAGCAATTATCGCCGCCCAATCTGAGAAGCGTTCCATAACTTCCAGCAACATCGTAGGCTCAGAGACCGGAACTCCCCATTTCCTCTCCATCTGCACACTATTCCAAGCTCTTTGGGCCTCGTCGAAGACGATCACATTTTCATGAGGGACTTCCTGCGGATTGTCTCGATGGTACCTAAGGAAATTGTGCACATTTTGAATGAATGTGCTTACTTGGCGTTCACGTTCCCCCTTACTTCTACCCTCGCTTCGACGGCTTCTCACTAGAGCTTCTCTTACAACTTTAACCAAAGGCCCGTTGCCTGAAAGGAAAATTCCCGCCAATGAATCTGAACGCCGCAAACTGGGATCATGCACTACGTCCAGTCCAGTAAGGGTCTTTCCTGCCCCTGGAACACCTGTCACAAAAATAATGACCTTACGCCCGAAGCGCCGGGCCTCATCAATTTCGTTCACCACCATCTCAGTGGTTTGATCGAGGTTGTATGCGTAGTGATGCGATATTTCTCGGATTCCGTTCCCCTCGTACAGTTGAACAGCTGCGTCTATGATTGTGGGTGTGGGACGATAGGGAGAAGTCAACCAGGCTAAAGGATCTATGAGGGGGGAATCAGATGGAGTCGTACAGTTAAGAGCGATCAGAATCTCATCGAGGTCAGTACCATTAGTCCTAACTAGGCCAAGAACACCAGGGGTTTCCTGTAAGGCAATACGGTCTCTGCTCCAGTGCCCCGGGGCCCGCGTCGAACACAACACCGGTACAATTTGAAGGTCCTTGGATTCTGCATGAAAATCCCGGAGGTCTCGGGCATAAGAGTTGACCTGCCAACGAGAAGCGGAGTCCCAGCTATCGGAACCGATCTTGAACTCTAGGACAAAGATTGTGGTGGGGCTCAGGAGGATTACATCAGGCCTGCGGGAACGGCGAGGTATTTCGTACTCAAGGATTATGAACCAATCCTGAAACGCCGGATTGGAAAGTCCTTCCTTTAGGAGCCGAATTTCATCTCGCCAGGCATTTATCTGGGTTTGTTCATGTGTGGGTATTCCGGTAGCCCCCACTCCATCAACTAACCTGCCAATTAGTGCATCTTCATCTGTCCTGATAAAGACTTCGACTGTAGATGCGTGGCCATGGGCCATGGATCCCTACACCACCCCCAGCATTTCATAGCTTCCGCCTACAACTTCTTTCCCGTCCAGCCCCAGCCAGCGTTCCACCAGGGTGGCGTAGAGGCCCCGGTAGTCGTAGTTGAAGTGCAGGTCGCCCTCCAGCAGGTCGGATTCGCTCATTGAAGGGAATTCGTTGTACTGGCCGCCCTTTACCGGTGCGCCCATAACCATGGACAGGCCGCCGGAGCCGTGGTCGGAGCCGGAACCATTGTCCTGTACCCGCCGCCCGAACTCGGTGAACACCAGCATCACCACCCGTTCTTCCGCGTTGTGCTCGCGCAGATCGGCGAAGAAACAGGATATGGCGTCGGACAACTCCGTCCACAGCTGGGTGTGGACGGCCATCTCGGCTGCGTGAGTGTCGTAGCCGCCGTGCTGGGTGTAGAAGACCCGCGTGCCCAGGTCGGCCAGCAGCACCTGGGAGATGGCACGGAGGTTGCGGGCAATGGCGTTGTCGCCGTACTCAACCGTTGACTGGTACTTCTCCGGCGCGGTGCGGAGGATGTCGGCGCCCTTCAGGGCATCCAGGCCCGTCTGGCCCAGGTAGTCCATGGTGGGGCCGGTGCCCATGGCCGGGGAGTACATGCGGGCGAAGACGTCCAGCGCCCGGGTGCGGGCTTCTTCCTGGGGAATAGCCGTAAGCAGGCCGTAGTTTTCCAGTACTGCCACCGATGCCACCGGTACGCCGGGCAGGGCCATGGCCCGGGGCAGGCCCCGACCAAAGTTGACGCCCGTCAACACGTTCCCGGCACGGGGGTCCAGATCGCGGATCACCTTGCCCAGCCAGCCTTCGGTGCCTATCTTGTCCGGCTCGCAAGTATGCCAGATGTCCATGGAGCGGAAGTGAGACCGGTTGGGGTTGGCGTACCCCACCCCGTGGACCACCGCCACGTCGCCCCGGTCGTACAGGTCCTTGACGGGCGCCAGCGCCGGGTTGAATCCTACCTTAGCGTCCAGGGGCAGCACCCGCTCGGGAGATACGTTCACCGTGGGGCGGTTGTCGTAGTACAGGGGATCGCCGTAGGGCACGACGGTGTTCATGTAGTCGTTGCCGCCGGTAAGCTGAAGGACAACCAGAACCGGGTCTTTGCTGGTGGTGGTCATGGCATCCGCTCCTTCTTTGGCTGGAATGCGGGGTGTGGGCATTTTGACCAGAGTTTACCATACGAGGGGACTGCGGTGGCTCTCAAGCGACGGGCCGACAGTTAGATAGCGGCGCCTCCGCGCGAACATCACAGTGGCGGCAGGGTCGCCTCCAGTTCTCTCAACCGACGCCGGCGTTCCTTCACATCCGGCAGGTGCTGGGCAACCAGGTCCCAGAAGTCGGGGGAGTGGTTCATGTGGGTCAGGTGGCACAGTTCGTGGACTACTACGTACTCGGTGAGGGCCGGTTCCAGCATGGCCAGCCTCCAGTTGAAGCGCAGGTTGCCGCTATTGGAGCAGCTGCCCCAGCGCCGTTTCTGGTTCCGAATGCGTACGGTGGGGACGGTCCCGTTGCCCAGGGCCGGCAGCCAGCGGGACAGGTGTTCCTCCACCTGCTCGCCGGCGCGGTGGGAGTACCAGTTTACCAGGGCCGCTTCGATCTGCTGGCCCCGGGTTGTGTCGTCCAGGCCTAGCGGGACGGCGACCTTCAACTGCCGCCGCTCCCGCGATACCTCGGGCAGGCCGGTGAGGGTGGATACCACGGCCTGAACCCACAAGGTCAGTTCGCCTCCCCTATAAGGCAGCCTTTCGCCGGACAGAAAACAGGGAATCTCCGGTTTGGCAGGGGCGACGTCCAGCTTGGCCAGAATCCAGCGGGCCTTCTGGCGTACCATCTCCTCCGCCTGCTTGTTGGTGGTGCTGTAGGGCACGGCCAGCAACACCTCGCCGGAGACTATGGAGACCTGGTAGGTCTTTTTGCGCTGGCGGCTGCGCCGGATGCGGTACTCGATGGACCGGTCGTCCACCTTCAGACGCTTCAAGGGACCCGTGGTGCCTTCCTTGCCAGCGCCGATGCAGCGCAGGCCGCCGCCGTGCCGGAGATGTGGTCGGGAGTTGAGCATAGCAGTCTACGACGGAACAAACCGGATACGCAGCTATTATTCCAAGGTGTGATGATCAGCGCAACAGGCTTGTCCTAGTAGGTAGCGTCCATTGAAGATGGTGTCATGCAGCAGAGGGCGCCAATCGGAAGATTCTTCAATGGAGCAACTTCCTGGATTCGGGCCTTCGCCGGAAACACGGCACTGGGAGCCAGTGTGTTCCCCTGGCCTCTGAACAGTTACGCCACAAGCTGCGCCGTTGCTACCGCTGGGTGCTGGTGTTATTCTGGGAAAACCGGAAGCGGCGGTGTTAGAGGTGCCCTTGTCAGGACATTTGGCGCGCATTTCGGCATTACTGGCTGATGGATGGCGGTGGTTGGCCGTCACGGTAGAGCTGCTGGCGCTGGTCGGTTGCGGCGACCTGCCGTCCTTGAATCCCGACCCAACTCCCATCCCGACAGAGACTGCCGCCACGAACGGGCCCCCGCCACTTACGGAAGTAGAGTCCAGGACAGGAGCGCCACTCTCTTTGGCTGTTGACCGCATTGCCTATATAGGCCCCTATGGAGACCTGTTCACGGTCAATCCAGACGGCAGCGACGAACGGCGGCTTACCGGCGTCAGCCGGGTCCGTTCGCGCCCTTCAGACCCGGCAGGACCGGCCAGCCCTTCAGACACCGCCGCGTTCTACCAGGTGCAGGACCTGGACTTCAACGAGTCCTACGCCTGGCCCACCTGGTCCCCGGACGGGACCAGGCTCGCGGTTTCCCGGGTGCAGATTGCGCCAAACCGCTCCCTGGAGGTGTCGGTCCATGTCATTGACGCCATTACGGGGATTAGCCGGATAGTGTATGAGAACGACGTTCCCGGGCTCATCGCCGACGGCTCTCCTCACTACCTGTACTGGTCCCCTGATGGTGAGTTGCTTTCCTTCCTGGCCACCACCCGCCAGGGGATGACCCTGTTCGCGGTAAATCCCGATACGGCCGAGGGCGCCATTGCCCTGGAACGGGGCGCTCCATTGTATTTCAGCTGGAGCGGCAACGGCCGGAACCTCATTGTCCATTCCCGGGATGAAGTCAAGCTGCTGCGCCGCCCGTTGCTGGTGGACGATCCCCAGCACTTGGCCAGCGCCGTTGGCTTCCGGACGCCGGCCCTGTCGCCCGACGGTGAAAGCTGGGCCTGGTCCGGCGGCGATGCCAGCGGCAGCGTCCTCTACGTGGGCGGCAGCGGCGGACCCACGGCTCTCCATATTCTGGATACCGGACCCCTGGTGGCCTTTATGTGGTCACCCGACGGCCGTACCCTGGCCGTGGCCGACAACCCCGATCCCCAGGGCCGTATCTACCAGCGCCTCAGGCTGATAGCCACCGATGGCAGCGGCCTGCGCACCCTGGTAGAGGAACCGCTGCTGGCCTTTTACTGGTCCCCCGACAGCGCCCGTATGGCCTGGGTCGGCGTGGACGCCGAGGAGCAGGTGTTTGAAATGAAGGTTTCTCCGGTGGTTGAATTAACCTCCCTGGCCGGCTACCAGGCGCCGGACTCGCGGGAGTTGTTCCGGTTCCGCCCCAGTGGCGAAGTCTTTACTATGTTCAGCTACTTCGACCAGTACGCCTATTCCCACTCCCCGTGGTCGCCCGACAGCACCCGCCTGGTGGTGGCCGGTTCGGAAGGGCCCGTGGCGGAACGCCGCAACGGCCACAGCCCCACCGGAGCGCGGGTGTTCGTGCTGGACGCTGTGGGCGACGCCCCGCCATCGGAAATTGCCCAAGGCGGCGTGGCTTTCTGGTCGTGGAACTAGGGGGCCTTCGGCTCTGGCGCAATGGCTCTGGTGCAATGACGAATAGAGTTCCGGCGCTGGCGGTCTTCCTCTCGGCCTTCTTGACTATTGCGCTGGCCGCGTCGCTCCTGGGATGCGCCGGACCGACAGCCACTCCCATACCTACTTTACGACCCACACCAACTCCGACCCCCACGCCGCTGCCCGACCCCTCTTCCATCCTCGTCCGTGCCGCTGACCAACTGACTTCGGATCCATACTTGGAATTTGATCTTGAGCACTCCGTGGGCAGCACCCCGCTGGCGACGGGCCTGAATCTTGCCGCTGCGGAGGGTGTGGCAAACCTCCCCGACCGGTTCCGGCTGGTGCTGGATATGGAGGCGTCGGGAACTGTGCTCAGGCTGGACGTGATAGTGGTGGGGGAGCAGGCCTTTATGACCAACCTGTTCAGCGGGGCCTGGGAAACGGTACTGAAGGAGCAGATTCCCTTCCGCTTCGACTTCGTAACCGAATCGGTATCAAACCTGCTGGCGGGGATGGATGACCTGACCCTGCTGGGAGACTGGGAACTTGAAGGCCAACCCACCTACTTTATCCGCGGGGCTGGCCCCACGGGAGCTTTGACCCAACTCATTCCGGGCGCGCTGCCAGATTCGACCATTAGAGTGGAACTGTGGGTAAACAAGGCCGACGGCAGGTTGCGGCAGGTGCAGCTAACCGGCCCGCTGGTTGCGGGCGACTTGCCGGACACAGTGAGGGTGGTGCGCCTCAAGGCCCTGGAGCGGGCGCCCAAAATCGAGGCGCCGGAAGTGGGGGCGGTCGCGGAGGAGAATTAGCACGGATGTACAGGATGGGAACGTCGGGTGATTACCCGTCATGCCGTCTATCTGAACTTCGCTGGCAGTTTGTAGCCCATGGATGAATCCTCAACCAATGCCTCCAGCCGTACTCCCCCCACCTGGCTGGTGCTGACCATTATCGGTCTGGGAGCCTTCTTTACCGCCCTGGACCAGACGGTGGTGGTTACCGTGCTGCCGGCTGTGATGCTGGATCTGCGCATTCCCATTGGCGAACTGGACCGGGTTTCGTGGGTGGTTACTGCCTACCTGCTGGGGTACACCGCCTTTATGCCCCTGTTTGGCCGGCTGGCAGACGTTTATGGTCTGCCCCGGCTGTACATAGTTGGATTGGTAATCTTTGCTGTGGGCAGTGTATTGGTGGCCCTTTCCCGCACCCTCGAGGAACTCATCGGCGCGCGGGTTATCCAGGCCATCGGCGGGTCGGCGGCGGTGCCCATCGGTTTTGCCCTGGCGGTGAGCGCGGTGCCCCGGGAACGCCAGGGACTCGCCCTGGGCATTGTTGGCGGCGCGGCTGAAGCCGGCTCCATGCTGGGACCGGCCTACGGTGGAGCCATAGTGGAACTGGCCAACTGGCGGTGGCTCTTCTGGCTGAACCTGCCTCAGGTATTGATTGTGGCTCCCTTGCTGCTGTTGCTACCCAACCGGCGACAGTCCGGGGTGCGGGTGGACTACCTGGGTGGAGCGTTGGCACTGGCCATGCTGCTGGCATTGTCCCTGGGCTTGTCACAAAAAGGTTTGTTCACCCTGGACTCGGGCCTGCCCTTCGGCCTGCTGGGGGCGGGCCTGGCGCTGGCGCTGGCGCTGGTTTATTGGGAGCGGGGGATCGTCCAGCCACTGCTGCTGCCCCTGCTCTTCCGCACAGTGAATTTCCTTTCCGCAAACGTGAGCCAGCTTCTGGTGGGGGTGTCGCTTGTAATTGCGCTTGTAACGGTGCCGCTGATGGCCAACACGGTAATGGGGAAGGACCCCTTCACCGGGGCGCTGTGGCTGCTGCGTATGACCTGCGCCATACCCGTGGGCGCGGTGGTTGGGGGGGTTCTGCTGTCTCGAGTGGGAAATCGGCCCGTGATTGCCGTTGGCCTGTTGCTTATTGCGCTCGGTTTGTTCCTTGTCAGCGGCTGGCCCCTGGACGTAGGGGAGCCGGAGTTGACGCTGCATCTGGTAGTGGCGGGACTGGGCTTCGGCCTGGTGATTGCGCCGATAATGGCCCAGGCGCTGAACGCCGCGCCGGCCGAGTACCATGCCACCGCGTCGTCAATGGTGGTGGTGGCGCGGCTGATGGGAATGACCCTGGGTCTGGCGGCTCTGGCGGCCTATGGCATCGGGCACTTCCAGAGCCTTACCGGCGGTCTGGCGTTGCCTCTGCCCATCGCCGGCGAGTCGCCCGGCGAAACCGCTGCGAGGGTGGCGGCCTACGCTGCGGAACTGCAGCACGCTGGCCTTGACCTGTTCCACCGGTTCTTCCGGATTGCCGCAGTGGTGGCGCTGCTGGCGCTGGTCCCCATGGTCTTCCATCGCAGGGCCAATCGATCCCCTGATTCGCGATTGGGGGCGTCGGAGTGGGGAAAGGACGTTTAGGCGCCACCGGTCGCCCACCGTTCCGTCGCCACCGGATGGCCATCAGGCCTAAGCCGCGCCTTCGTCGTCCTGGAAAATGCCGATGTGGTTGCCTTCCGTATCCAGGAAGTAGGCCGCGTAGCCCACGCCGGGGATGGCGAATCTGGGTACGGTAACGGTTCCGCCGCTCCGCTGAATGCGGTCGGCATACTCGTCCACCGAAGGCACCTGCATCACAACGGTGGTGGTTGCCGACGGTTCGGGCCGCACCAGCATGCCGCCGTTGATACCCGGCTCGGACTCGTCGCCGGTATTGATCAGCCAGAAAGAGTCGTCTCCCTCCCACTGGTTGAGCGACCAGTCAAACACATCGGCATAGAACCTTTCGGCCCTCGAAGGATTGTCAACGTACATCTGGAAGTGGACTACCCTGGGCATATCTTGCCCTCCTTATGCTGGATCCAATCTGTGCCTGCCGAGCTGGAAAGGCAATAGCTAGAATGCGGCCACGATTCATGATGACTCCGTAGTCAAACCCGGCCCGGCAAGTCCAGGGAACTTGCAACTCTGCTCAAGGTTTCTGTGCCGCCCGCTGGCTCGAATCACGCCGCCTCGCTGTTGTCCTCGAAAATGCCGAAGGTATTGCCCTCGGTGTCCTTGTAATAGGCGGCGTAGCCCACACCTGGCACGGCAAACTTGGGGACTAATTCGGTGCCGCCACCGGCGGTGATTTTCTCCGCGTATTCGTCCACCGTCGGGACATCAAGCACGATGTTGGTGACGCATTCCGGGTTGGGTCGGGGCATCATGCCGCCGTTGATTCCCTGGGCCGGTTCTTCTCCTGTATCCACCAGCCAATATACGGCTCCGCCGTCGCCTTCCCACTTGTTTACCGTCCAGCCGAAAACATCGCCGTAAAATTTGGTCGCCCGGTCCATGTCATCGGCGTAAACCTCGAAATGCACTACTCTGGGCATGGCAAACCTCCCGCTCAATGTCCTGTAAATGAAAGCCGGGGTAGGCTAACAGAGGGAATGCGAATGACGCAAGGGGCAAGTGTCAGTAAGCAGCGCTCCCGTACGTACGGTGCGGCGTCCAGAGTGCTAGGGGCAGACCTGCGTGTCTGCCCTTATCTCGCACACGGAACCGCCCTGCTTGGAACGCCGTCGTGTCAACAGGGCCGAGCAGGTGCCGAAGGCCCAGAACTGCCCCCCATTTTCCGGCAAATTAAAAGGCCCCCTCGCGCAGGAGAGGGCCTCATATCGCTAATGAACTTTTCCCTTGCCTACCCCAGCAAACTGCTCCCCTCTCCCTTCACAAAGTCCGCAGTGCGCAAAGCTAGGGCCTGAATGGTGGTGGTGGGGTTGATGCAGGCGCCGGTGGTGAAGATGCTGCCGTCGATGATCAGCAGGTTCGGCAGGTCGTGGGCCCGGCCCCAGCGGTCTACCACCGAGTTGTTGGGGTCGTCGCCCATCCTGGCCGTCCCCAGCAGATGCCAGCCGGCGTTACGGCGGATGTGCGAGGTGTAGACCTCCTTCGCTCCGGCAGCCTCCAGCACCTCCTTGGCCCGTGCCACGCCGTGGTCCAGCATCTTGTCGGTATTCTCGCTGACCTTGTACTCAATCTTGGGTGCCGGAATGCCGTGCGAATCGGTTAGCGCCGGGTCCAGGGTTACTTGGTTATGCTCCTCGGGCAGGTCTTCGGTCATAACAGTGATGCCGATGGTGTGTCCGAACCGCTCGCCAAAGATGCGGTGGTGGTCCGCGCCCCAGGGCACCGTCTCCTGTTGGATGCCGCCCAAAGCGGTGGGCAAAGGCGAACTGGTAACGCCGGTAATCTGCAGGTCGTACCCGCGGACGAAGCCCCGGCTCAGGTCGGTCTCGTAGAACTCCTGGCTCAGCATGGAACTGCCCCGGGGGCCTGCCTCGCCGCCCAGCCATTCGTCGAAAATGCCCATGGCGCCGCCGCAGGGATGGTGCATCAGGTTCTTGCCCACCAGGCCGCTGCTGTTGGCCAGTCCCTCGGGGAACAGGGCCGACTTGGAGTTCAGCAGCAGGCGGGCGGTTCCCACACCGTTGCCGGCCACCACCACGACCCGGGCCCGCTGCTCCTGCAGGTTCCCGTTGGCGTCGTAGTAAAGGGCGCCGGTGGCACGACCCGACTGGTCAACCAGGATTTCCCGCACCCGGCAGAAGGTCTTGAGGCGGGCGCCCCGGCGGATGGCCCGGGGCCAGTAGATGATATCGGCGCTGGCCAGCGAGCGCAGGGTGCCGCCCGTATCGGGCTGGCGGCCGTCGTACTCCACCGAGGCGATGGCGCTGTCTGAAGACCACCAGTGCCAGCCCAGCTTGTTGAACGCGTCGGCCAGCAGTTCACCGCCCCGTCCAATGGCCAGGGGCGGTGTGGGACGCTCCGGCTTGGGCGGGTATGCGGGGTCGCCCTGCAGGCCTGAAACACCGTTCATACGGTCGTTCAGGTCGTAATAAGGTTCCAGCTCCGCGTAGGTCATGGGCCAGTCGTCGGCCACGCCGTCCTGGGACTTCAGCACGAAGTCCGAGGGATGGAATCGGGGGAAGTGGGAGCCCCAGTGGATCGTGCTGCCCCCCACGGCGTTGTACATCAAAGGGGAAATGGGCGTGTCGGTCTCGTTGACCGGATAGTCCTCGGGCAGGCCCCGCACGTTGGGGTTGGAGTGGAAGTCGGTCTGCCAGTGGATCTGGGCGTCGGGTTCGCTTGTGGAAAAGACGTCCAGCGGCACCCAGCCTCCCTGCTCCAGGCAGACTACCTTGATGCCGGCCAGAGTGAGGCTCCAGGTGAAGGCGGCGCCGGACGCGCCCGCCCCGATTACCAGCACATCGGCTTCATCGTGTCGGTTGGCCATACTTCCCTCCCATTCCTACTATTCACGAATGCCCACGAATAGGCACAAAAGGACAATGCCAAAACTGTCAGGTCAGGAACGCTAAAGCAACATAAACAATTAGCAGTATGTAATTGACTGCGACCATTGCCGCCAGAATTGGGCCTTCGTACTTTCGTAGCCAAGGCATATCCCTACCGCCGCTCAAACACCGCCGCCACTCCCTGGCCTCCGCCCACGCACATGGTCTCCAGGCCGAACTGGGCGTCCCGCCGCTCCATTTCGTACATCAGGGTGGTCAGGATGCGCGCGCCCGTGGCGGCAATGGGGTGCCCCAGGGAAATGCCCGACCCGTTGACGTTCAGCTTGTCCTCGTTGGGCAGTTTCCACTCCCGCAGCACCGACAGCACCTGGGCGGCGAAGGCTTCGTTCAACTCGATCAGGTCCATGTCCTCCAGGGACATGCCGATCTTGCCCATCACCTTGTTGACCGAGGGGACGGGGCCGATGCCCATGTAGGCGGGGTGGCAGCCGGTTACGGCCCAGCCCCGCAGGTAGGCCATCGGGGTTACGCCCAGCTCTTCCACCTTGTCCTCGGCCACCACCAGGCACACCGAGGCGGCGTCGTTCTGGCTGCTGGCGTTGCCGGCGGTAACCGTGCCGTCGGGCATCACCGGTCGCAGCCGGCCCAGGACTTCCATGTTGGTGTCGGCACGGGGATTCTCGTCCTTGGCAAAGTCCACCGGATCGCCCCGCCGCTGGGGGATGGGGACGCCCACAATTTCCTGGTCGAACTTGCCCTCTTCCTGGGCGGCCACGGCGCGCTGGTGGCTGCGCAGGGAGTACTCGTCCTGCTCCTGGCGGGAAATCTCGTACTGCTTGGCCAGGTTTTCGGCCGTCTCCACCATGCCCGAGATGTACCCGAACCGCTCCTCCGGCGAGATGGTCTCCCGCGCCCGCACCAGGCGGTCGTGGAAGGTCTGGGAACCGAACCGGCCGCCCCAGCGGGCCTCGTTGACGTAGTATTCGGCGTTGCTCATGCTCTCGACGCCGCCGGCCACCACCGCGTCGGCGTTTTCGGTCTGCACCAGCATGGCCGCGTTCAGGATGGCCTGCAGGCCCGAGGAACAGCGGCGGTCCAGCTGGTAGCCGGGCACCTCGATGGGCAGGTCGGCCTTCAGTCCGGCCAGCCGGCCGATGGCCGGGTTCTCGCCGCTGGGATACCCGCAGCCCAGGATGACGTCGTCCAGCCTGGCGGGGTCGATGCCGCTGCGCTCGACGGATTCCTTGATTACCAGGGATGCCAGGTCGGCGGCGGACACGCCCCGCAGGCCTCCGCCAAAGGTGGCCACCGCGGTGCGCACCGGCGCTACTATTGCGACTCCTCGCATGATCAACTCCTACATTCAAGAAGGTAAAACGGGTACGGGCAAAGGGGCCCGCCGCGCTGGGCAATATAATACTCGGTTGGGGAATGTATGTCGAACCGATGCGAGGGGACGTGATAGAATGGAAGTCCACAAATGGGGGTGTAGCTCAGTCGGGAGAGCACCTGCTTTGCAAGCAGGGGGTCAGGGGTTCGAATCCCCTCACCTCCACCACCGTATCTGATACTGCGAACACCGCCTTTCAAGGCGATTTCAGCGGCGTCCGCCCCCCCTATTGGACTATCTTCCGGCGTAGGTATTGTGTAGATAATCGTCGCCCCGCCGGGCCGTACCAGCACCTCCTTCACGAATGACCGCACGAAGGCTTTGGTCTCGGTGAGTTCGCTGGTCCTGAGGAACGCGCTCATGTCGGCGGCAAAGGCAGCGATGACGTCGGCGCTGTCCAGCAACTCCCGCCTTTGCGACAGTACGGCCCGCGCTTCCTCGGCGGCAGCCTCCAGTTGCTCCCGGCGGTGGCGGTGTTCCAGGATGCGCTCCGAGGCGTCGGCCATGTCCAGGTCGGTGGACTCCACGAAGTGCCAGATGCGGTCCAGCTTCCGCTTCACCTCTTCCAGTTCCGCCTCGACGGTCTCCAGGTTCTGCCGCTGTTCACGGGCCACGCCGTCCATCTCCTCGTCCAGCAGCTTCACCAGGTCGCGGATGTTGGACTCGGTGAGGATGTTGTCCCTGATGTTGGAGACGATGATGTCCTCGAAGCTTTTGGCATTCAGCCTGGGGGTGTCGCAGGACCCGCTGCCCTGCTTGAGGATGGACTGGCAGACGTAGTAGGTGTACTTCCCGCTCTTGGCCTCGGCGGCGGTGAGGGCCTTGCCGCAGGTCTCGCACTTGGCGAGGCCGCTGAGCAGGTAGGGACTGGCGGCGCGGCGGGGGTGGGTGATCGCCGGGGCCCGGGACTCCAGCAGCTTCCTGACCCGCTGGAACTCCTGCTGGGAGACGATGGCGGGGAAGGCGTCCTCCACCCGCACCGGCTCCTGTCCGTCCCGGCTCCTCAGGCCCCAGACCAGGGCGCCCATGTAGGCTTCGTTGCAGAGGAGCTTGTGGACGGT
>JAPPLU010000021.1 GCA_028874075.1 Chloroflexota bacterium
TCAGTTCGGAGACGGTGCGGCGGACCTTGAAAAAAACCGACTCAAGCCCTGGCTGAAGGAATGTTGGTGCCTGCCACCCCAGGGCAGCGCCGAGTTCGTGTGTTCCATGGAGGACGTGCTGGAGGTGTATCACCGGGACTACGGGGAAGGGGAGGTGCTGGTGTGCCTGGACGAGACCAGCAAGCAACTGGTGGCGGAGACCCGCCAACCCCGGCCCGCGATACCCGGTCATCCCCTGGCCTACGACCACGAGTACCGGCGTAATGGGGTGAGCAACCTGTTCATGCTGTTCGCGCCCCTGGAAGGGTGGCGACGGGTGGAGGTCACCGAAAGACGGACTAAAGTGGACTGGGCGGAGGTGGTGCGGAAACTGGTGGACGAGGACTTTCCCCACAAGGAACGGATAGTGCTGGTGATGGACAACCTGAACACCCACCAAAAGTGGTCCCTGTACCAGGCTTTTGAGCCGGAGGAAGCATTGCGCATCTCCCAGCGTGTGGAGATTCACCACACCCCCAAGCATGGCAGTTGGCTGAATATGGCGGAGATAGAGTTGGGGGTGCTGGCTGGCCAATGCCTGGACCGGAGGATTCCCGATCAGGAGACCCTGCAACGGGAAACGGCGGCGTGGCAGCAGCGGCGCAACCAGCAGGGCGTCCGGGTAAACTGGCGCTTCACCACCCAGGACGCCCGCATCAAGCTCAAGTCCCTTTACCCATCAATTCAATAGTTTTGGACTACTAGGCAGTTTTGCCCCGAAAGTCACATACCCCTATTCCGAACGGAACCCGCATATTGACATGGTGTGCTACTCATTCTATCTTAAAGGTGCCTTGCCACGGGTCACGTAATCCCCCTTTACAGTCGCCGGGGTGAACCTTTTCGGATTGGGAAGTTTGGGACCTCGTCATCCTGAAGGTACACCTGGTCCGGCTGCTTGTGGCGAGTGGCCCACGTGCCAGCAGGAGACCATCACATGGCTACCACCAAACACACTCCAACCCGCGGTCAAATGCAAGCCCTTAACGACGCCATGAAGGGCATGGGCATCACACGGGTAGGCAGGACTGATGACGTTGATCAGATTGCCCATGCGCTGGCCCCTGAAGAGTTCCCCGAAATGGCCCTGATGGTGGAATACCAAAGCCACACAGAGTGCCTGGCGATAGCAACGGATCAGCAGCTGTTACTCCTCAAGCCCAAGCTATTCTCCAAGAAACGAGACATCAAAAGGTTCCCATATCATCAACTGACCGATGTGTCATGGAAGCCAGGTATCGCAAACCACCGCATTACCCTGCATCTGGGCAAAAGGCAGGAGGTGATCCACTGTTCATGGCTGGCAGGACAGGACCGAGGCCGCGACTTGGTGGCGCTGCTCCGTTCCGGCATTCCTGAAGATACAAAAGCTGTCGCTGCCACCCCGCAGTCAGCCAAGGCCAGAACGTTGGAGGAATGGGTATACCATTTGGACCCTGCAACCAAGTCCGGCATCACGGGCAAGTTGGACTACCAACAACTAGCTAGGGCCTTGGATGCAGAAGAAATGCCCGTGCGCATGGTCAGCGGAGCGTATGACTTTCGCGCCGAATATAGCTACCGCGCAAAACTGGAAGCAAACGCCGACCTGAAATCCGGCACCCTTATGGCCACGCCTAACAGATTGGTGTTCGTGCATAAGCCCACTTTCGGCCAACCGCTGGTTATCGCCATATCCTACAACCGCATCGAGGATGTTACCCACACTACAGGCAAGATTTTTGGTAGCCTCTCAATCTGGGTGGATGGGGCAGAGCAGAAATTTGACAAGATAGACCAAGCGAAAGTGGCTGGCTGGGTACACCACGTCCAGCAGCGGGCGGGTATCTCACCTGTCCCTGTGGATGCGCCGGCCAATACCTTGGATGGTTACTTGAGGCAATTGGATATGCAGGAACGCGAGCTACTGCTTCAGTTCATGGTTCCGCAGGATATTGCTGACTTACTGGGAGATGGAGAGGTGGTGGAACGTATCCGGTCTGTCGCATATACCGACAATTACATGCTGGAAGTCCACGCTTGGCCTGGAGTATTGGTACGCACAGATCGGCGGCTACTTTACTGCAGCAATTGGAGGGGTAGCAAGCCCGCCATCGCATCGTTCAAGTATGACGACATCGACAGCATAGATCACACCCGGGGACGGCTAATGGGGTCCATCACAATCGTCACGGCAGAGGCAACAGCCAAGTTCGACCAATTGCCAGACGGGGAAGTAGCCGAATGGCTGGAACTCATCCAAGAACGGGCCGGGATTGGAGCGTAATTGAGTATGAGTACTGATGCCGACCACCGGTTCACATTGGCCGAAAACTCCTACTACCTCAGCGCTGTCATTAAGGCTATTCAAGAACTGGATCAGGAAAGTCACTCGGCCGAATCGTTTCTGGATTCAGTCCAGTCTCATCTGGAATATTGGTATCAGGTGGGTCAGAGAGTGTCCGCCTCAACAGGTGACGATACATCAGAGATCAATCGGGAAAACATTGAGCGATTTCACCAAGCCGTCTGTTGGCAAGTTCTACACGATATCTCTCGTGGGTCGTGATTACGCCTATTCGAAGCCCAAGCCCATCATAAATTGCCTTCTGCAAATCATCGGTAGCCCCGGAGGGACATCTCGGGGTAGAGTATGGACTTCTGGCGAGCCCGGCGGTGAGTATTTCAATTCCGTACACTCGGCCGGGAGGTCATCTTCAGACTGAAGTACTCGTCGATCTTCTGCAAAACGGCACGAGATTCTGGATCGACGTAGGCAAAGATTTTCATTCCTGGAACAAAAGGTTAAATACCGAAAGGGGGTACTCAGATTGACCGGTACCCTAGAGCGCCCCATCGTAGACCAGATGGTGACCTCTCCGTCCGGCTCGGATCTCTCCCGGGCCCTGAAACCAAGGCTGGACAGGCTGGTCAGCATGGACCACGTCAGCTGGATGAACCAGCTGGCCGTCGACGGCTTCAGCGGCCAGGACATTCAGAAACTCGAAGACCTGCTGGGATCGCTGATCGACGTCCGCAGCATGGAGGAAACCCTAGTCCGCCTCCTCCCTGAAACCATCGACCTTGGCGATGAGTCCCAGTTGACCACCGTACTCAAGGAATGGTCAGGCAACATAGCCAGATCCGAAATTTGGCCGGCCATTTGCCACGCCGACTTCCCCGACCCCATCGATGCCATAGCCCTCGTAATCCGTACCATGACCAGCATAGTCTACAGCGTCCTGGCCTTGGAGAACATGAAGAGGAACCCCCTGGAAGAAGAGACGCAGCTTCCGGACCCAGGCTGTATTGAAGAAGGGATCACACTGGCAGAGCAGGGCATAGAAGAGGACATGTACACATGGCCTGCCTACTGAAAGGCGAGATAAGGTGGGTGGCCATCGAGCCCGCATCCCAAGTAGTTGGCCATGAACAGGGTAACAACAGGCCCGCGCTGATCCTGAGCAACAACCGGTTCAACGATTTCACCGACCTTGTCGTGGTCGCCCTCATCACCTCCACCCCGCAGGTGGCGGGAAACCTGTACTCCCTTGAGATCCATTCGGTCAACATGCCGAGGCCCTCTTGGGTCCTGGTTAGCCAGATGCGAACACTCTCCGCCCGGCGAATCGGAGAGCTGATTGGGACCGTCGACAACGAGGAACTAAACCGGGTACACACGGCAATCCTACGCCTTTTGGTGGTCCCGTGAGCCTAACCCGCAACCCTAGAAAGGAACATCAAAAGCAACAGGTAGCAGAGCACAGCGCAATCCTCATTCCTTAGGGGGTGTCGTCAAAACAGTGAGAGGGTGATAGATTGGTCTAAGCTGCGAGAGTGTGGAAGGTGGGATATGACAGCAGGGCACCGTCGCCACGATATGAGTGATGCCGTTTGGGAGCGATTGAGGCCGCATCTGCCCGGAGGAGCGGGCAAGAAGGGAAGGCCAGCTCATGACAGTCGCCACTTCATCGACGCCGTGTGCCGGATTCTGCGTACCGGCGCTCCTTGGCGCGACCTGCCCCCCGACTACGGGGACTGGAAGAATATCCACCGGCGGTTTTGCCACTGGAGGGACCGGGGAGTGTGGGAAGGTCTCCTGGAAAGGGTGATTGATGGCCCCGATTTCGAATGGCTGATGATCGACGCCAGCTACGTCAAGGCCCATCCTCACAGCACCGGGGCCCGAGGCGGAAATCAGTCCATCGCCCGCACAAAAGGGGGCTGAAGAGCAAGCTGCACATGGCGATAGACTCCCACGGAATGCCTGTAAGGCTGGCGGTAACCGAGGGTACGGTAGCCGACTCCTCCCAGGCATTTCCCCTGATAGAGGGCATAGAGGCCCAGTGCCTGCTGGCGGACAAAGCCTACGACACCAATGAAATCATAGCCGCAGCCCGAGAATCGGGGATGGATCCGGTGATACCACCGAAAAAGAACCGAAGAGAAGAGTGGGACTACGACCAGGCCCTATATAGATTGCGGCATTTGGTGGAGAATGGATTTCTGGAGTTCAAGCAGTGGCGCGGTGTGGCGACCCGTTATGCCAAGAGAGCAGCGTCATTCCTGGCCATCTGCCAACTACGAGCAGTGATGATCTGGAGCAGACTCTTTTGACGACACCCCCTAGTACTACAACGACGAGTTATGCTGGTAAGGTGAGGGAATGAAGTAAGGAGT
>JAPPLU010000020.1 GCA_028874075.1 Chloroflexota bacterium
CCACGCTGTTCGTGGTGGACACCGAGGAGGTGGCCGAGACCTACGCCAGCACCGCGTCCCGGATGCCGGCCATGACGCTGCCCATCCTGGTGTCCAGTAGGGAGCTTCTGTCCTATAGGGGGATACTGGGCCGGTCCTGGCGTCCCCTGTGGGAACAACGTGAGCCCCTGGCGCTGTGGGAACTGGACGACTACGAGTGGGACACACTGCGCCGACGGGTGCGTCGGCAGGAGACACGTTAGTCATGCTGATACGGCATTATCTACCCGCTCTCTTGTCCGGGGGCGCAAACTGTCACCAGCAGGCCGATTTCAGGGGTTAGCCAGGAGGCCGCGACGTGTCAATGTCCCCTCGATGCAAGCGAGAAACGCCCTGCAATTCCCCTTGACCAATCAAAAATTGCATTCTTGCAGGTGTGAGAAACGGCGCTAAAACAACGAGGGTGATTTTGGGCCAGGTGCAATCGCCTGACGCATCACGGTTGACGAGGTGATTTACATGTCAGATAAGGTCAAAGACGACGTCCACTGGGTGGACAAGGGGGAGGCGGCGCGGGAATTGGAGGTATCGCTATCGACCCTGGACCGGATGATCCGCAAGGGCGAGGTGGAGGTGGGGAGAGAGGGCCGGCGGGTGTACGTGAAGCTGCCGGGACCGCGCTACCCCAGCGACCGGGAGTTGCTGCGGCAGGCCAGGGCCAGGGTTCAACAACTGGAACGGACGGTGGGGGACCTTGCCGAGGAAGCGGACCGGCTGGAGCAGGAGAGGGACAGGGCCCGGTCCGAGACGGACACCGCCATAGAGGAGTACCGCAAGCTGGAAGAAGTGTTGGTGCGGGAGCAGGACGGCCACCAGAGGGCCAGGCGCTGGGTTGCCCGGCTGGGCATCGCCGTCGCCGTGCTGGTCGTGCTATTGGCCGTCACCGTCCTGGTGGCCTGGTGGCTGATCACGTAGCAAGTATGGCCTCTGGACATTCGGATACCGGGTTCCCTGCGAACGGGAGAAATAATGTGAACGCCACCGGCGAATCCCTACATTCACGGGCCAGTCATTGCCCACGGTGCCTTAGGACGGTAAATCCCATTCGGCCACCATTTCCTGTTAAAGGGTGGGCCGCATGGACTGGCCTATCAGTGATAGCCGTAGCGCTGTTGTTGATCGGCGTAGCCCTATGGGCTGTCGTCGGTCTCGTTCTTTGGAGGAACAGCAAGGCGGTCTGCCCCGAATGCGGATATGACCCCATAAAGGGAAACGTCGGATGGACCAGGGAGTCCATCATCCTGTGGCTTCTTCTGGCCACCTGCTTCATTATCAGTTTATGGTTCACATTCTGGGTCATGACGGCGGTGATGTGGATTTTCAACCCGGTACTCGACTGAATGTTCACAGGCTCCAAGTGAAATCAATCTGAGTGAACGCAACGACATGATACCGGCGGCCCTCTACGCGAGGGTATCCAGCAACCGCCAGGACGTGGACTTGCCGGTGGCTGTCCAGATGCGGGCGCTGCCGGACTATGCCGACCGAGTTGGGACCATAGCAGGCCCAAGCTCGCAGACCGGGGGGCAGAATACAAGATTGGCAGTTGACCGGGGGTGAGACAGATGCAGCAACGATTCTCCAGAACAGCCTTCGACCGCGCCGCCAAAGCGAGGCAGGCGTGCTTTCGCCGCGACTCCGCGACCATCAGTAGCGAGGCGAAGCGTCCAATGGACGACAAGGGAATGCGCAACTCCCACCTGCTGGCCCTGGGTCACGAGGAGGAGAACCTGTTCCCAGGCATACGGGGCGGAAAGGCCATCGACTTCTTCCGCCAACGCCATATCAAGTGGTGGAGGAACCCCAGGAGCAGGGATGACACCAACATCGACGGTCCCACCCGCAACATGGCCAGCTCCCAGGTGGCCTGCGTCAACTTCCTGTTGCCTTTGGCGGGAATCCCGGGAGCCTTGGTCGCGGCGCTCGGCGCGCTGGACGATGACGTGCGAGTCGTGGTTGACATCGCCCACGACGGGCGCGTCACTCCGGTGGAGTTCGAGTGGCTGGGCCTTCCCCACTCCCTGGAGGGAGGGGTTACCAGGGGCGCCCAGAACACGAGCGTAGACGCCTTCCTGGTAGCCGAAACCGCGTCGGGACGCAGGCGTGCCTACTTGATGGAATGGAAGTACGTTGAGCAGTACCTACGCACCCGGCCGGAGTTCAAGGGCGACGGCAAAGCGGGCGACACTCGCAGGAGAAGATACGCCGACCCTTACCGCGCTCCGTTCTCATCTTTCAATCCTGAGACCGCCCCGGACCTGGACGATTTCCTTTATGAACCCTTCTACCAGATCATGCGGCAACGTCTCCTGGCCGACCGCATGGTGCGGACGGGGGAACTGGACGTTGACGAGGCCAAGGTGGTGGTCGTGGCGCCGGAGGACAACCGGCCTTACCGGCTCATCTCCGATGGCCGTGCCGTAACGTCCCCGCCCCTGGCCCGCCGGTTTCCCCGGTTGGGGACGGTGGAAGAAGTGATGCGGGCCTGCCTGAAGGACCCGGACTCTCAGTTCAGGATGGTCTCGCCATCGCTGCTGCTGGAAGGGGTGGTGAGAAGCCTGCCTGAAGAGACGGAGGTATGGGCCGGCTACTGGAGGGAACGCTATGGGGTGTGACCGCCGGGCCTTGACCGGGCCAGCCGGAGGTGGGATGATGGCTAGTAAGACAATCTAATATATCAGCAATCAATCAGAGAGACCATGCCGCCACGCCGCATTTCCAGGACCATCACCTTCTCGCTGCCGCCGGAGATGTTCGAGGAGGTGCAGCGGGTGAAGGAGGAAGAGGGCCGCGACATGAGCGAACTGGTGCGGGAGGCCCTACGCCTGTACATGGAAGACCGGGAACTGCGCCGTGAGGAGCGCCTGGAACGGCTGCGATCACGCCAGGCCGAACCCGAAGAGAATGATCGAGGTGAAATCAATGAGTAATGGAATTGACCTGATACCGGCGGCCCTCTACGCCCGGGTGTCCAGCGACCGCCAGGACGTGGACCTCTCCGTCGCTGCCCAGATGCGGGCGCTCCGCGACTACGCCGAGCGCAACGGCTACTCCATTGCACGGGAGTACGTGGACGAGGCCGAGAGCGGCAGGATCGCCGATAGGCCCCAGTTCCGCCGGATGCTGGACGAGGCGGCCAAGCCGGAGGCCCCGTTCAAGGAGATTCTCGTCTGGAAATTCAGTCGCTTCACCCGCAAGCGAGAGCACGCGGTGGCCTTCAAGTCCATGCTGCGGCGCAAGGGAGTCCGCGTGGTATCCATCACCGAGCACGCCGACGACTCCCCCACCGGCAAGCTGATGGAGGCCATCATCGAGTCCGTGGACGAATTTTACTCGGAAAATCTTGCGGAAGAAGTTCGGCGAGGGATGCGGGAGGCTGCCTCCCGGGGCTTCTGGGTCGCCAGCCGGGTACCCTACGGCTATCGCAAGCTGATGGTCCAGGACGGGGCTAAGAAGCGCCCCACCCTGGAACCCAACCCGGACACCTGCCCGGTGGTGAAACGCATCTTCGATATGGCCGAGGCAGGCAAGGGCATCCTGGAGATCACCCGCACCCTCAATGACGAGGGCATCGCCAACCCCACCGGCCGACCCTGGTCCAAGAACGGCGTCCACATCATCCTGAGAAACGAGGCTTACACCGGCACTTTGCTCTGGGGCGGAGGCGCCAGGGACAAGGAGGAGCCGGTGCGGGTGGAGAAGGCATTTCCCGCCCTCGTCACCAGGACCCAGTTCCAGAAGGTGAACCGCCAGATGCGCTCCCGCGCTCCCAAGAAGGCTCATCCCCGCCGCGTCGGAAGCTCCTACCTGCTCAGCGGCCTGGTCAAGTGCCGCGCCTGCCGCCGGGCCATGTCCGGCCAGGACTCCAAGGGCGGGCAGTTCGCCTACTACGTCTGCCAGTCCCTGATGAAACGGGGCAGCGGGGCCTGCGACTGTCCCAGGCTGAACGCAAGGCGCTTTGAGGAGATGGTGGTGGGGAAGATTCGGGAGAACGTGCTCACCGAGTCCAACATCCGGGAGCTGGTCAGGCTGGTGGACGAGGAGATGGATGGCATCGCCCGGGAGCAGCGGCAGAGGCTGGAGACCGCCGAGGCGGAGCTGGCCGACGTCAAGCGGCGGCTGGAGCGGCTCTACAACCTGGCCGAGACCACCGACCTGGACATCGAGGATTTCAAGCCCCGCATCCGGGATCACCGGGAGCGGCAGGAGAAACTTGTGGCCACAGCGGAAGAGGCCAGGGTTCTGCTGTCCCAGCGCCGAGTCGTGCTGGACGACGTGGAAACCATCACCGCCTACTGCAAGGACCTGAGCCGGTATCTGAACGAGAGCGAGCTCACCGAGCGGCGGGCTTTCATAGAGTCCTTCGTCAGGGAGATCGTGGTGGAACCCGGCGGGGCTTTGGTGCGCTATACGATCCCCATGCCGGATGATAGTCCGATAGGGGGAAAAGACGCCGAGGAGTTGGCTTTGCACTCCTCGGTACTGTCTTCCGTCAAGTCTGGTGGGCCGGACTGGACAAAATCAAGAACCGAGGCAGACTCCTTCGTCACCCCGTCCTGCGGCATGGGGATAGTATACGTCAGGACCGCCTCGTCCTCCACGATCTCGATGCCCT
>JAPPLU010000086.1 GCA_028874075.1 Chloroflexota bacterium
CAGAGTGCCCATCACATGAAACAGTCAGTTACACAAAAACCGTGACAGACCCTGCGGCTCTGGAGGAGGCGGCTCTCCTGCTGGACCCTGCGGACCTGCTGGACCCTGCGGACCTGCTGGACCCTGCGGACCTGCTGGACCCCGCTCTCCCTGGGCGCCTTGCTCTCCCTGGGCGCCTTGCTCTCCCTGGGCGCCTTGCTCTCCCTGGGCGCCCTGCTCTCCCTGCGGACCCTGCTCTCCCTGCGGACCCTGCTCTCCCTGGGCGCCCTGCTCTCCCTGCGGACCCTGCTCTCCCTGGGCGCCCTGCTCTCCCTGCGGACCCTGCTCTCCCTGCGGACCTGTTGGTCCCTGTGATCCTGCGGGTCCCACCGGACCTTGCGGACCCGTCGTGCCTTGTTCTCCTTTTTCTCCCTGTGGACCCTGTATACCCTGAGAACCCGCTACGCCCTGCGGGCCTGCTGGACCCGGTGACCCTGCTGGACCTGCTGGACCTTCAACACAGCCATTCAAGAGTATGGCAACCAGGAGAAAAAGTAACCGCTTCATATCCTATTACCCCCATAACTTCAGGTGAATACGCTTTCTTACTATTCGGATCTCCTTACATTGCTAAACCATAAATCGGTGAATGATTGAATACCTTGACTGTGCCGAATGCGATATAGACTCCAACTTGACCGGCAGAATGCCAGTTACACCTTTGAGAAGAACATGGTCATGAACTCAATGCCCTTCAACATGGCCCTCAGCAGTTCCGCTTCCTCCTCGTCCTCCGCATTCAGACCCACGGTGGCCAACAGCGGAGCTACCGGATAACGCAACGTAAGTGTCGTGTCCGAAACTTCGAAATTCACGGTAAAGGTCTCACCGTCTGATGACGTGACGGTAATCTGATTGCCGGACACCCGGTAACGGTCAGTCTGTTCGTTATCGACAATCACCGTGCCGTCTGTCCTGAAGTCCAGTGTGAGGGAGAACGTTTCATTGGGATCACCAAGCAAGTCGGATACCACCATGTCGGTCTGGCCCGTCGTCAGGCCCTCCCCAATAAGGTGCTCCCTCAGGTTGGCAACCACTTTGGTATAGAAATCGTTCCCCGTGTATTTCCATGTACCGATCAGTCTGGCGGCGGGATCAGGTTCCGGATCCGGTGTCGGGGCCGTCGGCTTGTCGTCATCGCCACATGCCAACGTGAACATGACGATCAGCATGAGCAATACACGCATGTCATACTCCTGCGGGGACGCCACACCGAACCCGTCCGGGAGGGCGAGTGGGTATTCCTATTTGTAATGTCGTTCGGGATATCCAGCTACATCGGGGTGCTGCCTGGCAATTGGGGTTATTCTATTTATATACACGAATTAAACTTTAATGTCAACTATTTTATGATCGTGAATATGATTATAATGTGATATTTTCTTAATATTATGTGGTTTATGGTGGTTTTTCTTTAATCCGGTCGACGTCCGTTTGCGGTCCGGCCGAAAGCGCGGTGGTGAACACCCGTAGACACTGAGCCGGGGCAAACAGCGGGCAAGATCCGGCGCGAGATTCGAGTTGCCTGCCTTGCGGAAATCGGATAACTTCGATTTTCAGGGACGGCCCGATTGTCGTGCCGCCATGTGGGAGGAGCCGAATGAACAGGGGAAACACCTGGATTGCCCTGGCCGGTCCGCTACTGGCCGGAGGACTCCTTATGGCGGATGCCACGGAAGGCGCAGCCCGTTCGCTGGTCGCACCGCGCCACGCGGCCCATCCGTTCTACATCAGCGTCTGCCAGGTCGATCACAACCCCGATACCGGCGCGCTGGAGATGTCTTTTCGTATCTTCATGGACGACCTGGAACTGGCCCTGGAAGCGATGGGCACGGAACGGCTGCACCTGGGCACGGAGCGCGAGTCCGAGAAGGCGGATCTCTACATCGGCCGGTATCTCGCGCGCCACGTCGTCATCGAGATAAACGGTCGTCGCGTCAGCGCCGCCTTTCTCGGTAAGGAAATAGACCCGGACGCGATCTGGTGTTACGTGGAGGTCGAGAACATCCCGGTGCTGGAATCGATGACCATGACGAATACACTGCTCCTCGAGACTTACGAAGACCAGGTCAATCTCGTGCACGTCAACGCCAACGGCCAGAAGAAGAGCCTGGTCTTCGACAGGCAACAGATCACGCAGACCCTGGACTTCTGAGCAGGATTCCGGGTCCCCTGCCCCAACCATCATCCCGGACCATGCCGCAACATACACGAAACGCAGCCCGTATCGTCGACCTCGATAAGTTCCCAGACCTGAAGGCCGGAGAAGACCTGGGCGCCATCGTGGCCACCTCCGGCGGGTACGATCCGCTCCATCCCGGCCACGTCTCCTGCCTGCTGGAGTCGTCGGCCCATGGCGATACCCTGGTCGTCATCGTCAACGGCGACGGGTTTCTTCGCCGCAAGAAGGGCCAGCCCTTCATGGATCTCAGGGCCCGTTGCCAGGTCGTCTCCTGTATCCGCGGCGTGGACTACGTCATTCCTTTTGAAATAGAAGACGACGATACGGTCTGCGAGGCCCTGAGGGTGATCCGGCCCCGCGTGTTCACCAAGGGCGGTGACCGGACCGACATGTCCAATATCCCCGAGTGGAGCGTTTGCAGGGAACTCGGCATCGAAGTGATCTCGGGGGTGGGGAAGGACAAGGCCTGGAGCAGTTCCGACTACCTGGATTCGTGGGGACGATTCTGGGCCGGTCGTGCAGGACGGAGGTAGTACGTGGGATGTTGTATCGGTTGGAGTTATACGTCAGTATCAATGGTTAAAACTATTTGTCCAACAAAGCAAAACGCCGTTCGGTTTGAATCACGAACGGCGTTACAGTCACTTCTTCGGCGACGGTGGGGTCTTGGGTGGATGAGATGGTCTTGGTGGCGGAGACGGCGGTTTAGGGTTCGGGGGCCTTGAAGGTAAACTCTTGGTTGATGGTGGTGGCGACTGGCGATCTTTAGCCATTGGTTTTATATCTCCCTTCTGCCACATCATATGCTTCTTTCCAAATCTCCTCTTTAAGAAAAGGTGCCTCCTTTACATCCGCTTGGCTGACGTGGCTGGTAGCTTGCAATTCTCGTTGTTTTAGATAACGGATTTTTTCATTTGCGGTTACATCGTCTATGCTGAAGGTCTCAACCTTATTCCATAAATCCTCCCATTCTTGTTCTATCTCTGTACATGATACCAATGTTGTATTCAACACTGAAACCCGTTTGGCAAAGTTGGTTACGAATTCAATTCCTACTATAATCGAGATTACGACGCCCAGAGTAATTTGAACCCAATTGGGGGCCAAGGCTATAAACGCAAGACTGCCACCAAGCGGAGAGACCAACAACGCAGTCCGGATTGATATATACCAAGTTCGGTCTCTTTTCAATAACCGTTCATAATATCGAACGTAAGCCGACGCATCCATCATCTCCTGCCATATTTGATTTCTGGTATGTTCAGTTACCATAGGAAACCCCTTGGGGATTCAATAGATTTAAGTCGTTTGTGATTCTAAAATCGGAACACGAACGGGGTATTGTCAATAGATTTGACCGGTTGCTTCCATGGTTCAACAGAAAGTGATGTTACTTACGTACGTAATTCCCTATTTGTTGCTTGTCCGCCATCCTGTGCCGTCATAATATAATCGGTACATGCCGTCAAAATACAACCGGTACATGGTATCGAAGGGTCCCACCCGACAGTCTGGCAGGCATATACCGATCGGGACCGGAAATCACCCGGATTTAACCGGATGACACGGAGGAGAGATGGCCAGCAGATACCGCGCCGCCGTGATCGGCCTCGGCCGCATGGGCAGCACCTTCGACGACGAGATCGACCAGGGCGGATCCATCTTCCTGCCCTACTGCCACGCGCCTTCCTACCACGCCGCGTCTGAGGTGGACCTGGTCGCCGGGGCGGACCCCCACGACGAGCAGCGTTCGATTTTCGGCGAGCGCTGGGGCATCGAAGACGGTCACCTGTACGCCGACTACCGCGATATGCTTGAGCAGGAGCGTATCGATCTGCTCAGCGTCTGCACCACGGCCCGGATCCGGTCGCAGATCGTGCAGGACGCCGCCCGGGCCGGCGTGAAGGGCATTTGGGCCGAGAAACCCATCGCCCTGACCCTGGCCGAGGCGGATGACATGGTGGAGACCTGTGAGAGGCACGGAGTCGCCCTGGCCATCAACTGCGCGCGGCGCTGGCATCCCTTCTTCTCCCACGCGAGGACCATGATCGAAGAAGACGAACTCGGTGAGATCGTCCAGGTGACGGGCTACGGCCAGTGCGGTCTTTCCCATAACGGCAGCCACCTCATCGATATCGTCCGGTACATGGCGGGCGGAAGGGTCGAATGGGTGTACGGCG
>JAPPLU010000029.1 GCA_028874075.1 Chloroflexota bacterium
CCCCAGGTTTTCCCTATTCTAGCTCTCCACCTCTATTCATGCGATAGCCCTACCTGGCCAACGAGGAGGGCGTGTGGGTGGAATACCTCTGGCCCCACCCCGTTTCCCGGAAGGAACAACAAAAGGTTACCTGGGCCGTCCGGCACGACGGACTGATTTTCGCCTCCGGCTATTACGCCGGCGAACCCGAAACCGGCCCGCCGGCCTGGCGGGATGCTGACCCAAGGGAATACACCATCCAGTACGTGAACCAGGCAGTGCAACGTTACGAGAGTGAAGGCCTGGAGTCCTTGCTCAACTATTACAACAGCGTCGCCAGCTTCGAGGGCGAATGGTATCTCTTTGCCACCGACGCCGAGGACATATATCACATCCACCCCTTATTGCCGCGACTTATTGGTACGGATATCAAGGACGTAAGGGGTTCCGACGGCTACGAACTGGGCGAAGAGTTGGCCAAGGCCAGCGATCAGGGGATCTGGGTGGAATACCTCTGGCCCCACCCGGTAACCTTGAAGGAGGTACCCAAGGTTTCCTACGCCGTGCGACGCGACGGAATGCTCTTCGCCTCCGGCTACTACGTGCGGGTTGACGACCCCGCCGGCCAGACTGTCGATTATGTGCAGCAGGCCATCGATTACTACCGGAACAATGGTCTGGAGGCCACAATCGCCCACTACAACAGCCTGGACAGTATTGATGGCCAGTGGGGCCTGACGCTGGTGGATGAGACCAATATCCTCCGTGTCGCCCATCTCGGCAAACATCTCATAGGCACCAACCTGAATGACCTCGCTACACGGAGCGATCGGCAGATTGGACAGGAAATGGCGGCTATAACGGAGGAGGGCGCCTGGATCAGCTATATCTTCCCCAACGTCAGGTCTTCGGAGACCCTGTACGCACACAGCTGGGGTGTCCGCTATGACGGGCTGCTCTTCATGTCGCGCTACTATGACGACCAGCCCGACGTGCCCAATGAACCGTAGAGCCTGTCCCGCCGGCTACACGGTCCCGCTTCCCGCGGGCTGACCCGAACCTGAATGTCCGCTGCTCCGGCATGCTGCCCCGCCGGAGCAGCGAGGCTGTTGACGGAAGCGGCGGTCCATCGAGAGACTTTTCCAGTCCCTGGAAGATTCGAGACGACTGAAAGCCCGCTTTATCCGAAGGTTGTCATCGGAAAGTTGTTGAAGATTACCTTGCGCTCGGCCATGTCAGCGTTGACCTATTAAGCGCCGGTGCTGGCCCGCTTGCTGGCGTAAGACCGGTGGCCTGGATTTACGCTCCACAGGCGACTTTCTGTCCTCCCGAACCGCCCCTGCTCATTGCCCTGTACTGTTCCATGTTTCAAACGCTGTGGGAATCTCCCTCTGCCACACTGCCCATGCTATCGGTTAAGTGATGAATAGCTGCATAGCAGCGTCAACAGCGCTGATAGCCGGTGGGTTTGGCTCGCAGCGCGGCAGGGTGTAGAATCGACGCCACATTGCGACGTCAGCGAGGAACGGTGATGAAATACGACGTTATTGTAATCGGCGGCGGTTCCGCCGGTTCCGTGGTGGCCAGTCGGCTGTCGGAAGACCCCAATCGCTCGGTGCTCCTGCTGGAGGCGGGGCAGGACTACGCCGACCCGGAGCAGCTCCCCGAACCCGTCCGCAACGGCCACTCGTCCGAGGGCGAAGCCATCGGCTCGGCGGTTTCCTGGAACCTGCGCGGCGTCATCAACGACCAGCAGGGTGAGATAAACATCGCCCAGGGCAAGGTTATTGGCGGCTCCGGCTCCATCAACGGCCAGGTCTACCTGCGCGGCCTGCCCGAGGACTTCGAGCGCTGGGAATCCCACTTTGGCAATCCTGAGTGGGGCTACCTTAAAGTCCTGCCCTACTACCGCAAGGCCGAAACCGACCTGGACATCCAGGACGACTTCCACGGCACCGAAGGCCCAATCCCCATTGTCCGTCGCGAGGACGAGGAGTGGCCGGCGGTGCAGCAGGCCTTCTACGATGCCTGCATGGAGCGGGGCTACCCGGCCAACCACGACCTTAACGGACCCGACTCCGGCGGCATTGGCGCCATTCCCATGAACAACCGCAATGGCTGGCGCATGAGCACCAACGTCACCCACCTCACGCCCGCCCGCCACCGCCTCAATCTCACCATTCGCGGCAACGTATTCGCCCGCCGTGTGGTTATCGAGGACGGCAAGGTCACCGGCGTCGAGGTGGAGAGCGGAGGAGATATTTTCACCGTCCAGGGTAACCGCGTGGTGCTGTGCGCCGGGGCTCTCAAGTCACCCCACATCCTGATGCTGTCCGGCATCGGCCCCCGTGACCAACTGGAACAGAACAACGTCCCGGTCCTGGTGGACTCCCCCGGTGTCGGGCAGAACCTGTTCAACCATCCCATGGGATCGGTCTCATTCAGGGTTAATCAGGACGTCCGGCTGACGGCCAACGCCGAAGCCCTGCGCTTCGGCCTGCGGGTAACCTCCGAGCCGCCGTCCCACCCCAACGACGTCATGCTGCACACCCTGGCGGTCTGGAATGTGATGACCGGTGAGATGGTGCCTTCGGGCACCGCCCGCATCGCCTGTGCCCTGGAGCTCCCCGAAGGCACCGGCTGGGTGCGCCTGCAGTCGGGCGACCCCACGGTGCAGCCTTCTATCAACTACCGTTACCTGCATAACGAGAACGATATGCGCCGGATGCGCGACGCGGTGCGGCTGGCGTGCAGCATCCTGGAGTCCGACGCCTACCAGGGTATCTCCGAGGGACGCATTGCCCCCGACGACGACACCCTTACCAGCGACGCCGATCTGGATGCCTGGATTCGCCAGACCCTCGGAAGCTCCCGGCATGTATCCGGCACCTGCCGCATCGGCCCCGACGGCGATGCCATGGCCGTTACCGACCAGCAGTGCCGGGTGCGCGGCGTAGACGGCCTGTGGGTCGCCGACTCTTCCATCATGCCCCAGGTAACCCGCGCCAACACCAACGCCACCGCCATCATGATCGGTGAACGCGTCGCCGACTGGGTGGCCGGGAGTTAGCCTCCAGGAAATTTTCGACATTAAGGCGCCCGCCTGCGACATTGAACGTCGAGACATGCTTGGTTCGCCGGCCAAGGGGCAGAGTTCCTGAGGGGGATTTCGGGGCTAAGAACCTATCTCAACAGTCCCTTCCCCTTTGGCGGAGGAAGGTTGGGGGTGTCCTGAGGCTTCCGAGGGAATGAGGCGAAAAGGCGAGGCGGCATGAAAGCGGAAAGCGTCCACGCATTTCACCGACTACCTTGCGATAGTCTCAAAGTACACTGAGTCCGGCCTTCGGCACCAGGTTGCCGGTCTGCGCGGTCAACCGGGCCTGTGGGCTGCCTCGCCGAACAGCCCACAGTTGGCAAACCCTGGTGGGTCTGCTCCCCAATTTCCGGTAGTACGTCCGCCCCACCCTCCGGAGGTAGACCATCAGCCTTGAGGCGGGTGGACGGCACGGTTTTCAGTCGCCAGGAATCGGCCAGCGAAGCGGCCCCTGTGGTCCGCTCCAGCGTCTCCGGTTCTGACATTTCATACGGTCCACGGGCAGTCTTTCGTGCCCCCTTTGACGTGCCGCTACGATCTATGCCCGCTATGCCCGCTTCGGCAAAACAGGGGAGCCTTCGGCCGGGCGCATGTCAGTGCCGAGTAAAGTGCAACTGATGAACGAATAGTAGCCCATCAGCGCTCCCATAACGATGGTATTGGCCTCGCCAAATTGCGCCAGGGCTGCATCGAAAGTCTCCTGGGAGACCTGGTGGTTGTCCATCAATTCCCGTCCGTAGCGCACGATTGTCGCCTCTTCTTTGGTGAGACCTTCCAGGCTGCCCCCATTGGCGATTATCTCCACCGCCTCAGGCCTGGCCCCCGCCCGCAAAGCTGCGGCGGAATGAGAGGCCCATACATAGTCGCAATCCCAGTGACGGGCAGCCGTAATTATCGCCAGTTCTGTGTCGTGATCGGACAGATTTCCCCCGAAGCGCAGTGCGTCGCTGAGGGCTGTAGAACAGCGGGCAACTTCCGGTGCATACATCATCATCGAATGAGGCCCGTTGATGGAGTTCCTGGACTCTATGATGGCGTCGAAGGCCGCCAAAGCGTCTCCGCTCACCTGCTCCCGCTTGGTTATAGGCGTTAGTCTTGACATGATCATTCCTCCTGCTGAAAGTCCGAGCTTAAAGCGATTATAACGACCGGTGCAAATCTCAACACCTTGCAAGGGAAGAGTATATCTCCCCCCGGCGGAACCTCTCCCGGCGGGCAGCCCTATAACCCATCACTCGCGATGTCGTGTTCCTGCTACCGCCTTAGTCCCTTTGGCAAGCTCAGCAACTGTCTTGAATGTCAAGGGTTTTGATCATATTTAGGCGAGA
>JAPPLU010000070.1:0-14888 GCA_028874075.1 Chloroflexota bacterium
CCCCCAAGCCCCTGGAGATCATCCGCCGCATCGCCGACCAGGGCTTCCGGCTCACCACCTGGATTCGCCTGCACAACTACCTGGACAAGGTCAGGGACGCGGGGGAGATACCCGAAGCCCGCCGCATGGTACAGGACCTGCTGCCCTGAGTCTGGGAGAACAAGTACGACGATCTGCTGACGCGGGAACTGCCGCCCCTGGCGCCCAAGCCCGACCTGTCCCTGCTCTGGGCCCGCTGGTTCGCAACCACGTAAGGAATTAATCCACCGTAGGGTGCAACCCGTCGGGGCCAACCCGTGAGGGGCAACCCGTCGGTCCTTACCCGTCGGAGGCAACCCGTCATTCCGGATCAAGTCCGGAATCCAGGGCGAGGGGAGGGGGCCCCCAAGTGGCCCAAAACGGCCCAAAATGGCCCGGGAAACGCGGGGACACAGCTAGGGATTCCCAGGATGCCGGCCCACAGTTTGGCCCGTTTCACCGTTGTCCGCCCCCGCTCTCAGATACGAAACGGCCCAAAACGGCCCAAAATGGCGCGGAACACAAAAAAACGACAAGGATGCGGACCCTTGTTGGTAGAAGTTGGGGGAACTGCAAGCAGGTAATGGCGGGTCGGCCTGGGCCACGCCGATGCCCTACCCTCCCTACTCTTCCGGTTGACACCATTCCGGTTTGCCCGTAGGCTGAATGCCGGTTCACATAAGGCCTGAATTTCCAATTACATCTATGGAGAGCGCTTGGATCATGCGCAGCATCGACATTCACGCCCACATAACCCCCGAAAACTGCCTCAAGGCAATGCGAGAAGGGACCGGCTACTTTTCCCTCAGCCCCGGCCAGGTGGCCGGCAGATACCAGGGCTATACGCCCAGGGGGATGTGGACGCCTGAGGAGCGGATCCAGGATATGGATTCTCTGGGCGTGGACATTCACATTCTGTCCACCCACTCCTTCCTATATTGTTATGATGGCGACTTGGATACCGTTGTTGCCATGGATCGGGAGTGCAACGACTACGTTGCCGGCCTGACTAAGCAGTACCCTGAACGCTTTTCTGGCCTGGCCAACCTGCCCATGCAGGATATAGCTGCCTCTGTTGCCGAATTGGAGCGCTCCGTTAACGATCTCGGCCTGAAGGGCGCCATGATCGGCGACAATGTCAACGGCAAGACCTACGACAACCCCGAGTTCTTCCCCCTCTGGGAGGCCGCGGAACAGCTGGGCGCCGTAATGCTGATCCACCAGGACGGTCCCACGGTGGTCAGCCCTCGCAATAACAATTACCACTTGTCCAACACCATCGGTAACTTGGCCGACAGGGCCGTCACCTTCGCCTCCTTCGTCTTCGGCGGTGTTATGGACAGGTTCCCCGACTTGCGGGTCTGTCTGTGCCATGGCGGCGGGTACGCCTGCTACGGTATTGGCCGCATGGATCGAGGCTGGCAGGTCCGCTCCGAGGCGCGGGTGAACATCAACCGTCCCCCCAGCGAATACCTGAGCAGCTTTTACTACGATTGTCTGACTCACAGCGAGGAAGACCTGCGGTACCTGATTGACTGCGTTGGTGCCGACCGTGTCGTGTTTGGCACCGATTGGCCGGCAGATATGCAGATCGACTGGCCCGTTTCGTGGATTCTGGGCCTGGAAAGCCTTACCAGGGAGGAGAAGGAAGCCATCCTCTGGAAGAACCTTGAGGAGATGCTCGGCCTGTAGGCAATGGCAACTGCAGCTTCCCTCGCCTGGCCAAGTTGCGGACTCCTGAGACTCCTTCCGTGGTCCTGGTAGCTGGACAGGATTGAAGCGATGACTGACAGTTAGTACGCGTCATACCGGCGAAAGCCGGTATCCACTCTCCGGAGCATTTGGATTCCGGCCTGCGCCTGAGTGTTGCCGTGCAGAGCAGGATGGCTCATCAAACCGAACAGGCGCTGGATTTTCTGCCAATTCTCGCAAATGGCGGGAATTGTCAGGTAGGCCTTGCAAAGTTAAAATAAGTCGGTGTTGATTACATAACATTATTGTCTTGATTGTCATGGAGGGAAAAATGGGTTTTGGGAGTAGTGGAGGGGTGAAGGCACATCGTTTGCCCGTAGTCCTTATATATTTAACGATTAGCTGTGTGGTTCTGCTGGCTCTGGGCGCCTGTGGAGGAGAGGATCCCACTCCCGTGCCGCCACCTACGACTCCTCCGGTAGTAATCGCTGCTCCCCCGGTCCAGCCGCCGCCCACTTTGCCGCCGCTGCCTGCACAGGAGCCCGTAGCCGAGCCGTCTGGGCCCGTGTCTACTCCCCTGGTAGTAGTGCCTGGCAGCCGGTTTGGTGCTGGTGGGCGCGCGCCCGTCGCGGAGCCCACGCTGCCGCCTACCGAAGAACCCACGGTCGCGCCCGCTCCCGAACCCACCGCGACCCCCTTGCCCAGGCCTACGCCTACCGTTATTATCCGGCCCAACGTGCCCACCGCCACGCCGGCCCCAGTCAGGAACCCGTCCGTCAGCGTTAACCCTGGCAGCGGGCAGCCCGGGACGGGCCTTACCGTGGCCGGTACCGACTTTGCCCCCGGTTCACCCGTTGGCGCGGTGAGTTTTGGCGGGGTTACCGCTTCGCCGGCTCCCCCGGTCACCGTCGACTCCCTGGGCAGTTTCTATGCCACTATCGTCGTGCCCGATGTGTCTGCCGGCAGTTACAACCTGACAGTGACAGCAGGGTCCGACTCCGCAACTACTGGCTTCACGGTTCAGGCTCCCCCCTCCGGTCCGGTCGTGCCCCCCGGCTCACCCATAGTCAATACCGTTGCGCCCCTGGCCGGTAACCTTCAATGGGTGGCCTACTTCGACAACGCCACCAAGAGCTGGTCGCTGTACGATCCCACCGGCACCTTTAACCCTGGTTTGTTGCCCTTCTTCCTGAGTCCGCCTACGGATCTGAGTGCATATTCGCCGCTGACTTCGTTAGACACAAACCTCTCTTACCACTGGAACTTGCAACGAGCGGCTACAGTAACCTTGGGTGGTAAGGAGTACGAATTCGGGGAAGGCTATAGCGTTAAATAACTCCATCTCAAAAATCCCTTCTCCCTGACTGGGGAAGGTCAGGATAGGGGCGAAAATCCATAGCGTCATACGGGTGGAACGCACCCACATGACATTCGCTGATGGTTTTGAGATGGTCTCCAGGTGTTCCAGCAGCCCTCATCGGGCCCGGTTGGGAAACAGCAAGCGGGACAGGTCTCTCGTATAGGACCTGTCCCGCAATTGTCTTGAGGGGGTATCGGTAAGGCGTTACCGCCTATCCCACGATAACCGCTTCGTCTATGGCCCGTTTCCGCAGGTAGGCGTTCTTCTCGATGTGGTTGCGAAGGTTGATCAGCCCCGTCTCCAACAGGTAGGACTCCACCTTCCGGGAGCCCTCTTCCTGCTCCGACTGGGCCAACAGTTCACAAACCCTATCCCTCAGGTGCCGCAGCGACCAGGCCACCTGTTCCTCCACCGTGGCCACTCCTTCAGGGAAGTCCACGTGGGAATTGCCGGGCGTACCCAGCCGGTCGTAGCCGCCCGTGTGCCAGTGGCCCCGGTCGGCGTGGCAGTCAAATCGCAGCACCTCTTCGTTACCGACGTCCACGCCGATGGTGGGACCCCCGCAACTCGTTCCCCTGATTGACAGGATGCGCAGCGGCCACACGTACGCCGTCACCTGCCCGTCGGTGGACAGGGGCACATGCAGTTCCTCGCCCCAGTATGCTTCACCCATACGCTTGGTAGCCATAAACAACTCCTCCCAAAGGTTATCAGTCTACTTTTAAGGCAGTTTACTATCCCCCGGCTGCAGATTCCAGTGCCGCCAGGTCTATCTTCCCCATCTCCATCAATGCCGACATCACTCCCTCCGGATTGGCCTCCAACAAGGCCTCCAGCTGTACCGGAACTATCTGCCACGACACGCCGAAACTGTCCCGCAGCCACCCGCACTGTTCCTTCTGCCCACCTTCCGACAAGCCTTCCCAGAAGTGGTCTATTTCCGCTTGTGAGTCGCAGTTGATCACGAAGGATATGGCCGGAGAGAACTGGAACATCGGCCCGCCGTCCAGCGCGGTGAACTCCTGCCCGGCCAGAACGAATGAGACAACGGCCGCTCCCTCGGCCGGGCCCGAGGGCAGTGGCGAACTGCTCACTATCCTGGAATCGGGGAACAGGGATACATACAGTTCCGCAGCCGCCCTCGCCTGGCCGTCAAACCACAGGAATGGGGTTATCTTCTGCAACTCCGGCATCGCGCTACAACCTCTCTCTTTCATCTCCGCAGGCGGCAGGCTCTCGTCAACCGCCAAGTGTGGCCTTTAGGGCCCTGGAGGGCCCGGTAATACACCCTTCCATGGTCGGTGGCCTCCCGGTTCCCGCTGCCCCGGCTGTTGCGGCGTTGGTAATCATAGCATCGACGCCCTCTCGCTCCGGGGCCGCCGACTGCGCTTCAGAGGTCACGTTAGCATCCGCAATGGCATTGCCCGCCATCAAGCCGTCATATATCGGGTGAGGCACAAGCATATCGTAAGACTCCCCGGCTATGATCAGGCGGGCGCTACTGCCATCACTAAAGAGGGATTTGAACTCGGACCCCGGCGCCACAAAGAGCCCCTTCGTCCCTTCCAGGATCTTGAAGGCAAGTTAGAGTACCTCTTCAGGTCAAACGGCATCATTGTGCCTCTCTCCGTATGCCAGGAATATAGCCCACCCGACCCGTTGAGTCTAATCCCAATCCGGAGAAGATGGGATGAAGGGAAGAGGTTTTGCCCTGCTTGTGCCGAAGCCTTACAATGCTGCCCCAGAAGACCCCATCTCCGCCACAAGGAGAAGCGCAATGCCATCAGCAAGTACCGCCAAGGCAACGGCCCAGGGGTGGATAGAGAGCCATCGGCAGTGGCTTTCCGACTTTCACCAGGAGATCTGGGCCTACGCCGAACCAGCCTACCGGGAGTACCTGTCCGCGGCGGCCTACGTGGACTTGCTGCGGAACCAGGGCTATAACGTAGAAGAAGGGTCCGGGGGCATGCCTACTGCCTTTTGTGCATCCTGGGGCCACGGCAGCCCTGTACTGGCAACTTTCGCCGAATACGACGCCGTGCCGGGCAACTCCCAGCAGGCCGTCCCTTACCAAGCGCCCCGGGTGGGGCTGCATCTTTGGGCCGCCGGCCACACCGACCCCCATTCGTCCCTCGGAGTGGCGGCGTTGATGGGAATCCTGGGGGCCAAGGCGGCCATGGAAGCTCATGGTCTGCCCGGAACCCTGTGCATTTTCGGCGAACCCGCTGAGAAGATTTGCGGGTCCAAACCCGTTCATGCTGCCAAGGGCTATTATGACAGCCTGGACGCCGCCGTGGTGTACCACCCTCACACCACCAACACCGTGGCGTGGGAGACTCAATGCGGCTCCTACTGGAGTGTGGTCTTCACGTTCGAGTGCCTGGAACCGGAGAATTGGATGGATGCCGGTCTGCTGGCAGCCCCGGACCGGCCGCATACCGTGGCCCGTTGCCCCGGCGCCCTGGACGCGGTGTGCCTGATGTACACCAACACCAAGTACACCAAGGAGGCCATGTTCCCCCACACGGGGACCTGGACCCTCAACGAGTACATAATGGCAGGGGGTCAGTGCACCTCCGATAACCTGCCGCCCCGCATCGGCCAGATACAGTATGCTTGGCGCTCTCCCACTCTGGACATACAGGAGCGCATTTACCAGGTTCTGGAACGGAACGCTCGCCACGCTGCCGAGGTAACCGGTTGCAGGGTAACGCCCCGCTGGGTAACCAAGACCCGGGTGGGCCTGCCCAACTTGGCCCTCGCCGACCTGACCTACCGTAACTTACAAGAAGTGGGACTGCCAATTGTGAGCGACGAGGCGCGACATTTTGCCCGCGCCATTCAGGAAAACCTGGGGCTGAGTCCCATGGAAGAGCCCTTTACCGACGACAACTTGCGCATGCAGAGTCCGCAGGATTACGAGGCGGTGCAGCAGCGCAGCCTGCCGCCCTGGCAGCACAACTTCACCTCGGACGACTATGTGGAATACACCTGGCATGCTCCCACTGCCCGTTTACACACGTCTCGACCCAGGCTGCGGCTGCCTGCGCCCGGCTATACCTACCCCATGTGGACGCTGAATGCCATGGGCGGTGTGGTGGATTGCATTGACCCCGGTATGTTCGTGGCGGGCAAGACCATCGCGGGCACCCTGACCGACCTGCTGACCCGGCCTGAAGAACTGGAGAAGGCCCAGGAGGAATTCAGGAACAGGACGGGCGGCGGCGTTGGCGGAGACAAGTGGGTAGCCCCGCTATTGCCGGCAGACTTTCCCCCGCCGGTAGACTTGCGCTGGCCTGAGTACGTGGAGACCCCTCGAGGTCGGGAGTGGTGGATTCCAACGCCTGGGGTTTAGGCAGCAAGATCATCTCACCTGATTGGCCGAAGCCAGCCAGCGTCGCCTACCCTAAATATTGCTCTGAAGGAAGGACAACGGATGCCATCTATGGAGATCGGAGTACAGTTTCATTTGCCGACCTACGCCCATGTCCCACTGCCCCACCTGGTTGAGCTGGCAAAGGAAGGGGAGAGCAAGGGCGTTGCCCAGTTGTGGGTAACGGACAACCTGCGTAGCCGCCAGTCTTACGTTACCCTGGCGGCCATGGCCTGCAATCTGAACATCAAGCTGGGCACGGCGGTAACGGTCCAGTACTTTCGCAATCCGGTGGACCTGGCCGACTCGGTAGCCACCCTCAGCGAATTGTTGGAAGGCCGGGAGCTATCGATCGGCTTGGGGCGGGGCAATCCCCGCACGCCCAGGCTCATCAGGACTCCCAGACCGGTAAGTATTTTGCGGGAGACGGCCCTAAGCCTGCGGCGATTGCTGGATGGCGATGGGGTCTGCTTCGCCGACTATCCGGCCCTGCTGGACTATTACCACTTCAACCCGGAGGCCACTTTCCAGCTTAATTTCGGGCCTTCCTCGCCAGTCAAGATTTTCTGCGGTAGCAATGGCCCCCGGGGGCTGGAAGTGGGAGGAAGGGACATGGACGGTCTGATTTTTGGCGGCCACTACCTGGCAGCTCTTCGCACCGGGCGGGTGCCCGAACTGCTGGATATCTTCAATAGCGCCGTGCCCGCAGACAGGGACACCGCCCAGGTGCCCAGGGTGGCCGAAATCAAGATTTCTGTGTCCAGAAATGCCGACCGGGCACGGGAATGGGTTAAGGAAAGCGCCGGCCACCGCGTGCTCAACATGTACCGTCAGGGTTACACCCATGAGGATATTGAGCGAATGGGAGTGGCTATTGACGACGTCGCACGCTTAAACGAGGCCGAAATGAACGGAGCTACCGGTACAAAGTTTGACGCGCTGGTTACCGATGGCATGGTAGACGCCATTTTCATCGCCGGTGCTCCCGGGGACTGCGCAGAGCGCATGGTGGAAATCAGCCAAATCGCGCAAGATCAGGGCTTTACTCAACTGATGTTCTCGGAACTGGGCCCAGACGTTGACGAGGCGGTATCCCTGTTGTGCGACGATGTAATTCCGGCGCTGTAGCGGTGTAACTTACCCGTGGCCACGGCAAATGTGGGGCGGGTTCTAAACCCGCCCCGTCTTTCTCTTTGTGTAGTGCATAACCAACAGGAACTCTACCGGTACTCCGGCCCAATGGGAAACAGGGACAGCAGGGGAGACACGGTAGCTATCGAGTCGCGGTCGATGCTCTCCACCGTCGTCTTACCGCACATACCCATGGTTGCTTCCAGTTCGTCCCGAAGCATTTCCAGCACCGACTTGACGCCATCCTCACCGTCTACGGCCAGGCCCCAGAACAAGGGACGGCCTATTAGTACCGCCCGCGCTCCCAAAGCCAAGGCCTTGAACACGTCGGACCCGCGTCGAATGCCCCCGTCCATGTACACTTCAACCCGGTCGTTGACCGCGTCCACCACCCCGGGAAGTACTTCGATGGTAGCAAAGGTGGTGTCCAGGTAACGGGTGCCGTGGTTGGACACGATTACCGCTTTGGCGCCGTGCTCAGCGGACTGGTAACCATCCTCGGCAACCATAATGCCCTTTACAACCAGGGGGAGTCGGGTGTTGGCCGCCAGCCAGTCCAGGTCGTCATAGGTGGCCGCCGGGTCGCGAATGTCATTGGCGCCCTGGGGAGCGTCCAGGCCGAAGCTCCAGTTGCTGCCCCCTACGTTCAACGCAGGATCGTAATTGGGTGAAGCCGGTCCCTGGTAGTTGTTGCGGATGTTGCGCTCCCGCTTGGGCTTTACCTTAGCGTCCACCGTCAGGCAGAGGGCAGAGTAACCGGCTTCCTCAGCACGGCGGGCCATTTCCAGGGTAAGCCCCCGGTCCTTGAAAAAATACTGCTGATACCAGATGGGACCGGTGGCGGCTTCGGCCACCTGTTCCAGCGTCCGTGAGGCCTGGGCGCTCAGAACCATGACGGTTCCCGCGGCGCCCGCAGCCCGGGCGGTAGCCAGCTCGGCTTCCGGGTGGGCCGAACTATGGTTGCCTGCCGGATCCAGCATTACCGGAAAGGTGATTTCCTGCCCCAGCACCGTGGTGCTCATATCCCGGTCGCTGATGTCCACCAGCATTCTGGGCTTCATCACAATGGAGTCCAGAACGGCGCGGGTGCGGCGCAGGGTTATTTCATCGGTGGCGGCGCCGGCGATGAAATCGTACTCCCCCTTACCCAGCTTGCCTCTTGCTATTTCTTCGTATTCGTAGATGTTTACCGGCTTCTCATCCATTATAAAATCTCCCAGGTTCGAATTGCTGAGACGTGCGCTAATACTATTACACACGTCCGGCCTTAAACAAGGACTGCGGAAGGTAAGTAACTGCTCAGAGTTAAGGGGATTTGCTTACCGGCTCAATCAGCCATCTGCCTGAGGCGGATTTAGAAGTCCATGCCACTATCGGCCTGCTCTCCATTTAACGCTCCGATTCAGGCAGTCTGCGGGAAGGTCCACCGCGGATGCCCGCATTTCCCCATCAGGCGACTACCGGACGCCAGAGACATCCGGCACTACGACGGTCCGGACCTGTCAACCGGGGATATCGCTGCGGCCTGCCCGAGTTGCCGGATAAGGATTTTTTGTTTTCTAGGGCCATTTTGGGCCGTTTCGTATCTGACAATGAGGCCATGACGGCGCCGGATGGCTCTCTAGTGGGCCACTGCGATCCCTTTCCCAGATAGGGAATTGCCTTCCGGAACGATCCATGCCGGTCCGGTTTGGGCCGTTTTGGGCCGTTTTGGGCCACGGTCGGAAAGGGATAGAGCTGACCTAATGGCTGGGTAATAGGGGCGACCACAGGATTATGGTAGAGGGGTGTCTTCGCTTATGGCAATGCGCTAGTGTCAGGGGAAACCGTTATGTGGCAGGGGGAACACACTGGGGCGGCTTGACTCATCGGACTGGAATAGTTACCCAGTTTAGTATTTATAGACTCAAGGGATACCGTTCTCTTTGGCCGAATGCACCCACCGCAGTGCGAGGTGAAACCGCAGACTGTCATTTGGACATGTCATGGGAATCGGCTCCCGGTATGGCTCGAGGAGATTACAGAATAACGCCTCCTTCTCTGGATTATGTTGATTGTCTTGCTGGTTTCGCAACTTCATCAAGGTTAGTGGAAATATTAGATTACTATCACAATCAGAAATGAAGATAATCTTAGTGAAATGGGGCACAATGTTGACTTATGCCTCAAACTGTGAATAAATGATCCAAACAGGAGGAAATCGAGGGGAAATATTTCCCCTGCAGGTTGCTTAATATCACTCTACAGGAGGGTATTATGGTAACGCAGACGAAACCCAGAGCCCTGGTGATCGGCAATTTTCGTGGAAGGGCGGGCATCATCGACGCCCTACGCGGTTCACCCTTCTATATTGTCGAAGCTACCGAAGGCCGCCGTGGCATCAAGCACGTCCTTGAAGATGCCCCCAGTGTGGTGATCATTAGCGGTTCGACCAGAGACGCCGGCCAACTGAACCTTCTTCGCGCCATCCGCTGTCTTACCTCCGTGCCAATTCTCGTCATTGGTTCTGGCCAGGAAACCTGCGCCAGCGAGTTCCTTTTCCACGGCGCCAATGGCTTTGTGCCCTATTGTCGCCGCTTCGAAATGACTTCGGTCTATATCAACACCCTCTTAAGTCGAAACTAGTTTCCCCAGGGCTATTTGGCGATGGGTGCTCCCCTAAGTGGGCGTATCGCATACCCGCTTTCTGCCCTGCGGGAGACCCGTGGCTGGCGCGTGTCTTCAACAACAATTCCTGGACAACATCCCCATAGGAGGCCTGAAGTGGAACTTAAGATAGAAAGCCGGAATTTCAATCTCGGAAGGCGGCTCGACGCGCTTGTTACCCGAAAAATGGAACAGTTGCTGCGTCACCTGCCGGCAGCTGATGAGGCCCGTGTGGAAATCATCCACGAACCCAGCAGGAGCCGCGAGGAACGTTACCTGGCCAAGGTGTTGGTCAACATCAAGGGTACAGTAATCCGGGCAGAACGGCGTGGTCCTTCGGCCTTGTCGGCGACACACAGCGCAGCCGGAACTCTGGATAAACTGGCGTCACGCTTCAAAGGCCAGGTCTACCGCAGCCAGCGCACCCGCGATCACGTGTCCCTGGGCCAGCTACAGGCAGACGAGGCTTTTGAACTGGACCGGGAATTGGCGCGGGACTTGCTCGCTGAGGATGAAGCATCACTGTCGGTTTAGGTGGCCCCAGCTGGAGCATTCCGGTCCGGAGTCCTGAAAGAGTTAATTTGCAGAGACCTGGCCGGAATTGATAGTTGATTGAATGATCAGCCTGCGTTGCCGGAATGACGGCGACGGGAACGGCGAGCAAAGGAGGGCTTATGTATCAAAAGGTGTTGATTCCACTGGATGGATCCAAGGAAGCGGAGGAAGTCTTTCCCCTGGTTCAGAACGAGCTCTCCGAAGACGGGGAAGTAATACTGGTCCAGGTAATTCCGCCTGCCCGCACCCAGAAAATTGGAGAGCACATTATCCTGGCCAGTCAACAGGAGGAGGCCGACCGCTCAGAAGCTATGGGCTACTTAAGGTCTCTTTCACGCCAGCAGGACTGGTCTGCCGACAACTGGAGTCTGCAGGTTGAGGTAGCCAACTCAGTGGCAGACGGAATAGTCCGGTTGGCCGATCGGGAATCCGTTGACCTTATCGCCATGTATACCCATGACAGGAAACTTCTCGCCAGGCACGTTAAGCGCAGCATTGCCAGGGAAGTGCAACGAAGGGCTTCTTCTGAGGTTCGAGTTTTTGGTACCCGGGAGATCCAGGAATTGGCAGCCGAAACCACGCCGTCCAGCGAATCCCAGGATGGCGACAATCGTGTATTCAGGCAGATAGACGCATTTACGGACCTTTCGCCCGAGCAAATCGAAAAGGTGGTTGCGCTGGGGACTCGACGCAACGTAGAGGCCGGTGAATTACTTGGCACAGGCGGCGAGCTTGGCGAGTTTATGTTCGTAATCCTGGAAGGGGAAGCCCACTTGACCACCCACTCCGAAATTGGAGAAATCTCCGTCAGAATTGCCCGTCCCGGGGAGGCTTTCCCTCTGGCCGCTCTGCTGGGCTCCGGCACGCTGATAACTTCCGGGGAAGCGCTGACGGAAATGGAAGTGCTGGCCATCCCCAGGTCCGAACTGCTGATGCTGTGTTCCCGGGAGCCGGAGATAGGCATGAGGATCTACGCATCAGTGGGTCGCCTATTCTCCAACCGCTATGCGGAGACGCTGACCCATCTCACCATAAGCGCAGCCAGAGAACTTGAACGGGGCGATTCCTAGTCTGTATTTGGAGAGTTCCGGTGATATACTGTTGGGCGGTCTAGCGGGAAGCTGGTCTCAGAGCAGGCCGGCTCCGCAGCATCACTTTAGATAATGTTGGGGGCGGAAACCTTGAGTGTACACGCTTATGTACTGTTGAATCTGGAGCCAGCCAAGACCCAGGCGGCCATTGAGCGTTTGAATAACCTGCCGGGCACTATGGTGCAGGAAGTGCTGGGCCCTTACGATGCAGTGATGGAGATTGAGGCCGATACCCAGGAGGACATTACCGGCATGCTGAGGAATCGCATCCGACCGGTGGACGGTGTGACGAACACCGTTACCTGTATTTGGCTGTAAGCTGAGACGGTCATCGCCGTGATGAGGTCTTGCACCGGCAAGGGAGTTGCCCCGGTTTAACAGCAACCCTTGGAGTGATTGGAATGTACGTAAGGATGGTTTGGGGGCACCTGCGCTCTGACAGGTGGGAAGAGTACGAAAAATACTATCGCGAGAGCGTCTTCCCATTGAACGACAAGGTTGCCGGTCTGGTGAGCCGGTCCATCCTGCGCGGCATAGACGGCGAGGACGAGGCTGTGTCTCTCAGTGTCTGGAATACTGAGGAAGACCTGGCAGCATACGAAACCAGCAACCTGCGCAAACAGTTCGCGGACGACATCCAAAGGAACTTTGCCACAAGCTGGAGCTACATCACCGGCGAATATTGGGTGAGGACCTTTGAAATAGTAAACGTGACCAGGACGTAACTCCTTTCCCCATTTGGCGTCCCATTCATGGTCCCGTGCAAGTCGCACGGGACCTTTCCTGTTTTGGCCATGACAAAGGTAACAATCCTAGCAGCAGCCGGGGCTCTCTGGCCCGGTCATTTGAAACTAATTTCGACAGTGGCTTCTACTGTTCGTTCAAGAACTATGGATATAGTTACGAAAAACGATATCCCCATATCTTGAATTACACATTCGTGCCTGGCTTAGCTGACAGGATGTATGCAAAATCCACTTTTGTGCTAATATGTTGCCCATCTCACACACTAGGTCCGATGGGCTGGCAAGTTTTTAATTTTCCGGTTTCAGGAGGTTAATCATGGCATATCGGTGGTCTAGTTTGCCCAAGTTTATGGTGCTGCCTGGCGTATTGGCCATGCTTTTCATGGTGGCCTGCGGCAGCGCGGCGCCGGAAACGGTCGAAGTAATCAGGGAAGTTCCCGTCGAGCGAGAGGTAATCCGCGAAGTTCCGGTTGAAGTTCCCGTCGACCGGGAAGTAATCAGGGAAGTTCCCGTCGAGAGGACCGTGGTTGAAGAGAGAGTGAAGGAAGTCGAGGTGGACAAGATTCTGGTAGCCACTCCGACGCCGGCGGCGGCGCCCGAAGCCGCCATTCAATCGGAGGGCCACCTGCGCATAACCTACACATCGCTGGGCACGGATGGTGTCTATCCCAAGGCCAGCAACGTGAACGCCGGCGGCAAGGATATTAACACTACCATCTATGACGTTGTTATAGGCTCCGACGCCCAGGGTGCGTTCAGCAAGGAAACGGGCCTGGCCAATGACTGGTCGGTATCTCCCGACGGCAAGGTGCATACTATCCATTTGCGTCAGGGCATCCAGTTCCACAATGGAGAGGAAGTAACTTCCGAGGATGTGACATTCAGCGCGCTGGAAGTTATGGAGGACGACTCGCAAACGGCATTCATTAATGAGCTGAAGCCGCTGTGGGACAACTACGAGACTCCCGACGCCTATACGTGGATAATCAATTGCCACACAACGTGCCTGTATGCCCCGTGGATTTTCTCGGGGGTGCGCGGCACTGAAGGTATGATTGTTCCCAAGGCCCACTACGAGGCCGTCGGCGAGGAAGAGTTTGCCAAGGCTCCCATCGGCAGCGGTCCCTACCAGTTCGTTGGGCAGATATTGGGCGACTCGGCAGTTGTAGAATCCATCAACCGGCCCCACTTCCGAGGTGGCCCCAACGGTGGCATACCCAAGTACGCCCAAATAACCTTCCGCGGTGTTTCCGAGGAAACCACCCGCATCGCCATGCTGAAGTCCAACCAGACCGACGTGATTGACGTTAGCCGGGAGCGAATAGCCCCGCTGGCCGACGACGGCTTTAACATATTCTACAAGGAGCGGGCCCTGCTGACGGGAATGTATTTCTTCCAACAGTGGGAGGAGGGCAACCCCTTCGGCGATATCCGGGTGCGTGAGGCGTTGAACAAGGCCATCAACCGGGATGCCATCCTGGAGCATATCTTCCTCGGAAGGGGCAGCACTACGCTGTACCCGATGGGCAGTTATGCTGAAGCCAGTGGCTACGATCCTAATCAGAGTTCCTACCCCTACGACCCGGACAGGTCGCGGCAGTTGCTGGCAGAGGCCGGCTACACCGAGGACAATCCGCTGGAGATCAAGCTGGCCATCTACTCCTTTGGCGGCATCGCGGAGTTCCCGAGGATGATTGAGGCCGTGGGAGCCGATTTTGAAGCGGTAGGCGTGAAGGTCAACTTCCAGCCCACAGAGTACGGCACGCTGCGCAGTATGCGCCGGGCGTTCAATCTCGGTGGAGGTTGGGTTGGGCCCTGGGGCACCCACAACCGAGCGGCGCCGGCTGAGATCTTGAGCATCGTCAAAGTGCTGAAGCACTCCACGGCAACCTATACTACCTACAAGAACCCGGAGTTCGATGCGATTATGGACAAGGCCTTCGCCTCGACTGATCCGGAAGAGGTCAAGGTACTGATTAGCGAAATGCAGCAGCACCTGCTGGCCAACTACGACGGCATACCAATGGTTGAAGTGGATTCGTCCTTTGCCGCCATCCCGGAAATTACCTACTGGAACACCGGGAAAGATTCCTACGACAACAACGTAGACAGTCTCATCTTCCCAGACTTGAGGTGGTAGGAGTAGCCATAGACGGCACGACCAATAGCGTCAGGGGCGGGGGCGGGGCCCCCCCCCGCCAAAAAAGCACCCCCCAGTAGCGGGGGGCCACCCACCCCGCGCGAAATAATTAACGGGGAATGAAACTTAAAATTTT
>JAPPLU010000070.1:14898-168877 GCA_028874075.1 Chloroflexota bacterium
AACTTATACATTCTAATCTCCCCAGATTTGTGGTGGTTGTAGTCGCAATACACGGCACGACAATTCGCGTCCGGGGGGGGTCGTGCCCCCGCCCCGGCAAAACTGGCACCGCGATGTCGCGGGAGCACAGCCAGCCGTCTCGAATTAAGGACGGGCTATGCAACGTTACATTGTAATGAGGGTGGGGCAGTCGATAGTCGCCCTCATCATCCTGTCGATGATTATCTTCGCTCTGGGTCGCTTTACCGGAGACCCGATAATCTTGTTATTGCCCCAGGAAGCCACCATTGAAACGGAGTTGGCGCTCCGTGCCCACTATGGCCTGGACCAACCCTGGCCCATTCAATATTGGAAGTTCGTAAGTAACGCAGTCCAGTTCGATTTTGGTGATTCCATTAAGTCAAAGCGCCCAGTTATGGACTTGATCGGGCCCAAGGTGATGAACTCCCTCCGGTTGGGCCTGGCGGGTATGGTTATCACCCTCATAATCGGCATACCGTTAGGGGTGCTGGCGGCGGTCAAGCGCGACACCTTCTTTGACGGAGGCGCCAAGCTGATTGCAATTATGGGGCAGTCGTTGCCCCAGTTCTGGGTGGGCATAATGCTGATCCAGCTATTCACCGTCCAGTTGGACCTGTTGCCGGCGGCGGGAACTGGAGGAATCAGCCACTACGTCATGCCCGCCTTTACCCTGGGATGGTGGGTGGCGGCGGCGGTAATGCGGTTGCTGCGCTCCAGCATGCTGGATGCCCTGGACGGCGAGTACATTAAGATGGCTCGAATAAAGGGCTTGCCGGAATACAAGATAGTGTGGAAGCACACCTTCAAGAATGCCCTGATTCCGGTACTGACCTTTGCCGGCACTTACTTGGCGACTTTCATCACCGGCGCCATCCTGGTGGAAACGGTATTTGCCTGGCCCGGCCTGGGGCGCCTGGTCTACGACTCCATCATCTGGCGGGACTTCCCGGTGCTGCAAACCCTGGTGCTGATGATTGCCGTCGTGGTCATTACCGTCAACCTGGCGGTGGACATAGCTTACGCCTACATAGATCCCCGTATCAGGTATGACTAGGGAGGAGGGTGAACTGTGGCAACAACGATAACTACGCTGGCCAGAAGACCCGCCCTCCGGGAGCGAGGCAGACAAGCGGTGGAAACGCTACGGCGGGCTCCGCTCATTCCAATGGCGATCATCGTGATTGTCGTCTTTACGGCCACCTTTGCTCCCCTGCTGACGCCCCATTCCACGACCCAACCTTCACTGGCAGACAGGCTGACTCCGCCGGTATGGCAGGAGGGAGGCACCTGGGAGCACCCGTTGGGAACCGATGCCCTGGGTCGTGACCTGGCTACTCGGCTAATGTACGGCGGTCGCGTATCCATGATGGTAGCGATCTTCACCCTTGCCATCGGCGGCGGAATTGGAACGGCCATCGGGCTGGTGTCGGGCTACTTCGGTGGTCGGATAGATGCGGTGTTCATGCGCAGCGCTGACAGTACCCTGGCTTTCCCCATCATCCTGTTTGCCATCCTGTTGGTCGTGGCCGTGGGCCCAAATATAACCAACGTGGTGGTCGCCATTGCCCTGGTGCTGTGGGCCAGGTACGCCCGGGTGATACGGGGCGAAGTGCTGGCGCTTAGGGAGCGGGACTTCATAGCCCGGGCGCGGGTGTCGGGCTGTTCTCATTTGCGGATAATCCTGCTCCACCTGTTCCCCAACACGGTGAATACCTTGCTGGTGCTGCTGACGCTACAGGTAGGGTGGGTGATTATCGTTGAAGCATCACTGAGCTTCCTGGGAGCGGGCATTCCGCCCCCGACGCCGGCCTGGGGCAGCATGGTCTCGGACGGCAGGGAGTATGTTGATACTGCCTGGTGGGTTTCGGCCATCCCGGGCATTGCCATCATGCTGACTGTGGTTGCCTTCAACCTGTTCGGGGACTGGCTGCGGGATACGCTGGACCCGAAACTGAGGCAAGTGTAGGAGCGAGTATCAAGCACGGACGGGCAGGATAACAGGATAGCGCTTGAACGGAGATGGGGCGGGTCTCACTGAGACCCGCCCCACTTTCTATTTCTATCCAGAGATAGCGCCCTCATCCTGCCCTTCCCTCTTGATGGGGATGGGTTCCTGGGATGGGCCTTTAGTCGTAGCGGACCCGCTCGGATTCGCTGGGCCCCCAGGGGACCGGGGCTACCACGTCCCAGTCGGAGACGACGTCCACCACTGCGGGTCGGTTGGAGGCCAGGGCTTCCTCGATGGCGCCGGAGATGTTGGCAGGGTCGGTTACGCGAATGCCAAAGGCGCCCATGGACTCGGCGACCTTGGCCAGGTCAACGTCGGTGAACTGCCACATGGCGTCGGCGCTCATTTCGGGGAAGTTGGCATTGACCACGCGCTCATCGCCGACGCGGCACTGGTTTAGAGAGCGGTTGTCGTTGACCACGATGACGGCGTTGATTCCGTAGCGGGTCGCAGTCTCCAGCTCGGAAACGTGGTACCAGAAGCCGCCATCGCCGGTGAAGGCCACCACGGGCCGGTCGGGCAGGGCGCACTTGGCGCCCAGGGCGGCGGGCAAAGCCCAGCCCAGAGAACCGGCGGCCCGCATGTACTCCTGCTGGGCGTGGTGCAGTTCTATGTATGCGCCGGTCCAGATACCAGCATGACCGGTGTCGGAAACCAGCATGGCGTCGGAGGGCAGGTTGTCGGTAAATTCCTGGCAGATGCGCTCCGGCCGGATGGGCTGGGCGTCGGAATGCCAGTCGGGGGCCACTTCGTCCCGGAATCCCTGAACCAGTTCCTGCACGCGCTCCACCCAGTCGGCGCGGGACACCGGCTCAAGCGCCTCGACCAGTCGGGAGACAGTGGCCTTGGCGTCGCCCTGGATGGCCACGCTGGTGGGGAAGCTGCGGCCCAGTTCCGAAGGGTCGATGTCAATCTGGATAACCTTGGCGCCGGGCAGGGGAATCCGCCAGTCCAGGGTTACCTGGCTGCCCGTATGGCTGCCGATGAAAATGGCCAAGTCGGCCTCGGCCACCACGCGGTTGGCGCACCAGCGGGAATAGGTGCCGCACACGCCGACGGAGAGAGGATAATTTTCGGGGATAGTGCCCTTGGCGTTGAGGGAAGTGGCGACGGGAATGTTGAGCATTTCGGCCAGCTTCACAACTTCCTGCTGCGCGCCTGATGACGTAACACCGCCACCGGCAACTATTACGGGGCGGCGGGACTCGGCCAGCACCTGGACCGTGCGTCGAATCTGATCGGGGCTGGGCTCGGGACGCAGGGAAGAGCGCTTCATGAAGTCCTCTTCGATGATGACTTCCATCTCGGCTTCGCCGTTCTCGATTACTTCGCCCTGGATGCCCATGAAGTCCATGTGAACCGGCCCGGGGGCGCCGGATGTGGCTTCACGGAAGGCCTGCCGCAACAGGTGGGGCAGTTGTTCCACGGTGTCCACCGCCACGCTGTACTTGGTAGTGGAACTGAAGGGTTTGAAGTGCTCAATTTCCTGGTAGGAGTTGCGGTATTGGTGGGAAAGAGGCCGGTGTCCGGTTATGGCGATGACGGGAGAAAGGCCCAGGAAGGGGTCCTGCAGGCCGGCGGCCAGGTTAGCCGCGCCTACCGACTGGGCCATGCAGGCAGCGGGGCCGTTGGAAGCCCGGGCGTAACCGTCGGCCATGTAGGCGGCGGCTTTCTCGCCGTGGCAAACGATGCGTTCAATACCCGCGATTTCCAGTTCCGCCAGTATGCGGCGAGCAATGGACGGGACGTAGAAAACGTGGGTCATTCCGTATCCCTTGAAAGTTTCCGCCACGAACCTGGCGCCGGTCATTCTTGGCATAGTTGGACCTCCATTTTGTTCCTGTAGTTAGACGGCTGAACATTAGCACCACGGGTAGCTACAGTCAACCGAAGGACGGAGCCACCGAGGCCCGGGTTTCGTTTTGCGGAGGGTCATGACGACGGCCCTGTTCTATCTGATCCAGGCATGAATAGGAACCCTGATTCATGGGGCATTTTTTGTTTTCCGTGCCATTTTGGGCCATTTTGGGCCATTTTGTATTTGAGAGCGGCGGTGGGCAGTGGTGAAACGGCCCAATTTGTGGGCCGAAATCGCTGGACGTCCAATCTGTATACTCGCTTTTTCCCGGGCCGTTTTGGGCCGTTTTGGGCCGTTTTGAGCCGTTTTGGGCCATTTGGGGACCTCGTTCCCAGCCTCCCCTCCAAGGGCAGACGTTCCGCACCCAAAGGGCCAGGGTTCCTGGACAGGCCCAAGATGATCCTTCGGGGGCCCCAGGATGAGCGCGGCACAGCGGCCCAGGGCAGAGACTCAGGTTTGCCCCGTATGGGGAGTTTGTACTCTTATGGTGGAGGGGTGTCAGGCAGGGTGGCAAGGGGCAAGTGTCACTTCGATGGTGGTGCAATTCAGCGGGGAGGGAGAGTTCTCCGCCGTCTGCACAGCGTTGCTTCAAGCCTGGACAGGTCAGATTGACTTTCCATAGGGTCTGCCATACAATCCTGCCCGCTTGGGCAAACTGGATATTTTGAGGAGACGGGACATGCCGGAACTTAGCGTACTGTTACAGGGAAGTCCACTGCGGACCGATGTGGGAATAGTGGGATTCTGCTCGGTGGTGTTGATTGAGGGTGAGAAGCGCATTCTGGTGGATGTGGGCCACGTCGGGCGCAGGACTGCGCTGGAGAATGCCCTGAAGGCGAGGGGCCTGACGCCGGAGGACATCGATATCACCATCATGAGCCACGCCCACTGGGACCACAGCCAGAACTACGACCTGTTCCAGCACGCTCCCATGCTGGTGCATCCGCTGGAGCGCAAGTACGCCCACAAGCCCCACCGTAACGACTGGGCTACGCCGGCGTGGTCAGGGGCATTGATTGAGTTCCAACCCAAGATCGAAGAGGTGGAAGAGGGCCACATCGTTGAGCCAGGGGTAACCCTGATGCATACGCCGGGGCACTCTCCGGGCAGTCTCTCGGTGATGGTGGAAACCCCGCAGGGCTTGAGCATCATATCCGGAGACGTGCTGCATTATTCTGCAGTGGCTTTGACCCGCAAGAACCCCCTGGTCTTCTGGAACGAGAAGGAAGCCACCCAGAGCATTGACCGGATAGTAGAGCAGGCGGACATCATCTATCCGGGCCACGACCGGGCGTTTCACGTGGTGAAGGGAGAGATTGAATACCTGGAAGAGACCAAGATGACGGTGGCGGGCCTGGACCCCGAGGACCCCAACATAACCTTCGACTTTGCTCCCCGGCCCATTTGGGTTATGCCGGGGATTGAGGACCAGACACTGGAACGGCTGGGGTGAACGTAGCCATACATGGTTGGACAGAATAGACAGGGTGTTTTGTGGGGCGGAATCAGATTCCGCCCCAATTTTTTTCTTCAACGGCCTGCGGTCGCGAAGTCAGTGGATGGCGAAACCGTTGGCTCAGCGCAAATTCTCCTAGCCTTCCAGTTCCCTCAACCGCTCCTCAGCCGCTCGCCTTGCCTGGCGTTCGGCCTCCAGCGCTTAACGCTCAGTCTCCAGCGCCTGGCGCACGGTTTCCAGTTCCTGCTGCACGTCATGAAAACGGAGGATGTGTTGGCCCGTTGCGGGGTCGTACCAGCCCAGCTGCCCGTGTTCCCAGCGGAGGTGAAGGTTAAGGGCCGTACTGTATCCCTGCCAAGTATGTTCATCCAACCGTTCCAGCGCGATGGGAGCATATTCACCATTTTCCAGCCGGTCGCCGGCCAAGGGAACGCCGTGGAATCTACCGCCGGAGGGGTCGAAGCGCCAGTATTCGGGAATGCCCAGTGCAGCGTAGCCTTCACGCTTTACGGTGGTGTCGCGGCGACCCGTATTGGCCGACCCAATTTCCAGGACGAAATCGGGGGGCTTGCCCTGTTCGGAGATGACATAGCCGTTACGCTCCATCATCAGGTCCGGTCTGACGTTAAAGGCAATCATCAAGTCGGGCTCGAACAGGCCGGCCATACTGGCGGTGGGCTCCCGGCTGATGTAAGTGTCCCCAACAATAATGGTAGTGTCCTTACTTCCCAGATGCTCCGACAGAAAGTGCGAATTGCCCGTGAAATTGAGGTAAAGATGGTTGTTCATATCCTCCGCCGGTGGGGCGTCGGGAAGGCGGATGAATGGGACTGACTTACCGGTTGGCAAGGTGGTCATTTCAAGCCTCGCTGGCCGTCGGCCGATGGTTAAAGAGCAGCCGGAACTGTTTACAAAGTATAGAGCGATACGCAGGCCCTGTCATTTGGCCCGCTTACCCAATGTCGTCAGGATGCGGTGTTAGCGATCCAAAAGTCGAACTCTGGGGTGGCTAGCGGCTCGACAGTTTGACCGGCAATCCGGTACGGGCAGCCTCCTCAATTGCCAGGGTTACTTCGACGGTGCGGCGGCCCTCCCGCACGGTGGTGTGGGAGCAGGGGGTGCCGGCGGACAGGTGGTCGAACCAGGAGCGGGTCTCGTTGGCGATGGGGCCCCAGTATTCGCCCATGGCCCAGTCGCCGGAGGAGTTGCTCTGCATGAAGAGGGCGTCCACGTAGTGGTCGGGGACATAGGCGTGGGGCACCCCCTTGTCGGTGAAGAGGAAGCTGTCCTTGTTGTCCATGTCCAGGACGATAACGCCGTCTTCGCCCAGCACCTCGAAGCGGGCGCTCTGGCCGTAGGTGGGATAGCGGGCAGGAAGGGCGTAGCAGATGCCGAGGTTGACCAGGGCACCGTTTTCGAAGGTGATAATGGCCCAGGTTACGTCGTGGATATCGTGGCCCATCTCTTTGTAGAGGCCGTAGTTGCCCCGGGCGATGACCTCCACGGGGCGGACGTCGTCCAGGTACCAGCAGGCCATGTCCACGTAGTAGGTGAGGGCGTCCAGGACCGGGGTGGCCTCGGGCGAGCGCTTGAGAATTTCCATCATGTGGGCGCGGGAGTTGTAGACCCGGGACTGGATTCCGAGGATGCCGCCCAGGCGTCCCTGGGCCACCTGCTCGCGGGCCAGCATCCAGCGGCGGTCGTGGCGGCGGGAGTAGCCGATGCGCAGTTCCACCCCCGTTCGGTCCACGGCCTCGACAATCTTGTCGGTGTCCTCCAGAGTGAGGGCCAGGGGCTTTTCCACGAATACGGGTTTGCCCAGTTCCAGGGCCTGGAGAATGGGCTCCACGTGCTCGTGTTCCGGGGTGGAAATGACGACGGTGTTGACCTGGGGGTCGGAAATGATGCGGTAGTTGTCGCTGGAGGTGAGGTCGGCGTTGACCTGCTGGCCTAGCATTCCGGCCTTTTCCGGATCGATGTCGGAGACGGCAAGGAAGCGTACCGAGGGGTGGCGGGAGGCCATGTTGGCGCGGAGGGTGCCGATGCGGCCGGAACCAACTACGGCGACGCCGAGGTCCTGTTTTTGCATGGGGGTTGACTCCTGTTGGTTGGTTAACTGATTGGGGGCAACGTGAGGAATCAGGGGTATTCGGTGGCTTTATTGCCAAGACTATACTTCAAAGCCCGGGTTGGAACCAAGCGCTTCCTCACCGGGTCCACGACCAGTAAGGCAGTTTCCATAGCAATAGCTCCCAATAAAACGGGGGCGGATTCCTTCGAGAAGGAAACGTAGGTGATGACTTCAATACCGTCCACCTTAACGCGCGCTACGCCCAAATCGTCCTGAGACACCGAACCGTCGGCGAGCTCCGACTCCACCCTTCGAACCGGTACTATTCCCAAGTCCCTAAGCAGGATTTCCGGAAGGCAAGTGTAAGTGGCGCCAGTATCCACCACGGCGTCAAGAACAGCAGAACGGCTGCCTTCTTCAGAAAAAATCTCCACGGGAACAGTGAAATTCCCCATCTGCAACCTCGTTCTATAACTCTCCCCCATATAAGCACGAAAAACCACGAAACTGCAACTTGCGCCTTCGTGGTTCTTCGTTTGGCTTGGAGGAGTAAGCTAAAGGTGCAGCAGCCCACACCGGGGTTACTGCCCTACGCCTTTTGGTAAATCCTGCTGCCCGCTTCCCGGAACTCTTCGGACTTTTCCTGCATTCCCACGTCTATGGCTTTGTCGGTGCTCAGGCCCCGCTGAGCGGCGTATTCGCGGACGTCCTGGGTGATTTTCATGGCGCAGAACTTGGGGCCGCACATGGAGCAGAAGTGGGCTACCTTAGCTCCAGTGGCCGGCAGGGTTTCGTCGTGGTAGTCGCGGGCCGTTTCCGGGTCCAGGGCCAGGTTGAACTGGTCCTCCCAACGGAACTCGAAGCGGGCCTTGGACAGGGCGTCGTCCCATTCGGCGGCCCGGGGATGGCCCTTGGCCACATCGGCGGCGTGGGCGGCAATCTTGTAGGTGATCACGCCCTCCTTCACGTCCTGCTTGTTGGGCAGGCCCAGGTGCTCCTTGGGGGTTACGTAGCAGAGCATGGCCGTGCCGTACATGCCGATCATGGCGGCGCCGATTCCGGAAGTGATGTGGTCGTAGCCGGGGGCGATGTCGGTGGTCAAGGGCCCCAGGGTGTAGAAGGGGGCCTCGTGGCAGACTTCAAGCTGCCGCTCCATGTTTTCCTGGATCTTGTGCATGGGGACGTGGCCGGGGCCTTCTATCATAACCTGCACATCGTGTTCCCAGGCAAACTTGGTGAGTTCGCCCAGGGTCTGCAGTTCGCCGAATTGGGCCTCGTCGTTAGCGTCGGCGATGGACCCGGGGCGCAGGCCGTCGCCCAGGGAGAATGAGACGTCGTAGGCCCGCATTATTTCGCACAATTCCTCGAAGTTGGTGTAAAGGAAGTTCTCCTGGTGGTGGGCGAGGCACCAGCCGGCCATGATGGAGCCGCCGCGGGAGACGATGCCGGTAACGCGGCTGGCGGTCAGTGGGACGTAGCGCAGCAGCACACCGGCGTGGATGGTGAAGTAGTCCACGCCCTGTTCGCACTGCTCGATGATGGTGTCGCGGTAGATTTCCCAGGTAAGTTCCTCGGGGTTGCCATCCACCTTTTCCAGTGCCTGGTAGATGGGCACGGTGCCGATGGGCACGGGGGAGTTGCGGATTATCCACTCGCGGGTGGTGTGAATGTCGCTGCCGGTGGACAGGTCCATAACCGTGTCGGCGCCCCAGCGGGTGGCCCAGAGCATCTTTTCCACCTCTTCGCGGATGGAGGAGGTGATAGCGGAGTTGCCTATGTTGGCGTTGATCTTCACCTGGAAATTGCGGCCAATGATCATGGGCTCCGATTCGGGGTGGTTGACGTTGGAGGGGATAATGGCCCGACCCCGGGCTATCTCCTCGCGCACGAAATCGGGCGCCACGCCCTCACGGATGGCGATGAACTCCATCTCTGGGGTGATGACGCCGTTCCTGGCGTAGTGCATCTGGGTAACGGGGCGTCCAGCCTTTCCGCGCAGAGGGCGACGGGACAGGCCGGGGAAGGGCTGGCCCTTGTCCTGGCCCCGATAAATGACGGGTGCGGCGTCGTATTCTTCCACATCGCCCCGTTCCAGTATCCAGGGACGGCGCAGGGCGGGCAGGCCCTGACCCAGGTTGAGACGAGCTGTGGGGTCGGAATAGGGGCCGCTGGTGTCGTAGACGTTCAGGGGGGCGTTCTGTTCATCGCCGAAGCGACCCGAGGTGGGGGTGAGCGTCACCTCGCGGAAGGGGACGCGAATGTCGTCCCGGGAACCGGTGGAGTAGACTTTCTTGCTTGCCGGGAATGAAGTTTGGCCCTGAATTTCCAGGTCGGACTGGGTCTGGGTCATGGTGTACCTCCCCTTATTGATTGGGTTACATACAGGAATGAGAATCCGAGTATTCCCCTTGACCTCCTTGCTGGCTTGTCCATTGTGACGACCCCTGGGGCGGCATCTGTTGGACGATCTTCGGTCATGCGCTAGTTGGCGGCAGCGGTTGGGCTGTCTATCAGGTCTACGCTGGAGTCCAGCAGCGCAAAATCATACTCCTGGGACGGCGCCGCAGCACGGCGGGCCAGTATTATGACCGCAGTCAAGACGGAAGAGATTACCAGGGCCGAGGCGAATGCCCAGAACATCTGCCCACCGGTGGGAGCGGTCAGCGCCCACGGGGATAACAGGTCGGGCTTGGGATAGTACAGAGCGCCGATTACGATACCGACTCCGCCGGCCACCAGTACGCCCCAGCCGGGCATCCTTCGGGAGTAGAGGCCCACCAGCACGGGCGTAACGAGGGCTGCGCCCAGCAGGTCGGCGATGAGGAAGACGTAAAGGACGCTGTGGCCCTGGGAAGCCACGATGATGGCGGGAATGGCCACAACCACCGTAATCACGCGGGCCATAGCCATGAGAGTTCTGCGCTGAATGCCGAAACCCGCCAGGTCAGCCGCAACGCCGCTGGCGATGCCATTCATCAGGGTGTCCAGAGTGCTCATTGCCAGCATGAGGGCACAGATGAGCATGAGGAAGTGCATCCACAGGGGGAAGACGTCGCTGGCCAGCGCAAACAAGGCTGCCGCTACGTCCGGGTAACCAAAGGGCTCCACAGATCCATTGCCCACGGCGGCGATACCGGCCATTCCCATAAGGAATGTCAAGGGTATGGCGATGGCCACGGCGCCCCACAGGCTGCGGTTGAGTACCTGCTGGTCCCTGACTGTATAGACCCGCTGCCACATGCCGGGATGGAAGGCGTTCGAAGCAACGATGCCGATTATTAGAACTATGCCGAAGAAGTAGCTGCCCGAGTTGCTGGCGGAAAGGAGGCCGGCATTGTTGGCCTCGGACCAGGCATCGGTGTTGCCCAGCAGCACAGCGGCAACCACAACCAGGAGCAGGAGGATTGGAATCAGAATCCAGAACTGGATGCGGTCGGTATAGATGGAAGTACGAAGGCCTCCGTAGGCGGTATAGGCGATGACCACAATCCCCACAGCCACGGCGGTGGCCCAGAGGGGAGAGTCGGTCAGATTGCTGACGGCGGCAGTGATGGCGGTAAGTTCCGCGGTGATGAAGATGCCCATGATGAAGATGATGGACAGAAGAATCGTAACGAAGGGGACCATGCCGAACCGGTGCCGGACGTATTCGGTAAGGGAATGGCCATTGGGCATTAGCTGGCGGATGCGCGAGCCGACGAACATATACATGACGGGGATGCCCGCCATGCCGATAGCATAGCCGACCAGGGATATGATGCCGAAATTGGCGCCGGACTCGCCAGGGCTCAGGAGGACCCAGGTGCCGAACATGGATGCGACCAGGGTGGCAACGCCGACATTTACGGAGGCGTGGTTGCGGGAGACCGTATAGTCTTCGACGCTCTGGTGACGCCGCCGCCAGGAATAGAGCAACCCCAGCGCGAGGAATGCTGCACAGACGATTATCAGCGTGACTATGCCAAAAGTTGTATCAAGCATTGGGGCCCCCTATGGATTCGCTGTCCGCATTGCGGACAAGCCCGCAAACGAAAAAACCGCCAGGTTTGTGAACTCTGGCGGAAGATAAACGGGAAGCCCCAGTTCCTACGCCGGCATTACCCGGATCAGGTGCTACGGTCGGCGGCTGTGTGGCCGCCCTCTCAGCCTGGCATAACCAAGCTCCCGCCAGAAGCATCTTCAATTGTTGGTGGCAAGATACCACAGGGAGTATGGTGGGTCAAGCAGGGGCCGGCGCAAGGTCAATTTTCTGTTGAGGACTCCCTTGACCGCAGAGGAACAGAGTAAGCAGAGGAGCGCAGAGATTCTCGGCGCAATTGCGGGATCTCTACGTCTCGGCAGTGATGAATGAACTGGAACAGCATCGGGCGAACCGGAGAATGCAATTGAAATGGTATTGACCTGAGGCCGGAACGCTTCCTTGACAACCTTGCCCGCCAAGCTACAATTCTCTTGGATTCTCCCCAACAAACTTGAAGAAAGGAGTGATTGACATGCCATTCTACGAAAGAGGCGATGTCCGCATTTATTACGAAGAGCAAGGATCGGGTTTCCCGCTGCTGCTGACTCCTGGCGGCGGTCTGAACTCCATAGCTGCAGGTTGGCCACGGCAGGTCTTTGATGGTTTTGATACGTTCAAGAACGATTTCCGGTGCATAACCATGGACCAGCGCAACGCCAACGGCGGCCAGTCCACCGGCCCCGTGCAGGTGGAAGACCCCTGGGGCGCATTTGCCGACGACCAACTGGGGCTGATGGACCACCTAGGCATCAACGAGTTCCTTTTCATCGGTTACTGCATCGGCGGCCCCTTTGCCATGAAGCTGATTGAGCGGGCGCCGGAGCGGGTGCAGGCAGCCGTTCTGTGCCAGCCCGTGGGCCACTCGGACGCGACGGCTGACTCGATGTACGATTCGGGGCATGACCTTTGGGGTCCTGAGCTATGCGCCAATCGCCCTGACGTGACGATGGAAATTGTTGATCAGTATCTGCACAACCTGTACCGAGTGCAGCCCGACTTTTTCTACTGCGTGTCGCGCGACTTTGCGCGGCAGTGCCAGACGCCGCTGCTGGTAATGCCGGACGACACCCCCTCCCATTCCTACGAGGCGGCCATGGCCATGGCGGAACTGGCTCCCAAGGCCCAGGTGACGGTGTATCCCTGGAAGGAGGACCCGGACATCAAGGCCAAGACGGTTGAGCAGGTTCGGGAGTTCCTGAAGGCGCACCAACTGGTGTCGGCCACGGCGTAGATTCAACAGTCTTTTCCGACGAAATGGTCCCCGGGGCGCTGATTCACGCCCCGGGGACCTTTTTTCGGGTAGCGCCGCCCCCATCCTACGCTTTGTCCGGCAAGGGAGAAGGGACTGGGCTGGGCATTGGGTCACCTAATAAGCCGCTCTGCCATCCGCTCCAACTGTTCTGACATTTCCGCTTCAGTGTTGCAGTGCTGGGGCCAGACGGAGACACGGAGGGCGCCGGCGTTCAGAAAGTCGTCAACCTGCTGGCGGGTGGTCTCGGGAGACTGTCCGAAGACGGAGATTGTGAGGGACTCGGAACTGCGGCCGTACTCTCCGGCCAGGGCGTCTAACTGGTTGCGGCCGTTCTCGATCATTTCAGGATTGGCCCGGTTCGGGAGCCAGCCATCGGCCCAGCGGGCAACGCGGCGCAGAACGTTCCGGGCGTTACCCCCCAGCAGCACCGGAGGGTGGGGCTTCTGGTAGGGCTTGGGGTTCATGTATACGGGCGGGAAGTAGTAATACTTGCCGTGGAACTCGGCTTCGTCTTTAGTCCACAGTTCCTTCAGGGCCAGCACTGCCTCGCGGGCCTGGGTCCAGCGGTGGTCGAAGTCGCCGCCCATCATGGTAGTCTCCTCCCGGTTCCAGCCGGCGCCCACGCCGAAGACGAAGCGACCCTGGCTGTGCAGGTCGAGGATGGAAATCTGCTTGGCCAGGATCAGGGGATTGCGTTCCGGTACCAAAGTGATGCCGGTGCAGAGCTTGATGCGCTCCGTTACGGCGGCGGCCATGGCCAGGGCGATGTAGGGTTCGGTGAAATGGGCGTAGGTCCAGGGGATTTCACCGCCCGTGGCCGGGAAGGGGCTGTCGCTGTGGACGGGGAGGATGGGGTGTTCGTGGTACCACAGGGACTCGAAACCCAGCTCCTCAGCCTTGCGGGCGTAAAAGGCGGGGTCCAGAGTATAAGCGGGCAGGGGGACTACCAATCCAACGGACATTTGGGGCCTCCAATTTCTGGTGGGAAGGCTACGGATTAATCACGCTGCGTTGCCGGTTGACCACGAAGGTTTCACGGTTCTCGATGAAGTCTGATACTACATCGGCGACGGCCTGGGGACGTTCGGCGGCCACGAGGTGGGCGGCATCGTAGATCAGGGAGACATGGCAGTTGGGGATGTTGGCCCGATATGTGGAGGGAGCTTCGCGGGCTATCTGCCGGTCCCTGGTGCCGAATACCGCCAGGGTGGGGCACTTGACCTCCGGCAGCCATTGCTCCAGTTCGGCGTCCGACTCCTTGGGCAGGAACATGGGTGCCAGGTCCCAGCTATCGGGCAGGTCCCTGATGTTGGTCATTCGGTGTATGTCGGCCACCAGGCGGCGGGTCCACCCTATGGAGTCCAGGTCGAACAAGTCGGGGGCGGTGCGGATGGCGTTGGGGGATAGCAGCACCAGTGACTCGGCTGGTTCGGGGTCCACGGGGGCGCGCAGGATGGTGCGCAGGGCAAGATTGGCGCCCTGGGTCGCGCCCACCAGGTTGTAGCTGTCGCCGGCCAGGGCTTTGGCGGCCTGGCGTACGGCGGCTTCCGCGCCCTCCTCCTTGGGGATGTAGATGCCAAAGTCCTCGAGTGCGTCGGGGTTCCGCTCGCGGAATTCGCGGCGCCTGGCCTGCATGTTCTCGACTTCGGCAGTTTCAAACTCCAGGACGAACAGGTGGAACCGCTGGCCGAGGGCGTCGTACAGGTCGCGGTTTCCCCACCGCATGGTTTCGATGAATATTACGGGCAGCCCTTCGCCGGCTTCGCGGCAATTCAGGGAAAACTGTCCCGCCTTGATTTGGTATTCCCTGAAGGGTATGGACTGTTCGTAGAAGGCGCTGGACTGGTCGCTAGAATCCATATCGTCGCATGGGCGGTGTCCCCTATGAGCGGAGACTGCTGCCTAAAGCTCCTTAATCTGGGGTAGGACTTCCTTGCCGAAGAGTTCGATTTCCTGCATCACCTCGCCGTGGGTGAGGCCGGGTTGCTGGAAGAACAGGTCCACAACCCCTACGCCGCAGCGGTCGTGGTATTCCTTGATCTTGTCGGCGACGGTGTCGGGGCTGCCCAGGAAGTTAAGGCCCAGGGAGCGGCCTACGACGTCGCCCTGAGGACTGCCGGCAAGGATGCGGCGCAGGTCGAATTCTTCGCCGGAACGGGCGGCCTGGACCACCTGGGCCACGGAACGGGAAATCTGGATGGCAGGACGGGGCTGACCGCCGGGAAGGGCATGCAGCCAGTCCTGGGCATCCTGGTCGGTCTCCGCCACGTAGATGTTGCCGCGGAAGACGATGTCGTCGGGCCCGGGCTGCCAGCCGGCGTCGTTGCACCAGTTGACGTATTTTTCGGTGATGGGTTCCATCATCTCCACGGGGATGAAGGAAACGCCGAGGCCCATTCCGTTTTCGGCGGCGTACCGGACGGTGTCGTCACTGCGGGTGGCCATTATGCAGGGAGGCAGGGGCTGCTGGACGGGTCGGGGCCATACGGAAACGGTACGGAACTGGTAGTAGCGACCCTCCCAGGAGAAGGGCTGCTCCTCGGTAAGGGCTTTGCGGATCAGGTCCATGCCCTCGAATAGGCGTTCCCGGCCCTCCGAAGGGTTGACGCCGTAGACCTGGTCCTCGTTGGGAGTGCCGCGCAGGAATCCCATGACCAGGCGACCGTCGGAGATGTTGTCCAGCATGCCCATTTCCTCGGCGATGCGGACGGGATTGTTCAAGGGCAGGAGGGGGCCAAGCATGGCCAGCTTGACCTTCTTGCAACGCTCGGCGACGGCGGCGGCCATGACCGCAGGGTTGCCGGTGGCGATGCGGCCGGAATAGTGGTGCTCGGAGAAGCTGACCCACTCGAAACCCATCTCCTCGGCAAATTCACACTCGTCCATACCCTCCTGGTAGCTCTGGACGGAAAGGCGGGGTTCGTGGCAGGCCGGAGGGATGGGCCATGTTTCGGGGAAAAGGTGGCGCTCGGCGTATCCCATTGCGCCCAAATAGGATGCTTTCATAGTCCTCCTTGCTGGGTCGCCGGGGCAGGGTCGAGGTGGCTGGTATTTGAGGTGAACCTATTTCGTAGCTGTAGTTTAGGGTTGGGGTAGGGGACTGTCAATCTTCAAAGCCTGCAGGCCATTGCTCTCCGCCTCCCTAAAAGCATCTTCCATTGACGTGGGGGATTCTCGAAATTAAATTAGGCCTGAGCCGTGGCGCTGCCCGGCTGGACAGGTGATTCAGTTAACCAGGGAGATATGCATGAAGTATGACGTAATCATCATCGGGGCCGGCTCGGCCGGCAGCGTGCTGGCTACCAGGCTGTCGGAAGATCCAAACCGGTCGGTGCTGCTGTTGGAGGCGGGGCCGGACTACCCCAGCTTTGAACAAATTCCCGACGATGTAAAATATGGATACAACACGGCCCGGGCCGTATCGGGGCCGCACATGTGGGGCTACCGTGCCAAGGCCAGGCCCGAGCACGACAATACTTTTCACCTGCCCCGGGGCAAGGTGATAGGGGGCAGCAGCGCCGTCAACGGCCAGGTGTGGCTGCGGGCGGTGCCGGAGGACTTCGACAACTGGGTGAACTGGGGCAACAACGAGTGGTCTTTCCAGGAGATAATGCCCTACCTTAACCGGATTGAGAATGATCTGGACTTCGGCGGGGATTTTCACGGAAATGAGGGGCCCATTCCGGTGCGGCGGCACAAGCGTGAGGAGTGGCTGCCCACTCAGGAAGCCTTCTACCGGGCCTGCATTGAGGCGGGACTGCCCCACTGCGATGACATGAACGATCCTGATTCCACCGGCGTGGGGCCACGTCCCATGAACAACGTGGACGGGGTGCGGATGAGCGCGGCCATCACCTACCTGGACCTGGCCCGTCACCGTCTTAACCTGACTATTCGAGCCGGAGTAACGGTGCGGCGCATCCTTTTTGAGGGGACCAAAGCGGTGGCGGTAGAGGTGGACAGCGGCGAGGACCGCTTCGCTATCGAGGGGGGACGCATTATTTTGAGCGGCGGCGCCATAGCATCGCCCCAGTTGTTGATGCTTTCGGGAGTGGGACCAAGGGGGCACCTGGAGGGCCTGGGCATTCCCGTGGTCCACGACCTGCCGGGGGTGGGTCAGAACCTGCGTGATCATCCCTTGGTGGCTTTGCAATTCCGGGTGCGGCAGGAGTATTTGGACGATCCGGATACGCCCTGGAGCCAGGTGGCCCTGCGCTACACCTCCGAGGGTTCTCTGACCCGCAATGATATGCAGGTGCTGCCCGGCTGGTTTGCCGACGCCCAGGGGGAGGCGCCCGACGCAGCGGCCGGTATGCGCATGGCTCCGGCACTGGAGAATGCTACCACCGCCGGCCAGTTGCGGCTGACTGCCAACGATCCCTACGTGCAGCCGGATTTGAGCTATAACTACCTGGATGACCCGGGGGACCGGGCCAGGATGCGGGAGGCGGTGCGCCTGTGCGTCGGGTTGTCCCAGTCATCGGCTTTTTCCGGGATTATCACCGAAATGGTTTCACCCACCGGCGCAGACCTGGCCTCGGATGATGCCCTGGATGCCTGGATGCTGCGGAATGTCTCGACGCAACAGCATTCGTCGGGCACCTGCAAGATGGGGCCGATGGAGGACCCCCTCGCGGTGGTGGACCAGTACTGTCGGGTGTATGGTGTCTCCAACTTGAACGTCATCGACGCCTCGGTGATGCCGGACGTAGTGCGGGCCAATACTAATGTGACGACGCTGATGATCGCGGAGCGTTTGTCCGACTGGATCAGGGAGGGGAAGGTGTAGCATTGCTGCGCCTTTTGATACCCTGGTAATGCGGGCTGCCGTGGAATTGGGCGGCGCCAGTCCGTGGCGCCGGGCCGAGTACGAGAGTATAGCGGAAGGAGGTATGGGAGTTGGCTTGAGATACAGCGGGACATGCGGATAGAAATTAGGCGGCAAAGAAATAGTGAGAGATTCCCCGATGCAAATTGGGTATTAAAGCCACTATTAGGTATTGACAACAATGGCTGAAATTACTAAATTACTTTTTGCAAAGAGTTGCAAATACTTGGAGTGTCATGACCAGCTATGAGCAACTTCTTCAGGTATTAAGAGACGAAGGGCACCGGCTTACTCCGCAACGACTGATAGTGTTGCGGGTGGTAGCTGAAGGCCGGCAGCACATGGGAGTTGATGAAGTGTTCCGAGAGGCCCAGTCCGCCTATCCCTTTATGGATCTGGCTACCGTGTACCGGACGCTGCGCCTGTTCAAACAGGTGGGCCTGGTAACGGAGGTGGCCATTGGCGACCGGCTTCACTACGAACTCACCCACCCCGATGACCGGCACCATCACATGGTTTGCCGCGTCTGCCACGGCGCATTCAACCTGAGTCCGCACTACCTGGAGGAGTTCAATAATACCCTGGTGAATGAGTTTGGATTCATTCCCGACCTGGATCATTTCACGATAGCAGGTGTTTGCGTAAACTGCCGTCCCCAGTCCCCAGAGCAGGTAGGGGTCGGCTCGGAGGAATTTACGCTTGATGAGGATGTTTCCTGAATTTGTGCCTGCCCGGTTCTCTAGCCCTGGTTTCGTGATTGGTATCCTGGTCGTGGCGTCTTTTATGCTGGTTACCTTGGGATGTTCGGCCTCACCAACTCCCACGTCTGAACCTGCATCCGCATCTGTCGCCGTGAAGCTCAAGGTAGCCAGTACAGTCTCTCCTATAACCAGTCTGGCCGAAAATATCGCCGGCGACCGTATTGAGCTGACCGGCATTGTGCCGGAAGGCACCAATTCCCATACCTTTGAGCCTGCTCCCTCGGTAGCGGTTACTCTGGCTGAAACCGACCTGTTCATTGCCAACGGCCTTTTCCTGGAAGAACCCACCATCAATATGGCGCAATCCAACCGGAAAGCCGGGTCGGCCCACCTGATCCTGGGACCTAAAACGGTAACCGAAGACCAGTGGGTATTCGATTTTTCCTTTCCGGAGGATGAGGGAAATCCCAATCCCCATCTCTGGACCGCTCCCCACCTGGCCCTGAAGTACGCCGAGCTCATTCGAGACGAATTGATGGCCCTGGACCCGGCGAATGCGGACTATTACCGGGGCAATTTTGATAAACTGTCGGCAAAGATCAACGACCTGGACCAGAGGATATATCAGGCAGTGGAAACCATTCCCCCGGAAAACCGCAAGCTGCTGACCTACCACGACTCCTTCCCCTACTTTGGCCCCAGGTACGGGTTCGAGATTATCGGAGCCATCCAGCCGTCCGACTTCACCGAACCATCCGCCCGGGAAGTGGCTTCTCTCATTGACCAGGTTAGAGAGAACAACGTCCCCGCTATTTTCGGTTCCGAAGTGTTCCCCAGCCCCGTGCTGGAACAGATTGCACGGGAAGGTGGCGCCGAATTCGTGGACCAACTGCGGGATGACGACCTGCCCGGGGGTCCGGGCGACCCGGAACATACTTACATGGGTCTTATCCTGGAGGACGTGCGAATAATGACCACAGCTCTGGGCGGCGACCCTGCGGCCCTGGAGGGCTACGACCCCAGCCATGTGATTGAAGGGGAAAGCGGGGCCGTTTATCCCCAATAGTCAAGCCAAAAGAGAAGCAATAGATTCAAGGGAACCCTGAACGATTCATCTGAACGGATACGGCAGTCGCAATTAAGAAGGAACTCAGGGAGATTCAGGTGTAACGGGTGTACCGCGACCCCCAATCCTGACCTTCCCCTGTCAAAGAGGAAGGGATCGGTTCAGAGGTTCCATAAGGAAAACAGATGCTCCACCCTTTTCCCCACGATCGCGAGTCGGGGCAACCAATTGTAGAACTGAAGAAGGTAACCTCAGGGTATGAAGGGCAGGCCGTGCTGTCGGACGTTGACCTGCGGATAATGCCCGGAGACTTTGTGGGTTTCCTGGGCCCCAGCGGATCCGGCAAGACAACCCTGCTACGCACCATTTTGGGGGCCGCCCGGGTTTTCAGCGGCCAGGCCATAGTCAACGGGCAAGGGGTGAGCCGGCGGCGGCCCCAGGCCGGGTACGTGCCCCAGCTGGAGACCATCGACTGGAACTTTCCGGTTACGGTGGAAGAGGTTGTGATGATGGGCTACACCCGTCGCAATCTCTTTTTCCCCTGGCACCGTCGTGAAGACTGGCGGGGGGCTCGGGAGATAATGAAACGGCTGGGGATCGCTCACCTGGAGGGCCGCCACATCCGGCAACTTTCCGGGGGCCAGCAGCAGCGGGTATTCCTGGCACGGGCCCTGGTGAGCAACCCCTCACTGTTGCTGCTGGATGAACCCACCAGTGGCGTTGACATCAAGACCCGAGACGAGGTGATGCACCTGTTGCATGAACTGAACCACCAGGGAATCACCATCGCGATGACCACCCACGAAATCAATGCCGTGGCGGCGCACCTGCCCTGGCTGGTGTGCATCAAGGGCCATATCCTGGCAGAGGGACCGCCCTCGGAGGTTATTTCGCCCGATATTCTGCGGCTGACCTACGGGGCGGAGATGCCCGTGATTGAGTACGAGGGAATGACCCTGGTGGCGGAAAGCCCCCACCACTTTGCCAGGAATGGCAGGCGCAACGCGTCGGTGAATGGGACGAACGGGTTCCAGGAGGCGACAGCAGGCCATAGTCACAATCACGTTGACGAAGCCGAAGGCCACAAACATCCGGTGGGCGCCCACGGGGCCCCCGGCGAGGATTAGGGAGTCCCGAGATTGCTTGACCCATTCGGATACGAGTTTTTTGTCAACGGCGTCATTGCCGCCACGCTGGCCGGCGCACTGTGCGGGCTGGTGGGGGTGTACATTGTGCTGCGGCACATGTCCTATATCGGCCACGGGCTGGCCCACTCCGTGTTTGGCGGAGCGGTAGTCAGCCAGTTCGTTGTATTCAACGTAATTTTCGCAGGCGCGGCGGTGGGTTCCGTGGGCCAGGAGGGTCTGGGCGAGACCTACCTTTTGCTGGGAGCCATTACCTGGGGATTCCTTACGGCCCTGGCCATCACCCTGATAACGCGGTTGCGGATAATCGGGGCCGACGCGGCCATTGGAATCATCACTACGGCCAGCTTTGCCCTGGGCATCGCACTGATCAGCTATACCCGCTCCTTCAGGGACTTTGAGGCCCAGCTCTTCGGCAACATCCTGGGTGTTACGGCGGCGGACCTGGTTACCATAATGGTGGTGACGGTAGTAACCGGCGGAGTCTTCCTGGTTTGGTACAAGCAGTTCCTCTTCTCGGCCTTTGAACCGGATGTGGCCGGCTTCTACGGTGTGCCCACCTGGTTCACTGATACGATTTTTTCGCTGGTGCTGGCGGCTACAATCGTGGCGTCCCTGGACGTGCTGGGGGTGACGATGATTGCGGCGGCCATAGTAATACCACCGATAATTGCCAGGCTGTTGACCAATCGCTTCCGTACCATGATGGTGCTGTCCACGGTTACGGGAGCGTTCTGCGGGTTCGGTGGAGTTTACGCCAGCTGGGTGCTGGACATATCCACAGGCGCCAGCGTGGTTCTTTTCTCATCCGTCTTGTTCTTGTTGACCCTTGCATACAGCAATTTGAGAGGACTTGTGAAGTCTGGGTCCAGCGGGGGTGAGCGAACGGAGGAACGACGGCAAAGCCAGGCCGTGGCATTTGACTAAAAGGAACCGAGGGGGCGCCAGAGGAAGCGCCCCCTGATAGCTTCTGCGGAATGGAAAAGGCAGTCACAAGGGTTGCCCTTAAGCAAGCAATGGATCAGACCGCCAATACCGGGGGAATGCACAGCGTTGCGAGGATGACTTACGGTCGTTGACTGGCCGTGCTAAACTTGGCGCAATCCTCTTCCCGATCCTCTGGGGGTTCGGGAAAACGTCTCTAATCTGCGCAGGGGAGGAGGAAACACTATGGCCCACTCTCACCACCACCATAGCCCGCTGCAGGTGACCGAAGAGCACCAGGGGTTTCGCCGGGGCGCAGCCTTTATCATCGGCGGATTGACCAGCGGGCACGGGGTGTTCCACTGGCTGACCCAGAGCTTCATTGTGGTGCTGCCCGAGGTTCGGGACCTGCTGCTGGGGGGAAGCGTGATCGCCACCACCAGCATTCAGACCACCAGGGAGGTGGCCTCGGGCGTGGTCTCCCTGCCCGGGGGCGTGCTGACGGATGCCCTCCGCAGGCACTGGGGCTGGGTGATGGCCGTGTGCATGGCCCTCTTTGGTGTGGGATGGATCCTGATGGCCGCCGGCGGGTGGACCGTGCCCGGAAGTTCCTGGTTTACGGCGGAACAGGCTGCGAGCCAGAGTTCCGGGGATTTGAACGTCCTTGGCTACATTTTGCTGCTTGTCGGTATGGCGGTGGTGGGCATGGCGGCGTCTTTCTGGCACCTGCCGGCCGTGGCGGCTTTGTCCGCCCAGTTCAGCCACCGGCGGGCTTCGGTGCTGTCATTCCACGGGGTGGGCGGCAACGTGGGCGATGTTATCGGGCCGGTGTTGACGGGCTTGCTGTTGTCCGTTCTCACGTGGCAGGGCATTATCACCATCTATGGCGCAGTACCGGTTTTCCTGGCCTTCCTGGTCTTCTGGGCCTTCCGGGATATTGGCCAGCAGCGGCACGGCGAGGAACAGCAGCGACCAGCCAGCACCATGCGGCACCAGATAGACGAGACCAAAATTCTGATGCACAACGGGCGCATGTGGGGCATTACGGCGGTAGCCGGCCTGCGAGGCATGGCCTACATTGGATTCATAACGGTGCTGCCCCTTTACCTGGCGGATGAACTGGGCCTGAGGCTGCAGGACGGAGAAGGCGGGTTTGAGAACCTGTTCTACCGGGGTTCGCTGATTGGTTTGCTGGTGCTGGTGGGGATTTTTGCCAGCCCGGTTATGGGATACCTGTCGGACCGGTTTGGGCGGAAGCTGGTGCTGATTCCGGGGATGGCGGTATTGGCGGTCTTGACCTTCCTGATGGCGTCCCTGGGAGATACGCTGACCGGGATGACCATCCTGCTGGCGGGCCTGGGTCTGTTCCTGTACAGCGACCAGCCCATCCTCACGGCCTCCGCCATGGATATTGTACGGGAAGGGACGGCGGCCACTACGCTGGGGCTGATGTCTACATCCCGGTTTATCTTCAGCGCCATCTCGCCGCTGATTGCGGGGGCGCTTTACACGATAAATCCCGATAACCTGTTCTACTACACGACGGGCCTTTACGTGGCGGCCATAGTCATCCTGTTCTTCATCCGCCTGCCCAGGGCCACGCCTCCGCCGGCGGAGGACGGGCACCACGACCACGGTCACCAGCACGCCCACGCCAGCACGGAAAATCCGGCAGCGGGGGAGCATGAACACGGCCACGGGCATGACCACGATCATGGCGAAGGGCACCGCCATTAAACAGTCATGGTGCAAGGGCGGCTGACAGTTATGTGTACAAGGTAAATAGCTGATTCCCGCACCCGCTCAGGGTGCGGGAATTTTCGTGGCCGGTGTTATACTGAACACCTACAACCGGGGAGGTGGCGGGAGTGAAGTGCAGCAGTTGCGGCGGTGAAATAGTCGATACGGCCAATTTCTGCCGGCATTGCGGTGCGGCGCAGGTTTCTAGTCCCGCCGAAGCCGCCGTTGAAGGGGAGTCGGAAACCGAAGCAGTTTCGGAGGAACTGGATTCGACGGAGGAACTGCGGGCGGCCATTATCACCCTGCAAAACCAGGTCGGTCTCCTGAGCAGCCGCATTGCGGCCCTGGAAAGTTCCACTGCCGGACCTGAATCCCAGCAACCGCAGCGTCCAGCGCAGGCGCCTGCGCCTCCTCCTCAACCAGCACAGCCCCAGTCCCAAGTCGCGCCCCAGGCTGCCACGGCAGACGTTGGCAGCGGCGTCCCCCCGAACTACTATAGCTCCGGCCCTTCGACCTGGAACTGGGAATGGCTGGTGGGCGGCAACTGGCTGGCCCGCATCGGCATCGTGGCCGTCATCATCGGCATCGGTTTTTTCCTGAAGCTGGCCTTTGACAACGACTGGATCGGGGAAACGGGGAGAGTGGTCCTGGGGCTGGTGGTCGGACTGGCCCTGCTGGGCGCCGGCGAATATTGGCAGCGGAAGTATCCCGTCTGGTCGCAGCCGGTGACAGGTGGCGGCATTGCCGTTCTTTACCTGTCCATCTTTGCCGCCTTTTCACTTTACCAACTGATACCTGCCTGGTCGGCGTTGGCTTTTTCCCTCCTTGTAACCCTAACCGCGGCCGGCCTGGCAGTACGCTATGAAGCCCGGTCCATTGCCATTCTGGGAATCCTGGGAGGCTTTGCCACGCCCCTGTTCCTGGCCGATGAACTGCCGCAGCAGGAGGCGCTGCTGGGCTACGTGCTGGCGCTGGATGTCGGAGTGCTGGCCCTGGCTACCTTCCGCAACTGGCGCTGGTTTACACTGTTGGCCCTGGTGGGGTCGCTTGTCCTGTTCCTTTTCTGGCAGGAGGAACTGGACCCGGCGGTGTGGCTGGCACAGGGTGGAATTACGATAATCTTCCTCATCTTCGTTGCGGCCACTACCCTGTTCCACCTTATCTGGCGCCGTCCGCCCCGGGCCTTTGACCAGGTTCTGATTGTCGTGAATGCCGCTTCCTATCTGGGAATCAGTTACTGGTTGCTTTGGGATGATTTTCGGGTCTGGATGGGAGGGTTCACCCTGCTGCTGGCCCTGTTCTACGGGCTGCTGGCCTATGGCATTCTGATGCGGCACCGGGAGCAGGCGAACCTCAGCATGTTTGCCGTGGGCGTGGCCCTGGTGCTGCTGTCCATCGCCGTGCCGGTGCAGCTGGACGGGCAGTGGATTGGACCGGCGTGGGCGGTGGAGGGTACGGTGCTGGTGTGGCTGTCCTTCTTTATCCGGATGCCCCAACTGCGCGGATTCGCGGTGGCGGCCTTTGCCGTTGCCGGGGGTTGGCTGTTCATAGACGACTTCATCTGGAGCATTGAGCACTACTTTTTCGAGCCCTGGAGTGACGAGGTAACGCCGCTACTGAATGCGCGCTTCCTTTCCTATTTGATAATGGTGGCGGCCGCCTACGTCGCCGCCTTCCTCTGGTGGCGTAACCGCGATGACCTTGCCTACGAAGCCGAGCGATTTGCTCCCGGCGTCTTCGCCGTAGCCGCAAACCTGGTAACCCTGTGGGCCTTGAGCGTTCAGGTGGTAGAAGGAGTTTATTTCCTGGTGGATGGAGCAAGGCCATTCTACGAATTGGACAACGTCATCAGCCTGTCCCTCAGCGCCCTGTGGACCGTTTATGCGGCCGTCCTGATTGCAGCGGGAATAATCAGGCAGGAACGGTGGCTTAGAGTGGGTGGGCTGGCGCTGCTGGCCGTGCCCGTGGCCAAGCTGTTCCTGTACGACTCCTTCCAGCTTGACCAGGGCTACCGGGTGGCCGCATTCATCGGCCTGGGGGCGCTGCTGCTTGCCGGCGGGTTCCTATACCAACGCTATAGTCGAGTCATACGGGGGTTCCTGCTTGACTAGGTGGAGTAGTCTTTCGTATCCGGCCAAGCGGGGATTGGTGGGATTGCTGGCGCTATTCTTCCTGGTGGGAATGGCAATGCCGGTCTACGCGGACTTCGCCCTGGCCCACTGGCAGTTTTTCAAACCTGTGATGGTGCCGCCGGGGGTAGAGCAGGGGCAACTGGTAGAGGTGGCGCTGGACCGGGAGGTGTTCCTGGAGTCTAGCCCCGGGGAAACCGATCTGCGCCTGGTGGCCGGGCAGGACCGGGAGGTGCCCTACCACTTGGTTACGCTGAGAAAGAGTGAACAGAGGACGCCCGTTTCGGTGACGATACAGGACCTGGGCTACGTGGAGGGGGAGTACAGCACCCTGGTGGCGGACGTGGGCGACAGCGGAAACCTGCACAGCGAGGTGGTTATCGACACCCGGGAGCATAATTTCCGCCGCAAGGTGGTGGTGGAGACCAGCACCGACGGGGAGACCTGGGCGGTGGTGCGGAATGATGGGGAAATTTACGACTTCACGTCTTCGGACGAGGAGTTCCGAGTACACCACACCAGCGTCCGCTACGCGCAAAGCGCGGCGAGGTACCTACGGGTGAAAGTGTTGACCGCAGGTGAAGCGCCGCTGGAGATTATTCGGGCAAAGGTGTTCCTGGCGGAGGAAGTAGCCGCCCGGGAGACGGAGTATCTGCCAACGTCGGTAACTGTCAGCCGCGATGAGTTCGGAACCACTTACCACCTGCTTGACCTTGGCAGGAGCGGGGTACCTGTTTCCCGGCTGTCCTTCCAGTCCGGCCAGCAGAACTTCTACCGTGGCGCGGGCGTAGAGGGCAGCAACGACAAGGATGCCTGGGGGAACAGCGACAGGGATGCCTGGGAATGGCTGGGGGGAACGGACATCTATACCTTCGGCACGCCCAGGTTTCGGGGCGATCTCTTGGAAATTGACCTCAAGGAGAACCGCTATCGCTACTTCCGATTGGTTGTGGATGACGCCGATAATTCTCCCCTTTCCCTGTCCGGTTATACTTTTCACAGCGCCGACAGGCTGATGAGATTCCAGGCTGAGCCGAATACGAACTATGCCCTCTATTACGGCAATCCCGTGGCGGAGGTCCCCGTCTATGACTTGGGGCAGGTAGTGCCCTACCTGGAAACTGAGGATTTGCCCGTGGCTGCCCTGGGCGCCCAGCGGGCGAACGAAGCGTTTACGGGCCTGGACGTGCCCGTAACCGAACGGCTGCCCTGGCTGATGCCGGCTGGGGTGGTCCTGGCGTCGGTCGCAGTGGCGTTCTTGCTTTTCCAGGTAATCCGGCAGGCGAAGAAGGCGCTGCCGCCTAATGAGGAGTCAACAACTTAAGTGAGAAGGCAACCCCACAAAGAGACCCAGAGAAACAGAGTCTCCAAGAGAATCTCCGCTTCTCCGCTTCTCTTTGTGAAAGGAAGGTCAGCCTAGTAGAATACCGCGGAACCCACGCCGCCGCCGGCCGCGATGACCTCGCCGGTTACAGCCCAGGCCTTGTCGGAGGCCAGGAAGGCGGTCACGAAGCCGATTTCTTCCGCATCCACCATACGGCAGATGGCGTTGCCCCGGCCGGAACCGGGCGCGAAGTCCTGTTGTTCCACCTCGGAAGCGGTAATACCCTCCCGGGCGGCCCGGGATTCCAGCATACCGGCGGTGCGCTCGGTGCGAGTGGTGCCGGGGTGGATGCAGTTGACGGTGATGCCATAGCGGCCAAGATCGTTGGACAGGGTCTTGGTCATGTGGACCATGGAGACGTTCCTGGCTCCGCCGCTGAGGTTGCCGGCGTTGCGGGCGTTGCCGCCGCTGATGTTGATGATGCGGCCGTAGCCCTGTTCCTTCAGATGGGGAATGGCCGCCTTGGAACAGCGCAGGGCCCCGACAAACTTGACGTCGAAGTCGGCCATCAGCGACTCTTCGTTTACCGTTTCCACGTAGCCAACGGCATCATCGGAGCCTCCGGGGAGGGACGCGCTGTTGACCATGATGTGCAGTCCGCCCAACTGTTCCACAGCGGCATTCACAACGCTGTTGACCTGGTCGGTCTGAGTGGCGTCCATCTGCATGGGAATGACGTTGCGGCCGGTGGCGTCGGAGATTTCCCTGGCCGTGGCCTCAAGCTGGTCGAGGGAACGGGAAGCGATCACTACGTCGCAGCCTTCCTCGGCCAGAACCCGCGCGATTGCCTTGCCAATGCCTCGTCCCCCGCCGGCGACGAAGGCCTTCTTGCCCTCAAGTCCAAAATCCATATCCTATCCTCCTAAGCAGGCCCTTCACGCCTGACGGGCCCAACCTTATCTACCGAATTTTTGGATTCTACACAAAGGCAGGTTGTGGGGCAATACGCATTGCGTGACGTTAAAGACATGGACAGGGGAGACTCACTACTCGCTCTTGCCCTGGTTCCATGATCAAGGCTCCGGTCTGCAAATGCTAATTGATGGTGATGCGATAGATGGTCGTGGCGCCGCTGACTTCGTTAGCTGCCGGCAGGAGTGGTACTCGGGCAGGGCTTGCCGCTTCGAGGACAATTTCCAGCCCTTTCAGCCCTGGGTCACCAGCAGTGCCCGGCAATTGAAGGTCTAAGAAAAATCCCAGTATGCGACAGGCGCTCCTACTGGAAATTGTTGCAGGATTCAGGCAGAATGATGACGAAAGCTGGTAAAATCATCACCGGTTCTCTACGGAATAGAGACCGAATATTTCTGGATTGAGGTAGTGGGACACCCGGATTGAGCCCCGGGTGTTCACAGACAAGGGTTTAAAAAGGGGAGAATCGATAACTTGAGCAACCAAAACATTCGTAACCTGGCAATTATCGCCCACGTTGACCACGGGAAGACCACGCTGGTCGATGCCCTACTCAAGCAGGGAAAGGTGTTCCGGGAACACCAGGAAGTGGGTGAGCTGATAATGGACAGCGACCCGCTGGAGCGGGAGCGGGGGATTACCATTCTGGCCAAGAACACGGCGGTGGAGTACCGTGGCGTCAAGATCAACATTATCGACACCCCGGGCCATGCCGACTTCAGCGGCGAGGTGGAGCGGGTGATGAACATGGCCGACGGCTGCCTGCTGCTGGTGGACGCGGTGGACGGCCCCATGCCCCAGACCCGATACGTGCTGCAGCAGGCCCTGCAGCGGAACGTTGCGCCCATGGTGGTGATTAACAAGATTGACCGGCCCGAGGCGAGGATTTCGGAAGTGGAGGAAATGGTGCAGGACCTGTTCCTGGAGCTGGCAACCCTGCCGGAACACCTGGACTTTCCGGTCCTGTATGCCTCGGCCAAGCAGGGATTCGCCGCCACCGAACCGGACGCCACCGGCGGGGATATGCAACCCCTGTTCGATGCCATCCTGGAGGTTATCCCGCCGCCGTCGGGCGACCCGGAGGGGCCTCTGCAGATGCTGGTGGCGGCGCTGGACTACGATAACTACCTGGGTCAGATTGCCATCGGCCGGGTTTTCCAGGGGATTATCCACTTCCGGAAACCGGTGGCAGTTCTTGGGCGGGATGGCGTTCCCAGGGCCGAGAGCCTGGAGAACGTCTTTGTATTCAGGGGGCTGGAACGGCTCCAGGCTTCGGAAGCCGTTGCCGGCGACATAGTTGCTGTGTCGGGGATTCCCAACATTTCCATCGGGGATACCATCGCCGCACCGGAAAGCCCGCAAGCCCTGCCCTCCATCGACATTGAAGAGCCGACGGTGATGATGACCTTCGGCGTGAATACGTCGCCGTTCATGGGCAAGGAAGGGTCGCGCTGCACATCGAGGATGCTGCGCGAGCGCCTGTTGAGGGAACTGCGCACCAACGTGAGCCTGCGGGTGGAAGAGACGGCCAGCGCCGACGAGTTCCTGGTTTCGGGCCGGGGAGAACTGCACCTGGCCATACTGGTGGAAAACATGAGGCGGGAAGGCTATGAATTTCAGGTTTCCCGCCCGGTTCCCGTTACGAGGGTTATTGATGGCAGGACTCACGAACCCTACGAGCAGCTCACTATACACACCCGGGAAGAGTACATTGGCGCGCTGTCTGAAAGCCTGGCAAATCGCCTGGCTCAGATGACCGACATGGACAACGATGGGGCGGGCAACGTGAGGATGGAATTCCTGGCGCCGACGCGCGGGCTGATCGGGTTCCGGTCCTTCTTCCTGCGCACCACCCGGGGCAACGGGGTAACCAACAGCCGGTTTGTGGAGTACCGTCCCATGACTGGACAGTTGAAGCACGCCAGCAGCCAATCCCTGGTGGCCTCCGAACCTGGAATGGCAGTCACCTACGGACTGCTGAATGCCCAGGGCAGGGGTTCGACCTTCATTGAGCCGGGGACGCCGGTGTACGAAGGTATGATTGTGGGGATGCACCCCAAGGAAGACGACATTGCCATCAACGTGTGCCGGGAAAAGAAGCTGACAAATATGCGTTCCTCCACTGCCGACGTGGCCAAGCGGCTGAGTCCGCCGGTGAAGTTGAGCCTGGAGGAGGCGCTGGAGTTCATTGCTTCCGATGAACTGGTGGAAGTTACGCCGCTGAACTACCGCCTGCGGAAGAAGGCGCTAACTGCGGGGGAAAGGCAAAAGCAGCGGAATCGGAGGCGGGAGCGGGACGTAGCAGGGACGGCGGGAGGGTAGGCTGACAGCAAGGGAAAGAGGTGGGGACCCTTTCCAACTCCGGAAACAACAGAGTCCGCTGACGGGCCCACTGACGGATGCGAATGACGCGCCTTGCGTCGGGATTGCTAATGTGTAAAAGTCAAGACCACATCTGACACACGGGAATTAACTTACAGCGGAGAGCTGTAGGGTCGTGTTGTCCGATTGGTCACCTCCTCGGCTCAAGTCCTTCTCCAAGGCCAGATACCGGGTTTGCTGGAAGGTCTCCCAGGGCGTCTTCCCGTAGCAGTAGCGCCCTGAGTGAGGCCTCTCTCTATTATACTTCTCCAGCCAGGCGTCCAGGTCAACCTGCAATTCCTCCAGGCTGTAGTAGAGCTTCTTGCGAAAGAGCAGGCTGTAGCACTCGTCCTGCAGGGTCTTGTGGAAGCGTTCACATATGCCGTTGGTCTGGGGGTGGTTGGCCTTGGTCCGGGAATGGTCGATGTCTTCCACCGCCAGGTACAACTGGTAGGCGTGATTCTCGGGCTTCCCGCAGTACTCAGTGCCCCGGTCGGTGAGGATGCGCTGCAGCCTGATCCCCTGCTCGTCAAAGAAGGGGACCACCCGGTCATTCAGTAGATCGGCCGCGGTGATGGCGCTCTTGTCGGTGTAAAGCTTGGCGGTGGCTACCCTGCTGTAGGTATCGATGAAGGTCTGCTGGTAGATCCGGCCCACCCCCTTGATGGTGCCCACGTAGTAGGTGTCCTGGGCTCCCAGGTAGCCCGGATGCTCCGTCTCGATCTCCCCGTGGGCTTCCTTCTCCTGCTTAGCTTTCTCCAGGGCCGCCAACTGGCTCTCGGTGAGGATGATACCCTCCTGGGCCACCTTGGCTTCCAGGGCTTTGAGCCGCTTCTTGAAGGTCTCCAGGTCATGGCGCTGCCACACCGACCGGACCCCGCCTGGGGAGATGATGATCCCCTCCTTGCGCAATTCGTTGGCTGCGCGCAGCTGTCCGTAGGCTGGGAATTCTACCGCTATGCGCACCGTGGCCTGCTCCACCGCCTCCGGCACTCGATTCTTGATTACCGACTTCTTGCGGGAGATCTCGTAGAGGGCGGCCTCGCCACCCTCCTCGTACAGTTCCTTGTACCGGTAGAAGGTGTCCCGACTGTAGCCCATGATCCGGCAAGCCTGGGACACATTGCCCAACTGCCGGGCTAACTCCAGGAGGCCCAGCTTGGGCTTCAGTACCTTTTCCTGTTGCGTTGTCATCTGACACTCCTTCCCCAATCCTGGGGACATTCAATCACAATCTTCGCTGGGTGTCAGATTAAATCTTAACTATTACAGCTAATGGACGACGCGTTCTAATTTACATCCCCACACGTGATTGTTAGACTTGCCTTCAGATAAAGTCCAAGTTTAATCGGAACGTCTCTGGCCACACAAGGCTGACTATCAAACCTATGGCACTGGACGTTGTGCCCGTTCACCCTTTGCGGTTTGATGGCAGACTGGGTGGGTGTAGCAACTTACTTCCTCCGATGACACAAGGGGAGTCCCATGAAATACCTCGTCCTCTTTTTTGTTATTGCCTTAACTTTAGCTTGCTCCCAACCGACACCTACGCCTGCTCCAGCAACACCGGAAACTGTTAGTGTAACGGCTACTCCCGTTCCCCCGATACCGACCTTACTGCCCAGTCCCACGCCATCTTCGTTAGATGTTCCGGCACCCACGGCGGCGCCTTCAGCCAGGTCCAGGCCGACAGACACCCCTCAGCCGACCGCTACCCCGACATTGGAACCTGTGCCCACACCCACACCTGCTGCGACCCCGACAGTCGCTCCAACGGCCACGACCGAGCCCACGCCTACGGCTACTCCAGCGCCAACAGCAACACCCACACCCACCCCTGCACCCACGGCGACCCAGACCGCAACGCCTACGCCCAAGCCAACGAACACGCCTTCGCCAACGAACACGCCCTTGCCGCCGACAAAATACGACCGGTCTCTGCTCTTGTTCGGGCCATACAACGGCCAGCTAGTGCATGAACCGGAGGACGGAGGATTGGAGCTTTATAGCGCCTTAGATGCTCCAGGAGACATTCTCATCGAAGCCACATTTACGAACCCCTACTCTGACCCGGGCCTCAAATGGGAGCACGGCTTCCTGTTCAAGTATGCTGGCTCACGCCACTTTTACAGCACTACCCTCGAAAGTACCGAGGACTGGGAACATTACGCGAAGATGGGGTCCGGGAATTTTGTCGGCTTCTGGGATGGTCCTTGGCCAGATATTAACACCGGGCCCATTGAAGACAACTTGCTTCAAGTTGCGCTGGTGAGGGGAGTTGCCTGGGTGTACATCAACGGCGAATTCGCCGGACAGTTCCCTATAGACGTCGACACCGGCGGAAACGGCGTTAGATTCATCGTGGACGATGATCACGAAGGGACCACGGCCTTCAAGGATGCGGCGGTTTGGAAATGGGACTCGTCCATGTCTAGAGATTTCCCGGAACTTGATCCAAACTATGTGGCTGCGGCAACACCCACACCGACAATCACGCCAACCCCCAACCCCGCTATTCCTTTCTTCGGTCCTGTAAGCGATGTCATATTCCACGAAGAAGCCGACGGGAATATTGAGCGGTACAGAGGCCCCAATATAGAGGGGGATGTGATGATAGAAGTAATCGTTGTGGTTCCTTTCGAACCAAACGAATCCAACTGGAACTTTGGAATACAATTCCGTAACGACCGCCCCGGCTCGTTCCACCTCGTAGAGGTAGGCAGTATATTTGGGGGAAGCTACAACCACTGGCGGAGGTCTGAATCTGGTGACGAATGGCAAGGCCGCAGGGTGGAGGACGTTGTCGGAATGAATCTGGAGAAAGGAGACAAGAACCGTATCCAGTTTATTCTGGTTGGCGAATCGGGCTATCTCTACATCAACAATCGAAGGGCAGGTATCTTGAATTTTGGTCTTGGCGACATTCCCACTCCAAACCGGATTTACTTGGTTGTTATTGATCGAGATTCGCAAGGGTTTGAGTACAGCCGAGGAGGACACACCAAGTTTGAGGACTTCATAGTCTGGAACTGGCACCCGTCCTTATTTGATCTGCCGAAGGACGACTAAACAGAAGGGGCGTGAAGGCTCCAGCAAGCCAGAGGGGCAGGCATTTAGTATAGTGAGCCTTCTCCTGTAGAGGAAGAGCTGGAGAGGCAAGAACAGGCCGGCTATCCCGCGGAGGTCGTACTTGCCAGGGTAAGAGCGGGGAGCCGAGACTGCCCCAACCCTCCTATTGGAAAGGAAGGAGGGGAGTAAAGGGGAAGCGGCCCGTTTATTTCGGGCCGCTTCCTTATCTCTATATTCCTGGAAAGCCTAACGGCTTGACTTAGTCCTGCATCGTCCTTACCGTGCCGCGGTGGTAGCGTTCCACGGTGGTGTCGGGGTCCCAGTCGGTCGGGACTTCGGAGGCCCAGGGGGGAACCGGGTCTTCAAAGGTGAAGACGAAGTCGCGGTCGCCGCGGCCCCGCTTGAACAGTTCCTTGGACGTGGGGTACTCGAAGTATATCTCCAGGCGGTTGCCCTCGGAGTCGGCAAAGTACATGCTGCGCTGGTTGGCGTGTTCCACGAGGCGGTCCACGGTAACGCCGTTGCTAAGCAGGTGATCGTAGGCGTCCTTCATGTCCTGGTGGGTGTCCACCTTGATGGCTATGTGGGCCACGCCCACCTGGTTGCGCTCAGGGGCTTCCAGGGCGTTCTCGGGGTCGTCCACGGGGGTCAGGTCAAATACGTGGCCTTCGTGGGTGTCGTCACGGCCCAGGCTCATGAACACGCCGCCGTGTTCCGGGTCCTCTTCCTCAATGACGAAACCCAGGACTTCGGTGTAGAACCTCTTGGCCCGTTCGATGTCGCGCACGCGGACGGCGGCATGGCCAATGCGGGAAAGGTTGATGGGCATAAGTGTCTCCTCCAACTGACTTGGCAGTTTTAATGTCGGTGAACACTTTATAAGAAAAGCTTCGGAGTAGTCAATGATGCCGGCAGGTAGCACTCATTTCGAGCGATTTGTGGTAAATTAGGCGCAGATACCACCCGGCAATTCGGCCGGGCTTCAGGGGAGGAAGAGATGCTTGATTACAAGCCCAACATTGTGCTCTCCAACCAGGAGTACGATGTGGTAGGCACCAGGCCCATTCGTCACGACGGGCCGGACAAGGTAATGGGTCGTGCCCGCTACGCCGCCGACATTCACCTTACGGGGATGCTCTTCGGCAAGATTCTGCGCAGTCCTCACCCCCACGCGCGCATCCGGGGCATTGATGCCAGCCGCGCTCTGGCCATTCCCGGCGTGGAAGCTGTGGTAACGGCCGCCGACTTTCCCGAGGTCTCCGCCGAGGTTTCGGACCTTTCCGAAGGGGCCAACGTCAACTATGGCTTTTACAGCCGCAACGTGATGGCCCGGGAAAAGGCCCTGTACCGGGGCCATGCCGTGGCCGCGGTGGCTGCCACCAGCCCCCACCTGGCGGAGGAGGCCTTGGCCCTGATCGACGTGGACTGGGAAATACTGGAACCGGTGCTCAACGCCGAAGAGGCCCTGGCAGACGGCGCGCCCCTGGTCCACGAACGCCTGATAACCTTTGACAGCCCCAACTGGCGGCCCGGGGCGTGGGGCGACCAGTCGGACAAGGTTTCTAACCTGGCCAACAAGTTTGAATACACCCTGGGTGACCCGGAAAAGGCCTTTGCCGAGGCCGACGTGGTGGTGGAGCGCGAGTTCCATACCCGTCCCGTCCACCAGGGTTACATTGAGCCCCACTCGGCCACAGCGCAGTGGAACACCGACGACACGGTGACGATCTGGGCCAGCAGCCAAGGCCACTTTGCCCTGCGCGACCATACCTCCACCATCCTGGGCATGCCCGTTTCCAAGGTCAAGATTATTCCTATGGAGATAGGCGGCGGCTTTGGCGGCAAGGGTATGGGCGGCTGTTACATTGAACCGGTGGTGGCCGCGCTGTCTCGCAAGACCGGCCGGCCGGTGAAAATCGCCATGTCCCGTACTGAGGTCTTCCTGGGTACCGGGCCCGCGCCGGCCACCCACATGAAAGTGAAAGTAGGGGCCACCAACGACGGCAAGATCACCGTCGCGGAGGCTCAGCTAACCTACGAGGCGGGCGCCTTCCCCGGTTCGCCGGTGGCGTCGGCCTGCCGGACGATGTTCGCCCCCTACAACATCCCCAACGGTTACGTTGAAGGGCTGGACGTGGTGGTTAATACTCAGAAGTCAGCCGCCTACCGGGCGCCCGGTTCTCCCACCGCCGCCTATGCCGCGGAAACGGTGCTGGACGAAGTGTGCGAGAAGATCGGTATGGACCCGGTCGAGTTCCGGCTGATGAACGCCGCCAAGGAGGGCGACCGGCAGATTACTGGTCCCACCTTCCGCCGGATTGGCATGGTTGAGCTTTGCCTGGCGGCCCAGCAGCACCCGCACATGGCCCAACCGCTGGAAGGCAAATACCGGGGACGGGGTGTGGCCGCCGGGTGCTGGATGAATGGGTCCGGTCCCGCCAGCGCAGTGGCCAGCGTCAATCCCGACGGCACGGTCAGCCTGGTAGAGGGTTCGCCGGACATCGGCGGCAGCCGCGCCGCCATGGCCATGCAGATCGCTGAGGTACTGGGCATCGCCGCCGAGGACATCAAGCCGTCCATCGCTGACACCGACTCCATAGGCTACAGTTCCGGGGCCGGCGGCAGCGGAGTTACCTTCAAGATGGGTACGGCGGTCTACAACGCAGGCGAAGATATTCGGCGTCAGCTTATCGAGCGGGCGGCCACGATTTGGGACGTCAGCGTGGAAGATGTGGAGTACAACAAGGGGGTGCTAAGCCACAAGTCTGACTCAGAACTGAGCATGACCTTCGCCCAGATTGCCCGCAGGCTGAACGGCACGGGTGGTCCAGTAGTGGGTCGAGCGACTGCCAACCCAGGCGGCGTGGGCAATGCCTTCGGCATCCACATTGTGGATGTGGAGGTTGACCCCGATACGGGCAAAGTGGAGGTCCTGCGTTACACCGCGTTGCAGGATGCAGGCAAGGCCATCCACCCAAGCTATGTTGAGGGACAGATACAGGGTGGCGCCGTGCAGGGTATCGGCTGGGCCCTGAACGAGGAGTACTACGTGGACCAGGGGGGGTTGATGGTCAACTCCAGCTTCCTGGACTACCGGATGCCCACCAGCCTGGACCTACCGATGATCGATACGGTAATCGTGGAAGTAGCCAACCCGGGCCACCCGCTGGGGGTGCGGGGCGTGGGCGAGGTATCGCTGGTACCGCCCATGGCCGCCGTTGCCAACGCCATCTACCACGCCACGGGGCTGCGGCTTACCGACCTGCCCATGAACTCGGCCACCTTCCTGGAAGCCAGGTGGCAGCAGGAGAATGGGGCTGATTAAGTTGGGCTATTGACCCAAGAGCGGGACAAATTTCGGGGGCGGGTCTGAAACCCGCCCCCTTTTATTTCTCGCACCGTTGGGAATTTACACCAACCTCGGGTCCGGATCCAACCCCGCCCTTACCCTGCCGTACTGTTCGGCCAGCGCGTCCCAGGACAGTCCCACGTGGTGGGAGGCAGCGTGAGCGTCGCGGTGGAAGCGCTGCATTGGGCTGGAATCGTACAGGCTGTGGCCACCGCTGGCCTCGAACAGGCGGTCAATGGCCCGCACGCAAAGGCGGGTGACGTAGGCGTGGTCGCGGCGGTAGCGGGCCCGGTCGTCGATGGTGGGCAGTTCGTCCCGGTGTGCGCGCTCCATGATTTCACGGCAGTCTCGCTGCATTATGAGATGAGCGGCGTCCACCTCGGCCGAGGATTCGGCCAGGCGGAGGTGATAGCTGGGAACCTGGGACAGTGGGTCCCCCTCCCGTGCCGATGCGCCGTGGCGGATGCGCTCTTCGAAGGTCTCAACCGCGCCCCGGGCCATGCCGACTATGGGGGATGCAAGGGTGTAGGGAATGATGCACTGCTGAGGGATGCGCTGGTTGGCGGTGTCGTGGACCTGGCGGCCCGGGGCGTTACCCTCTCGTAGCAGAGGCATGGGAACCGTCCGGTGCTCCGGGACGAATGCGTCGTCCACCAGGATGTCCTTGCTGCCCGTACCCTTCAGACCGGAGACGAACCACGTGTCTTCAATGGCGTAGTCCCGCCGGGGCAACAACATCATCATGGGAACTTCGGGGCCGTTGGCGATGAGCAGTACCCACTGGGCCGGGTCGCAGCCGCTGGAGAAGTCCCAATGGCCGGAAAGGCGAAAACCGCCCGGAGCTGCGGTGGCCTTGCTCCGTGCCGGATTGAAGGAGGTGGATGACAGGGTGTTGGGGTCTTCAGCCCAGTACTCGTTCTGGGCCTTTTCAGGGAACAGGGCCACCAGCCAGTTGTGGCTGGCCCAGATGCCGTAGCACCAGGCGGTGGAGCCGCAGCCCCGTCCCAGCTCCGCAGCGATATCGAAAACCACGTCGAAGTCCAGTCCCATCCCGCCATAACGTTGGGGCTGGGCAGCGGTAATCAGCTGTGCCGCCTTCAGGTCTTCGATGGTTTCGGGCGGGGCCTGCCGTCGCCCCTCGGTTTCCGCCGCCCTCTCGCGGAGGGCTGGAACCAGGGACGCGGCGCGCTGCAGGAGTTGTTCCCTAGTGGTCATTTTGCACCAATTCCGCTCTGGCTCTATCTCCTCTTCGATGGTCGGGACCGCGTTCCTGGCGTGGCGAAAATGGGAATTTTACCCACCGTACAACCGGTTCAACCCCGCATACCTTCCCGGTTCCAGGTCCCTCCCCGCCAGCGCGGGGTGGTCTGGGCCGTAGCGGTGGGCGCGAAACAGGGAGTTGGCGCGGGAGGCGTCGCGGACGGAGTAGACGTACTCGGGGTTCATGTATTCCCAGACGATTTCCTGGTTGGGAGTAACTTCGAACACGCGGCCGGGGGCGCCCTCGCAGATGAGGGTGTTGCCGTTGGGCAGCCTGTCCGCGCCGCTGATATGGAAACTGTAGAAGGAGATGGGCGGGTCGCCCTTGTATTCCCACACAACTTCGCTGGTGTTGGGGTCAACCTCAACGGCCCGGGAGAAGGTGAAGCCCGGGCGGTGGCAGCCGTTGTCGAAGAGCAGGATATTGCCATTGCCCAACATATTGGGATAGTGCTGGTGGGAAATCTGGCCGGGGCCCCACTTCCACTTCCAGTCGCCGGTCTCCCGGTCTACGATGCCCACGGTGTCGGTGCGACGGAAGCTGACTATCAGGTCGCCTTCGGGAGTTGTGCGCAGAGAGTTCTGGTGGGTCCACTCTTCCCGGTTCTCCAGGAAGCATATTTCGTCGCTCTCCGGATCCAGGTGGTCCCACGAGCGCCAGGAATAGACCGTCTCTCCCTCTGGAGTAATTTCTTCCACCATGTCCCCCAGCATTTCGACGTCGCGGTCGGCATTGGGCGCGCCGCCCTTGATGCTGGCGGCCAGTTCCGGATCCAGGGGCTCGAACAGCAGGACCAGGGTATTGCCGTTGGGCAGCCGGTCAAAGTCGTGGTGCAGCAAGGGGTTCTCGTAGCGCCAGACCTGGACTCCATCCCAGTCCAGTTCAACGATGGCCCCAGAGCGAGGGCCGGCGTCGCTGCGCTGGCCGCCGGCCCGGGAACTGATGGTGCGCAATAGAAGGTTGCCATTGTCCAACAGGTAACCGTAGCCCAGCCTTTCGGGGTAATACCACTGGTGGCAAACCCGCCCTTCCATGTCGATGAGCCTGACGTGGTTGCTGCCGTTGGTGGTCAGTAGCGTGTAGCCACGATAGCAGTTCTGGGGGGCGTGGTAGATTAGACCGTCCTTGTGATGGCTTGACCAACCCATAGTATCCTCCCATTGACTGGCCCGAATGTTGGGTCTATTACGCCAGGATAACCGGCTAAGGGGCTACGGTATCAGCGCCGCGTAGTAGTCCAGGATGGGCAGCACCTTATCCCGTTCGTCCGAAGGCAAGTTGAGAATCAGGCGGTCAACCCCGGCCTCTTCCATACGGGGTACCAGATCCTCCCCCGGCGGGCCAAAGATACAAAGGGACACAGGCAAGCTCTTGGGGTCTCGGCCTGCTTCCTCGGCCTGTTTTCGGAGCAGGGCAATCTTCTCGGTCAAGACGCCTTCCTGCCCTGCGCCACGGGCGATGGGCATCCAGCCGTCGCAAAATTCGACCACCCGGTCAAAGGTGGTGGGGCCGTCGCCGCCCATGAAGATGGGAGGATGGGGCTTCTGCACGGGCTTGGGGTAGGACCAAATCTTGTCGAAGTCCACGAAGTCGCCGTGGAATTCGGCTTCATCTTCGGTCCAGATGGCCTTCATGGCCAGGATACGTTCGCGCAGCAGGCGGAAGCGGCGCCGGAAGTTGGTGCCGTGGTTATCCATTTCCTCGGCGTTCCAGCCGCCTCCAATGCCGAACATGAAGCGGCCGTTGGAAATCATGTCAAGGGTGGCGATTTCCTTGGCTGTGATTATGGGGTCCCGCTCTACGATGAGGCAAATGCCGGTGCCCAGCTTCAGGTTGCTGGTAACGGCCGCGGCGGCGCCCAGCGCAACGAAGGGGTCCATGGAGTGCCAGTATTCCCGGGGCAGGTCGGGTCCGCCGGGCCAGGGGCTGCGCCGGCTGGCGGGAATGTGCGTGTGCTCGGGCACCCACAGGGACTCAAAGCCCCGCTCCTCTAAAGCCATGGCCAGGTCAGCCGGGCGCATTGAGTAGTCGGTTACAAAGTTCAGGACGCCGATATCCATTGGTTGCCTCCACTATTGTTGATCCAAGAATGGGCAGGAAAATTCACGATTGATGCCAGGAAAGCTGCGAATTAGGCCCCTTTGCCCTGGCGGCAGAGGGTTAGGGTGAGGCGGCAATGGCCGTTGGCAAGCTCTCACCCCCATCCCAGCCTTCCCCTATCAAGGGGCAGGGAAATACTGTCAGCCCCATCAGAAGAAGTTGCTAACGTTCTTGGCGGACAGAACGGTCTGGTCGAGCATAACCTTGCGGTACACGATCAGCCAGGAGTTGGAGGACCGCCGCAGCACATCCTCCCGGCTGCCCACGTAAAAGTCTTCCTCCCGTTCGCCGCGGGTACGGTACATGATGAAGTTGGAATGGACCTTTATTTCGCCGGGGTTGTCCGTGGGTTCCAGCTCTACGTTGGAGATGAAATGGCGAGTGCGGGACGGTGGGTCTTCGGCCCAGGCGAGGCCACTGTCCAGCCGCTCAATGCGACGGAGCAAGGTGTCCCGGGTCTCGTCCATAATCGCCAGCTCGTGGGGTTCGGACAGTTCCTTTTCTTCCTGACGGGCCTCGTCCAGGGAGGCGATGGACTTGCTTCTGGAGGGATAGACGTTGCTGCGGAGGGGCATCCAGTACCGCAGGTCGTTGGCCAGCAGCTCCGTCCATTGGTGGAACTGGCGGTTGTCCAACAGGCGGGCCTCCCGGTAAAGGAACTGTTCGACTTCGTGGAGCAGGTCGGGCGTTATTTGCAAGTTTGTGGCCTCACAAGTTTTCTCAAAGGAACGGGTGCGGGTTATCTTTGGCAGGACTTCGCCCACAAGCTAACCCTCACCCATCAAGGGGGTGGGACCGCCCCGGCGGAGTTTACGCTGGCAAGTCCCCCCAATTTTCTGCCGCCATCAACTCTGCCCAGCGGCGGTAGAACTGGCGGTGGTTGCTTTCGCTGAGCCGGAAATCGCTGGCCCAACCGCCCAGGTCGGGGCGGTACTGCTCGTGGCCCAGGCCCATCTGCATGTTCAGGTCGAAGCGGCGGGAAACGACGCCCCGCGACGTGTGGGTACACTCCTGCCAGTTGTCCATATCGTCCTGTTCGAAGGTGCCGGACGGACCAAATCCCCTCAGCCCGTTGACCCGCAAAGCGTTCTTAACGTGGGGCGGTGCGGCCTTATCCACAAATATCCACGCCCAAATTTCAATTTCGCCGGGGCCCTTGGGGTGCCATACGCGGAAGGAGTGGGAGGTGGACCGGATGATAGACAGGTTGGGGAACACAGTTGCGACGATGGGACTGACCTGCTCGGCCCGGGGCCCCAGGCGGTTAACAAGCTCGGGGTGAGTTTCCCGTTCGTAAGCGATGAGGTCCGGTTCCGGGGCTTCGGCAATGTCGCCGCTTGCGAGAGTGATGACGCAGTGGCCGCCGCCGGGAGAAATCAGGGTGCCGCCGGTGCTGGAGCGGAGGCGGAAATCGCCGGCGAATCCGGTGCGGATGGCGGACAGGTGACTCCAGGAGACGTGGTAGGAGTCGCCGCCAAAGTTCTCAGCAGGCAGCTTCCAGTTGCAGGGTACCACCCACTTGTGGACGCCGCCGAGTACTTCCACGCCGCCCTCGCGCCGGTCAAAAAAGCTGTCCAGGTACCAGGCCATCTCGCCCAGGTACTCCCGCAGGGGAGGGGCGTCGGGGTCGAAGGTGGCGAATATCATGCCCCGGTAGCTGTCCAACCGGGTCACGGGGATAAGATTCCATTGGTCCAGGTCCAGTTCACCGAAATAGGCGTCCTGCAGGTTGGGGACGGCCACCAGCTTGCCATTGTTGGCGAAGGTCCAGCCGTGGTAGGCGCAGGTGATGGTGGCGGCGTTGCCGAAATCGGCGCGGCACAGGCGATTTCCCCGGTGGCGGCAGACGTTCAGGAAGGCATTGACGACGCCCCCGCTGTCCCGCATCACCAGCACCGGGTCCTCGCCCATGTAGGTGGTGAAGTAGTCCCCGGGGTTGGGAATCTGGCTATCGTGGCACAGGAAAAGCCAGCAGCGGGCGAAGATGCGCTCCAGTTCCTGCTCGTAGATGTCGGGTTCGATGAAGATGCGACGGCTCACCAGGCCGCGTTCCGAGTCGACCAAACCCCGCATTTCGGCAACCATACGCTACCTCTTCCTTTTTATCCACGAATTAGCACGAAAATTCACGAAGGAGTTCCTCTCTTTAACGCTGGGCATAACTGGCATCAGAGTATATTCGTACGCCGCGGTGGATTCGTGGGTGGACTCTTGACGCTAAGTGGCCGTGAAGCCTCCGTCTATGACCAGCTCACTGCCGGTTACGAAGGATGACTCGTCGGACGCCAGGTACAGCACCCCGTAGGCGATGTCCTCGGACTGGCCCACCCGGCCCAGGGGAATGCGGGACTCGCTCTGGCGCAGGATTTCCGGGTCGGACTGGCGTTCGGCGGTCATGGGGGTGGCCACGGAGCCGGGATGGACGGAGTTGGCGCGAATGCCATCAGCGGCGTACTGGATGGCGGTGGTCTTGGTTAGCAGCCGCACCGCGCCCTTGGACGCATTGTAGGCTGCAGTAACCGTATCCTGGCCGACCAGGCCGGAGATGGATGAGATGTTGACTATGGAGCCGCCGCCAGCCCGTTTCATTTCCGGTATGGAGACCAGGGTGCCCAGGAACACCCCTTTGCCGTTGACCTCCATAATGCGGTCCCACTCCTCGCCGCTGGAGTCTTCCAGCTTGCCCCAGTTGCAGATGCCGGCGTTGTTGACCAGGATGTCCAGCTTGCCGTAGCGGTCAACGGCAGTCTGCACCGCGGCTTCCCATTCGGCCTGGCTGGTTACGTCCAGGTGTATGTAGGTGGCCTCGTATCCCAGTTCGCGGATTTCGGCCTCAACCTGCTGTCCCAGGTCGTCCAGGATGTCGCCGAAGACAACGCTGGCGCCCTCGGCGGCGAACATGCGGGCCTCGCAGGCGCCCTGGCCCCGGGCCCCGCCACTGATCAGGGCCACTTTACCTTCCAGTCGCATGGGTTTCCTCCACAAAGGTAGGATGTTTGATATTTTGAGCTTTCACACCCTTCCTAAAACTCCAATCGAGATGGAAGGGGCCGTTTCCGGGACTCCTAAACGGGCAGGACGGGTTCGGTAGTGCCTTCCGGCAGTTCCACCTCGAAGGCGTTGAGCACGAAGGCGGTCTGGGCGTACCCGCCCATCAGCGTAGTCAACTCCACCAGGTGCTGGGAACCGAACTGGTCCAGGGCGGCCTGGAAGGTTTCCGGGCTGATCCGGTGGTTGGCGTAGAACTCGTTCACGTAGTTGATGACGGCCCGTTCGTCGTCGCCGATATCCGGCAGGGGCTGTTTCTCCCGCAGGGCGTCAATCAACGCGTCGCTTACGCCCTCGCTGCGAGCGGCAGGGGCGTGGGCGTTCCACACGTAGGGGCAGTCCATGGCCCGGGCGGTGGCGATGATGGCCAGTTCCAGGATGCGGCGGGGGAAGGTAGTCTCGTAGCGGAGGTATGCGGTCAATCCGGCACGGCGGCGGGCCATTTCGGGGCTGTAGATGGTAATCGAACCAGGGCCGCCGGTGATGACGTTGCCGCCGGTCACCTCGTCGTAAGCTTCGCGAAATTCTTCGGGAACCTTGTCGCGGGTTACATTGGGCAGTCGGGCCATGTTAAACCTCCTGCGTACACTCGAAAAGGCTGGGAAAAGTATAACGGCTTTTGGACCGTAGCTAAAGGGTTGAACTTGGGGTGTTGGGGTTCAGAAAGGGCGACTGTGGTTGTGAGGAGGGCGGACACAAGGACTTCCCCTACGAAAATATTAGGTTAGCCTAGCCCTTCGCACCGATGATGCGGGGTCAGAGAAAGGGGTCGGGCGCCAAGCTCAGGCCCGTCTCAGCTGGGGCGTGAATACTACCAGGGCCAGGGTTAGCGCGGCGCCGGTTATGCCGATGATCATAGCGGAGGCGGGCGCGCCCCAGGCGCCGGCCATCCAGCCCGCGCCGGCGCCGCCAAAGGCGTAGGCGTAGATGGCCAGTACCCTCAGTCCGAGTACCCGGCCGCGAAACTCGGCCTGGGTGGTGCGCAACATGGCGGTGAGCATCATGACCTGGGTAGAGGAGAAGGCGGCGCCGGTAATCAGCAGGATGGCCAGGGAGAGGTAGAAGGAGGTGGAAAGGGCAAAGACCAGCATGCTTCCGTGCCAGACTACCACCGAGAGTATCATGAGCTTGCCGATGTGGCGGAGATTTCGAAAAGAGGCCCAGGCGATAGAACCGCACAGCGCCCCGATGCCGAAGGCGGCCGTGAGTGTGCCCAGTCCGTCGGGACCGGTTTCCAGAACATTTCCGGCGAAGATGGTCAGAAGGGCAGTGTGGAAGGGCCAGCCGGTGAGGTTAATGATGACGGCAATGGCCAGAGTGGCCCACAATATTTGCTGACCCCTGACATAACGCAGGCCCTCAATGACGGTGCGGAGTACGGAACCCCGAGGTTGAACCTCGGAAACGCGAATGGGCCTGACGAAGGAAGCGCAGAGGGCGCTGGTGAAGTAAAGGAGGGCAACGACGGTATAGCCTCCCTCCGGACCCCATGTCTTGTAGAGCAGGCCGCCGATGAAGGGGCCCAGAATGGTGGAAAGGTTCTGCGCCATGCTGCTGAGGGCGGCCCCGTTGCTGATCTTGTCCGGGGGTAGAGTGTCGCCAATCAGGGCCTGAGCCGTGGGCATCTGGAAGATTCTCACCAGCCCCGCGCCCATCACTATGGCGAAGAGGTGCCATACCTCCAGGAAGCCGGTGATCAGCAGGAGCAATACTGCCGCGCCCAGGCCGGTCAGGATCAGTTCGACGACTACCAGAAGTCGGTTGCGAGGAAGTCGATCGGCGATGGCGCCGGAAAACATGGCCAGGAAGTTCATGCCCATTCGGGCGGAGGCGATGAGACCCACGAGGAAGGGGCTGCCGGTGACCTCGAGGATGTACCAGCCAAGGATGAGGGCTTCCATCTGGTTGCCGGTCTGAACCGTCCAGATGGAAGACCAGACCAGGGCGAAGTTGCGCTGTCCCAGGATGGCGACGGGGTAGGTGGCCTGACGAATGGAGGAGTTCAGTCTCAAATGAAGGTCCGGGTTGGGTTCGGGCAACCCGCGCAGTGCGCTGCAAGGATATCGTATCTTAACATATTATCTTGCAACTATTATCAAATCTTTCGAAGAGAAACTGGCCCGCCGAGAGCACAAAAGACTCTCGGCGGGCTGTTTGGGCAAGGGGTGAGAGTGTATATGCCACCCTTCTGGGAACCTACTCGGACTTGGTTTTCACGTACTGCGGGTGCATGAAACTTGCTTTAGCGCCTATGGACTAGACGTTTCGCAACTTAGGGTCAAGCTTGTCCCGAAGCCAGTCCCCCAACAGATTCATAGAGAGAACCGTAAGGAGGATTGCCACGCCCGGGAAGAAGGACATCCACCAGGCGTTAATTACCAGGGCTCGACCGTCGGACACCATGAGGCCCCAGGCAGGATTCGGAGGTGGAATGCCGGCGCCAAGGAAGCTTAGAGAAGCCTCCAGTATAATAACCACGCCTACCTCCAGTGTGGCCAGTACAATGATGGTATTGACCACATTGGGGAGCAAGTGCCTGAGAATGATTCGGGGAGTGGTTGCTCCCGCAACTTTGGCGCGGGATATAAAGTCTTGAGAGCGCAGGCTAAGCACTTCCCCCCTTACCAGGCGGGCGTACCGTGTCCAGAGGGTGAGGGCAACCACGATGATCACGGTGAAGTAACTCGGTCCCAGCGCGGCGGCCAGAATTAGCGCTAACAATATGGATGGAATGGAAATTTTAATGTCCACCAGGCGCATAATGACGTGGTCCCACATCCCACCCCAGTAGCCGGCCACCAGCCCCAGAGCAGTGCCAACAATTCCTCCGCAAACAATGGAAATGGCTGCGATAGTGAGAGAAATGCGTGCGCCGTAAACTATGCGGCTGAACATATCCCGTCCCAGCTTATCCGTGCCCAGGGGGTGTTCCCAGCTACCGCCTTCCATCCATGCGGGAGGCTGCAGCCGCTCCAGGATATTGCCCTTGGTGGGCTCGTGGGGTGCAACCTGGCCGGCGAATACAGCGGGAATTATGAGCACGAAGCAGAGCACGATAATGGTGATCAGTGGGAATTGGCGAGCCCACTTGACGGACCGACGTACTCGGTCGGCGGCACTGCTGATGGGACCCGGTATTGCCTCAGCTATGTTTGCCATGCCTGTACCTCTGCCACCACTTTATGGGTCTCATCAGCTGGTGTACCTGATCCTGGGATCCAGGTAAGCGTAGAGTATGTCCACCAGCAGGTTGCTGGCGATGTAGATTACGCCGAAGAAGAGCACAACGCTCTGGACAACCTGGAAGTCCCTGGCCCTCAGTGCGTCAATGGCCAACAGGCCAACGCCCGGCCAAGCGAACACCGTCTCGATAACGACCGATCCGGTGAGGAACCCGCCCAGAATGAACCCGAAGTAGGTCAAGGGTGCGATAGCGGCGTTGCGCAGGCAGTGCTTCCAGACGACCTTCCAGTTAGGTATGCCCTTTATTCGGGCCAGCTTAACATATTCACTGTCCAGCACCTCCAGCATGGAAGAACGGGTCAGGCGCATTACCGCCGCGACCTGGAACCAGCCCAAGGCAAAAGCGGGGAGAATCAAGCTGGTCAGCCCGCCTCTTCCGGAGGCTGGAAGCCATTCCAGGGTGACAGCGAATATCCAGATAAGGACAATACCTACCCAGAAGGAGGGCGCCGCCTGTCCAAGCAGGGCGACAACCTTGCCTGCGTAGTCAATGCCCGTGTCTTTCTTGACCGCGACCATCACCCCCAGCGGCAGGGCAAGCAGGGCGGCGACAACAAGCGCCAGGAAGGACAGTTCCAGGGTTGCCGGCAGGCGAGCCAATATCAGATCGCGGGTGGAACGGCCGGGCCATTTGATGGAAGTGCCGAAATCGCCGCGCAGGACATTGCCTACGTACACCAGATATTGCATGTGCAGTGGCTTGTCCAGGCCCCACCGCTCGGTCATGATCTCAAAGTCCTGCACAGTGGCGTCCTCCGGCAGCAGCACGTCCATGGGGTTGCCGGAAATGCGGGCCAGAGAAAAGACAATGATGCTCATGGCGAATAACGCCAGGAAAGCGTGGAAAAGGCGGACAACTATGTATCGCTGCACTTCTTAACCTCCCTGACATACCAAGACAGACCCGGCTTGAATTGCGTCCTTACGCGGGTCAACTATATGAGAAAGAGCGCCTCATGCCGTGGACTTGTTCGCGGAATGAGGCGCTCTCAATCCTGACCAGGAGTTTGTACACGAGCCTATGCTTATTGCGGCACGGTCTCTATGTATTCCAGGTGAGTATAAAAGCCGCTGATAAAGCCTGGGAAGACGTAGCTCTCGATGTATTTGGGATTGATGGCGATATCCGGCGCTACGTCGAACATGGGCAAAGCGCAGAAATTGTCGTAACAGAAATTGCCCATGTCACGCATGATGCGCGTGCGTTCGGTAGGGTTAATCGTTACGTTCAACTCTTCGATCTTGGAGTCGAGGAAGGGATCAACATAGGTGCGCACGGATCCGCAGGTGCAATAGTACGTTTCCAGGTGATAGACAGTGTAGCTGTAGCCTGCCGAACCGGACAGAGTATTGTGAATGTCCCAGGCGCGGCGAAGGGAACGAATCTTGCTCCCTTCGATGTTCGCCAGGGTGGGTTTCAAACCGATGGTTTCAAAGTCAAGCGCAATGGCCTGCCCAATGTCAATAATCTCGGGCAGAGCGGCGTTGGAATCCAGGGCCAGCGTGAACTCGAAACCGTCGGGATAGCCCGCTGCGGCCAGTAATTGTTTGGCAGCATCAGGGTCGTACCCGTACATTTCGTCCCAGCGCTCATTCCATTCAGGATTTATCAAGCCGGGCCACACGACCTCATCAAGGGCGGTAAACTTCACGTAGGAGGGTATCTGTACCTTGGCGCCGGGCAATAGCGCCTGGGCAATGGCTTCCCGGTTTACGGCCTTGGACATAGCCTGGCGGACTTCCTTGATTAGCATCGGGTTTGTAGGGTCAAGATCGTCAGGCCTGGTATGGAAGTTACCCCAGAAGGTCCAGTGATGCTGGATTCCAGGGAATTCACCGTTCACGAACTCGAAACCGCGGTTAGTGACCTCGTCGCGTATGGCGCGCTCGATAACCGACAGGTGAACCTGCTCCGTCAGCAATGAAGCCAACCTGGTTTGCGACTCTGCGATGGCGCGGAACTCCAACTGGTGATATTCGGGCACCACGCGCCAGTGATCGTCGGCCGCGTCGTACAGAACGTGAGAGCCTTCCACCCGCTCCACATAAGACATGGGGCCAGTGCCTACGATCTTTTCGCCCATGCCCTCGTCGCCTACGGCGTCCCATCGGGCCTTGCTTTCCATGGGCAGGTTGCGGCGCTTGCCGAGGTTGAACAGGGCCTCGGGCAGGACGATACCGAGGTGGATAACGACCTCGTGGTCGTCGACAATTTCAACCACCTCCTCAGCGCGGGCAAGGGTGGTTGCCTCGTCGTCGCCCCTGTTGGTTCCCATTATCTTGCGCCAGGTGCTGGCGCCGCTGGGGGCGGCAGTAGGCTGCACCAGCAGCCACATGGAGTGTCGCACGTCTTCGGCGGTGAACTCCCCCCAGCCGTCCTGCCACTGGACATCCTCGCGGAGTTTAAATGTCCAGTCTTTGCCGTTGTCGGCAATGGACCATTCGGTGGCCAGTTCTGCCGTATAGCCGCCGGTCTTGTTGTCAACGCCGACCAAATATTCAAGCACGGGCCACTTGTCCAGGAACCCGCTGATGTTGACCTTGTACGAATAGTTGGAATCCCAGGACTGGCCACCGACGGCGATGGCTACCTTTTCCAGGCGCTCGGAAACGGCCTTGGCCTCCACGACCTGGGCCGGTATGGGCGTGGGAATTACGACCCGCTCCACTATTTTTTCGGAAGGAATCTCCTTAATAATCTCCTTCTCTACTGTTACCTCGACGGGCACTTCTCGGATAACCTGCTTTTCAATTTCAACAGGTACTTCCTTTACAACCTCTCTCTGTACCTCCACCTCAAGGGGCACTTCCTTAATTACTTCTTTCTCCACGACCGTTGGGGCGGCGGAACCGCAACCCACGACCAGAACGAGGATGAAAGCTAAAGAGAAACTCAGTATAAATCTGCTTTGACCAATCAGTCCGTTAGCCAAGAACCACCTCCCGCTAAAATGCCTGTTTGGGCCCAATGGAACAAACCTGCCTGGCAACCTTCAATTCAGGAACATCACTGCCCTGGATTGCCGCCAAACCCGGCTCAATTTGGCAGAGTATAGGTTTCATAAAATCAGGTGTCAAACGAACGAGGAAAGGGGCTTGTCCATTGCTGCCTGGTTGCGAAAAACAGCAGTATTAGGGCCCAAACCGACGCGGAGTCGAAATGGGCCCTCGTCTATCTGGTAATCAAATGGCCGCGGGTTCTAAAGGTCTTCCGCCGGGGTAACCTGGAGGGTGATGTTGTAGCCGTCGGGGTAGGTGGTGGTGTGCCCTTTGCCAGTCAAGTCCTCAATTAGGCGGACATCGCCGGGGTTAAAGGTCTGGGATGTGCCGTCGCTGAGGCCGATAATGGTCCGGCCCACAATGCCCACCTGCCAGCGGCGGCGCGGGGCTGGGTGGTAGTCGGAGAAATACCCGGGTTCCCGCTGGGAAACGCTGAACTCCATTCGGGCCCCTTCCAGCCGTATTTCCTTGATGGCATCCTCGGACAGTTCGTCGATGTGGGTCTCGCCGTCTTCGCCCGTGTACATCCTGTAAACGCCCATGGCTTTCGCTCCTCATCAGTTACGTTTTGGCGCCTGGCCGGCGGCGTGCCCAATGGCTATGGCCCTGGCAACGCCAACTTCCCCAAAATACCTGCGGCGCAACGCCGCTGGCAGTGTATCACAGGGATCAGATCGCGAACCTGCGGCTGTAGGCGTTTTCCAGTTGCCGCAATATTTCCTCCGGGAAGGAAGGCAGGTCGGAGCAGGCCGCCGCTTCCTCCACCTCGGCAATAGACTTGAACCCGGGCGCCGTGGTAGCGATATCCGAATTGTCCAGGCAGAAGCGCAGGGCGGCCTGCGACAGGGTTAGGTAGTGTTCCGCCAACAGCGGCCGGATGGCCTGAGCCCTGGCGTGGTCTCGGCCCACTTCTGTATCCGGCGCGGTCTCACGGTCCAACCGGTCTGCCAGCGCTCCGGCGGCGTGGGATCGAATGCCAATGACGCCCACCTGGTTGGCTTGGGCAATGGGGAGAGACTGGCCCTGGTCCTGGTTGTCAAAACCCGGGGGAGGAACGGAAACGGCAGTGCGGTTCAGCAGGTTGTAGAGAATCTGCGCGGTGTCAAACAGGCCACTGGTAAGGATTTCGCTTACGGCTCTTCGATCGCCATCCCAGGCGGTAATGCCGATGAACCTCACTTTACCCTCCCGCGCCACCTGCTTCATTGCCTCGCCCAGGGCCAGGCAGTCTTCTTTATTCAAGAGAAGGGCGTACCGCGGCGGCGGGCCCACTGCAGCCACGTACTGGCCGCGTTCGGCGCCCACCTGGTGGTGGACCTGGATGATATCAACGTAGTCCGTGCCCAAGCGGGCCAGGCTTTGTTCCACTGAATTGCGGACGGCTGAGACCATATTGTCGCCGCTGGACCGGTCGTCTTCCTGCTGGAGCCTGACCTTCGTGGCGATGATGGCTTCCTGCCGCTGGCCGGCCAGGCCTTTGCCCAGGTTTTCCTCCGACCTTCCGCCGCCGTACATGGGCGACGTGTCAAAGAAGTTAATTCCGAGATGAAGGGCCCGCTGAACGGCACGGATACACTCCTCGTCGGTGGTGGGGCCCCAGACGTGGCCGATACCGGCGCCGCCGAAACCAACTTCGGATACTTGCAGGCCAGTACGGCCCAGGGTTCGATATTTCAATGCTCCTCCGTGTTGCTTGTTTGGTGAGTAAACTGATATTTGCCGGCCGCCTCTCCGCGCACACGGATTGGCGACGGATCTACAGGGCAACAGAAAGCGCTTGCCAGACCGGCAAGCGCTGGTGTGTTTGGTAGCCCTATTGCAAAGGGTTACTGCATGCCTGTCTCAGCGGCCGATGACCGCATGGCGTTGAGGTAGTCCACGCTGGACGTCTGGAGCAGGGTTCCGACGTTGCCGTGGAAGTACTGGACCCCCATGCCAAGGAACTTGGGCACCAGGTTGTCGGGGCAGCTTACGCCGGCAACGCGGCCTGCTTCGCGGATGATCCGGACTCCCTTCTCCATCTGGGCCTGCACTTCCGGGTGGGTGTTCTGACCGGGATACCCCATGGACTGGGAAAGGTCGCCGGAACCAATGAAGAACACGTCTACACCGTCCACCGTTACCAGCTCCTCCAGGTTATCGATGGCCTCCTCCTCTTCCAGCATAAGGCAGACCAGGGTGTTGGCGTTGGCGTCCTTTACGTAATCGGAGGTAGAACCTTCAAACCCGTAACCGGCGGGTCGGCCCCGGCTGAATATGCCCCGGTGACCGTCCGGGTAGTACTTGACTGCGTCGACGGCGGCCCGAGCCTCCTCTGCGGTGTTGACGTGGGGCACCTGCACACCCCACGCTCCCCGATCCAAAAAGGGCGCGATTATTTCGGGCTTGTTTGCCACGGGCCGGACAATGGGGGCAATGCCGCTGAGTTCGGCGGCCCGTACCATGTCCTCGGAATTGTCCACGGTAATTGAGCCGTGTTCGTTATCGATGAGCACCCAGTCAAAGCCCAGGGCGCCCAGCATCTCCACCACCGGGGCCGAAGGAAAGGTAATCATCACGCCGAAAACGGCCTTCCCCGCCTCCAGCTTTTGCTTAAGGGTATTCTCCCGCATGTCAGCTCCTCTCCTGCAGGCCTCGGCGGACCCCGGTTGCGTCTTCGTCATTAAAAGTGATCCGGCTTGGTTCCGACTCCGGAAGCCGGTACAGGCCCACTACGTATCGCCTCGATATCGTGCCGGCAATTATGCCCGCGATGGTTGATAACCCGGCCGCAGTCGCACCCGCCAGGGCTGCCAACGGCCTGGTCTCCATTGCCTGCCCGTCAACGCTGTTCATCTGGATGATGGCGAAAAAGATGCCCAGGGCAATTCCGGCCACAAGGGCAATTGCGGCGCCAATGATCAGGCCCCGGTATTTCTCGAAAACACCGCGGTTGCTCTGCCAGAACAAAGACTCGGAGATTATTACTACCCCGGCTCCCGTAAGTATCCCAATAATTCCCCACCCGACGGCTTCGCCGGTAAGAACCGGCGGCAGGTGCCGGGGATTGGGTTCGATATAGAGCCAAAGCAAGCTCAACTGTGCCGCAAGGGGAACCACGGCAATGCAGATCGCCACGACTGCCAGAACAAAGAGGCCCGCTACCAGCTTATTGTCATTCAAAGTCTGTCCTCAAAAGACGCCGGGTCGGCGTCGAATTCATCCTGAAACTTACCCAGTAAACGTACGTTCCCTACTGCAGATAATAATATTACCAATAGTACGGGTGGTCAATTATCTTGTAGAGCAATGTGAGTTACCTTAAGACATCAATCCGTTTGTATGACAGGTAACGTCAAATGATGCCTGTAAAACGTAGAAATATTCCTGTCCGACTGCAAGGTTAACGCAATAATATGCCGGATATAGTGGTCATTTGTGAAATTTGTAACTATTGACAGCCCAAAACCGTGTGTTTATATTGCTCTGGTTTGCGAATCCGCCCCAGATATGGGCGGACAGGTTTGTATTTGAACTGGCTCAAATGGCCTTTATCCATATCCCTAACTTGTAAGAGGAGGTGGATTGCACTGTATCTATACCGATGGCCTAGTCCTTTGCCAGCGTTTTAGCTGGAACTCGGACTGTGAGTGTACCCTGAATGATTTGGAGGAAATTCAAAATGCCCAACCACTGGTATAAGAATCCCAGGGCCCTGGTAATGGTGCCTGTGCTGGCGATTCTGGCTTTGGCAGCCGTGGCTTGCGGCGCCGCCGCCACCGCCACTCCGGTTCCAACGGCAGCGCCCACCGCCGCTCCGGAGGCGATGGCCGAGCCGACGGCAGTGCCCGAAGCCATGGCTGAGCCGTCCGGCGAAACCATGGACAAGCCCGAGACCATGGACATGATGGAAATGTCCGACGTGGTGCCCATTCCGCAGCACGTTGCTGACTTTTATGGCGAGGTCACGTACGGCGGGACCCTGCGCATTAACTATGAAGACCCCCTTGAACACGCCAACGCCTGGGGCGCCGGTTCCGGCGTAACCGACCGGTATCGCATGCCCACCGGCGCTTTGCTGGTTATGGAAAACCCCTACGATTCCGGCGCGCCCATTATTCCTGACCTGGCCGAGAGCTGGGAACTGGCCGAAGGGCTGGACGCCATCACCTTCAACTTCCGCGAAGGCACCACCTGGCACAATGGCGACGCCTTCACTTGCGAAGATGCGCGGTTCTCCTTTGAGACCATGCGGACCGGCGAAGGAATCACCGCCAGCTACATGCAGAGTCGCCTGGCCAACGTGGATACCTTCACCTGCGCTGACGACATGACATTTGAGATGAAGTTCACCGGACCCAGCGGTGAGTCCGTTCTGCTGCTCCCCATCGCCAACCGCCGCGCCCAGATTTTCAACAAGGCCTGGTTTGAGGCCGGTGGCGAAGATGTCATGTTCCAGGATGTTTCCGTTGGCCTGGGCCCCTTCATGTGGCGGGAAGGCCAGCAGGTAGGAATAGATACCCAGTACTTCGACAAGAACCCCAACTACTACTTCCCCGGCTTGCCCTACGTGGACGAGCTGGTCATCAACGGCATCCTGGACGAGTCCACCCAGCAGGCCACCCAGTTGGCCCACCAGACCGACTGGCACTGGGTCCGCAATTGGGGCCAGTACCAGTCCTATGTGGACCACGACCAGATCATGACCGTGATTCGCGCCACCCGCGGTAATTTCCGCCTGTGGATTAACGCCCGTAACGCCCCCTTTGACAATGTCAAGGTGCGACAGGCAGTGGTAATGGCAATTGACCGTGACGCCGCTATTCAGGTACTGCAGGACGGCCATGGCGCCGCCGGCGGCTTCGGTTATGCTCCCGGCAGCCCCTGGGAACTGTCCCAGGAACAGCTTTGCTCGGTGCCCGGCTGGTGCGTAACCGACGATATGGAATCCGTCCGTGCCGAAGTAAAGTCCATCCTCGAAGGTGAAGGCTTCGACTTCGAAAAGACCTACTCTTTTACTGTGGAATCGGACGCTCAGGTACAGGCAAGGGCCACCTTCCTGCAAGAGCAGCTCCGCCTGGTCGGTATCCAGACCGATTTTGACCTGGTAGAGACCATCGCCTACCGCGAACAGGAACAGAGTGGTACCTGGGGCGACCTGAAGCCCGGCAACAGCACCGTTACCGCGGACGACCCCAACGCGGGCGTGGCCGGTTTCCTCCGCTGCGACTCCGCTGGCAACTATTGGACTCCCAATGGTCCTTGCAACCAGTCCATAGTGGACCTGCTGGACCAGGCCCAGACCGAACTCGACCCGGCCAAGCGCTTGGCGCTAGCTCAAGAGATCGAACTGGCAGCCATGATGGAGTACGGTTCCTTCCCGGTTTACTGGGAACAGGAAGCTGTTTCCTTCTGGCCCGAGGTCAACGGTTACTCCCACTTCCCTGCGCCCAACGGATCCTTCCTCAAGTTCATGCACCTGTGGATCGACCCTGCGGACAAGGACAACACCGGCAATGCCGGCCAGATTTCCGGCGTACCGGGAGGAGCCTAACCGTTAAGGTTGGCGTAAATTAAAGCTGGAACCCATTACTAGGCGGGCCGCCCATTCTAAGGATGGGTGGCCCACCTTGTAGGGGCACCAAAAAAGTGGTTCCCAAAAGCCCCGACAAGCTATCGATTATCGTAATATTGCCAGGATAGTATTATCCCTATTCGAGAAATTTCCGGCATTATCGACAAAAGCCCTTGCAACCAGCAATATTTGTCATATAATTTCGTGAAACCAGGCGAGTCGGTACGCCGTATTACCTGGCATCCCGATAGCGACTTCCTGACATGCTAAACCGGCACAGCTTTTTTTGGGCTCCGGAGAGGTGTTAACGGCATGAGAACATACCTGATAAAGCGACTACTGCTTTTCATACCGACGGCGTTCGGTGTATCGATTTTTATCTTCATAATGCTGCATACCATCCCTGGGGACTATGCCACGGCGCTGCTGCTGGGTGGTGAACCAGGGGAGGCCTACGACGCCAGCTCCGAGCAGTTTGAGAAGATCAGGGAACAATTGGGGCTGCAAGGCTCTTTGCCCCAGCAATACGCCCGGTGGCTGGGCAATTTCTTCCAGGGCGACTTCGGAATTTCCTGGACCAACCGGAAGCCGGTGTGGGATCGCATGGCGCCCAGGATCTTCCTCAGTTTCGAGCTGGGGTTCCTGGCAGTCAGCATTGCCATGGTCCTGGGCACAATAGGCGGAGTAATTTCCGCCGTGCGCCAGGACACGTGGGTTGACTATTTGTTGCGTGGCAGCAGCATGACGCTGCAGGCCATGCCCGGGTTCTGGGTTGCCCTGATGGTAATTGCCGGCCTGGTGGCCATCTGGGGGTGGAAGCCGCCTATTGAATACCGGCACCTTTGGGATGACCCCGTGCGTAACCTGTCGGTGCTGTTGTTGCCGGCGTTCCTGGTAGGCCTGCGGAGTTCCGCAGAGATCCTGCGCATGACCCGCTCGTCAGTGTTGGAAGTGCTGAGGGAGGATTACGTGCGAACCGCTGAGGCCAAGGGTCTCTACCGGTCCAGGGTGCTGGGGCAGCACGTGCTGCGGAACGCGCTTCTGCCCGTAACTACCCTGGCCGGTTTTGAAGTAGTTTTCCTGATGAGCGGTCAGGTCATTATCGAACAGGTGTTTAACCTGCACGGTATTGGCAAGCTGTTCATCCAGGGTGTGGCCGCTCGTGACTACCCGGTGGTGCAGGCCATAGTAATGTTCATCGCCCTGGTGGTGTTGCTGGCCAACCTGGTGGTTGACGTGATGTACGCGTGGCTGGACCCAAGGATCCGCTACGAGTAAAAGTCTGCGCTCTTATTTCCAGGCGGGTAAAGGGTTCAAGCCCGTTTTATCAGAGGAAATGATATGACTACTCCAAATGAGACCACTTCGGCCGACCAGGTACGAGAGAACCTGATAGCCGCGGAGCCGCCCCGGCGGCCCGGCATGTGGAAGTACAGTGTCTACTATTTCAGGCACAAGCTGCTGGGAACCGTGGGCCTGGTCATTGTCATAACCATGATCGTGATCGCCCTGTTTGCCGATCTGATCGCTCCCTTTGCGTACCAGCAGCAGAACTACGAGGACGTGCTGGCGGCGCCCAACTTTACCTACTTGTTTGGCACGGACAACTTTGGGCGGGACATCTTCTCCCGCATAGTCCACGGCGCCAGGATTTCCATGCTGGTGGGGTTCCTGTCGGTGATCGTGGGTACGGGAATCGGGGCCGTGGTGGGCCTGATCTCAGGCTTCTTCATGGGTAAGGTTGACGCAATCGTGCAGCGGTTGGTGGACATGTGGATGTCTTTCCCCGACCTGATCCTGGCCTTGACCATCGTGGCCGTGTTTGGCAACACCCTGCCCAACGTGATTCTGGCCATTGCGGCCACAATCCTGCCCCGGGGTGTCCGCGTAATTCGCTCGGCCACCATTGCCATCCGGGAGATGGACTACACCATGGCCGCCCGTTCCATCGGCGCTTCCGACCTGCGGACCATGTTGCGGCACATCATGCCCAACACGGTGGCGCCCTTCCTGATCATCATGTCGTCCATGTTTGGCACGGCCATCCTGACCGAGGCGGGCCTGAGCTACCTGGGCTTGGGTATTTCCGAGCCTACCCCGTCCTGGGGTCGGATGCTCACCGGTCAGGCGGCACAGTACGCGCCGCGGGCCCCCTGGATTATCGCCTTCCCCGGCATTTTCATCACCCTGACGGTGATGGGGTTCGCCTTCTTCGGCGATGCACTGCGGGACCTGTTCGACCCACGGCAGCGGGGGCGTTAATCCCTTGCCTGAATCCCGGTCCAAGTTCCTGGAAAGGAAGATCTCCCCCGATTTTGGGGGAGATCGCTTTTTTGATACGACGTTGCATTAATGCCGGCCGGATCTAACATCCGCAGTTTCTGCCAGCTACAGCTGCCCCGCAATTCAAACTAACCAGTTTCGGAGGTACAGGTGCGAAGCATAGATATTCACGCTCACGTAACGCCCCAGTCCTACTTGAGCGCAATGAAGGAAGGAAGGGTGTGGCATGGGGTTGAACCTCACCCCCTGGACATTGAACCCCAGTTGGAATGGACTCCTGAGCAACGTATCAAGGATATGGACTCCCTGGGCGTGGATGTGCAGATAGCATCCACCGGCGCGCAGTTTTACTACTACGGGCGGGGAGGCCAGGAAATCGCGGCCATGCACCGGGAGTGCAACGATGAAGTCCACCAGATGACCATCGACCATCCGGAACGGTTCAAGGGTCTGGCGCAAATTCCCATGCAGGACGTAGACCTGGCCATCGCCGAGCTTGACCGTTGTGTCAATCAACTGGGCATGGTGGGGGCGATGATCGACGACAAGGTCAACGGTAAGACCTTCGACGAGCCCGAGTTCCTGCCTCTCTGGAAGGCGGCGGAACAAATGGGCGCGGTCTTCCTGATTCACCAGGGTGGGGGGACACTGGTAAATCCCCGTACCCGCAAGTACCACCTGCCCAACACCATCGGCAACCTGGTGGACCGGGCGGTAACCTTCGCTTCATTCGTTATGGGTGGTGTGATGGATGCCTGCCCCGACCTGAAGATTTGCCTGGCCCACGGTGGCGGTTATGCCTGCTACGGGGTGGGTCGCATGGACCGCAGTTGGGACGTGGGTCGACTGCCTCAGATTCCCCAGCCCCCCAGCGCCTATTTGAGCCGCTTCTACTATGACTGTCTGACCCACAGCGAATCGGCCCTGCGCATGCTCATCGACATGGCCGGTATCGACAGGGTGGTCTTCGGCACCGACTGGCCCTTCGACATGCAGATCGACTGGCCCGTTTCCTGGGTGCTGAGCCTGGAGAGCCTGACTCAGGAAGAAAAGGAAGCCATCCTCTGGAAGAACATGGAGAATCTGTTGGGCATCAGCAGCGAGTAACTTTTTCTGAGTTGGCGAACACCCTGGGCCGGCGTCGGCAATGACCGGCCGCGACATTCCCAAGAACTGGAGGTACCAGTGCGCAGCATAGATATACACGCCCACCTGACCCCGCAGTGCTTTATTCGCGCCATGCGGGATGGCCGGGAATGGCACGGAGTAAAACCCGGCGAAATGGGCATTGGCCCCCGCAACTCGTGGACGCCGGAACAGCGAATCGACGACATGAACTCCCTGGGCGTCGACGTTCACGTAGTGTCCACCTTCAGCTTCTATTACTACTACGAACGGGACCCGCAGATAATCCTGCCCATGCACCGGGAGTGCAACGACGAGGTTTACCAAATGACGGTGGACTATCCTGATCGGTTCAAGGGCATGGCCATCATCCCCATGCAGAACGTCAATCTGGCCATTGAGGAACTGGACCGTTGCGTCAACAGAATGGGATTCGTGGGCGCCATGATTGACGATCACGTCAACGGCAAAACCTACGACGACCCGGAATTTATGCCCCTGTGGAAAGCCGCCGAGGAAATGGGCGCCGTGATGCTGGTGCACCAACAGGGCGGCAGAACGCTGGTGCGGGACCGCAACCCCAACTACCACCTGCACAACACTATCGGCAACCTGGTGGACCGGGCGGTTACCTTCGCGTCCTTCGTTTTTGGCGGAGTGATGGACGCCTGCCCCAACCTGCGGGTGTGCCTGTGCCACGGTGGCGGCTACACCTGCTTCGGCGCTGGCCGCATGGACCGGGGTTGGCAGGTGCGTCCCGAAGCCAGGGTGAACATCAGCAACCCGCCCAGTTCCTACTTAAACAAGTTCTACTACGACTGCCTGACTCACAGTGAACCGGCCCTGCGGATGCTCATCGACACGGTGGGTATCGACAAGGTCATATTTGGCACCGACTGGCCGGCAGATATGGCCATAGACTGGCCCGTGTCCTGGGTCCTGGGGCTGGAAAGCCTGACCCTGGAGGAGAAGGAAGCCATTCTCTACAAGAACTTGGAAAACCTGCTGGGCATCTAGGATAAAACGCAGCCGCAGGTAGCGGTGGCGCGTGACTTTTCACAAAGGGAGCCACATGCGAAGCATAGACATTCACGCACACTCGACCCCGCAGTGCTTTCAGCGAGTCGTGCTGTCCGGTAGCGACTGGCACGGGTTGACGGCCTCTGAAGGCGAGCTTTTCAACCCCCGCAATGCCTGGACGCCGGAGCAACGGATCGCCGACATGGACTCCATTGGCGTGGACATCCAGGTAGTTTCCACCAACGCCGGATTCTACCAGTACGACAAGGACGTTGCGGTAACTACTGCCATCTGCCGCGACTGCAACGACGAGATTTACCAGATGACCATGGACTATCCTGACCGTCTTTCCGGGCTGGCCAATATCCCTATGCAGGATGCCAACGCGGCCATCGCCGAACTGGACCGGGCCGTCCACCAGCTTGGCTTCAAGGGCGCCATGATTGGCGACCATGTAAACGGAAAGACCTTCGACGAACCCGAGTTCCTGCCCATCTGGAAGGCCGCAGAGCAGATGAGAGCCGTCATCTTCATCCACCAGGGTGGCGGTACCATCGGGGCGAAGCGGCAGCCCAGGTACCACGTCCGCAATACCATTGGCAATCCTTCTGACCGGGCTGTTACCTTCGCAGCCTTTGCTTTCGGCGGGGTAATGGACAAGTGTCCCGACCTGAAGGTCATATTGGCCCACGGCGGCGGCTACGCCTGCTTCGGCATCGGCCGTATGGACCGGGGGTGGCAGGTGCGGTCCGAGGCGCGCGAACACATCAACCAGCCGCCCAGCAAGTATCTGGACAAGTTCTACTACGACTGCCTGACCCACAGCGAACCGGCCCTTCGCATGCTGATCGACTCGGTGGGCATCGACCGTGTGGTCCTGGGCAGCGACTGGCCCGCGGACATGAAGATTGACTGGCCCGTGTCCTGGGTGATGGGGCTGCAGAGTCTCACCCTTGAGGAGAAAGAGGCCATTCTATGGAAAAACCTGGAAAATATGCTGGGCCTCTAGGCCCGCTTACACCGACCAAACAGGAGCTTGAAACCTATGCGATCCATCGACATTCATGCCCACATTAGCCCGGAAGGCTACATTCGGGCGGTGGAGCAAGGCGAAGAATGGTACGGCATCAGTGGTATGTCCCACCAATTTCACCTGGCGGTACCCCGCACCATGTGGACGCCGGAACAGCGGCTGACGGATATGGACTCGTTGGGGGTGGACGTACACATCCTTTCCACCAACGCCGTTTTCTACTGCTATGACGGGGATGCCAACACCGTGGCAGCCATGGACCGGGAGTGCAACGACTACGTTTCCCAGTTGACCAAGGACCATCCCGACCGTTTCGCCGGCCTGGCCAACCTGCCCATGCAGGACGTGGCCGCCGCTGCCACCGAACTGGAACGGGCCATGACCCAGCTGGGCATGAAGGGGGCCATGATCGACGACAGCGTCAACGGCAAGACCTACGACGAGCCGGAGTTTTACCCGCTTTGGGAGGTGGCCGAGCAAACGGGGGCGGTCATACTGGTTCACCAGGGCATGCAGACCGTGGTGGGGGACCGCTCGACCCGTTACCACCTGCCCAACACCATCGGCAACCTGGTTGAACGGGCCATAACCTATTCGTCATTCGTATTCGGCGGTGTTATGGACAAATACCCGGGTCTGCGGGTATGTCTCTCCCACGGCGGTGGCTATACCTGCTTCGGCGCAGGCCGCATGGACCGGGGCTGGCAGGTAAGGTCGGAAGCCAGGGTCAACATAAACAAGCCGCCCAGCACCTATCTGAACAGGTTCTGGTACGACTGCTTGACCCACAGCGAGCCGGCCCTGCGGATGCTGATTGACTCTGTGGGCATCGACAAGGTTGTATTCGGTACCGACTGGCCCTTCGACATGCAGATCGACTGGCCCGTGTCCTGGGTGCTGGGGTTGGAAAGCCTTACCCAGGAGGAAAAGGAAGCCATTCTGTACAAGAACCTGGAAGACCTGCTGGGAGTTTAGAGGGGGACTATGGCCCCTACCCGACCTATACAGGAGACTGACAAATGCGCAGCATAGATATTCATGCCCACATTGCCCCGCTGGCGGCGTCCCACCTGCCCGAGGGCCAGACTTGGCACGGCTTTACCCGGCGAGAAATGAACGGAAGGCAGTTCCTGGTGCAAGGCGAGAAGCGCCAGTGGCTTCATCCTGCCTATTCCCTGACCGCCGACGAACGCATCGCTTACATGGACTCGGTGAACGTGGACGTGCACGTGCTCACCACCTGGGTGGGCATGTACAACTACGACCTGCCCGGCGACGTGGGCGCCGGAATCGCTCGAGAATGCAACGATTACGTGGCGGAGTTGACCCGCTCCCATCCTGACCGCTTTGCCGGTATGGCCACCCTGCCCATGCAGGATGTGAACGCCGCCGTCGCCGAACTGGAACGGGCCGTTAACGAACTGGGCCTTAAGGGGGCTCAGATCGCCGACCACGTCAACAACAAGACCCTGGACCATGAGGACTTTATTCCCTTCTGGTCTGCGGCGGAACAGCTAGGGGCGCTGATTTTCTTCCACCAGGAGGGCGACGACACGATCGTCAAGCCCCGGGACACCAAGGGATGGGCCATTGACAACTCTATCGGCAATTTGTCCGACCGGGTGGTTACCTTCGGTACCCTGGTGTTCGGCGGGGTGCTGGACCGTTTCCCCGACCTGAAGGTGTGCCTGGCCCACGGCGGCGGCTTCACCTGCTTCGGCGCCGGTCGGCTGGACCGGGGCTGGCAAGTGCGGTCGGAAGCCCGGGAGCTGGGCGCAAACATTCCCAGCACCTACTTAAACAAGGTCTACTATGACTGCCTGACCCACAGCGAGGCGGTGCTACGGTACATGATCGACTCTGTGGGCATTGACCGCATCTTCCTGGGCAGCGACTATCCTTACGACATGGGAATTGACGAGCCCACAGGCTGGGTTAACAGTCTGGAGAGCCTGACCCAGGACGAAAAGGAAGCCATTCTCTGGAAGAACCTTGAACGGGTGCTGGGCGTCTAAAGACGTGGCGCCAGCACACCGCTGGCGAGACTTTCCAGTGAATCGGTAGGGGCAACCATAGCGGTTGCCCTTACCTTTGCCCATTTGGTTTGGCGGGCAGTTGCTGGTATGATAGCGCCATCCTGAAAGTACGGAATAATGGAGGAAAACAATGCTGGATGATCCAATCAGGCTGAAGAACATAAACCACATCACATATAACGTGAAGGACAAGGACGCAGCCCTCAAGTGGTACGAAGATTACCTGGGGCTGAAGCAGATTCCAAAGATGGTCAACAGCGACCACCTGTACTGGCTGCAGTTGCCCAGCGGAGCCATGGTCCACATCATCGAGAACCCCGATGCTCCGTCCGCGCCTTCTCACCACACCGCCTTTGAAGTGGACGACATTGAGGCTTCCCACAAGTATTTCAACAACAGGGGCATTGAAACCACGGACATCCAGACCCGCAACGACGGACAGCGGGCCTTTTACATCAATGACCTTGACGGCAACCGCATAGAACTGTGCACCGTATCCGGCTTCGGGGTGCTGGTTTAATACGACGTGTTGCTGCCGCAGGCAGTTAGCTAATCAATGAACCGACCTTCATAGAGGAGGAAAGCAAATGAAGCTAGCCTTTTTTGATGACTACAAGCTGGGCGTGGTCAAGGGCGACAACGTGGTCGACGTGTCTTCCGCAGTCAGCGGTGTTGCCCAGACTTCGCCCCAGGACCTGATAAACCGAGTTATTGAGGGATTTGACGGCCACCGGGCCGCTATTGAAGCCATAGTGAATGCGGAAGACGGACTTCCCATCAGTTCGGTGCACGTGCGGCCGCCCCTGCCCAAGCCCTACACCATAGTGTGCATGGCGGTCAACTACATGGAGGACGGCACCCGGGACGAACCTGCTCCCATCAACGCCTTCCAGAAGTCGCCCCACTGCATTGTAGGCCCGGGTGAGACGATAATTCTGCCAGATATTCCCGCAACAATTTTTGAGTTCGAGGCGGAGATGGCTTTCGTAATCGGCAAGCGGGCCGAATTCGTGAAGCCGGAGGACGCCTACGACTACATTTTCGGTTACCTGAACTTCATCGACGGGTCAGCCCGTGGTGTGCTGCCCCCAGGCAACACCTTCTACCAAATGAAGTCCAGGGCCACCTTCGCTCCTATCGGTCCATACATCGTCACCGCGGACGAGTACACCAACCCCCTGAGCCGACAGGTTGTATTGAAGGTCAACGGGGAAGTCAAGCAGAACTATAACACCAGCGACATGGCCCACCAGATTCCCAGGATTATGGAATGGGTCACGTCCATTCACCCCCTGGAACCCGGCGACATCGTAGCCACCGGTACCAACCACCGCGGCCTCAGCGCCCTGATGGATGGGGACGTAATTGACCTGGAGTGCGAGGGGCTGGGTAACCTGCACCTCAATGTCAGGGACGACCTGAAGCGCACCTGGGCGCGGGAAACCCGCCTGGACCGGCAGAACCAGGGTTTTGACACCACCACGCCGCAGCTGACGGGCAAGTATTCCTAGACGGAACGGCGCACGCTGACCAGCACGTATGGAACTCTGTTTGGCAGGCCTCCGGTATATAGCCGGAGGCCTCTCCATTTTGCCCGTGACGAAGTTGACGGCCGGAAGCAGAGGGAGGGCATAACCAGCCAAGCTGGTTCGAATCGGTAGTAAGGGAAAGTGGCGTCCCAGGCAGGATTCGAACCCGCGACCCGCTGCTTAGAAGGCAGCCGCTCTATCCACTGAGCTACTGGGACTCTGGTGAGGTTGGTATGGTCGGTTAACGTAATGAGCTTGTCGTTAAATCTTACGGAGCGGGGAATTGGGTGTCAAGGCGGCGGCCTTTAGGATAAAATGCACGGGTTGATTTCTGTACCATTCTGTGGAATACGGAAGAAAGGGGACACCATCAATGGTCCAGGATAGCCATCCCATTCGAGTGCTGGTAGCCAAGCCTGGTCTGGACGGTCACGACCGGGGCGCCAAGGTTATTGCCCGGGCGTTGCGGGACGCCGGTATGGAGGTCATTTACACCGGTATCCGCCAAACGCCGGAGATGATAGTGCAGGCCGCTTTGCAGGAAGACGTGGAAGTCCTGGGGTTGAGTATCCTGTCCGGCGCACATATGGAGTTGATGCCGGAGATTATGAACCGCCTGAAGGAAGAGGGCATGAGCGATGTCCTGGTGGTTCTGGGTGGCATTATCCCCGAAGAGGACCGGCAACCGCTGGCTGACATGGGAATTGACGCCGTGTTCGGCCCAGGAGCCTCTACCCAGCAGATTATCGATTACATCCAGGCAGGCAAGAGAGAAGCGCTGGCGAGTTAGGCGGCTTGCCGATTAGCCTGTGCTTGCTTTGCCTGGTGGGAAGCGCTTCAATTGTGTAAACGGGTGCGTTGGGCAACCCAGCCATGGCAGACGCGTCGGTTGCGGATTGGCCATACCTGACGCTATTGACACACACCCACGTTAGCCACGTATAATCAATGCCAATTTATTGCGCCAGCGAGTCGGGTGGCATTAGTTAGCCATTGCCTGAATTGGATACCTTACCTTTTTCAGCACTTTAAAATTCGATGCAGTACAACGTAGCGCAGTTGCTCAAGGAACCAACCGGCGCCATCCGCAGGGTGGGAGTGGACGGAGACTTGAGCGTCTTTGGCGGTTTGAAGGCCGGCTGCCGGGGCAACGTGGAGTTCGTCAGGACGCACCAGGGTCTCCTGGTCAGGGGCATGGTAGATGCCAACGTGACCACAACCTGCAGCCGGTGCTTGAACGATTTTGCCAGCCTGTCCCCATTAGAGGTGGAGGAAGAGTACTTCCCACTGGTGGATGTCAATACGGGGAGAAGATTAGATTTACCCTGGGATTACGAAGGAACCATCATTGATACAACCCATATCCTGGACCTGACGGAGTTACTGCGGCAGTGCACTCTTGCCGCCCAACCGATCAAGCCCCTGTGTCAGCAGGACTGCCAGGGGTTGTGCCAGGAATGCGGCGTGGACCTTAACAAAGAGAACTGTGTGTGCAGCGGGTCTGCCATCGACCCAAGATGGAGCTCCTTAGCGGCCCTGCTGGACCAATCCGAAACGTAAGGGGATTCTGAACCATGGGAGCAGTACCGAACAAAAAAGTTACGCGAGCCAGGCGGGGGCGAAGGCTAACATCTTATAAGCTCAAGCCCCTCCATCCCGCCCGCTGTCAACGCTGTAATACCGCAAAGTTGCCCCACGCCGCTTGCCGTCAATGCGGCTACTACCGCGGACGCCAGGTAGTAGGCGTCGGCATGTAGGTCTCACTTCCTGTGGTCGCAAGCCCCCTTTCATTTTAGAAAGGTCCTGGTCGGCTTGTGGCCCTTGCTTTATAGTCCTTGGCTGTATGGTAATGGCGAACAGGGTTAAGGGTAGATGGTAGAGGCTATGACGATGACGCAGGAAAGCAAAGAGTTTTCGTACGTGTTTCCGGGCCAGGGTTCCCAGAGCGTGGGGATGGGGCTGGAACTGTACGAGTCCTCGCCAGCGGCCAGAGAAGTTTTTGAAGAAGCAGACGACAGCTTGGGTTTCTCATTGTCCAGGTTGATTTTTGAGGGGCCCACCAGGGACTTGCAGGATACAGTAAACTCCCAACCGGCCATCATGGTGGTGAGCATTGCCTGCTGGAAGGCCTGGGAAGAGTATCTGGGCGCGCAGAGTCCCAAACCCATTTCGGCGGCTGGCCATAGCCTGGGAGAATATACATCTCTCGTTGTCGCGGGAGTGCTTCGCTTTGCGGACGGTATTCAACTGGTGCGGGAGAGAGGCCGGCTGATGCACGAAGCGTCGGAACTGCGCCCGGGCGGAATGGCCGCTATTATTGGTCTGGGTGAACTGGCTTTTGAGCACATCTGCGCCGAGACGGGCGTGGAACTGGCCAATGTCAATAGCGATGATCAGGTGGTAATCAGCGGGGACAAAATTGCGGTGGCCCGGGCAATGGACCTGGCAATGGCCAGGGGAGCCAAGAAGGCCGTGCCCCTGAAGGTCAGCGGCGCTTTCCATTCCTCTTTAATGGGCCATGCTCAGCAGGGACTGATGGAAGCCATAGCGGGACTTGAAATGGCTGATCCGGTGTTTCCTATCGTTGCCAATTCTATGGCTGCCCCCGTCATCACCGCAGACGAAGTGCGCGGAGAATTGATTGAAGGCCTGTGCCATTGCGTCAGGTGGAAGCAATCGGTCCGGTACATGGTGGATTCGGGCGCATCCCACTTCGTGGAGTTCGGCCCCAGCCGGGTGCTTTCCAGCCTGATCAAGCGGATAGACGGGGACGTAGAGGCGTATACCCTTTCCGATCCCGCCTCCATTGAAAAGGTGGTTGCTGAAATCTAGCTATCTGCCGGAAGCTGGCGGGCAATTCCTTAACTGGTGACTATGCCTGAGGTATTGATCAGGGACCCCCGGAGTCTGGCGCGGACCGTGGCCTTGCAGGCTGGGTTTGCCAGTGACTTGCGAGGAGGGTTTGACGAAGAATCGGGCGTTGAATGGTTGCTTGAAGAAAACCTGGTGGGCGCCAGGGACGCCGACAATGTGCTGACCCTGTCCAGAGCACTGCTGGCGGGGCTGAACGGAAAGCAGCAGGAACTGGACGACCTTATACAAACCTATGCGCCAGCTTGGCCGGTTCACCTGCTATCGCCCGTAGACCGCAACATATTGCGCATTGCACTGTACGAATTGCTTTACCACCCCGTTACTCCCGCCAAAACTGCCGTCAACGAAGCCGTTGAGCTGGCCAAGATGTTTGGCAGCGACAGTTCGGCCCGTTTTGTGAACGGTGTGCTGGGTACGGCTATGTCCGCCCTGCCTCGGGGAGAATTGAATAAGGAAAAACTCGCTTCCGAAGGGAGATGACCGTTTGGCCACCGTTATTGAACGTGTACGCACCATAGTAGTAGATAAGCTGGGAGTTGAGGAAGACGACGTAGAAGAAACTTCCTCTTTCGTTGATGACCTTAACGCCGACTCGCTGGATCTGGTGGAACTCATCATGGCTTTCGAGGAGGAGTTCTCTACTGAGGGCAACCAGGTGGAGATTTCCGACGATGACGCCGCTAACATCCAGACCGTAGGAGATGCCGTAGCTTATTTGGTAGAGCACGGTGTTTCCAACGATTAGCCCGGGTTCGTTGATTCCCCAATGTCATCTGTGGCCGGAATGCCAACCAAGCCTGCTTTGTCCAGAGCCATCAGCTATTTTCAGTGGAAGCGGCTGGAATCCTTCTAGTCCTGTGTGGCCGATGGTCCCCTTGAACAAGCGATGAACAGCCTGGAAGAAATTGCGCAACTGGTTTCGGGCTGTACCCAGTGCGACCTGCACCTCGGGCGCAGCCACGCTGTCCCCGGTGAGGGCGCATCGGATGCGGAGTTAATGTTCATCGGCGAAGGCCCAGGGGTGCAGGAAGACCGCCAGGGCCGTCCTTTTGTGGGGCCGGCCGGACGATTTCTTGAAGAACTGCTGGCATCCATCGGCCTGAATCGACGTCAGGTCTATATCGCCAATATGGTCAAGTGTCGTCCGCCCCAAAACCGAGACCCCCTGCCCGCAGAAATTGGCGCCTGCAGCGTTTATCTGAACCGGCAAATAGAACTTATTGACCCGGCCTTGATAGTCACCCTGGGCCGCTTTTCGCTGGCCAGGTTCTTTCCCGGGGAGAGCATCAGCCGTGCCAGGGGCAGGGTGAGAGAGAAAGACGGTCGGCGGATATATCCCATCATGCACCCCGCGGCCGCTCTCTACCGCCAGGAAATGCGCAGTTCGATAGAAGAGGACTTCCAGCGCATCCCTGAAATCCTGGCTCAGTCTCGCCAGCAAGCCCTGGTCCCCGAGGCGACGCAGGAAGAAGACCAGGCGGCGCCACCGGAACAACTGTCTTTGTTCTAGTTACTTACTTTTCATTGGAAATGGAACCGGTTTGAACCATACCTTACGTATTATTCCCCTCGGCGGCCTCGGTGAAATCGGCAAGAACATGATGGCCCTGGAGTGCGGCGATGACATTATTGTTGTCGACTGCGGCGTTCAGTTTCCTTCCGAGGACATGCTGGGCGTAGACTTGATAATTCCCGACGTTTCCTACTTGGTAGAACGCAGCGACCGGGTTCGGGGCATTCTGATCACCCACGGGCACGAAGACCATATCGGCGCCCTGCCCCACATTCTTCCCCAGCTTGACGTTCCGGTGTTCGCCCCCAAGCTGGCCCACGGCCTTATATCCGTCAAACTGAAGGAGAACCGGGCCACCCGGGGCAAGGCGGCCGAGGCCATCGAACCTGACGTGGACTACCGGTTCGGGGCTAATTTTGGCGCCCGCTGGTTTCGGGTCTGCCACAGCATCCCCGACGCCATGGGCATCGCCATCTCAACGCCCCTGGGCCCGGTAATTCACACCGGCGACTTCAAGATTGACCATACGCCGGTGGACGGGCACACCATAGACCTTACAACCCTGGCCCGTCTGGGCGATGAAGGGGTACTGCTTCTGTGCTCCGATTCCACCTACGCCGAGGTGCCCGGGTACACCCCTTCGGAGGCCATCCTTGGAGATACGTTGGATCGGGCCATCGGCGAGGCGCCGGGCCGAGTTATGGTGGCTACCTTTGCGTCGCTGATTTCCCGTGTCCAGCAGGTCATAGACGCTGCATCTCGGCACGGCCGGAAAGTGGCCATCGTGGGTCGCAGCATGGCCGACAACGTAAACATGGCCGCGGAAATGGGGTATCTCAGCATTCCTCCCGGCACTCTGGTCGGACTAAGCGAAATCCGCAGCCATGAACCGGAGCGAACGGTGCTGATCACTACCGGCAGCCAGGGAGAGCCTACTTCCGCCCTGGTGCGCATTGCCAACCAGGACCACCGTGACGTGTCGGTTGTGGAGGGGGACACGGTATTAATCTCCGCGACCCCGATTCCAGGCAACGAACTACTGGTAAGCCGCACTATCGACAACCTGCTCCGCCAGGGCGCACGGGTTCTTTACGACAGGATTGCAACGGTACACGTACACGGCCATGCCAGCCAGGAAGAGCTCAAGATGATGCTCAGCCTGACCAAGCCGCGCTACTTTGTTCCGGTGCATGGCGAGTACCGCCATCTCATGGCCCACGCCAAGCTGGCCTGGGATATGGGGCTGGCCGAGTCCGGTATTTTCGTATTGGAAGACGGCGACGTGCTGGAGTTGAGCGAGGAGGGCGGCAGGGTAGTGGAAAGCGTGCCGGCCAGTCCCATTCTTATTGATGGACCCAGCGCCAGGAATATGCGGAGCGAGGTTCTGCGAGAGCGCCGCGCGTTGGCCCGCGACGGAGTGGTGGTAATCGTGGTTTCCGTGGATGCTGGCACCGGCCTGCCGGCCTACCCCACCAAGGTGCTGGCCAGCGGCTTTATGGAGACGGAGGAAACCAGTGACTTCTTCCCCAAGCTGTCGGGAATCATCGACGACGTAATCCACGAAAAACAGGAACTGATCGACGACCCAGATCGGATCAGGAATCTGGTTCGCGAGGCTGCGAGCCGTTTCATCCAGACGGAAGCAAGGCGCCGACCGACCATAGTCCCCGTATTTCTCGAAGTCTGAGTAGCTACGTTACAGCCCGGGCTGTTTCATATCAGTCGGGGAATATTCGCTGGTCCCGCAAGGGGAACCAAGTAACTCGGTCCTCGCCTTTCCTCGGAAGCGACTAGACTGCGATCCTGCCGGACTACACCAGGAATCATTGCCTTACCACACGCCCCAGTGTTCCTTCGTTTCGTTCCATGATTCCCATACAGGGCAGATTGCTCCTTACCTTCCTCAAACTCCCCAAAACTCACCTTTGTTTTCCTTAAATTCCCTGAAGCTTATCAGGTACTATATATTCGTTATTTTAATTTTAGTTATGTTGGTGGACTCTATGGCAGGTATATCGCGGCCCATGCGCCGGTCCCCTGCGGCATCGAATGGTTCCAGACTATGGTTCCGAATTTTCCTTGTCCTGGATTTTGCAATAATCATTTCCGTTCTTGCCGCTGCCTTTGTGGTGTTTCGATTCTACCCTGACGCCTGGGAACGAACCTATGCGACGTTGGGCTATGGATGGATTCCAGCGCTGCTGTGGGCCGGTTCCCTGTTGGTCGCCCTGCGCTACCGGCCTGCGTGGCTGATCCGGCACTGGAACCTGTGGCTGGCGGGAGCCTGTGCGGCAGCCCTTACCGTCGGAATATTGACCTTCTTCGAAGCCGGATATGGGCCACTAGCCTTCGTGGGGCTAGGCGGAGAATGGGGCAGCGCCGCCATGGGCAATTCACTGTTCCTCGGCATAGCCGTCCTGGCGTCTTTGGCCCTGGTAATTCCCGTCCTCATCCTGCCGCGAAAGGCTGGCCGAGGCTATTGGCTGGCCCTTGCCTATGCCATGAAGGGCCTGTGGTCCGGGTTGGTCGCTCTGGCCAGGGGCATAGCATTCGTGGCGGCTGCCATTGGGCGGGGTGTTGCTTCCCTCTTTAGTAAAGACACCAGGCCAGGGTGGGTCAATGCCGCCTTCCGTTTCCCTGGTCGGCTTCTTTCGGTGGTGTTCCGCCGATCTCACCGACTTGAACCTGCAGGAAACGTACCGGTTATAGAAGGCCCGCCGGATGAGGGCATCGAAGCCAACGAACCATCCGAATCTATTATCCCGCCAGGTTCTGCACCCTTGTCGGCCAGGGGTTCCAAATGGAAACTGCCTTCCCTGGACCTGCTGGCGCCGGCCGAAGTACGCTCCACAGATGAGAAGCCTCTGAAGAAGATGGCGGAGGATATCGAGAGCGCCCTGGCAGACCATGGTGTCAGCGTCGAGGTGGCGGACATAAAGGCGGGACCCCGAATCGTCCGGTTCGGTCTCATGCCCGGGTGGACTGAGAAACGGGGTTCGGGCAGGGACGGTGATGGCGCCCCCGACCGCAGCAGGGTCAGGGTGCAGAGCATCCTGGCCCGGGAGCGGGACCTGTCCCTGGCCATCAGCAGTCCCAGCCTGCGCTTTGAACAGGTACCCGGGGAGGCTTTGCTGGGCCTGGAGGTGCCTTCTCCTTTCCCCAGCAAGGTCACCATGCGGGAGGTGATGGACTCGGTTGACTTCCGGAAGTTTGCGGCCAAGGGCGGGCTTCCCATCGCCCTGGGGGCCGATGCGGGAGGGGACTCGGTGGCCGTGGATCTGGCCAGCCTGCCCCACATGATGATTGCCGGCGCAACCGGCAGCGGCAAGAGCGTCTGCATCAACTCCATTGTGGCGTCAATGATGCTGACCAAGCCCCCGGACCAGCTTCGTATGCTGATGGTCGACCCCAAGCAGGTGGAGTTAACGCCGTTCAACGGCATTCCCCACCTGGTCCTGCCGGTGATAACCGAAGTGGACGAAGTTAGCCCCATGCTGCGGGGTCTTATTCGGGAAATGACCCGCCGATACAAGGCCATGGCGGAAATAGGCACCCGCAACATCAGCGGCTACAACGCCAAAGCCAGGGATCCCATGCCCTACCTGGTGCTGATCGTGGATGAGTTAGCCGACCTGATGTTGGTGGGCGGCTTCGAAATCGAGCAGTCCCTGGTGCGTCTGGCCCAGCTGGGCCGGGCCGCCGGCATTCACCTGGTGCTGGCAACCCAGCGACCGTCGGTCAAGGTGGTTACCGGCCTCCTGAAGGCCAACATTCCCTGCCGCGTCGCCTTCGCGGTAGCTTCCCAGGTAGACGCCCGGGTCATCCTGGACTCGGTGGGCGCTGAAAAGCTGTTGGGCAAGGGCGATATGCTCCTGCTCAACAACGACGCTCCCAAGCCCAGGCGGGTCCAGGGAACACTGGTACTGGATGAGGAAACTGAGAAACTGGTTGACTTCTGGCTGGACCAGAAGGGACCAGCCCTGCCGCCCATCAATCTCGAAGACGACGGCGAGGAAGGGGAAGATCGTGAGGGCGTGGACGAAGGCATGGTGGACAAGGCCCGCGAGCTGGCGCTGCGAAATCCCAATCTCAGCGCTTCGGCTCTGGAACGCCGTTTGAAGATTGGCGGTAGCCGGGCCGAACAGATTGTTGAAGTGCTGGAGGACGAGGGATTGTTGATCCCCCGGTAGGGGGTCCCTAGCCCTGCTGTACAGGGGAAGGAGCCGTTGTTGTGGTATTATGGGGTCTGCCCGGCGAGAAGCCGTTGCAAACCCCATCGATTATCAGGGCCGATTGCCTCCCTTGCTGATAGACCTGCACACTCACACCTACCCCAAGTCCGATGACAGCTTCGTCAACGTAGATGACCTTATAGACCGGGCCAAAACCCTGGGCCTGGATGGTATCTGCCTTACGGAACACGACGGGTTCTGGAGCCGGGACGAAGTGAAGGACCTTTCCCGCAGGCACGCCTTCCTGGTCCTGCCTGGCAGCGAAATTAACACCGACGCGGGCCACATACTGGTTTACGGGCTGCAGGAGTATGTGTTCGGACTGCACAAACCGGCCTTCTTGCGCCATGCAGTGAACAAAGTTGGCGGCGTAATGGTCGCGGCGCATCCCTATCGCCGTCGCTACCTGTCTGACCCGGGAAGGAACCCAGACGCCCGGGCCGAGATGCTGCAGCGGGCGGTGGCCGACGACTTCTTCCTGATGTGCGACGCCATCGAGGGCTGCAATGGGCGAGGAAAGTCCGATGAGAATGAATTTTCCGTCGATCTGGGCAATGCCTTTGCCCTGCCCTCCACGGCAGGCAGCGACGCGCATCGCCTGGAACAACTGGGAACGGTGGCGACGCGGTTTGACCGGCGGATAGGAGACCTGGAGACCCTGATAGCAGAGATCAAAGCGGGGCGCTTCCGACCCGAGGCTCTTCGGCAGCCAGCGTTATAACCAGCCCAAGGCACTAGCGGTAAGGGCGGGTTCCAAAATCGACGAATCACGCGCAGATGAGCAGATGAGCGAAGTATTGAGAGTGGAAAACCTGCGGGTGGAATTTGAAACGCAGGCCGGGCAGGTTAAAGCCCTGAACGGCGTTACCTTCTCCCAGGAGGAGGGGCAAATCTACTGCGTTGTGGGCGAAAGCGGCGCGGGCAAAAGTACCCTGGCCCTGGCAATTATGAGCCTGCTGCCCAATTCCGCTACCCTCGTGGAGGGCAGCGTGTATTTCAACGGCGTTGACCTGACGCGGGCCCACCCGGACTATATGCGCGGCATTCGGGGCAAGGAAATCACCATGGTCTTCCAGGATGCCCAGACGGCCCTGAACCCGGTGCAGACCGTGGGGACTCAACTGGAAGAGGTCATTCTCAACCACACCAGCTATTCTACTCGCCAGGCCAACCGCATGGCCCAGGAGGTGCTCAGGGAACTGGGTTTGCCTGATCCGCGCCGCATACTGGGTGAATATCCCTTCAACCTGAGCGGCGGGATGTGCCAGCGGGTAATGATTGGCATTGCACTGGTGATGCAGCCAAAACTGCTTATCGCCGATGAAGCCACGTCGGGCCTGGACGTTACGCTGCAGGCGGAGATTCTGGCCCGGTTAAAGCGCCTGTGCCAGGAACTGAACTCGGCCATTTTGCTGATCACCCACGACATGGGCGTTGTGGCCCACATGGGGAATCGGGTGGCGGTGATGTACGCCGGCAGCCTGGCCGAAACCGCCGATGTCATTCCTCTATTCCGGGACCCGCGCCATCCCTATACCTGGTCGCTGATCCAGTCCCTGCCCCGGCTGGACGACGCCGGCCGCCGGCTGCAACCGTTGCGGGGCAGTCCCCCGGATATGGTGAATCTGCCGGAGGAGTGCGCCTTTCTGCCCCGGTGCCACAAGGCCATGAGCCAGTGTCGAGTGAACCCCAGCCCTCCGCTGGAGGAGCTGGAAGAAGACCACTGGGTGGCCTGCTTCAACCCCGTGTCGCCCTAGATCTTCACCTGCGGAGGGCGGTGTTTATCTTCGGCGCTGGCCCCGGTTCCTTTCCTGGGATCCTGGAGCCGCCAGGTCAACCACCAGCAGTTCCAGGGCCAAGTCTTCCGAGTCTATCCGGCCCGTCTTGAAGCTCAGGTCCGCTTCCAGCAGGCGGCGATAGCGGCGGTCCAGGTCCGGCCAGGAATTGCGGCGGGCCTGCTCCGCCGTTTTTCTGGCCACGAAGGGCGGCACCCCCAGTTTCCCAGGCAATTCCTGGGGAGCGACCCGCTGGTCGGTCCAGTAGCGGGCCAGGCAGACCAGCCGCAGTTGCCGTTCCACCATGCTGATGATATAGGGCAGCGCCGCTCCGTCCTGGCGCAGTCTTTGCAGCAGGCGCAGGGCAACCTCAGGGCGGCCGTCGATCATGGCGTCGACGGCATTGAAGATGCTGGCCTCCCGCACCTGGGCTACCATCTCCTGGATGTCGTTTTCCTCGATGTTGCGACCGGCGGCGTAAAGGGACAGTTTCTCCAGTTCCCGGTCCAGAGTCCACAGGTCGTTGCCCACCAAGTCGGTAATAGTCCGTATTGCCGCCGGGCTGATGCCGGAACCTTTGTCCTGGGCCAGGTCTTTCACATAGCGGGCCAGAGCCTCACCCGTGGGCGCCTGGAGATGCTGCGCCTGGGTAACAGGACGAAGGCTACGCAGCAGGGGATTGCTGTCGGCAATGGGACCGTCCACCAGGAACAGGAGAGTGGTATCCGGCATCTGGGGAATAGCTTCGGCCAGCTTATCCCACTCGCCGAGGGAGCGAGAGCCTCGGCCCCTGCCGCCGCGGCTTTCCAGAGTGGCCAGCAGTCCGGTAACTATCACCAGGCGGCAGGTATCCATGAAAGGCAAGGCGTTGCAGACGGCCAGAAGTTCCGGCAGGTTGACCTGGCCTCCGGTCAACTGGTGCCGGTTGGCTTCCAGCAGGGAATCAGCCCCCGCTTCGTCGGTAAGCCGGTTAAGCTGCCGGGAGACCAGGAAGCTGTCGCCGTGAAGCAGGTGGGCCGGCAAGGAGTCCTCCATGGTTAGCTGGGTGGAAGACGGTCTATTCGTTGGGGCGTTCCACCAGTTCGGTCAGGATGCCGAAGACGGAGCGGGGATGAATGAAAGCAATGTCGCCCGACAATCCCTCTCTGGGTTCCCGATCAATCAACTGGAGGCCTAGTTCATCCACAATCCGGATCTTGCCCGGCAGGTCGGTAACATAGAATGCCAGGTGGTGCAGGCCCTCGCCCCGGCGGTCGATAAAGCGGCCAATGGTGGTATCTGATGAGGTAGGCTCCATCAGTTCCAGCCGGGTCTGTCCCACCTGAACCAGCGCGCCGCGGATGCCCTGGTCGTCCAACTGCTTTACCTCGGCCATGGGCGCCCCGAACACCTCGTGAAACAGTTTCAGGGCGGCATCAATGTCCTTAACGGCGATGCCGACGTGGTCTATGTAGTCAACGGTGCAGACCTGGCTGGCGTTCAAGTCCCTTCTCCTGGCAGTATTTGCCTTCTTCCCCGCGGTTGGGATGCGTAATGCCCTGCGCTGCCTAAATGGGGTATTGAGCCAGGGTTTGGCGGGCGATAAGCAGGCGCTGGACCTCCGACGTTCCCTCGTAGATGGTGGTTACCCGGGCGTCGCGGAAAAGGCGTTCCACCGGCGAGTCCTTGAAGTAGCCGTAGCCGCCGTGAACCTGGACAGCCTTGGAAGTTACGTCGACGCACATTTCGGAAGCGATGAGCTTGGCGATGGACGCCTCGTTGATGTAGGGCTGGTCGTCGTCCTTCAGAGTGGCGGCCTGCATGGTGCAGGTGCGGGCGGCGTGGACCGACGCAGCCATGTCGGCCAGCATAAACTGGACGGCCTGGTGCTGGGCGATGGGCCGGCCAAAGGACTCCCGCTGCTGGGCGTAACGCACCGCCTCCTCCAGCGCCGCCTGTCCGATGCCCACGCACTGTGCGGCGATCATAATTCGGCTGGAGTCCAGGATTTCCATAGCATAACGGAAGCCTCTTCCCTCTTCGCCCAGCAGGTCTTCGCCTGCGACGGGGGTGTTCTGGAAGACAATCTCGTTGGTGCTGGAGGCCCGCATTCCCATCTTGCCGTGCAGGGGGTTGACGGTCATGCCCGGCGCGCCCTGGGGCACCACGAAGGCGCTGATGCCCCGGTAACCCTGGGACCGATCCTGGGTGGCGAACACCACCATGGACTCGGCTACGTCGGCGTTGGTGATGAACATTTTGCTGCCGTTCAGGAACCAGGTGCCATCCCTCTGCTCGGCCTGGGTTTGCAGGGACGCAGCGTCGGAGCCTCCGCCTGGTTCGGTCAACGCCCAAGCCGCCACGCCCTTGCCCGACGCCAGGGAGGGGATGAAGCGCGACTTCTGCTCCTCGTTCCCAAATCGGTAGATGGTGCTGGTGCCCAGGGACAGGTGGGCGATGAGGCCGGTGCTGGCTGCGGAGTCTCCCCGGGCCACTTCTTCCATGGCAATGGCAACCTGCCGGTACCCGCCGCCGCCGCCGCCGTATTGCGGATCGATGGCAATGCCGGTCAGGCCCAGGCGGGCCATGCCCTGCCAGTTCTGCCAGTCAAACTCCTCCCGCTCATCTACCTCGCGGGCACGGGGGGCCAGTTCCCGGTCGGCAAAATCCCGCACCAGGGTTTGAAGCATTCGTTCTTCTTCATTTAGCATGGGGTCGGGCATGGTGTTGCTCCTTTTGTCTACCTGGGTCACTCAGGATTAGGTAACTTGTAGGGCGGATCGCCGGGTTGCACGAAACTGCTCTCGGCAGTTGGTAATTGCCAATCAAAACGCCAACTCCCCCTGCTGTTCCCCAAACACGTTGCGGAAGACCTGGCAAATCTCTCCCAGAGTGCAGTGACTCTCCACGCATTCCAGGGTGCTGGGAATGGTGTTCTCGGAGGTGCGGGCCACTTCTTCCAGACGGGCCAGGGAGGCCCCGACCTGATTGCCGTTCCGGGATTTTCTCAGTTGGGCCAGGCGTTCGGCCTGCTGGTGTGCCACCTCGGGGTCCACCCTCAGCAGGTTGCCAAGGGGTGGCTCGTCGGTCAAATAGCGGTTGACGCCCACGACGGTGCGATCGGCGGTGTCCACCTCCCGCTGGTGGCGGTAGGCCGATTCGCCGATTTCTCGGACCTGGTAGCCCTGCTCGATGGCGGCCACGGCGCCCCCCTGCCGGTCGATTTCGCTAATGTACTCCAGGGCGCGCTGTTCAAGCTGGTCGGTGAGGCTCTCAACGTACCAGGAACCGCCCAGGGGGTCTACCACGTCGGCCACGCCGCTCTCGTGGGCAATGATCTGCTGGGTGCGCAGGGAAAGCTGGGCGGACTCCTCGGTGGGCAGTCCCAGGGCCTCGTCCCGCGAGTTGACGTGGAGGGACTGGGTGCCGCCCAGGATGGCAGCCATGGCCTGTACCGTGCTGCGGATGACATTGTTGTCGGGCTGCTGGGCGGTCAGGGTTACACCAGCCGTCTGGGTGTGGAATCGCAGCATCAAAGAGCGGGGGTCTTTAGCGCCGAAACGGTCCTTCATAATTGCGGCCCACATGCGGCGGGCGGCCCGGTACTTGGCCACCTCTTCCAGCAAGTTGTTCTGGGCCACGAAAAAGAAGGACAGGCGGGGAGCGAAATCGTCCACCGCCAGGCCTGCGTCCACGGCGGCCTGCACGTAGGCGATGGCATTGGAAAAGGTGAAGGCCAATTCCTGCACCGCCGTGGCACCCGCCTCCCTCATGTGGTAACCGCTGATGCTGATGGTGTTCCAGCGGGGGATGTTCTCCGCGCAGTACTTGAAGACGTCCACCACCAGGCGCATGGAGGGCCGCGGGGGGTAGGCGTAGGTGCCCCGGGCGATATACTCCTTGAGTATATCGTTCTGCAGGGTACCGCTCAGCTGGTCAGGACTAACGCCCTGGCGCCTGGCGGCTGCGATATAAAGACACAGCAGTACCGACGCGGTGGCGTTGATGGTCATGGATGTGCTGACCCGGTCCAGGGGAATCTCTTCAAACAGGGTCTCCATGTCCTCAAGGCAGCAGATGGGGACGCCCACTTTGCCTACCTCGCCGCGGGACTGAGGGGCGTCAGAGTCGTAGCCTATCTGGGTGGGCAGGTCAAAGGCCACGGAGAGGCCCGTCTGTCCCTGCTCCAGCAGGTAACGGTATCGGCGGTTGGTATCGGCAGCGGTGGCGTACCCGGAATACTGGCGCATGGTCCACACCCGGCCCCGGTACATGTTGGGCTGAACGCCCCGGGTGTAGGGATACTCGCCGGGGAAACCGATGTCTTCCAGGTCGGCGTCGCCGTTAGCAGGGGCGTAAATGGGCTCGATGGGGATGCCGCTGTCGGTCAGGAACTGCTCTCGCCGCTCGGGGAAGCGACGGGTTACGGGCTCCAGGGTTTCCCTGAGCCACCTTTCCCGGTTCTCGTTTGGGTTGCCGTCTTCGGGCATGGGTGCCGCTCGCCAATATGAACTTCCCAGCCATTGTAGCGTTTAAGGTAGGGGCGCTCAAGCGGAGTGTGGAGAAAGGGGTTAGAGTTGTGGGTTGCCGAACCTGATAACGTTAGTCAAGATTTGTGGGTCAGAAGGTGATAGAATATAACTGCTCACACTTGGTCAGTGTGGATCGTTTTTTGAAAATGTCACTCTTTGACAATAGGGTGGCGCAGACAGGATTCGAACCTGCAAGGGCGAGCGCCCACTGACTTGGGAGGCCAGAGCGTTTACCTTTTCGCCACTGCGCCAAGTGTGAGTCCTTAAGTGTCGAGAGGTTGGTTATTGGTCATCCTCGGCACTTTCCTCTTCTAACTCTACGATTAGGTCAACTGCTGCAGTCATTGCGGACAACCACCTTTCCCTCCTGATGCTGGACCACTTTCCGTCTCCAGGCAATTGGTTGACGATAGCTGATATAAGCCTGTAGTCAATTATTGTTGTTCCTGCGGGAATTTCTGAGGCTTCAGACTCCACAACTTTGATAGCCTGTGAATTGCTTGTAGAGTTGTTCTGCTTGGCCCGCTGAGTTGTTGACGTGGAACGCCGTCTCTCGGATGCACGCCTTCTCGTCGTCTGGCTAACAGCCATGCCTGCTTCCCTACATAAACCTAAAAACAAAGTCACCATGCGCTCTCTCTGAGCAGGTGGTGTAAATTGCCTAAAGGCGTCGTTGACGGCCGTTTCGTCATCCTGGGTGGGGTCTACTATAGTAAAAACCGACCCGTAAGCATTGCGAACTATGGAAGCTAAGACCTGCTCGTATTCCGAAGAACTCGCACGTGCAATTCTCTCCATGGCATCGGTCTGCATATTTTCGTCGTCTATTAGCCCTAGAAACCTTAGTGCTTGTAGAGTTCTTGAAGAATTTCCGGGCGGTATTCCTATGGATTCTAAAACTTCGTTTGTTACTGGTGAAGGCAGGCCCCGGTCCCGCCTCCTGGTTATGGCATCAGTGACATTGCTTACCGGGGCATACGGTGCAAAATGATCCGTCAATTGAGTCATGTAACCTCCAATAACCCGTTCGTTTAATGTTATGGCACAACAATGGACTTGTCAAGAAAGGAGTGATGGCATTATGTGCCGTATTGCGAGTGCATATAAGGTGACCCATTTTAAGCTTGTGCGATTGTCAGCTCGAAATTCAATTCGAACATTGCCAGCAAGATTTGTATGCTAAAGGGTAATTTTGAAGAGGGTTTCAAATTAAGCGCGCCCTTGACACCCGAAAAACCCAGTCCATATACTAGCGCAGATTCTCCCATTGCCGGTATTTCAGCGGTCGGTGACGTACCGGCGGTCTAATGTTGTTAAGGGACGGATGAGCAGGAAGGAAGTGCTGGTGGTCGGTGGTGGCACCGGCAACCATACCACCCTCACCGGGCTGCGCAACCAGGAATGCAACCTGTCGGCCGTGGTGGCCATGACCGACAGCGGCGGCAGTTCCGGGCGGCTTAGGGAGGAAATGGGCCACCTTCCGCCGGGGGACATCCGTCGCTGCCTTATGGCCCTGGCAGCCGAGTCTCCCCAGGGCAACCTGATGCGCCGCCTCTTCGACTACCGGTTCAACTCGGGCAACGGCCTGACCGGGCACAACTTCGGCAACCTGCTGCTGGCCGTTCTCACCGAGGTTACGGGAAACACCATCACCGCCATCGAAGAAGCCTCCCAATTGCTGGGCATCAGGGGGACGGTTCTGCCCGTAACCCTGACCCACTCCACCCTGATGGCAAGGCTGGAAAACGGCGAGGAACTCTCCGGGGAGTCGGTGATCGACCTGCGCCGGGAAAACCTGGACGTGGGGATAGATTACATCTGGCTGGACCCCAAAGCCTATGCTTACCCGCCGGTGCTGGAGGCCATAGCCAGGGCGGACGCCATCATCCTGGGGCCAGGGGACATTTATACCAGCGTGCTTCCCAACCTGCTGGTGGAGGACGTGGCCGATGCCATCAACGCCTCCCGGGCCGTCAAAGTTCACATCTGCAACCTTATGACCAAGCCGGGCGAATCCGATGGCTTCAAGGCTTCCACCTTCGTCAAGCTGCTGATGGACTACCTGGGCACCGGCCAACCGCTGGACTACCTGGTGTTCAACGACAGCCCCCTGCCCCCACGCCTGCTGGACCGGTATTCCGCCGACCGGCAGTATCCGGTGGAATTGGACCTGGAGGAGTGCAACCAGGTGGTAGGGGAGATCATTACCGGACCCCTGCTGGCATCGGGGGTATACCTGCGGCACGACCCGGAGGCCCTGGCCCATACCATTATGGAGATAGTGAACAGGCCAGTAGCCGTATCCTGAAGGACACTGTTTCTCGCCGGACTCTTGAGTCGGGCAGGCTCCTTCTGGCAATTACTCCCCCTTTGAGTTAATATCCCCCCAGACTTGGCAGCTTTGTCTTCTTCCGGATTCCCTTGATTTCATGTGCGGCATAGTTGGATATATCGGAAACCAGGCGGCCTGGCCCATCGTCCTGGAGGGCCTGCAGCGGCTGGAATACCGGGGATATGACAGCGCGGGGATCGCGGTGCTGGACCGGGTTGGCCAGTTGCACCTACGAAAAACGGTGGGAAAGGTTGACGGCCTGACCCGAGGCGACGAGGCCGACTACCCCGACGGTACCGTGGGGCTAGGCCACACTCGCTGGGCCACCCACGGCCCGCCCACCGACGCCAACGCCCATCCCCTTACCGGCTGTCACCGTCAAATTGCCGTAGTCCATAACGGCATCGTCGAGAACTACCTGGACCTGAAGCGCGGCCTCCAGGAGCGGGGCCACACATTCTCCTCCGAAACCGACACCGAGGTCATCGCCCACCTTATCGAAGAGGGCCTGAGCCAAGGCCTGCCCTTCCCGGTGGCATTCCGGGAAATGGGACGCAGCCTGGAGGGTTCCCAGGCCATCGCCGCCGTATGCCGCCGGGAACCTGACAAGCTGTGCGCCCTGCGGGTGGGCCACGCCGGCGGCATCGTGGTGGCCCACCGCGACGGCCAGGGTATTGTAGGGAGCGACCTGCCGGCAGCCATTCCCATCCTGCGCCAAAGGCCCGGCCCGGTGGCCTACCTGGAGCCCGGCGAAATGGCCCAGGTGACTCGTCAGGGCGTCCAGGTGTTCGACCTGGCTGGCACGGCCGTCCAAAAGGAGATGCGCACCGTCTCTCCCCAAGATGCGCTGGTGGACCGGGGCGGTTACCGCCACTTCATGCTAAAGGAAATCATGGAGCAGCCCCAGGCGGTGGCCGGGGCCTTGCGGGGGCGGGTCAACTTCGACGCCGGGCGGGTCGAACTGCCAGACTTCCCTTTCACCGAGGCGGAAACCCGTGCGTTCCAGCGGGTGGTGCTGACCGGCTGCGGCACCAGCCTGAACGCCTCTCTGGCCGGCCGGTACCTGGTGGAGCGATATGCCGGCCTGCCGGCCGAGGTGGAGAGCGCCTCGGAATACCGATATCGGGAACCCTATTTGGACTCCCGAACTCTGGTGGTGGCCATTACCCAGTCCGGGGAGACGGCAGATACCATTGCCGCGATGCAGGATGCTTCGGAGCGGGGTGCCAGGGTCCTGGCCATCTGCAACGCCGAGGAGAGCGAGGCGGCCCGTTTGGCCGACGGCGCCCTGCTGATGGGGTCGGGCATAGAAATCGGCGTGGCCAGCACCAAGACTTTCGTCGCTTCCGTAACTATCCTGTTCCTGCTGGCCATCTACCTGGGGCAAGTACAGGGTCGGCTTTCCCCGTCGGAAAGTTCCATTCTGATCCGCGACCTGGCCCGCTGCCCCCGCCTGATCGGGGAAATGCTCTCGGATGTTTCCCAATACCGCAGGCTGGCCCAGAAGTTCAGCGGCTACGGCAGCTTTCTGTACCTGGGCAGGGGCATCAACTCGGCCATTGCCCAGGAGGGCGCCCTGAAGCTGAAGGAAATCAGCTACATACATGCCGAAGGCTACCCCGCCGGCGAGATGAAGCACGGCCCGATTGCCCTGATTGACCGCAACATGGCTACCCTGGCCCTGGCGCCCCGAGATGAGCTGTACGACAAGATGGCGGGGAATATCCGCGAAGTCCGCGCCCGACGGGGTGTTGTGCTAGGAGTGCTCACGGAAGGCGACCGGGAACTGGACTCGGAAGTCGACGAGGTTCTGTATTTGCCAGAAGCGCCCGACTACATCTACCCCCTGCTGGCCACTATCCCCCTGCAGTTGCTTGCCTACTACATTGCCCTGGACCGGGGCTGCGACGTTGACCAGCCCCGCAACCTGGCCAAGTCGGTTACAGTCGAATAGTCACCTGAATTCCGCTCCTTCCAGTCCGTCTGACTTGTGATGCTGGCAAAGCGCACAATCGGCCACAATAGCGTTGCCGGATGACATGCTCTCGTGTGTGATAGCAATCGGAAAACCGATTCAATGGTTGTCACTTTGTCGAGGGGGCCCAACACAATGCCGTAAGCACACAGGAGACCACCAGAATTGGTACGCGATCGTTCTCGCTTCCATCGTGATCGAAAACGTAACAAAATGTTTACGTGAATTTGCGAAAATGTGGGCCATTGTTATTGATTTGCTTCAACCTCCAATGGAATAATGAGAACGTTTTGCGTCGCCCCAATTCGCGGCTGCGTCGACAGACTACTGACAGGTAAGTATCTCAATGTTACTCCGAATCAACCACCCGGAAATTCCCCTCAAGCGCTACACCACGCTTCTTCCCTCTCAACTCATGGATAACCTGCACAGCCTGGCGGAGCAGTTTCAAGGGCTGCGGTTTGTCCATGCTAACAGCACGGCCACCGGGGGTGGTGTAGCTGAGATTCTGCAATCGCTGGTGCCTTTCATGAATACACTGGGCCTGCCAACGGAGCGCATCGTTGTCAGCCCCGAAGACCCCCAGTTCTTCCAGGTTACCAAGCGTATTCACAACCTTCTCCAGGGTTCTTCAGGTTCGCTGAGCCGGGATGAACTGGAGGTTTATTTCCAGTGTATGGAACGGGTGGCTGAAGACATTAAGGGCAGGGGCCTGGAGGCCAGCGTATGGTTCTTCCACGATCCCCAACTGCTGCCCCTGGCGATGCTGTTGCCCAAGAAGAAAGACGAGCTGCGGTTCTGGGTCTGCCACATCGACCTGACTGCGCCCAATGCCGAAACCCTGGACGTTCTCACTCCCCTGACTTCTTATTATGATGGTCTGGCCTTTTCCATGAACGAATTTGTGCCGGACGGCGTTCTTGGGCATTATCCGGTCTACATTACTCCACCATCCATTGACCCGTTGACCGACAAGAATACGGCCATGTCCCGGAACGAAGCCCTGGAAATCGTTGCTGCCATGGGCGTCGACCCTGATCGTCCCCTGGTAGCCCAGGTGTCCCGGTTTGATTACTGGAAGGACCCGTGGGGAGTGATTGATGCCTACCGACAGGCCAAAGAGTCGGTTCCGGAACTTCAACTGGCGTTGCTTGGCCTCAGCCAGGCCGCAGATGACCCAGAGGCCTTGGGAGTTCTCCACAGCGTGACCGACTATGCCGACGGAGACCCCGACGTTCACGCTTACTTCTACCCGGAAGGACTTCCCGCCTCCATAGACCGCATAGTCAACGCCTTCCAGACTGCTTCCCTGGTTGTGCTCCAGAAGTCCACCCGTGAAGGGTTCGGCCTGACAGTCACCGAGGCCATGTGGAAGGGACAGCCCGTAATCGGAGGCAATGTTGGCGGCATCCGAATGCAGATTGAGGACGGGTCAAGCGGCTTTTTGGTCAACAACGTTTCGGAATGCGGGGAGCGAATCGTCCAGCTAATCCAGGACGAGGACCTTCGATTGAAAATGGGCAAGGCTGCCCGTGAGCGCGTGCGCCAGAAGTTCCTGCTGCCTCGGCTTGCCCTGGACTATCTTAATGCCGTCCGGCTTACCCTGCCCCGCAGCACTCCAGACAGTCCGTTTTCTGTCAATGGAAAGGGCAATCCCTTCGATTCCCTGGAACAGCTTTACCCCAATGGAACTGTTTCATCCGGCAAATGGTAGGCAGGCGGTAGCAGAAACACATGAGGGGGTTCCTCTAATCCTGAGTCTGTGGAAGGGTGCACGGTGCTGGGATATGGATCAGCAGGACCACAGAAATGGCCGTTTGGGTAGTTTCCGGCTTGCCGTCGATCGTTTGGGTTCTCAACTTCGGGAACAATTGACCCTGACCCCAGCCCAATTGCCTTATTGCCCGAATGCCCCTATAATTCTTTTCCGTTGTGAGGAAACTGATCGGCGTGATAACCGGGTGGACCGGATTTGGGCAGAATAACTAACGAAAACGGTCATCAATTCCGCCAGGTCTCGACGCGGAAGAATTGGCAGACCCATATAACGTAATGGACAGCTTTCAACCATTTGAGGTAGTGGCCCCCGCCACCACGGCCAACCTGGGACCAGGCTTTGACTGCCTTGGTATGGCTCTAGACCTATGGAACAGGCTGGAAGTGGTGCCTGTCCCAGCAGGTTCGCCCGAATTATCCAGCGTGGAAATAGTCGGGGAGGGAGAGGATGAGCTGGCATCCGATGCCAGCAATCTTACTATCCGAGCCCTGCGGTTTCTGTTCGACGAGGCGGGGCTGGAAATGCCGGGCCTGCGGCTACGCTGCCAGAACGTAATTCCATTGAGCCGGGGCATGGGCAGCAGCGCAGCGGCCATTGCCGGCGGGTTGGTGGCTGCCAACCACCTGTGCGGCCACCAGTATTCTCGGAACGAATTGTTGGAAATGGCGGCTACAATTGAAGGTCACCCGGACAACGTCGCCGCCGCCGTGCTGGGTGGGCTCCAACTGGTGGTATCCGACGGGCCCCAACTCTACACCGCGCCCATACCTGTGCCCGAAGAAATTCAGGCAGTCCTTTTCATCCCGGAGGCCCGCATCGCGACTTCCGACGCCCGGGCAGTACTGCCTGGCCAGGTCAGCGTGGCTGACGCCGTGTTCAACATGGGGCGGGTGGCCCTGCTGGTGGCCGGTATGTCCCTGGACCGACCCGAATACCTGGATGTGGCTACCCAGGACAGGTTGCACCAGCCCTACCGACAGCCCCTGTTCCCAGCCATCAAGCTGATATTCGCCGCGGCCCGGGACGCCGGAGCCTTGGGCGTGTTCCTGTCTGGCAGCGGTTCTACCGTTTTGGCCCTGACCCGTGGTCGTGAGATGACGGTGGCCTACGAGATGTTTGAGGCGGCCCGCCTGACCGGCGTGTCGGGCAAGGTGGAAATCACCCGCCCCACTTCCAGAGGCGCCCACGTCGTTGGAAAAGACTAGAAATGGCAGAAGTGGGCACAGCTGAATGGGTGCGAATGGGAGCAGCCCCGGTGAGAGTTCGGGAGGTTCGGTCCGGTTGGAACTGGTAGTTCATAAATACGGCGGCAGTTCAGTTGCCGACGCAGAAAAGATCGGCAATGTTGCCCGGAGAATCGCCCGTGCCAAGGACTCCGGCCGCAGCATTGTTGCCGTGGCTTCGGCCATGGGCGATACCACCGACGAGTTAATTGACCTGGCCCACACCGTCGCCGTCGAACCCGACCCCCGGGAACTGGACCTGCTGTTGTCTACCGGGGAGCTGGTGTCCTGCACCCTGCTGACCATGGCCCTGCGTAACCTGGGCTACGATGCCATCACTCTCAGCGGATTCCAGGCCGGCATCCGCACCGATGATATGTATGGCAAGGCCCGTATTTTCAGTATCGATCCGGGCCGGGTGCAGAGTGAGTTGTCTGAGGGGAAGGTGGTCATAGTTGCCGGGTTCCAGGGTATTACCGAGGAGATGGATATTACCACCCTTGGCCGTGGCGGCTCCGACACCACCGCCGTGGCCCTGGCCGCCGCCCTAAGCGCCAATCGCTGCGATATTTACACCGACGTGGACGGCATTTATACTGCCGACCCGCGCATCGTGCCCAATGCCCGCAAGTTGGCGGAAATCGGCTACGAGGAGATGCTGGAACTGGCCAGCTACGGCGCTAAAATGCACCCCCGCTCCATTGAGCTGGGGGAGGCCAACGACGTGCCCATCTACGTTGCATCGAGTTTCGGGGACGCACCAGGCACTTTGATTCACCGGGTAGAAAGAGTGAATGAACTAGAGAATCGGGTCAAGGTTACGGGAATAGCCTACCAGGCTAACATTGCCAAGATCACCGTCCGGTCGCTGCCCGACCGGCCTGGAATCGCGGCGGCCCTGTTTGAACCCCTGGCTACCAGGGGCATCAACGTGGATACCATCGTCCAAAACACCAGCCTGGAACGCATCACGGATATCAGTTTTACCGTAAACCGGACCGACCTGGCCCAGGCCCATATGGAGGTCCAGAGCCTGCTCTCCCAGTTGGGAGGGACTGAAGTCATCAGCGACCCCACCCTGGCATCGGTACATGTTGTCGGTTCGGGTATGCAGAACACGCCAGGCTACGCATCTCGCATGTTTCGCATTCTTGCTGAAGGCAACATTAACATCGACATGATTACCACTTCGGAAATAAGGATTTCCTGCATTATCAAGGAAGACCAGGTGTCCGACGCGGTCCGACTGCTCCACGAGGGTTTTCAACTGGGCGAAGAAGACTGAAGACTCTCACCATCCGGCAGGGAGGCCCCCGTGACCCAGCCCTTTCTCTCCGTAGTTATTCCGGCGTACAACGAAGAAAAACGGATTAAGGCTACGCTGGAAACAGTCCACGCCTACCTGTCACTCCAGTCCTACCCGTGGGAAGTCGTGGTGGCCGACGACGGCAGCATCGACGATACAGCGAAACTGGTCGCCGCCTTCGCCAACGTAAATCCTCTAGTTCGGCTGCTTTCCCTGGAGCACCGGGGCAAGGGGTGGGCGGTAAAGCAGGGAATGCTGGCGGCGGAGGGAAGGTACCGGTTCCTGTGCGATGCCGACTTGTCCATGCCAGTGGAACAGATAGGGCGGTTCCTGGAGCAGGAAATTGAGGGAATCGACATCCTGGTGGGTTCGCGGGAACTGGCGCAGTCCCGCCGATTTGGTGAACCATCCCGCCGTCACCTGATGGGCAGGGTGTTCAACCTGCTGATCCGGATGCTGGCCCTGCCGGGAATCAAAGACACCCAGTGCGGGTTCAAGCTATTCAGGGCGGAAACTACGGCGGCCCTGTTTGAGCAGCAGACACTGTGGGGCTTTGCCTTCGACGTGGAGGTTCTTTACCTGGCCCGGAGGGCCGAGTTCGTGGTCAGGGAAGTGGCTATTGACTGGCACTACCGAGAGGGCAGTAAGGTACGACCGCTGCGAGACGCGGCAGCCATGGCCAGAGATGTCATCAAGATTCGCTGGCGATTGGGGGCCCGAAAATGAACATTCTTTACGAAATTAGTACCTCTGGTAATTTGCAGGTAATATAGGATCAATAATATATTTCTATTCTTAATGCAGACTCAGGAACTTATCCAGGTGGGGGTCCCCCGATAATATGTCAAAAATATAAGAATAGTTTAAATTTTAGACCAAATTGCCTTGACCTTTCTCGACCGGATAATGTACCAAATCAAGCACAATTTATTGCGGAAAGTCGGGCGCTAAGAGCTTTTATTAATATTGCTTTTTCCTGGAGAGATGCAGCTATGCAAACTACAAAGACATCAGACAAGAGCAGGCTCAGACGCGAGTGGAGTAAAGAAGCGATTGACCTGGCGATGAAGGGCGAGTGGCAGCGTGCCACCGAGGTAAACCAGGCCCTGCTGACCCTTTACCCCGACGACGCCGATGCCAAGAACCGCCTCGGCCATGCGTTCATTGAGCTGGCTGAATACGCCAGGGCCCGGGAGGTGCTGGCAGAGGTGGTGGCCAAGGCCCCCTATAACAACATTGCCCAAAAGAACCTGGCCCGACTGGAACAACTGGAGAACACGCCGGCGGAGACGAAGCAGGCGAGGAAGTCTGGCGGTTTGTCCAAATTTTTTATCGCGGAAAGCGGTAAGTCCGGTACCACGGTGTTGCAGCCTACCGCCGGATTCAAAATTTCGGCCAGCGTGGCCCCGGGAGATCCGGTAACTCTGGTGGCCCAAAATCAGGCGATCTTTGCATACGTCCGTGAAGGCGAGTTCCTGGGCAAGGTAGAGGCCAGGCTTGCAACCCGTCTGGCGCGCCTGATGGCCGGCGGCAACCGCTACGAGGCCGCCGTGGTCGGCATCAATGACTGGGGAGTTTCGATTATCATCCGGGAATCCTACCGGCATCCCAGCCTTCACAACATTAGCTCCTTCCCAACGAACAGCAGGCCCGAACGCCGCGCCCTGGCCAGCCAGAATGTGCTGAACTACCTGGACAGTGACGAACTGGACGAGGATGAAGAGGGCACGGTGGAATTTGTCAAGATCACCGGCTTTGACGGGGAGTGGGACGAGTAGCCATATCTCTTGTGACCAAAATGAAAAGGGCCGGACACCAAGTCCGGCCCTTTGCTTAAGTGGACTGCCGGGTTTGTTCTGACGGTTCTAGTAAAGGTGGCAGGATACCCGGTGTCCCGGGGCCACTTCCTTGTCCACCGGCACCTCTTCGGAACACTTGTCCATGGCAAAAGGACACCTGGGGTGGAACCGGCACCCGGAGGGTGGGTTAATGGGTGACGGCACTTCGCCGGTCAGTACAATTTCCTCCCTTACCAGGTCTGGGTGGGACGGCAGGGCCGCCGAGAAAAGAGCCTTGGTGTAGGGGTGGAGCGGGTTCTGGTAAAGCTCTTCCGTTTCTGCGTATTCAACGATCTGGCCCAGGTACATAACCGCGGTCTGGTGAGCCATGTACCGCACCGTGGCCAGGTTATGGGCGATCAGCAGGTAGCTGACATTGTACTCCTGCTGCAGGTCCACCAGCAGGTTCATGATCTGGGCGCGGATGGATACATCCAGGGCGGATACCGGCTCATCCAGCACGATCATCTTTGGGAAGGAGGCCAGGGCCGATGCTACCGCAATTCGCTGGCGCTGGCCACCGCTGAACTCGTGGGGATAGTTGTTGGCCTGCTCGGCGTGGAGGCCAACCTGGGACAGCACTTCGCCGACCCGCTCGTCCCGCTCCTGGTTGCTGACCTGACGGTTGACCACCAGGGGCTCAGAGATAATGTCCCGTACCCTCATCCGCGGGCTAAGGGAAGACCATGGGTCCTGGAAAACGGCCTGCACCGTTGTGCGATAGTCCTGTAGCTCAGAGCCACGGAACTGCTGGATGTCCTTGCCGTCCAACAGGATCTGACCCTCAGTGGGAGTTTCCAGGCGCAGCATCAGCTTGCTGGTGGTGGTCTTGCCGCAGCCCGATTCGCCCACCAGGCCCAGGGTCTCACCCTGGCGGATGCTGAAATTGATGCTGTCCACCGCCTGCACATAGCCGATGGTCTTCATCAGGATCAGTCCCTTGGTGACCGGGAAATACTTTTTCAGGTTCTGTACCTGCAGCAGGGGAGTTTCCCCATTGGTCGTTACCATGATTCGTCCATCCTCCAGCAGTCGGCGGTATGGCCTTCCTTGACGGTGTAGGAAGGCGGGTAGGCTTCCAGGCACTTGTCTCTGGCGAACTCACACCGGTCGGCAAAGCGGCAGCCCTCAGGCAGGTTGGACAACAGGGGCGGCTGGCCTTCGATAGAGTACAGTCGTTCGGTACGTTCTTCCAGCTTGGGAACTGAGTCAATCAGGGCCCTGGTGTATGGGTGGGAAGGCTCGTTAAAAATTTCCCGAACCGGGCCGTTTTCCACGACCCGGCCGGCATACATGACGGCCACCCGGTCGCACATTCGGGCAACCACACCAAAGTCGTGGGTAATGAAGATGATGGCCAACCCGGTTTCGGCCTGGATGTCCTTTAACAATCGCAGATACTGAAGTTGAATGGTTACGTCAAGAGCGGTTGTAGGTTCGTCGGCGATGATGACGCCGGGTTCGCATGAGAGGGCAATGGCTCCCACCACCCGCTGTTTCATGCCGCCGCTCATCTGGTGAGGGAAGTCTTCCAGGCGCCTTTCGGGGGCTGCCACGTTTACGTTGCGCAGGGCGTCCACCGCCCGGCCGATCATATTCTTATGGCTTTCCTTGCGCGCCATACCCAAGGCTTCCATCAACTGGTTGCCGATGGTGAATACCGGGTTCAGCGAGGTTTGCGGGTCCTGCAAAATCATGGAGATCTGGCGCCCCCGAATCTGGCGCATCTCATCTTCGCTCTTCTGCAAGATGTCGTCGCCGTTGAGCCGGATGGAACCGCTGATGATCTTGCCTGCGGGCTGAGGAACCAACCGCAGCAATGACAGGGCGGTCATTGTCTTGCCACAACCGGACTCGCCGACTATCCCCAGAGTCTCTCCTTCTCTCAGGAAAAAGCTGACTCCGTCCACTGCCTTAACAGTGTTGGTCCGGTTGAAGAAGTAGGTGTGGAGGTCTTCAACCTCCAGAATGACATTGCTGGTGTCAACACTCATATCAACTAATCCCTTCAGCAAACGCAGATCGGCCCCCAGCGGATGGGGCTAGCGAAATGCGCCGAATAGCCGGTAACCACCGGAAGAAAGTAGTCTGCTACGAAAATCCCCAAGCCGGCCAGTTAAAGCAAAACCTGTCAGTACAGGGCTGGAATGCTGGCCATTTCCCCGATCGAAATGAAGGATTTCGAAAAACCGGCCCCGGGTGGCTCCCCTTGAGATTTTCAGGAATATATACTACGGCCCGTTTCAATGTCAAATTGGCCGAAACTGGCTTCAAAGAGAGGGCGTTGGATGGCCAGGCGCCGTCAAGTCGGCAAATGTACTTGCACCTAAATGGTGATGAGTTTCCGATAACGGAAAGGCTTGGCCCTGACCTGGCACGGATTTGTTTTCAGAGCCGCGCGGTCCCGAGCCTTGGCCGGATGTTTGCCCTGTCCGAAGTAAAACCTCAGGATTCCGGTTATTCCACCCTATCTACAATGAGATTCGACGCAATCTGCGGCTATGTCAGCGTCGAGTGGAAGTCCTGGACTGGGCGTCCAGGGTCATGGCGATGCGAGATCGGAAGGGCCTGACCCGATTCACTTCCGCGGTAACCCCGATGGGAACCACGAACATGGCGCCCTTGCCTGCGGCGTGGGGCGAAAAGAACTCGGTCACCTCGTCGTCGTAGAAGGTGAGGCCACTGGCTCCCAGGCCCAGGGAATGGGAGGCGAGATAGAGTTTACCACCCACGATTCCTGCCTCGAGCTGGGCAGCGCGGTAGCCCCGGTTGCCATATCGTTCCAATATGGGCCCCAGGTCGGCCATGAAGAAGGCCACCGCCGAAGCGTCGTGAGGCAGGGCCTGTTCAAATCCCAGGTGGCCGGCTTCCTGTCGAAACTCTCCTTCCTTTAACTGGTACAGGCCGTTCCGGTCAGGAGAGTAGTAGTATGAGCCACCTGGTAAATCATCCACTGAGTTTACGATCAGATACAGGTCCAACAGGCTGTCTCCCTGACCGTCCAGGAAGTCCGCCGGCACCCCGCCGGTGGCGGAACCGACTACGGCGGCAAGCTGGGCCAGTGAAATTGAGTCGTGGCCGAAGCGGCGGGTAGAACCCCGCTCGCGAATGGTCTGGCCCAAAGGCCGCGACACCAGCTCCGAAGCCGCTCCATCGGGGAAAGGGAAGAAAGGCCCGTCGGGAGCCGGGGCTGTAATTCCCAGCCCGCCACGGGAGTTTTCCACCTCAACGGCATCGGCCAGAAACGTGGCGGCGTGGGTCTCCCGTATGTCCGGGTAATCAATCTCTCCCGGCGCGGTTATGACAGACTGGCCGCCCACCGGTCCCAAACTGGAGGCTGAGGAGAATTCGGTTTCACCAGACGGCGCACCGACGGCCAGGAGGCAGGTTGACGCTTCGCCCACGCCGTCAATGCCCAGCAGTTCGTCCACCTCCCGGTCTACGAAGGCGTTAACCACCCTGGCCGGCTGGCCCGCGGCTGACGCCCCCGAAAGCAAGTTGGCGGCTACGGTACCGTTGTCCCAGAAGCAGTACCGATAGCCTCGTGTGCGGTATTTCCAGGAACTGCGCCAGAAGACGGTGGTGAAGACGACCGTTAAGGGCGCAGCGGCGATGCGGGCGTCGCCGCCGGATGCCCGGGCCAGGTGGCCGCGGTGGTCACCCTGCCGAAGACAGGTCAATTGGAAAGTGTCCGGCCCGAAGTGATAAACGCCGGCATCCAGACCTTGCAGGTCGCGACATACCACGTAGGTCTCCACCGGGTAGAGGCCACCGGCGGAGGCTGCTGCACGGAAGTGGACCTCCCCGGCAATCCGGAAATTGCCCACCCGGGTTACGCCGGCGCAGTGATAGAGTAATTGAGCCAGTGTGGATAGTGAAGGTTCAGGGCCGCCAGTGGCTTCGTAGGTCCCAATAGCCTCCAGCGCCGGTGTATCCGGCGAAGGAAATTCGGCCGGCAGGGGTAGGGTCGGCAGGCCGGAATAGGTCTTGTACAGTGGCGGCTTGGTGGACAGGTTGATGTATGCCAGCTTAGTGGACTCGTGGTAGTTGAAGGCTGCGCCGGTGTCGCGGTTTTGCATCAAAGGTCCCCTTGAAGTAATGGGAAAGTGCTAGCAGGATGTTCCGCCGCCCTCTCGCCGGCGGTGAATCCTAACTGCGGCATGCTCAATGAAGGAGCCCTTAATGGGCGGGTTGGGCTTCTTGACGGTGACCATTACTGCCTCCAGCGGGAAGTCCGCCAGAAGGCAGTTGGCGATTTCCTGGGCCAGGCTTTCCAGCAGGTTGCGGGATTCTCCCTCCATAATGGCCCTGATAACCCGATACAGGTGGGTGTAGCTGATTGTGTCCTCGATGACATCGGACTGGCCGGGACGGGTCAGGTCTGCCTCGGCTTCCAGGTCCACCAGGTAGGCCTGCCCCTGGGCCTTTTCCTCGGGGTTTACCCCGTGGTAGCCGTAGAAGCGCATGCCCTGCAGGATGATACGGTCGGTGGCCATAATTACACGCAATAACTGGCTGGAGGTTCAGGCGACGGTGCTCACTTTCCCACAGCGGGCTAATCCCGGCCCCTGGCGGCCAGCTGTTTTTCGATTTCGTCCACCTGGGCCAGCAGGTTCTGGGCGCGCTTGACCACCGGCACGTCGACCATCTTGTCGTCCAGGGACAGGGAGCCGCGGCCATTGGCCTCCGCCTCTTGCCAGGCTTCCATTACCCGGCGGGCGTAGGCCACGTCTTCGGGGTTGGGGCTGAACACCTCGTTGATGGTTTCTACCTGGGCCGGGTGGATGGCGAACTTGCCAGTGTAACCCATCTGGCGGGCCGCCCCGGCGTCCTTCCGCAGGCCTTCGGGGTTGCGGAAGGCTACGTAGGGGCTGTCCAGGGAAGCGATGCCGGCGGCCCGGGCAGCGATGGCCACAGTGCTGCGGGCATGATAGACCTCTTCGCCATTGTCAGTGCGCTGGATACCCATGTCGTTGGTATAGTCCTCGGCCCCGAAGGCGATGGCGACGGTGCGTACGAGGGCGGCGGCCATTTCGTTAACGTTGACGATAGCCCGGGCGCTTTCAATCCAGGGAATCAGGTTTACGTGGCCGGCCTCCAAATTTGCGCCGATTTCCAGAGGGGAGATGATTCCCTCAATGGCCCTCAGGTCTTCGGCCGATTCCGTCTTCCCCACGCTGACACCATAGAGATGAGGAGAGATTAGGGCGGCTATTTCGTCCCGGGTCAGGCCGGTGTCCAGGGAATTGACACGTACCATTACGCGCTGCCCTGCCTGGCGGAGCCGGGGAATCCACTCGGCGGCAACGGCGCGGGCGGCAACCTTCTCTCCCGGCGGCACCGAGTCCTCCAAGTCCACCATGATAATGTCGGCGTCGAAGTTCAGCGCCCGCTCCAGCATGTTGGCGCGGTTCCCGGGAACGAAAATCAGGCTGCGCAACAGTTCCAAGATACCTCCTAGCTTGCGGGTCGGTTGATGCTCCACCGAGACCTGCATTTGCTCGGCTACAGCAGGAATGGCGGGTGAATTACATCATCAGGGACGGGCTCAATTTCCCGGATTACCGGGTTAACACGGAACCCCAGGTTTTCCAGGGCTTCGTAACCTATCAGGGGAGTGGACGCGGGCACCAGGATGCCGCCGAACCAGCGGCCTAATAACTCGCCGTCGAAGTGGTATGATTCCAACTCCACAATCCCTGTTGCGCTCCGCATTCGGAGTTTGCCCAGTGCGGGCCGCAATCCCAGGGCCTCGATTTCCTCCAGAGGCAGGGCGACGTGGGTGGCCCCGGTATCAACCAGGAAGGTATATTCCCGGGTTTCGTTTTCTCCTATTATCTTGGCTTGAACGTCGGTTCTGCCCATAGAATGCTTCCTTTATCGGAAATAGATAGCAGATGGCAAGGGTTGCGAGGCATTACTCTACTCCATATCCCCCCAGCTTACGCCCCACTTGGCCTCCACCTTCAGGGTTACATCCAAATCCATGGCCGCCGGCATTTCGTCGAATACCAGCGCCTGCAGGTCGTCCATCTCCTCTCGGGGCACCTCGAAGACTAGTTCGTCGTGGACTTGTAACAGCATTTTCGCCCGCAGGTTTTCCCGTTGCAGGCGGTCGTGCACCCGGATCATGGCCAGCTTCATGATGTCGGCGGCGGTGCCCTGGATGGGCATATTGATGGCCATGCGCTCAGCGGCGCCGCGCACGTTGAAGTTGCTGGAGTTCACGTCGGGGACGAAACGGCGGCGGCCGCACAGGGTTTCGACGTACTGGGTCTGCCGGGTCTTGGCTTTCACTTCCTCCAGGTAACCGGCTATGCGGGGGTACTTGCTGAAGTAGGTTTCGATGAACTTGGCGCCATCCTCCCGCGAATATTCCGTCTGCTGGGAGATGCCGTGGGCGGAGAGACCGTAGATGACGCCGAAGTTCAGCACCTTGGCAACTCGGCGCTGGTCGGCGGTTACCTCGTTGATGGGCACGTCGTTCATCAGCGACGCAGTGGCGGCGTGGATGTCCTCGCCTCGGCGGAAGGCCTCAAGCAGTTCCGGGTCTTGGGAAAGGTGAGCCAACACCCGCAGCTCAATCTGCGAGTAGTCGGCGGCGAACAGCACCCAGTCGGGCGCGCCCTCGGCAACGAAGGCGCTGCGCACCCGCTTCCCCATTTCAGTGCGAATCGGGATGTTCTGCAGGTTGGGATCGCTGCTGGACATGCGTCCAGTGGCGGAACCCACCTGGTTGTAGCTGGTGTGAATGCGGCCTGTGTCGGGGTTGATCAGTTCCGGCAGCGTGTCAACGTAGGTGGACTTGAGCTTGGAGACCTGGCGGTATTCCAGGATTTTATCCACCACGGGATGGAAGCCGCGCATACCCTCCAGGGCGTTGGCGTCGGTGGAGTAGCCCGTCTTTGTGCGCCGGGTCTTGGGCAGGCCCAGTTCGTTGAATAACAGGTCGCTCAACTGATGGGGGGAGTTGATGTTGACCGTGTGGCCGATGGTCTCGTATAGCTCCAGTTCCGTTCGCTGCATGTGCTCGTTCAGGTCGCGGGACATTTCGTGGAGCGAGCCTTCGTCCACCTTGATGCCCTGCCGTTGCATGTCCACCAATATGGGTGCCAGGGGCATTTCTATGTCCAGCATCAGGGCGGACAGGTTCTGCTGTTCAATGGACGGTTCCAGCCGACCCCGCAGCCGGATGGTCATGTCTGCGTCGGCAGCCGCGTAAGGGGTGGCATCCTCGATGGGCACCTGGTCGAAGGTCTTCTGGCGGGCGCCTTTGCCGATTAAATCGGTTATCAGCTTCATTTCCACGCCCAGCACGTCCAGGGCCAGGTTCTTCAGCCCCAGTTGGTTGCGGCTGAGCAGGTGGGCGGCCACCATAGAGTCAAAGTCCACGTTGCGGACGTTGATGCCGTAGTTGGCCAGGACCATCATATCGAAGGTGGCGTTGTGGGCGCTCTTGGCCAGGTCCGGGTCCTCCAGCAGCGGCTTTAGCTGGGCCAACACTTCCTCCAGGGGTAGTTGTGTGCCCTCCCGGTGGCCCACAGGAACGTACCAGGCGCAGCCCGGTTCGGTGGCAAAGCTCAGGCCCACCAGTTCGGCCCTCATCTGGTCCAGGCTGGTGGTCTCGGTATCGAAGGCGAATCCGCCTGCCTTCCGCAGTTCCGACAGCATCTCGTCCAGCTGGGCCTGGGTTTGGACCGTGATGTAGTCTGTATCCTCGTCTGGCGGGGCGAGCTGCGCCTCAGCCTCGGGAGCGCCCGAGTCCGGGTCCCAGACCGGAGCCGGCAGGCGGGGTATGACGGTGTGGAACTCCAGCTCCGTAAGCAGGGCGACCACCTTGCCCCGGTCGTAGGAGCCGCTCTTCGACGCTTCCAGGGACAGTTCAACCGGAGCTTCCCGGGAAATGGTGGTCAGAATGCGGTTCTCAAAGGCCCTGTCCCGGTTCTCTTCCAGGGATTTGCGTACGCTGGGTGGCTTCACGTCCTCAATGTGCTCGTAAATGCCCTCCAGGTCGTGAAACTCGTTCAGCAGCTTGATGGCCGTTTTTTCCCCTACCCGGGGCACTCCGGGGATGTTGTCCGACGAATCGCCCAGCAGTGACTTGAAGTCGGGCTGCTGGGTGGCGGTCAGGCCCCCGTAGCGTTCCTCCAGCGCCGCTTCGTCATAGACATTGCGGTCCTGGAACCCGGAAGACAGGTCAATACGCACATGGGGTGAGATGAGCTGGAAGGTATCCCGGTCGCCGGTGAGAATAACCGAGTCCAGCCCCTGTTCCTCCGCCTGTTTGCACAGAGTGCCAATAACGTCGTCTGCCTCAAATCCCTCCACCTCGTAGACGGGAACTCCGAAGGCCTCCATCAGTCCCTTGACTCGTCCGAACTGGGGCCGCAGTTCGGGCGGCGATGGTTCCCGCTGGGCCTTGTAGTCCTCGAAACGTTCGTGCCGGAAGGTGGGCGCCCTGGTATCGAAGGCGATGGCTACGTGGGTTGGTTTCCAGTCCTGCAGCGCCCGCAGGAACACGTTGGTGAAGCCGTAGACCCCGGTAACGTCCTCGCCGGTGGTTGAGACGGTCAGGTGGCGCTGTGTTGAGATGGCCCGGAAGGAGCGGTGCACCATGGCGTGGCCATCCATGATCATCAGCAGGGGTTTGCCGGAAGCGGACTCAAACAGGGGCATGGCGGCGGGTTGCTGGGCCATGGCTGGCACCTCGAAAGACGGCTTTGGGATCCAAAGTTCCTGGCGACCAGGTAGACCGGAATAGTTGATGGTTGTTTCCCGCATTATACAACAGGGCGGATGGGCAAAAGGCATAGGGTAAGGGTAGTCTCCAACGTGCTAAAATGGGGTGCAAATCTGGAAGGCCGGCGATTGAACGGCCCAAAGTGGTTAAGAGTAATGCCCATCTATGAATACCGGTGTGAAGACTGCCAGCACCTCAACTCGTTGCTGGTCTATAGCTGGTCTGAGGACAAGGAACGGACGTGCGCCCGCTGCAACGGCCCTAACCTGAATCGCCTCATCTCCCAGTTCACGATGAGACGGTCCTGGGGCGAAAGCCTGAATTGGGCCCCCAGCGGCGAGACCCTGCGGGACGTGAACGAAGATGACCCCCGCAGCGTCGACCGGTTCATGGGCCGCGTCAAGCAGGAAATGGGCGGCCAGGTTACTTCCGACTTTGAAGAAATGCGGCGGGAGATAACCCAGGGCCCCCGAAGTTTCGACACTCCCGGCGGGCATGGGCACGACCATGGCCATGGGCACGATCACGGACACAGCCACTAGCGGGCACCACTGTCAGGAGAGACGGCGTCTATGCCCATCTACGAATACCGCTGCGGGGACTGCCACCAGGTATCGTCCTTTTTCACCCGTTCCATCAGCGCCGAACTGCACCCGATATGCGCCCACTGCCAGGGCCAGAACATGCACCGGCGTATGTCATCCTTCGCCATGGGCAAGACGCCCCAGTCGGTCCACGAGCAATTCCCGGCCCCGGGTGGTGGTTCGGCACTGGACTACTACAGTGACCCCCGCAACATCGGCAGAAACGTGGAAGAGAGCTTCCAGCGGCACGGTCTGGATATGCCCGACTCGGTTCGGGAGAATATCGCCGCCGCCCGGGAGGGTACTCTGCCAAAGGATCTGGATATATGACGCAACAACCGGACATAAGGGAGCAACTGGCCCAATCCGTATTGCTGAACGCCCACAGCCTGGCAAATGACTGCCCCCCCTTCCGGGGAGGGGAGGAGTGCCTGGCCCGTTTGAAAGCAATTCTGCCCTCCTTGCCCGAGGACGAAGGAATTGCTCCGACTCCCCTTACTTTGGCCGGCGCTTTGTCGGTTGCCAGTGCGGCCGCTGGTTCCCTGGAGGCGGTGGCCGGCTTGAGCGCCGCTGACGAGATGCCGGCCGACTTTGCGGAAGTCCTGTCCCAGCTTCTGTCTGAACTCTCTTCGCTACTGGGAGCGGAGTTACGCCGACAGAAAGCCGGCCAGGTCCGGGGCCTGTACGTCATCATCGACCCGGAGGTTACCGGCGGGCGGGAACCAATCGAAATCGCTCAGGCCGCCGTGCGGGGCGGCGCGAGGATGCTCCAACTGCGGGACAAGCTCCGGGACAAGGGAGAGATTTTCCCCCTTGCCCGGGATCTGCAGACACTGTGCGAGGCCAATGACGTGCTGCTCATCGTCAACGACCACGTTGACCTGGCCGCCGCCGTGGGCTCCGGCGGCGTGCATGTGGGACAGACCGACCTGCCGGTGGCCCAGGCCCGCCAAATCCTGGCTCCGGACCAGGTGCTGGGCCGTTCCAACCGGGAAATTGACCTGTTGATCGAGTCGCAGGAAATGGGCGCCGACCACGTGGCCTTTGGCGCCATCTACCAGACCACAACCAAGTCCGGTGGTCGCGGACCCCAGGGCCCAGAGCGATTGAAGGAGGCCCGGGCCGTTACCCAGGTGCCCCTGGTGGCCATCGGCGGTATCAATGCTGAGAACGTGGCTCCGGTCATTGAGTACGGGGCTGACGCCGTATGCGTTACCGCGGCCGTGGGCCTGGCGCCCGAACCCGAGGCCGCCGCCGCCAGGCTGGTTGAAGCCATCCGCCAGGCAGGAGGCAAGGTATAGTGCCCTCCAACTACAGTGAAGACCTTTCCCGCATCGCCACCGAGGCAATTGAGGCCCTGACCCTGCGCCACCAGGCCCGGGAACAGGCCCTGGCCGTTTCCCGCGAGGTTATCCGTTTCTCCGCCAACGCCATACGCGCCGTTCATCGGGGAGACTTTGACGACGCCCGGCAGCTGATCGACCGGGCCGGTGAGCGGCTGCGGGAGACTCGCCACATCCGGGACGAGAACCCCGAGATATACTATGCCGGGTTCCTGTCCGACGCCCGCAAGGAGTTCACCGAGGCCAATGTCACGCTGGCCGTCATTTCCCGTTCCGATATCCCCGACCCTGATGCCATTGATGTGGACCCGCCCGCCTACCTTAACGGCATGGCCGAGGTCATCGGAGAACTCCGCCGCTATATTTTGGACGCCCTGCGCCGCGACTCCTTCGATCACTGCGAGGAATTCATGGATGTGATGGACGAGATTTACGGCATCCTGGTTACCATCGACTTTCCTGAAGGAGTAACGGGGGGCTTGCGCCGCAGCACCGACGCCATGCGCGGTGTCCTGGAACGTACACGCGGCGACCTGACCATCTCCCTTCAGCAGCGGCGGCTGGAACAAAGGCTGGCCGGCCTGGAGGGTGATAAACAGTAACGGTTTTCACAAAGAGATGCAGAGAATCAGAGACATGTCTCCGAGGTTCTCCGTATCTTCGTTTCTCTATTGTTAGATAGCCGCATATGAGGAGCAATCAGCCTTGGCTGAAGTACGCGTTTCCTTTCTTGGCACCGGCGCCGGCAACTGCATCCACCGGGCCCACACTGCTATAGTCCTTGACTGCCCCGACGGTACCCGGCTATTGCTGGATGCCGGTTCCGGCAACTCGGTCCTGCGCCACGGGGCCCAGCTGGACTTCTTTGCCGAGGACTACGAGCACGTCCTGCTCTCCCACCGCCACGGCGACCACATGGGCGGGCTGCCCCACATCCAGGGCCGCCGCACGCAGATTGCCCCTACCGCATCGCCCTTGGTGGTACATAGCCTGGAAGAATCCCTGGCGGGCCTGCAAAACCTGTTCCGGGCCGTGAGCATTACCCACCAGGTTGACGAGGACAGCGTCACCACCTCGGACGGGAACCGGGTAGTCGCATGGGACCCGGTGGAGCTGGGTCAGTGGATTACGTTGGGCGCGGATACCCGGGCCTCCTGCTTCCTGGTGAACCACATCGGCGGCGCCGTGGGCTGGCGGGTGGAGACCGGCGGCATTTCCGTAGTCTTTTCCGGCGATACCCGTTATAGCGAAAGCCTGGTTGAAGCTTCCCAGGGCGCCGACCTGTTGATTCACGAGGCCCTAAGCACCGACGAAGACCGGGAAGGGGCAGCCAGCCGGGGCCACTGTACCGCAGGCGAGGCCGCCCGGGCTGCCGCATTAGCCGACGCCGGCCAGCTTGTCATCACCCATATCGACACCCCCTTCCACCACAACCCCCAACCCCTGGCTGACGAGGCCCGCGCTCACTATGGTGGCCCCGTATCTGTGGCCGAGGACCTTTGGGTAACTACTGTCAGCAGCCCGTAGATTATTTGGAAACATTTGTTCTATAGTTTTCGCAGCTTACCCATACGCGCCGGCAAGACAGGCGCGGTAGGAGTTGCGATGCTTGCCAAGAGTCAAACGTGCGCCGTGGCGGGCCTGGACGGGTTCATAGTCCAGGTCGAGGTGGATATTTCCAACGGCCTGCCGGCCTTCAACGTAGTAGGGCTGCCCGATACGGCGGTCCAGGAAGCAAGGGAGCGGGTCCGGGCCGCCCTGCGGAACAGCGGCTGCGAGTTTCCCATGCGCCGCATTACCGTCAATCTGGCGCCGGCCGACCTTAAGAAAGCCGGGCCCGCTTACGACCTGCCTATTGCCGTGGGCATCCTGCTCAGTTCCGGGCAGATCTACCTGCCTGATGAAGCTTCCCTGTTCCTGGGGGAGCTTTCCCTGGACGGCAGTCTCCGCCACACCAACGGCGTGCTGCCCATGGTTTCGGTGGCCCGCGACCAGGGCTTCTCCGCCGTCTACGTTCCCACCGCCGACGCTGCCGAAGCGGCCCTGGTGGAAGGCATACAGGTCTATCCCACGCCCACCCTGGCGGCCCTGGTGAGCCACTTGTTGGGGGAGACGACCATCCGGCCCTTGGAATTTACCGGATTGCCCGATGGCGCGGGGCCTGCCGCCAATGGCTGTAATCTGGCTCACATCAAGGGGCAGGAGCATGCCAAGCGCGCCCTGGAAGTGGCCGCGGCCGGCTTCCACAACATTCTGTTCAACGGCCCGCCGGGCAGTGGCAAGACGATGCTGGCCCGTTCTCTGCCGTCCATCCTCCCGAAGATGACTCCGGAGGAGGCGCTGGACGCTACCAAAATTTATAGCATCAGCGGGTCACTCCCTCCCGACTGTCCCCTTATTGCCGAGCGACCCTTTCGAGCTCCCCACTACAGCATTTCCAACGCCGGACTGGTGGGCGGAGGACGCACACTACGGCCCGGTGAAATTACACTGAGCCACCGGGGCGTCCTTTTCCTGGACGAACTGCCTGAGTTCGACCGCACGGCGCTGGAGTCCCTGCGCCAGCCTCTGGAGGACAAGGTGGTTACCATCAGCCGGGTTACCGGGTCGGTAACCTATCCCGCCAGCTTCATGCTGGTGGCGGCCCAGAATCCCTGCCCTTGCGGCTATTACTCCCATCCCCGCAAGGACTGCACCTGCAGCAGTTCCGCCGTGAACCGGTACCAGAAGCGCATCAGCGGCCCCCTGATGGACCGTATCGACATCTTCGTAGAGGTACCTCCCGTGGAATACGAGAAGCTGGTGGACGAGGCTGAGTCGGAGGAATCAGAGGTCGTAAGGAAACGGGTGGAAGAGGCCAGGGAAGTTCAGGCGGAGCGCTTTAACCACTGCGCGGGACGCTTTAACTCGGAAATGGGCGCCGCGGAAGTCTGGAAAATTTGCAACCTGGACTCGGCCGCCCGCAGTTTGCTCCAGACAGCGACCAACCAGCTCAACCTGTCCGCCCGGGCCTTTCATCGCATCGTCAAGGTCTCCCGCACAATTGCCGATCTGGACGGTTCCGAAAGTATCGGCGTGAGCCACTTGGCCGAGGCCCTGCAGTACCGTTCCAGAGGTTTGAACTGACTGGGGAGGCCAGCCGGATTATTCCGAAATGATGGCCCCGAAATTGTCGAAGTATTCGGGGAATGTCTTGGAAACGCAGCCTGGATCCAGGATTGTAATTTCCGAACTGCCCAGGGAGGCCAGGGAGAAGCTCATGGCCATGCGGTGGTCGTTGTAGGTGGAGATTTCCGCCGGGTGTATCTGGGCGGGCGGGTCAATTTCCAGGTAGTCGGGGCCCTCCACTACCCCGGCGCCGACTTTGCGCAGCTCGGTGGCCATGGCGGCCAGGCGGTCAGTCTCCTTGACGCGCCAGTTGCCGATGTTGCGGATGACCGTCTTTCCGTCGGCGAAGAGGGCTGTTACGGCCACTGTCATGGCTGCGTCGGGGATATGGTTAAGGTCCAGGTCAAGCCCTCGAAGGTGTCCACGGGAAACTTCAATGTAGTCCGGGCCCCGGCTGACCACTGCCCCCATGAGTTCCAGCACATCGGCATGCTGAACGTCCCCCTGAATGCTGTCGGCTCCCACGCCCGTAACCCGAACGGTGCCGCCACGGATGGCTGCCGCCGACATGAAATAGCTGGCGGAAGAAGCGTCCCCTTCCACCAGGGCGGTGCCCGGAGAGCGATAGGTCTGGCCGGCAGCAACCCGGAAGGCCTGATAATTGTCGTTCTCCACCGCAACACCGAACCGGCGCATCACGTCCACGGTCATGTCAATGTAGGGCTTGGAAACCAGGTCGCCAACGATTTCAATGTCCAGGGCGTCCTGTGCCAGGGGGGATGCCAGCAGCAGCGCGGTCAGGTACTGGCTGGATACATTGCCCCGAATGGACACGCTGCCACCCTGCAGCCCGGTGGCCCGAATCCGCAGGGGAGGGTAACCTTCGGCCCCTTCGTATTGTATGTCTGCACCCAGTTGGCGAAGGGCGTCCACCAGGTGAGCAATGGGACGTTCCTGCATCCGCGGCTCGCCGGTCAGGGTGTATTCTCCTTCCCCCACGCACAGGGCAGCGCACAAGGGCCTTATTGCGGTACCGGCGTTTCCCAGGAAAAGGTCCGCATTTCTCACGGCGAAGGGCCCGCCCTGGCTCTTCACGATACATCTGGCTCCTTCGTCAAGAAAGGTCAGCCCTATGCCCAGGGTCTCCAAAGCAGTGGTCATGTACTGGGTGTCGTCGCTCTCCAGCAGATTGCGCACTTCGGTCTGCCCGCTGGCCAGCGAAGACAACAGCAGCAACCGGTTGGAAAGGCTCTTGGAACCCGGCAATTGAATGGTTCCCCCAACCAGGCTTGCGGGTTTCAGTGTCAGCGATTCCATGCTCTTTTCACCTGCTTTCTACTTCCCATGGAAGGGATTACGGACGGTCCCGAACAAAGCCGGGGTGCTACTGCGAATTTTGACATAAGACTGCTAACAATGTAGCATATCAGTCGCCGGCCACAACCTTTTCTGGCCGCTAATTCCTAACAAATCACCGAGAACGACACGAGGGACTGTCAGTGGCAGACGAACAAACGGGAAAGCGGGGGGGCGCCGGGATAGAGTCCCCCTTGACGCCGCCCGCGAAGGACGCCTCCTTCGCAAGGGCGCTGGATGAACTGGTTTCCCTGGCCCGGCAGGGGCACCGCCCCGATTCTGACAATTTTAACCCTTCCGACCAATGGTTGGTGGACAACATGCCCGTCTTCCAGGAAATGTCGGAAGGCGACCGGGCCAAAGTGCTGGCCGAGGCCAGCGCAGTGGTCAAAGAGGGAGAAGAAGCCAACGCTGCCGGACGCGCCGCCACCAAGGCTTGGCCGGGTGTAGCAGTCAAGCTGGACAGCGGCGGAATTGGGTTTTTCAGCCAATTGGGCGTCGTGCGACGCCCCGACCTTACCCAGTACTACGTCGACGGGTTTGTTCCCAATCGGGACGCCCTTTCCTTCAGCGAAGAAAACCAGGCCCTTTTCACCGAAGTATTTGAGTGTATTAACGCCAGGTTGCGGGAGCACCTGGCTTCAGGCCAGACGATAATTCAGACCGACCGTCAGATTTGCGACGCGCCAGGCCGTTCGTTTCACGCCCGGCAGTTGCTTTTCGGAGCCGACTATCTGCAACTCCCCTATATGTGGCGCCAGCTTACCTTCGAGTTGCCCGAGGCCGAACGGGCGGAGACTCCGGACATTATTGAGGTCTCCATCCCACACTGGTACGACGACCTGGGATTGCCGGAAGAACTGAAGACCCGTCTCAAGGAAGTGGGGATTAATCAGCTGGTTTTCAAGGCCCCTACCCTGGGCCTGTCCCTGCACCTGGGCTTCGACTACGTGGGCGAACACAAGATGGGCCCCTTGTCCATCGCCATGCACCAGGTCAAGCAGAACAACGGCATCGCCATCCAGGCGGCCCTGAGCCTGGCCCGAATCCGCACCTTGAACGGCTCCATATCAAACACGGCGCTCATTACCGTGGGTCCGTCCCTGCATGGAAAGAGCACGCTGACCATTATGATCGAACTGGCCAACAGCCAACTGGCTGGTGTGCTGGGCCTGGAAACCGACCCCCTGGAAGGGGTCTACCCTATGAACGACGACATTGTTCTGCTGCAGCCCCTGCGGGAACCCATCGTTTCCAACCGGGAGGGGAGCCGCTTTACCATCTCCCACAGCATCGACGGCACCGAGAATAACTTCTATGCAATGCCCTTCGGTCTGAATGAATCCGAGGACCCCATCACCTTCGACGCGGTTCGGGGATCGAAAACGGAACCAAATCCCCAGGAAACCCTGGAGAATGTGCCGGTTATCCTTCCTGAAGACGCCGGCGCCGCGGCTCCCAACTTCCTTGAAAACCCGGTCCGCAATATGCGTGTTACCCTGTCCCGCCGCCGCCTGCTGGCCCGTAAGGGAGTGGGCGGCTTGATCGATTCCATTACGGACGGCGAACTGGCGGACTCGGTACACGTCCCCATGGAACACACGGACCGGGTGTTCTGGCAGGAAGTGATGCGCCAGAACACGGTGATTCCGCCCCTTCGCCGGTTGAGCCTGGAGCAGTACATCCGCGTGCTGATGTACGGCGAGGCCGTGCAGATGGGCGCGGCCATTGGCGCCATTGGTCGACCCTACGTGGAGTATTTTTCCGACCCATTCATCATCGGGCTGGAAGACGAGAACGCCAACCTGATGTACCACATCCTGCAGCAACTAGCCTGGGGTGGCATGCCGCAGGAGTACTACGTCTTCAACACCGGCGGCATCGGCGCCGACAGTAATGACGAAGCCAGCGGAGCCAACTACAAGAAAATTCCCCGGGAACTGACCCTGATGCTCCAGGAGGCTTTGCTGCGTGGAGCGGTGAAGTTTGAATATGACCCCATCCTGCGTTCGGAAGTGGGTGTGGCCATCGTCGATGCCCAGGGCGAGGAGCTTGTGGACCTTCGCAAGGACTGGCTGCCCCGGCATGTCTACGGGGACGAGGACTACACTTCGCGTGTTCTGGATCTGCGCCGCCGCCGCTATTTCGGCCGCGATGCCCAGGACAAGGCGGGCATCCTGCGCTACACCAAAGTCAACGCCGTGCTGATAGACCTGGCAGACATTCCCGCCCCGGCAAATGAACGGGAACTTACCTGGCTGCTTTCCTTCTTCTGGCATGTCGACCAGGCTTACAATAGTCTGACCGAGTTAATGGAGCGCATCGATGAGGGGCAGCGCCCTCTGCCCTTCCAGTTGCGAGAACTGCAGGACAAGTACGAGACGGGCGTGGCCCATGGACTGGAACTTAGCGATGCGGGGATGGCCGCTCTGCCCAAGCTAGGGCTTGAGGCGGCAACCGCGTCGACGGCGTAAAAGACCGTCCGCCTCTCGCAAGAGTATGGGCGGCGCCGAAATCAAAAACATTAACCCAAGACCTGCGGGAAGCGGGACCGGGATAAACTATGAGCATGGAACCTGGCAGCATCACCTATCCACTTGGCGCCCTGTCCAGGATTGAGGCGGAAACCTTCGGTGAGCCTGGCCGGCGCACTTTCAGGCTGGTGCTGCAGTCGGGAAGGGCTACCTTCCACGTCTGGCTGGAAAAGGAACAACTCTTCCAGTTGGGGGCCGGGCTGAAGGAGGCCGTGGACCGACAGACGGACTCGGACCGGGAAAAAGATAGTTCCCCCACCGCGCCCGGTTGGTCGGGTGACGAGACCCAAATCGAGTTCAAGGCCAGGGTATTGTCCGGGCGGCACGACGAAGATACCAATTCCTTTTACCTGCAGGCCCAGGGCGATGGAGACGAACAGTCGGGCGAAGAAGCGCCCTCGGTGAGCTTTTGGATCACTGTCAGCCAGGCCTCGGTTCTGGCGGACGAAAGCCTGCGGATCTGCGCTGCCGGGCGTCCACCCTGCTTCCTGTGCGGGTTGCCCATAGACCCCACCGGCCACGTATGCCCCCGGGCCAACGGCCACGCGGTGTTTGAGACCGGCTGATTCCCCCTTTCAACTGCGCCATCTCCCTAGGGGACTGGAAGGACTTACCTGGTGGCACTTGACCAAATCAATGGCGACGTTCTCCTGAACGGAGAATTCCAGACCTGCGAACTTACCCCGCTGGGCTCCAACTACACCTTTGTGGCTTCGCTTCAACTGGGTGAACAGACTGATCGCGCCATCTACAAACCCCGGGACGGAGAAGTTCCGCTGTGGGACTTTCCCCGGGGCACCCTTTACAAGAGGGAATATGGCGCTTACTTACTGAGTCAGGTATTGGAGTGGGACTTCATCCCCCGCACCATCATCCGGGAGGGCCCCTACGGAATTGGCTCGGTGCAGCAGTACGTGGAACACGATCCCCATCTGAATTACTACACCCTGGGTGAGGGGGATGCCGAAGAACTGCGAATGATCTGCTGCTTCGACCTGGTGTCGAACAATACCGACCGTAAGGCCAATCACGTGTTGGTAGACGAGAAAGGCAAACTCTGGGGAATTGATCAGGGCCTGACCTTCCACGCCGATACCAAGATCCGCACCGTCATCTGGGACTTCGGGGGTGAGCCTATCCCGGACGCGTATCTTCAGACCCTCACCAGGCTCCTGGGAAAGTTTATCCACCCTTCGGGCTTGTTCAAGGAGTTGCTGGACCTGCTGTTGCCGGAAGAAGTTATCGCCATGCAGAAGCGTATCCAATGGGTGCTTTCGGAGCGGACTTATCCTGGTTTGCCCGGGCGACGCCGGCGGCGCTAGTTAGTTTCCTCCTGGAAGCCCCCGGTCTAGCCTGTTCAGCTAATGCCCGGCGGGGCCGTTCGCCAGCAGGGAAAGGTCAAATTCCTCCAGTGTTTCCAGAATGGTGTGTGCCAGGCTGACATCCAGGTTGCGGGTGTATTCAGTGCGAACGCAGATGGTATACGCCCCGGAGGCCACAGCCGCTGCTATGCCGATGGGCGAATCCTCGATGGCGATGCACTCCCCTGGCGGCACGCCCAGGCTCTCCGCCGCTTTGATGTAGATGTCGGGCTCCGGCTTCCCCCGGGTAACGTCGTCGCCGCCCAGCACGGCGTCAAAGGCGCCGGTAAGCCCTATAGCGCCCAGCTTCAGGTCAACCCACATGTGCAGGGAAGAAGAGGCTACGGCCTTGGGCAGACCCCTCTCGTTGCAGGCTTGAATCAGTTCCCGTACTCCGGGTTGTGGTTCCAGTTCTTCCTGCATCACCTGCCGTACGATGTCATCGTAGCGGTTAATGTACTCTTCGGCCGGCAAAGGGAGCGGGCGGCGGATTTTTAGCTGCCTCCAGGTCTCGCCAATGGTCGTTCCTATCAGGAATTCCTCGTTTTCCTGCACTGACACCGGTTCAACACCCTCCTGAACCAGCAAACGGTTGATGGCGCTTAGGAAAAGGGGTTCGCTGTCCACCAGGACTCCGTCCATGTCAAAGAGAATTGCTCGATAGCCTGTCATTGAGTTCCTGTGCTCCTGTCTTGAATGGGATGATGTAATTACACTTGGCCGGCCGATCTCGGCAGTCTCGTCGAATTATAGTCTCTACCGGGTAGCAGTGGGCTACGGGAATTAAGGGACGAGGGTTCAACAAACATCCCAATCAGATTCTCATTCTTCGTCGGAAACAAGAAAGCATGAAGATGCCTTGAAAACAGCCCAAAGGTTGTCGCCTGTTGCAATGCACATTTCATTCAGGGATGTGCCGGTGATGTGGCACTTAAGGTCCACATCACCGCAGGCTAGAGTGACTTGGTAGCCCGGGGGCCGCAATTCTATGGCCGAAACCACTCCGGGCAGGCGGTTGCGGGCTGAGGAACCCCGCGGTTCCGTATCCGACAGGATGATGTCGGATGCGCGTACCCCAACCGTAACCCTGCTGCTGCTGGCCACGTCGGACAGGGGCACCTCCAGTTGCAAACTCCCTGATGGGACGGCGCAAACCATCGTTCCGTCCTGTGGGTGGAGGGATGTTATCACCAGGGAAAGAAGGTTTTCCACTCCCACCAGCCGGGCCACCCGGCCGTGCCCCGGCTGCCCCAGTACTTCCAGGGGAGCGCCGGCAGCCTCCAGCTTGCCCTTGTTGATTACCTGCACCGTGTCGGCCATGGATATGGCTTCTTCGATGTCGTGGGTTACCATAATTGCGGGTACCCCCGCCTCCCTTAACCTAGTCCGCAGTTCGGACCGAAGAGTTCTACGCAGTTCAATATCCAGAGAGTTGAAGGGTTCGTCTAGCAGCATCAGGGCCGGCATGGGCGCCAGCGCTCGGGCCAGGGCCGCCCGCTGCTGCTGGCCCCCCGAAATCTGGTGAGGGCGCCGGTTCACCAGTTCACCCAGCTGGAACATTTCCACCAACTCCGCCAGGCGACGCCGGCGGCCTTCCGGTGTCCAGTCAATTAAGCCATAGCCGATGTTGCCGGCTACCGTGAGGTGAGGGAAGAGGTGGTAGCCCTGGGTGAGCAATCCTGCCCGCCGCAAGTGGGGCGGGACGAAGATACTGGTCACGCCGTCATAGACCGGCCGGCCGCCAATTTCGATGTGCCCCTCCAGGGGCTGCAGCAGTCCGGCGATAGCCCGCAGCAGGGTGGTCTTTCCTGCGCCCGATGGCCCGAACAGGGTCAGCAACTGCCCCGGTTCCACTTCCCACTGGGCTTCCAGGTTGAATTGCCCGATCTGGTACCTGACCCAGCCGGAAGATCGGAAGGATGATGACTCGCCCTGGGCGCTGCTCATGTTGATTCCCGCCACCGGTACCTGGAAATAAGGCCCAGGGCTCCCAGCACTAATAGTGCCAGCGCCAGCAGGATTACTGACAGGGCTATGGCGCTTTCCAGGCTGGTTTCCATGGCGGTCATAATTGCCAAGGGCATGGTCTGGGTCTCTCCCATCAGGTTGCCCGCGAACATGATAGTGGCTCCGAACTCGGACAGGGCCCGGGCCCAGGCCAGCGCCAAGCCGGTCAGCAGTGAGGGGGTCGCCATGGGCAGTGTGAGCTTCAGAAAAGTTCGCCAGGGAGACAGTCCCAGGGTCTGGGAGATGGCCTCATATTCCCTGGGCACTGCCATAAAACCCAGCTTCGCCGACCGGATATAGAAAGGAGCGGCCACAAAGATCTGGGCGAATATCACTGCCATCGTGGTGAAGGGCAGAGAAATACCCAAGTGGGCCAGGGGCGGCCCCAGTATCCCTTGCCGGCCAAAAGCCAGCAACATGGCTACACCGGCGACCACGGGTGGCAGTATTATCGGCAACTCCACTATCTGGTCTACCACCCGCATTACCGCCGAACTGCTGCGTGCCAGAGACAGGGCGAAGGGAGTTCCCACCACCACTACCACTACCATACTGATTGTGCTGGTGAATAACGACAGCCACAAGGCCTGGAGAACGTTGTCGTTTAACAGGCTGGCCAGGGCAACTTCCTGCGATAGCGCCCGGACCAACAAAGCCAGGATTGGCAAACAGATAAAGGCCACGTACAGGGCAGTGGCTATGCTTCCCACGGGTATGCGGATGGAAGATCCCATTGGGCCAGTGTCCGTGACCAGTCTCTTTAGGGGAGACGCCATTATCGAAAGCCTGGAGGATTGGTGGAGCTTGTTACATCTAGCGCAGGCAGTCCTTTCACGGCGTGTCCCCTTGGGCCTCCAGTGGCGGCCCAAAGCTGTAACTGCGTAGGATTTTCTGGCCCGAATCGGACAGGACGAAATCCAGGAACGCCGCGCTTTCCGGCTTCCGCGTCAGCCCCGCAATTGGATAGTGGGCAGTTACGTTTATGGGGTCGGGCAACTCCAATACCCTCACTCCGGCGGTGACCAGAGAGGCGTTTGAGGAATAAACCACCCCGGCGTCGGCTTCCCCCAGGTTCACCTTCTGAACGATGGCGCGCACGTTGGCCTCACGGGACACCACATTTGCCCTCAAACCATTGGCCATTTGTCGGCCCAGGTGAGGTGCGGCTTCGATATTCTCGAGCAACCGTTCGGTGTATCTGCCAATGGGGACTTCTCCCTGCCCCAGGACAATTTTCGTTTGGGGCCTGGCGAGCGCTTCTAGTTGGATGCGAAATGCAGGCTGCGGCATTGTGTTGGTATCAAGAGCCTCTATGTCCAGGTTTCCGCCCGAACCGGCGAAGGCCAATATTGCCAGGCGGTTGCTGGCGAAATTCACGGCTGGGCTGGCAGTCAGTCCCAGGTCTGCCACTGCCTCCATCTGGTCCCAGTCGGCGGAAGCGAATACGTCGGCCTTGGCCCCGTGCTCCAGCTGTGTTCGCAATCGCTGGCTTCCGTCAACGTTGAGGACGACTTCGCTGTCTGGGTGAAGTGATTGGTATTCCCTGGCGATGGCATTGAAGGCCTCCGTGAGCGATGCCGCCGCGAAGACAGTGATGACGGAATCCTCCCCGTTGGCGGAACTGTCTGGGGGAGGTGATGACTGCTGGGCCTCCCTTATCCCGCAGCCCGCGGCCATTACGGCCATTATTCCCAGGGCCAGGAACGACAGGAAGCGAGAACATTTCCTGCCTTTGAGGCAGGAACCATCTTTAGTGCCTTTGCTCTGTTTTCCAGTTGTCAATCTTTAGGTGAAGCAGACAGGACTATTCGCAGGCCGGGCTGAGACCCACCAATTGCAACGCGTCGCAGTTACAAAATTCTAGGTTTGGCAGTAATGCCTGTCAATGCGAAAGCCTTTTCCCTCTATCAAGACCCGCTATTGGGTCGGGCGGAGGTTCGCCAGAATATTGTGCCCAGCAAAAGAGTTGGGGCCCCAACCTGGGGCCCCGTTATGTTCCGGAAGTCTTGTCGGGCGGCCAGTGATCTAACCGCCCGATGCAGGGTTTAGTTTTGGTTACCGTTCAACGATGGTGGTACCTTCCTGGGCCGTGATCGGTTGGCCGAACTCGTCGTAACGCAAGGTTGCGGAAGCGACCACGTCTCCAGAGCTCACCGCCTCGACAGAGATGGTGTATTCAAGCTCACCACCGGCCGCCAGGGACGGGACTGCCGTGTATGTTACGGTGCCACCCGTGATGGAGCCACCCTCAGCGCTGACTATGGAGAACTGGGACGGTATGGTAACCGACAGCCTCACGTTGGTCATTGCCGAGTCCTGGCTCTGGTTGGTGATAACGATCGTGTATCCGCCCTGCTCACCGACGCCCATTGGGTCGACGGTGTCGATGATGCTCAGGTGTGCCGCCGCGGCCGCCACGATGCTGATGTTCAGTACCGCGTCGGCGGAAGCGCCCTCGGTGGTGGATACGTTAGCGGTATTGATGACTTCGCCCACGGAATCGCCGCGGAGGGTCACCTGAACCTCAACGGATTCACCTGCACCCAGATCGCCGATGGTCCAGGTTACTACGCCGTCGGCTTCCTGGCCGCCGTTGTCACTGGTTACGTAGGACATTTCAGCAGGAATGTTGTCCGTTATGGTCACGCCGGTCAGGTTGGCCGTACCAGTGTTGGTAGCCGTGATGGCGTAGGTCCGTTCACCCTCTACGTAAAGGGCCGAACCACCTACCTTCGCAAGCGTTATCGCCGGTTCAAGCACGTCGATGCTGGCCTCTGCCGTTACGGTGACGTCGCGCTCGGTAGCGGAGACCGTATTGGTGATGACACCGCCCACCGTGGGAGTCCCGGTTACGGTGATGGTGGCCGTGGCGCCCGGATCGATGGATGCGATGGTCCATTGCAGGCTGCCATCCCCGCCCAGGGTGGCTTCGGGATCGGCCACTACGCTGCCAATCTCGGCAGGCAGCGGGTCAACCACTGAAACGTTGGACGCTATCGCGTTGCCGTTGTTGGTCACCGCGATGGTAAAGACCGTCTGTTGGCCCAGCAGCGGGCTGGGGTTGTCCGCCGTCTTTGTAATGGACAGGTCGGACTTGGTGACCAGAGTAGTAGCCTGTGCCGTGGCGGTGGCGCCCTCGTCCGAATTAACGGTCGAGGTATTCACTATCTCGCCCGGATCGCCGGTGGTGGCTACCAGGGTCACCGAAGCGGAAGCCTCGGCGTCCAGGGAGTCGATTAACCAGCTGATGGAGCCGTCGGCGCCCACCGCCGCCTCCGGGCTGCTGGACACGTAGGTCAGGCCCTCGGGCAGAATGTCGGTTAGGACGATGTTTGTCAGTGCGCCGGCGCCGTCGTTGGTAACCGTGATTTCATAGGTCAGGTCGTCCCCGGAGATGGTCTGTTCCGGACCGGACTTGGCCAGCTGCAGGGAGCCGGGGATTACGCTGGTCAGGGCCGTATCCTGCCCGCTGATGCCTTCGACGGAGAGGGCGGTAGCGGTATTGATCTGCTCGCCGACGTTTGCTGCCGTCAGCATCATAGTGACGGAAACGGACTCACCGGGCGGGATGTCGCCCAGGCTCCAGGTAACGGTAGCGCCGTCGGAACTGGCAGCTTCCGGCGTGGAGCTGATGAACGTCAGACCCGCGGGCAATTCGTCGGTCAGGGTTACGTTGGTAGCGGTGGTGTCGCCACTGTTGGTGACGGCAACGGTGTATTCGCCGGTCTTGCGCAGACCAAGGCTGGCAGGACCTTCCTTGTTAACTTCCAGGGTGGGCGACTGCCACGTCTTGGTGTGAGTGTGGCTGAACATCGCCTTGTTGGTGCCCTCTTCCAGTACCTGGATCAACACCTGGTTGTCGCCCAGGGCGGGATCAACCTGCCGCAATGTGACCACCGTTTCACCGTTATCGTTGGTGGTGGTGGAAACCGTCTCTCCCTGGTTATCCAGGGTGGCTGCGGGGTCCCCGTCCACGATGGACCACGCCACGTTGGCGTCCGCTATGGGAGAGCCGTCAGTAACCTTGTAAATCCGCACCAGCATCGGGTGCTCGGTCCCTACCAGGTTAACGCCGTCGGCAGGGAACTCAACATCCATATCAACCCAGTGCTTGACTGCGAAAACCTTGTGGGTGTCGTTGTCCACTATCTGGGGGACAAAGGCAGTAACGTCGGTGTCGCCAGTCCGGGTGGCCGTAATGGTCAGGGTGGCCTGGCCGTTGTCGTCGGTAATGACGCGCCCAAAGTAATTGTCTACCTTGCGGGGGTTCTCCCCCCCAAGGGAGACGATGTCGCCCACGGCCTCACTGAAACGGTTGAGGAACACTTCCACCTCAACACCGTTGGCCGGTGTACCGTCGGCCCCGTTCACCGTTACAGTGAAGGTATGCTGGCTGAAGATGGGGTTCCAGTCTTCCACTGGATCAATACTGACCGCCGTCGGCACTGTGGCTGGCTCGGTTTGGGCAATCACAGTGTTGGTAAGTTCGGCCAAAGACTGGTTTCCGGCCAGGTCGGCACGGCTGTCTTCGTCCAATCTAACTTGCGGGAATCTGGTGTAAGTTGCAACCGAGGCGGTGGAAGGGGGAGAGGAGTCTTTCTGGGCTTCCGGAGAGGGTTCTACAAAATTCACTATGGCCGGCGCATCAGTCGAAGAGGATGGCGCTAGCAGCATTGTGCCGGTAACTATCCCGGCCAATGCAAGCACGGCAATAATGCCGATCATCCACGGAAGAGTCTTAAAGGTTGATGGGCTCATTTGTACCTTCCTCTGTCATGTTTGTGGATAGAAGTGTGTTGATGAAGTGAACGCCGGCAAAGTTGGGGAGAATACCAAATTGCCTATCGGAATGGCGAATTTCGACGCAAAGAATTTTACATGGCAGTTATGGAAAGTCAAGGGGTACCCTTTGGCCGCGCTAGCCCCGGAAGCCCGGAAATCGGCACCTGAGGCGCACCAACCTAATTGATCACCGCCCAGTTGCCACCGTATTCCCACCCATATTAGACGAATCAGACGCCTCTATTTTCCCCTTCAAATCACGGAGCGGATACCCATAAATAGGTGAAGTAAGGAGTTGAGACATTATACAAACAAGATCAACCTTTCACCATAAATTCACGGCTACGTCTAATTTCAGGCGCTGCCGGCGATGCTGAGGTTGTCGCGCACATCCCGGCCTTCAGGAAACTGTCAGCGGGTTGCAAAGTAGTCCGCGAACTGGGCCTTCCATTAATTCTGGTGCCGTTCGGTTAGAGGCAACTGCACTTCACGTCTGTGAAAAATTATTCGTTTACGCGTAGTCGGGAATCTCGAACTTGGCTGGTTTGGCGGTCGAAGGAATCCTTGCCGAGTGCGATTGCCCTGCTGGCTGGTAGATAACCCAGGAAGATCTCAAAACCGACCCTCGATTCCCGTCACCATTGAGAGAAGAAGGTTGGGGAGGGGATGGCCCCATCTTTGCTTGGAGCTACGCCCCACCGTCGTTCCCTCTCTCTCCAGGTGCGAGAGAACTTTGTAGTTGTCCAGGATCAAAAATGGGTTGACATTCTGGGCCATAAGTCTATAATAGGAAGTTGCCGATTATGCCTCAAGTACCTTTTTTTGCTCACTTTCCGAAGCAAATCACAGTCCTTAGTACCGCTTTGCCTAATCATTCCGGCCACTAGTCCCCATCCTGCGTTCGCAAAAAGGAGAATGGAGTATGGCTATGTCTCCCGTGTCTAATGGGCATTCCAATGGCAAGGCCAATGGCGCCGGTTCAGCCTCCGCCAGGGTCAAGTCTTATGCCCGTATCGCCGAGGTCCTGGATGTACCTCACCTGATCCTCAGCCAGGTGCAGTCCTATGACTGGTTCAAGAAGGACGGCTTGGCGGAAGTATTCAGGGAATTTTCTCCAATAACCGATTACACCGGCAAGAAGTACGAGCTGCACTTCCTGGAACATACCTTTGAAGAGCCCAAGCTTTCGCCGGCCGAGTGCAAGGAGTTGGAGAAGACCTATAACCAGCCCCTGACCTTGAAGGCCCTGCTGGTCAAGCTCGAGACTAACGAGCGGCTCGAGCAGGACATATTCATGGGCGAAATTCCCGTGATGACGGATACAGGTACTTTCATCATTAATGGTGCCGAGCGGGTGGTGGTCAGCCAGTTGGTCCGTTCTCCTGGCGTTTATTTCAAGCACGACAAGTCGCCTTCGGTGGAGCGGAACCTCTGCACGGCCCAGGTAATTCCTTCCCGGGGAGCATGGCTGGAATTTGAGACCAGCATCAAGGACATTCTGTCCGTTAAGGTCGACCGGAAGCGCCGTGTTTCCGTTACTACCTTCTTTCGTGCCATGGGCGTAACCAGGGAAGAAATGGTGGCCTATTTCGCTGATGTGGATACTGACGAAAGGCACCAGTACATCCAGACAACCCTGGACCGAGACCAGCCTTCTTCTGAACGAGACCCCCATTTCCGCGAAGACGACCTTCGCAACATGTGGGAGTGGCTCCGCCCTGACCAGGACTTTGATATCGATACTGCCCGCCAGATCGCTTCGGCCCAGGTGGAGTTGTACCGACGCCTGCGCCCCGGGGAGCCCCCCAGCGTAGAGAACGCCAGCAATCTGATCAAGACTTCCTTCTTTGATGCCAGGCGCTACGACCTGGGGCGGGTTGGCCGCTACAAGTTTAACCGCCGCCTCCAGATCGAAGAACGCGCCGACCAGCGGATTCTGTCCCTGGACGACATGCTTCGGGTGGTCCGCACTCTCATCCTGGTCAACCGGGGCGAGGAGCGGGCCGACGACATTGACCACCTGGGCAACCGCAGGGTCAGGGCCGTGGGCGAACTGGTGCAGAACCAGGTGCGTATTGGCCTGTCCCGCATGGAGCGCATGGTCAAGGAAAAAATGACCCTGGTGGATGCCGAAGAGGTGGCCCCCCGGGGTCTGGTGAACGTGCGGCCCGTGGTGGCCGCCGTGCGTGAGTTTTTCGGCGGCTCCCAGTTGTCCCAGTTCATGGACCAGACCAATCCCCTGGCGGAACTGACGCACAAGCGCCGCCTGTCGGCCCTCGGGCCGGGCGGCCTGTCCAGGGAGCGGGCCGGCTTCGACGTGCGGGACGTGCATTTCTCGCACTATGGCCGCATTTGCCCTATTGAGACTCCTGAAGGGCCCAACATTGGCCTGCTAAGTTCCCTCTCGTCCTATGCCCAGACCAACCCCTATGGGTTTATCGAGTCGCCCTACCGCCGTGTGCTGAAGTCCATTTCCAATACCGCTCCCGACCTGGAGGGCCGGGAGGTTACCGAGGACGTGCAGGGTCTGGACGGCAAAGTGCTGGTCGCCGCAGGCAAGAAGCTAAACCGCTCCAACGTAGGGGCCGTTCGCGCACTGCCTTCTGGTACCATGATCCGTGTCCGTCCGTATGTGGCAGGCGGTTCCGAGTTCGTGGAGTACATGTCCGCGGACCGGGAGGAGAACTTCCGCATCGCCCAGGCTAACTCCGAACTGGATGCTTTGGGCCAGTTCGTCCACGATCGCGTAGAAATCCGGTTGGGTGAGAACTACGCCCAGGATTCCCCTGAGAACATTGATCTGATGGACGTTTCGCCCATGCAGATCATGAGCATTTCCGCGGCCCTGATTCCCTTCCTTGAGCACGACGACGCCAACCGTGCCCTCATGGGTTCGAACATGCAGCGCCAGGCGGTGCCCTTGCTGCGACCCCAGGTTCCGGTCGTTGGCACCGGCATTGAGGAAAGGGTGGCCAGGGACAGCGGGCAGGTGGTCCTTTCCCGCGCCTCCGGCGTGGTTTCCTCAGTTTCAGGACGGGACATAGTCGTTACCGACTCCGACGGATTGGAGTACCACCACGACCTGGTCAAGTTTTCGCGTACCAATCAGGGGACCTGCTTCGATCAGCGGTCCATCGTCCAGAAGGGCGACCGGGTGCTGGTAGGCGATACCCTGGCCGACAGCTCGTCGACGGACTCGGGCAAGCTGGCCCTGGGTCAAAACGTGCTGGTAGCTTTCATGTCCTGGGAAGGATATAACTACGAAGACGCCATCATCATTAGCGAACGCCTGGTCAAGGACGACCAGTTCACTTCCATACACATTGAAAAGCACGAAATGGAGGCACGGGAAACCAAGCTGGGCCCCGAGGAAATCACTCGCGACATTCCCAACGTGGGCGAGACTAGCCTGCGGGACCTGGACGAGCGTGGGATCATCCGCGTCGGCGCCGACGTGGGCCCTGGCGACATCCTGGTGGGCAAGGTAACTCCCAAAGGTGAGACCGAGCTTACCGCTGAGGAAAAGCTTCTTCGGGCCATTTTCGGTGAGAAGTCTCGTGATGTGAAGGATACCTCCCTGCGCGTCCCTCACGGGGAACGGGGCAAGGTTATTGACGTAAAGATTCTCAACCGTGCTAACCGGGACGACCTGCCCCCGGGCGTAAACGAAGCAGTCCGCGTATGGATCGCCCAGACCAGGAAGATTTCTGTAGGCGACAAGATGGCCGGCCGCCACGGCAATAAGGGCGTGGTGTCCCGCATCTTGCCGGTGGAGGACATGCCTTTCCTGGAAGACGGTACTCCAGTGGACATGATTCTTAATCCCATTGGCGTACCCTCGCGCATGAACCTGGGCCAGGTGCTGGAAACCCATCTGGGCTGGGCCGCCCGAGGACTGAACTTCCGCGCCCAGACCCCGGTGTTTGATGGCGCTTCTGATGAGTCCATTGAGGACTCCCTTTCCCGGCTCTGGTTCGCCGAGCAATCGGGCGCGATAGACGGTGGCCCGGCTGAGTGGTCGCCAAGTATAGACTTCTCCCGCATCAACGACTGGCTGGGTGAAAGGGGCTACGATGGCGGCCGCCTGTTCGACGAGAATGTTCGCGGCGAGGCGCGGGACGCGTGCCTGAGCATCTGGCTCAAGGACAAGGCCAGTGTTGAGTCGGACGGAATGTCGTCGGAACAGATGCACGAGGAAGCTCTGCGGGTTCACCGGGAGCGTGGAATAGCCCCGCCCATCTTTGGCAAGTTCCAGCTCTATGACGGGCGGACCGGCGACGCCTTCGACCAGTTGGTAACTGTGGGCAGCATCTATATGCTGAAGCTGATTCACTTGGTGGAGGACAAGATTCACGCCCGCTCCACCGGACCCTACTCCATGATTACCCAGCAGCCCCTGGGCGGTAAGGCCCAGTTCGGCGGCCAGCGTTTCGGCGAAATGGAAGTGTGGGCCCTGGAGGCCTACAGCGCCGCCTACAACCTTCAGGAGGTATTGACGGTCAAGTCCGACGACGTGGCAGGCAGGGTCAAGACCTACGAAGCCATCGTCAAGGGCGAGCCTATCGGCCAGCCCGGCGTCCCCGAGTCCTTTAACGTCCTGCTCAAGGAACTGCAGAGCCTCGGCCTGTCCGTGGAACTGCTCAACGAAGAGGACCGGGCTTCCCTGATGGAAGGGATGGGGGACGAATCCGAGTTGTATGAATCACTGGAGGCGATTTAATGGTTAGAATGCAAGACAGAACCGAGGCTCCGGCTACGCAGTTCAATGCGATTCGTATTTCCGTCGCCTCTCCGGAACAGATTCTGAACTGGTCCCACGGCGAGGTTACCAAGCCGGAGACCATCAATTACCGCACTCTGCGCCCCGAAAAGGACGGCCTTTTTTGCGAACGTCTTTTCGGGCCCACCAAGGACTGGGAGTGCTTCTGCGGCAAGTACAAGCGCATCCGCTATCGGGGCGTGGTCTGCGACCGCTGCGGTGTGGAGGTTACCCGCTCCAAAGTACGGCGGGAACGCATGGGCCACATTCGCCTGGCAGCCCCGGTTGCCCACATTTGGTTCAGCAAGACGAACCCCAGCCGCCTGGGCCTGCTGCTGGATCTGTCGCCCCGCAACCTGGAGCGCGTCCTGTACTTCGCCCAGCACATCGTTATTTCCGTTGACTCCGACAGGCGCACCGAGATAATTGAAGAGGAAAGGCTTCGAGTAGAGCTGGAAAAGGAAAGTATCCAGTCTACCCATGAACCCCGCCTGACCGAACTCCAGGAAAAACTGGACTCCCTCGAAGCGGCCAATGATCCGGAATCCGCCGCCGAGGCTGTTGCCGTTCAGGCCGAAAGGGAAGCCCTGGGAGACCAGATCGCCAAGGAAGAAGGTGATCTGGAATTCAAGCTGCAGGAAACAATCAGTGAACTGGAAGACCTCAAGTCTCTGAAGATTCTGTCAGAATCCAAGTACCGGGAACTGAAGGACAAGTACCCTGACCTGTTTGAGGCAGGGATGGGGGCCGAGTCCATCCTGGAGATTCTGCGGAATCATGATCTGGAAGCCATCCGCGAGGATTTGGTGCGGGAAATGCGGTCCACCTCTGGCCAGCGTCGGAAGAAGGCCATCAAGCGCCTGCAGGTGGTGGAAGCCTTCCGCAACAGCGGTAACCGGGTTGAAGACATCATCCTGACCATGCTGCCGGTTTTGCCCCCGGAACTGCGTCCCATGGTGCAGTTGGACGGTGGCCGCTTTGCCACCAGCGACCTGAATGACCTTTATCGCCGGGTGATTAACCGCAACAACCGGCTCAAGCGCCTTATGGACCTGGGCGCCCCCGAAATCATTATCCGTAACGAAAAGCGGATGCTCCAGGAGTCTGTGGACGCCCTGATCGACAACGGGCGTCGCGGCCGCCCCATCCAGGGCAGCCATAACCACAAGCTCAAGTCCCTGTCCGACCTGCTGCGGGGCAAGCAGGGCCGGTTCCGCCAGAACCTGCTGGGCAAGCGGGTAGACTACAGCGGCCGCTCCGTCATAGTGGTTGGCCCCGAGCTGAAGATGAACCAGTGCGGCCTGCCCAAGCGCATGGCCCTGGAATTGTTCAAGCCCTTTGTCATGCACCGGTTGGTCCTGCTGGGCGTCTCACCTAACATCAAGAGCGCCAAGCGCATGGTGGAACGGGCACGCCCTGAGGTCTGGGACATCCTGGAAGAAGTCATCAAGGACCGGCCAGTGATGCTGAACCGGGCGCCCACGCTGCACCGGCTGGGCATCCAGGCCTTTATGCCCACGTTAATTGAGGGCAACGCCATCCAGCTTCACCCGCTGGTCTGTTCCGCTTTCAACGCCGACTTCGACGGCGACCAGATGGCGGTCCACGTTCCCCTGTCCCGCATGGCGGTCCACGAAGCCCAGGTGGCCATGCTCAGTACCCACAACATGCTTTCACCGGCGTCCGGCGAGCCCCTGGTGGCTCCCACCCTGGACATGGTGCTGGGCTGCTACTACTTGACGGAAATGGTGGAAACCCGGAAGGACGAACCGGCCCGTTTCTACAACATTGACGAGGCCAGGATCGCAGAAGCAGCCGGCCACATCAACCTGCGGGAACGAATCTACGTCAGGCACGTGGAACGGCTGGACAGTGAGGACGAATGGCTTGAAACCACCCTGGGCCGGCTGATATTCAACGAGAACCTGCCCGAGGAAATGGAATTTCAGAACAAGCTGTTCGACAGCCGTGCGCTGAAGGGCCTGACCTCCGAGCTCTATTACAGGTTGAGCAACGAACGGATGGCCGACGTGCTGGACCGGGTGAAGGGCATGGGCTTTGAGTATGCCACCAAGTCGGGCCTTACTGTATCCATCAGCGACCTTCAGGTGCCTTCCCAGAAGGGCGACAAGCTTCAGGAAGCCGAGGAACGGGTGGCGACCTACCGGGACAGCTATGATCTTGGTCTGATGGACGATGACGAGCGCTACAACGAGGTGGTTGAGGCCTGGACATTCGCTTCTGATGAAATAGAAAGCCTGGTACGGGATGAACTGCGGAACTTTGGCGGTATCGGTGTGATGGCCCAGTCGGGTACCAAGGGTAACATCATGCAGATCAAGCAGATGGCCGGTATGCGCGGCCTGATGACCAAGCCTACCCGCGACTTCTCCCGCGAGATCATCGAACTTCCGGTAAAGTCCAGCTTCCGCGAGGGTCTTACAGCCCTGGAGTACTTCATCTCCACCCACGGCGCCCGCAAGGGTCTCGCGGATACGGCTCTCCGTACCGCCGACAGCGGCTACCTTACCCGCCGCCTGGTGGACATCGCTCAGGAAGTTATTGTCCTGGAAGAGGACTGCGGCACCTTCGACGCCTACTACATCGAGAGCAGGCCCGACGGCACTCCCGAAGCCACTCTACCCGAGCGCATCGCCGGCCGGATTGCCGCTGCGCCCATCATCGACGAGGCAACCGGGGAGTTCCTGGTGGACCGCAACGACATGATCGACGAAGCAATGGCCGAACGGATCACCGCTGCGGGCGTTATCCAGGTGCCCGTCCGATCTCCCCTGATCTGTGAAACCCGCAGGGGTGTTTGCCAGATGTGCTACGGTCGCCTGCCAGCTACCGGCAAGGTGGTCGAATTGGGCCAGGCTGTTGGCATCATCGCTGCCCAGAGCATCGGCGAGCCCGGCACCCAGCTGACCATGCGTACCTTCCACACCGGCGGCGTCGCGGGCTCCGACATTACGAGCGGTCTCCCCAGGGTTGAAGAAATCTTTGAGGCTCGCAAACCCAAGGGTGTGGCCATCCTCTCCGAGATTGACGGCGAGGTGCAGTTGCCCCTGGACTCGGAAGGGCGGCGCCTGGTAGAGGAACCCGTCCGGATCGTGGACCGGCAAGAGTTCCGCGAAGAATACCTTCTGCCCGAGGGCGTTCAGCTTCTGGTGGATGAGGGCGACGAGGTGGAAGCCGGCATGCTGATGGCCGCCACCCTGCCTACACTGGGCTACGAAACGGATATGGACGAGACCAATGAGTCCCAGCCTGTCCTGGAAGTAGTAGCCAACGTTGGCGGACGGGTAGAACTGGGCGACAGCCTAATCTCCATCGTCTGGGAGGATCCGGAAGAGCGAGAATACCTGATTCCTGTCGGGGACGAACTGGTAGCTACCCACGGGGACATGCTCAAGGCCGGCGACCGCCTGACTGCCGGTCCCAAGAACCCCCACGACATCCTCAGCATCCAGGGCACCGGCGAACTGCAGCAGTACATGGTCAATGAAGTACAGCAGGTCTACCGGTCCCAGGGTGTGGGAATTCACGACAAACACGTGGAAATCATTCTGCGGCAGATGCTGCGCCGGGTCCAGGTGAAGTCCATCGGCGACTCGGACTTCATTCCAGACCAGGTGGTTGACAAGGTCCAGTTCCAGGAGAATTGCGCCAGGGTGCTGGCCCAGGGCGGCGAACCCGCCACAGCCGAGCCCGTGCTGCTGGGCGTAACCCGTGCATCCCTGCGCACCGACAGCTTCCTGGCCGCTGCCGCCTTCCAGGAGACTACCCGGGTTCTCACCCAGGCGGCCCTGAGCGGTCAGCACGACTATCTCCAGGGACTGAAGGAGAACGTCATTATTGGCCGGTTGATTCCCGCCAGGCTGGATTCCACCACCCTGGTTGAGGAACCTGATATCCTGGCACTGCCTGGTTTCGACGAAATCGGCGCAGTGGAGGAACTGGTGGCGGCCGGCTGGCTGGAGCCGGGTGATACCGCCACAAGCGCCGCCATGACCTTTGGCGGCGGTTCGGAAGACCTGGCCACCTCAGGCTTCTTCGTCGAGAGTGAGTCCAACCTCATCGGAGGCGATAGTGACGTAACCGGCGGTTCAACTGCCGACGTCCTGGGGCTGACAGGCGACGAGAACGGCACGCAGGACCTTTCCGACTTCTCCCTGGGGGGCGATGCAGAGGTCTAAACCAGTGGCAGGAGCCGGTTCAGCGGGTGAGGCGGGGCAACCCTGTCTAGCCGTTGAATTGGCTCCTGTTCATCCCCGTGGCCTTGCCTTGCGTAACCCCGTGATGATTGCGTCGGGCACCTTCGGCTACGACGGTTACGGTCGTGGTCTTACCCCCGAAATGGACCTTTCAAGGCTGGGGGCGGTCATTCCCAAGACCTTTACCCGCCTTTCTCGCGAAGGCAACCCCGAACCTCGCTGGTATCCCGAGTCCTACCGGGTCGCTCGCGAAAACCACGAACCCGTGATGCTCAATGCTATTGGATTGACCAACCCCGGCATTGAATCGGGGCTGGAAGAACTCGCGCCGCAGTGGGCTCAGTGGGACGCTACTGTGCTGTTGAGTATGTCCGGCGACAGCGTCGGTCAATTCGGCGATATGGCGAGGATGACTGCAGGTGTAACGGGATTCGAAGCCATAGAGTTGAACCTCAGCTGCCCCAACGTGGAGCAAGGCGACCTGTTTAGCTACAGCCCCAGGGGGACTTCCCAAGCTGTGTCTGCCGTGAAGCGCCATGCGGAAGTGCCGGTGCTGGCGAAGTTGGCCCCCAATGTCCCCGACATAGTGCCCATCGCCAGGGCGGCGGTGGATGCCGGGGCCGATGCCCTCACCATCTGCAATACCATCCCTGCCATGAACATAGATCTGGAATCCCGCAAGCCGGCGCTGGGTAACGTTACCGGCGGCCTTTCGGGACCCGGGCTGCATCCGGTGGCGGTAGCCCTTGTGTACCGAGCCGCCCGTGCCGTGGACGTGCCCATAATAGGCGTGGGTGGGATCTTCACCGCCGAGGATGCCCTGGAGTTCATCTTGGCCGGCGCCACCGCCATACAGGTGGGGAGCGCCAACCTGGCCGACCTTTGGGCGCCTTTCAAGATCCTGGAAGGGATGCAGGCCTGGCTGGGGGAACGCGGTATTTCCGATATCAACGACCTGATTGGAGCGGTGGAAGTCTGACCGCCTGTTTGTAGTCAAACGACGAAAGGGGCGGGCTGCAAACCCGCCCCTTTCCATTTTGAGAGCGTTTTAATCACCAGTCGCCGCTTGAGTTAGGCCGCGGCCACGGTAGCCTCCGCCTTGGTTACGACTAGTCCAGCGCCCTCGGCATTGACTACCAGGTGGTCGCCGCTCTGGAATTCGCCGGATAGGATGCCCCGGGACAGCCGGTTCTCCAGGCTCCTCTGAATGGCCCGGCGCAGCGGCCGCGCTCCGTAGACCGGGTCGAAGCCTTCTTCCGCCAGCCAGTCGGCCCCAGCCTTGGTCAACTCGAAGGTTATGCCCTGCTCCGCCAGTCTCTCCGCCACGTCCTTGACCATCAACTCCACCACCAGGACAATCTGGTCCCTGGTCAGCGGATGGAAGATTATGGTCTCGTCTATGCGATTCAGAAACTCGGGGCGGAAGGCCTGCTTCAGCGCGTCGTGGACCGACTTTTCCAGCCGTTCCTTCTCAAGCTCCGTGGACTGGGCGGTGGTGTTGAACCCCACGCCCTGGCGGCTCAGGTATCCGGTGCCCAGGTTGCTGGTCATGATGATGACCGTGTTCCTGAAGTCCACCGTGCGCCCGTGGCCGTCGGTCAACCGGCCGTCTTCTAGGATTTGCAGCAGCATATTGAACACGTCCGGATGGGCTTTCTCAATTTCGTCGAATAGAATGACCCGGTAGGGGCGACGGCGGACGGCTTCGGTCAATTGACCACCCTCGTCGTAGCCCACGTAACCCGGGGGCGCGCCTACCAGGCGGGAAACGGTGTGCTTCTCCATGTACTCTGACATGTCCAGCCGCACCATGTTTTCTTCGTCGTCGAACAGGAATTCGGCCAGGGCCTTGGACAGTTCGGTCTTGCCTACGCCGGTGGGGCCGAGGAAGATAAAGCTGCCGATGGGCCGCCGGGGATTGCTCAGGCCCGACCTCGCCCTGCGGATGGCCTCGGACACGGCGCTGACCGCTTCTTCCTGCCCGATTAGCCGCTGGTGCAGCAGTCCCTCCATGTGGATCAACCGGTCCGCCTCGCTTTCCAGCAACCGGCCGGCGGGGATGCCCGTCCAGTTGGACACCAGGTCGGCGATGTCCTTTTCGACTACCGTCAGGTCCGTGTTTCGGTCATGGCCCAGCTTTTCCCGTTCCGCCCGAAACTCTTCCTCCAGACGAATTCGTTCCGTTCGAAGCTGCGCAGCCTGCTCGTATTCCCCCCGCTGGGACGCGGACTCCTCCCGGTCGGTCAGGAGCCGGATGCTCTCCTCCAACTGGTGGCAGTTGTCCGGCATGCCCTCGGCGTCGATGCGCACCTTGCTGGCCGCTTCGTCGATGAAGTCGATAGCCTTGTCCGGTAGCTGCCGGCCGGTGATGTACCGGTCGCTGAGCCGGGCAGCGGCATCCAGGGCCGCATCGTCAATCTTGACCTTGTGATGGGCCTCGTAACGGGGACGCAGGGCCTTCAGGATTTCCACCGTGTCCTCCACCGTGGGTTCCTCCAGGTACACGGACTGAAAGCGCCGCTCCAGGGCAGCATCTTTCTCAATGTGCTTGCGGTATTCGTCCAGGGTGGTGGCGCCGATACACTGCAGCTCCCCGCGGGACAGGGCCGGCTTCAGCAGGTTGCTGGCGTCTAGCCCACCTTCGGCGGAGCCGGCTCCCACCATGGTGTGGATTTCGTCCAGGAAGAGAATGATCTCGCCCTGCCCTTCTTTCACCTCGTCCATGACCGCCTTCAACCGTTCCTCGAACTCGCCGCGGAACTTGGAACCGGCAACCATGGCGCCCATGTCCAGGGCCAGGACTCGTTTCCCCTTGAGTGAATCGGGCACGTCCCCCGCCGTGATCCGAGACGCCAGGCCCTCGGCGATGGCTGTCTTCCCCACGCCGGCCTCGCCGATGATGACCGGGTTATTCTTCTTGCGGCGGGTCAGGGTCTGGGCCACCCGCCGGATTTCTCCATCCCGTCCGATAACCGGGTCGAGTTTGCCTTCAGCGGCCAGCTGGGTCAGGTCGATGCTGTACTTTTCCAGAGACCTGTACCGGCTCTCCGCCCGCCGGTCATCGACCCGGTGGGCGCCGCGAATGGTTGTGAGTGCCTGGTACACCCGTTCCTGGTCGATGCCGAACTCCTGGACGATCCTGGCTGAGTCGCCCTGGGGCTCCCGAATTGCGGCGATAAACAGGTGCTCGACACTGATGAACTCGTCCTTGAGCCGTCGCGATTCTTCCTGGGCCGTGTCCAACAACCGCTGAATGCGCGGCGTAGTGTAGATCTGGCCGGACGCGTTGGCCAGCTTGGGCGATGCGTCCAGCAGTTGTTCCAGCCGGGCTTTCACGGACGGAGTGGAAATCCCGAGGTGGTCCAGGATGCGCCCAGGTATGCCGCCTTCCTGGTTGAACATGGCCAGCAGCACGTGCTCCACGTCCCACTGGCTGTGGCGATAGTTCCGCACCAGTTCCTGGGAGTCCTGGATCACCTGCAATGCTTGTTCTGTGAAGTCTTCTGATCTCATTGTCATAGTCTCAACTCCTGGCTGCCCCCTCCCGTGCTGTCGCCGTTAGCAGGGTTACCACGGGCGGGGCGGAAAAAGGATAGGAATAGTGCTTCGATAAGACCTGACGCATTCCTAGGCCTGGTTTCTTCTCATGTCCGCGCTCGGCGCACCTGGCCGTTGCTGCAGTTCCTCGACCGTGGCGCTCAACCTCTTGACTTCTTGCTCCAGTTCCTCAATTCGGGCCATCAACTTCAGGGCCACCTCTGCGCCGGCCAGGTTGACGCCCATGTCCTCGGTGAAGGTCTTAATGCGGCGCAGGCGTTCAATGTCAGCTACCGAATATAGCCGCTGTCGTCCGTTGGAGCGTGACGGCCAAATCAGCCCCACCCGCTCGTAGTAACGCAAGGTCTGGGCATGCAGGCCCACCATGCGGGCGGCGATGCTGATGACGAAGCAGGGTTCGTCGGATTGGTTTCGGTCGTATACCATATCTATACCTTCTGTCCGGTCCTCAGGTCCCTGAGTTTGCGGAACAGTTCCTGTTCTTCGGGTCCCGGGTTGCTGGGCAGCACCGCCTTGACGGTGGTGTACAGGCTGCCCTTGCTGGCCGGCTGGTTCAGTTCCGGCATTCCCTGGCCGGCCATGCGGAACCTGCGGCCGTTCTGGGTGCCGGGGGGAATAGTCAACGCAACCCTGCCTGTCAGGGTGGGCACGGTGACCTCCGCGCCCAGGGCCAGGTCGTCCACCGGCACCTCCACCTCGGAGTAAAGGTCCTTGCCTTTGCGCTCAAACCGGGGGTGCTCAATTACGGTAACGGCCAGGTAAAAGTCGCCGTCGCCACCACCGGCGGGTATGTGCACCCGGGAGCCGGTATCAACGCCTGGGGGAACCCTAACCTCCAGCCGCCGTCCGTCGGGCAAGTTCACCATCCTGGTAGCCCCTTCTGCCGCCTCGGCCAGGGTGATGTCCACCTGGTATTCGGCCGGCGCTTGACGGGGCGTTCCCCGTTCCGACCCAAAGTTGTTGAAAAGTCGGTCGAAGAGATCGTCGGAACCTAAGCCTCCAAGGTCGAAGTTGTCTCCGTTGTGTCCGCCAAAGTCGCCCTCGCTGTAGTAGTGGTACCTGCTGCGGCCCCGACTGCGGGCCTGGGCGTCGGCTTGTTCAATTTCGTCGGCGTGCATCCAGCGGTCGCCGTACTTGTCGTACTTGCGCCGCTTATCGGAGTCCGACAGAACTCCGTGGGCCTCATTTATCTGCTTGAACTTTTCTTCTGCGTCAGGGTCGCCCGGGTTAACGTCGGGATGATACTGGCGGGCCAATTTCCGGTAAGCCTGCCGGATATCCTTGTCTGTAGCGTCCCGGGCGACTCCCAGCAATGCATAGTAATTTGCTGACATGGGGTTCACCTCTCATGGGTGGTCGCCGTCGTATTGGTATTGTATTGACACGGGAGCATATTGTCAAGATAGTTGGTCAATATTATATAAAAGACTTGACATCTAATACTCAAGTATTTAGAATAGTTAGCGTAGACTTGATATGAAGAATATCAAAGTTACTGCCATAAAAGAGTAAATAAAAACGGCAGGAGGTACAACTATGGTAATGCGGAGATGGGATCCCTTCATCGAACTGCGGCGGATGCAAGATAACATGGACTACCTGTGGCGGGGCTTCGTTCAGCCCAGCAGCGGCAACAGCGAGATGGAAGGCTGGGCCATTCCCCTGGACGTGGTGCAGGAGGGCGACAATATTGTTGTTCATGCTTCCCTGCCGGGCGTCAACCCATCGGACCTCAACGTAAGCATAGAGAACGACGTGTTGACCATCCGGGGCCAGACCGCCAGCGACAGCGAGCGTCAGGAGGGGAACTACCTGATGCGGGAGCGGCACACCGGTTCTTTCCACCGTTCCCTGCGTTTGCCCGACACCCTGAACGTGGAAAAGGCTCAGACCAGCTACGATCATGGTGTCCTGACGGTTGCCTTCCCCAAGGTGGAGGCCAAGCAGGCCCGCCAACTGTCCATCAACGTGGGTGGAGGCAAACAGATCGTCGAAGGGGATAAGGCTGAAGCCTAGCCTTACCTGAAAACCTGGATCAAGGGAGGGGCCCGCGTGGCCCTTCCTTTCATTTTGGACCCAGGGGACTGTAGACCCGGGGGCAGTTCCGCCGGTTAGACCGGTCTCAAGAAGCCGCTGGCCTTTAAGCGGGGCACCGCCTTCCCTTGGATTTCGCTTGTTAGCTGCACTGGAAGGTGCTACAATTTTCAGGCTGTCCCGGTTTTAACCACCGGTCCAGCAACCGCATTCCCCAGTAGCTCAGCGGTAGAGCGGGCGGCTGTTAACCGCTAGGTCGCAGGTTCGAATCCTGCCTGGGGAGCCACTCTTCCTTATCCACATCCATGTTCACCGTTTACGTATTGCAGAGTGATTCCAGCGGTCTGCTATATGTGGGACAGACTAGGGATCTGGCCCGGAGGCTCGGAGAGCATCAACAGGGATTAGCAAGCTACACCAGGAATAGGGGACCTTGGACACTGGTTTATGAAGAGGAATGGGCTACGAGGGGAGAGGCAATGCGGCGGGAGCGATTTCTGAAGTCTGGGGTTGGGAGGGAATGGTTGAAGAATCAGGTCGGCGGAAGAGCGGGTCCGCCGGAGGCGGATTAACCGCTAGGTCGCAGGTTCGAATCCTGCCTGGGGAGCCACTTTCCCCCTTTTGCATCCCGAAAAGCCTCTGTTTTCCCTGCACCCGCTAAATGTTTGGCCGGCCTCAGAATTGCCCTGTGGCTGTGCCAGTGTTTCGCAAGATGCACCCGACTCCAGGGAGTGTCCGGATAAACTCCCGTTAAACCGTCGTTCCCGCCTTCGCGGGAACTTCGCCAGCTACAGCAGGCCGTCAGGCACCCCATCCAAACCTGCCCCCACCAAATGGGCAGGGACTTTTCAGAAGTCCTCTAGAAATCCTCCAGATCCAGAAACTCCCGTACTCTTTGCTTGAAGGGTTCCTTGTCGTAGTTGTTGTAGAGTGCCAGTGAGTTGCGCACCGGGTTTCCGCCGAACATCCGCTCGTACAGCACCTGCCGACCGCTGAAGGAACTGCAGGACGCATCCCATGCCAGGTGGAACAGCCTGGCCCGGTCCCGGGCATTGGCAGTATCGGTGGCCATATACTGGTCGATCTCGGCGCCAATATCCGTATCGAAGTCGGCCTCGGCCGGTAGGGCCATGAGGCTGCTGGTGCCCAGCATCTGGACAATCTCCACCATCCGCGGGTAGATGACGCGGCCAAAGATTGTCCGGCCGGCCCGCAGCGGAGGCAGCGCAGGACTCATGACTCCCCACCGGTTGGGGCTGGCGTCCGCCTCCGCTGCCCTCAAGCAGGACCACAAAGTATCTCGCTGGGTGATCAGCTCCGCTACCTGTTCCTGCACGTGAGGGATGGTACCTGATCCCAGCGTATCGACAATCAAGTCCGCCAGGCCCAGCATGAACTCTGCCTTGGCCAGACAGCGGGTCAACACCTGGTGTCCGGTGTGGGCGTCGGAACTGGTCCCCATGGCATAACCGTTGCAAAGTTCCACGTTTCCCAGCAGGAACACCCGCTCCCAGGGAACAAGCACGTTGTCGAAAAACACCACTGAGTCCATTTCTTCAAAGCGAGACCCCAGGGGGTGGTTGAAGTGGGAACGCCCCAGGTCGAAACTCTCCCGACAAAGGAATTTCACGCCGGGAGTGTCGCAGGGAATGGAGAAGGAGAAGGACTGCCGCCCGTCGTCGTCGGCCAGCCGGTGGGAGGCCACCGGGTAGATGGCTATTTCGTCGGAGATGGGGCCCAGGGTGGCCAGTACCCGGCTGCCCTTGACCACTATTCCTGCATCAGTCTCCTTGACCAGAGTGAGGGCCACCTGCTCGCTCAGGGTGTCGGCAGCGTTGGGAGTACGCCGACGCTGCAGGTTGACCAGCGCATGGGTCAACGCCACGTCGTTCTCCCGGATGAACTCGTGGTAGTCCTCAACATTCCGCTGGAACTCCGGGCGGCCCTGGGCAAAATAACCGGAGGCCCCGGCCCAGGAGGAAAAAATGATATTCAGGAAGTCCGGCGACCGCCCCATCATGCCGCAACTGGCCTGCGCCCACCGGGTCATCATCTGGCGGCGGCGTTCCAGGTCTTCCACGGTTTCGGGAACAAGGAAGGACAGCCCCACCGCGTCGCCGGTAGATGGCGAAGCGAAGGTCATCTCTTCTCGCAGCGCCCGATCATGCTGCATGTCGTAAAGGGCAGCCACCGACTTCACACCGTTCTTCAACGCCGGATGGGTGGTCACGTCCTTAACCCGCTCCCCGTCAATCCAAACTTCGCGGGGACGGTCCTTAAGTCCCGTAATGTATTCGGATCCCGTACGTGCTGGCATAGTTATTCACCTCGGCGCGGGGATTGCATCGGTGGTGAGTGTGGCGCCCGACCGGCCAAGGACGCCATGGCCTAAACAATGGCCGTCATCTGTCGACAGTATAGTACGGTATGCCTCCACTTGGACAACGCTCCAGGAGCCTTTCCGGGCACCTACCCGTTGTGCGCGCCGTTTGTCTGTGAACAGCTACTGCCCGTTGCAGACTGTTCCCGGCGTTTCGCTGGATTGGCTGGGTGGGACTACTTCGTGTAAGTAGGTATGAAAGCCGCCCATCTGGGTAGTGATCAGGCGCCTGCCGCCACCGCGCCGGTTGGAAAACGGTAAGGAGGCCGCGAATTTCGTGGCCTCCCTGTTCTGTTCCGGTGTGGCGGGACTGGTCCGGCCCGGCCCTCCTTTTAGCCCCGCTATCCGTCTGAGTTCTTCCACATATGGCACCCGGTAACGCCCAGGATGATGGGTAGCATGGTGTCCACCACAGCCCAGATCACCCACGACTGGTGGTTGCCGTCCAGGTAGTCGCTGCCGTTGGCCAGCAAGGCGAACCAGTTGTGCAGGAACAGGATGGCGACGCCGGCCGTCACGAAAAAGGTGACATTCGCCTCGAAGTACCCACGGCTGACACCGTCATTTTCATGCCCTCCGTCCACTGCATTCTTGCGTCCATAGTTGTAAATCAGTCCGATCGCCAGGCCGATTAACATCAATACGTCCAGCACCAGCCACACCGTCATAACGTCAATCGTGTCCGTCAGGAAGTTGTTGATGATGAAGAACCCCGCCACGGCGATCGCAAGCAGCACCAGGTAAGCCCCTGCGAGCTTCTTTATTCCAGCCATATAACCTCCTCTCTTCTGCACAACCATAGGATGATTTGCGCTAATAGATGGGGAACCCCAGCGGGAATCTGAAATCCTGCCTTGATTGTCCCGTGTTCCAGCATAACATATCGGCAATACTAGGTACTGATATGACTCAATTCTTCACAAAATATTGTCGATTGGGACCAAATCGACCTTAATGACTCACCAGGGAGGCTGGTTGCGCCTTGCCAGTTGCAGGACTAAACTGTCCCCAACCAGATACCCGACTAGGGTCGCCTCATTCAAACGGCGCCGAGGAGCATTGAGAATGACCACCGCCAGCAGCCACACGCCAGGCAGCCAGGGCACATACTCCCACCGTCCCATTGTCTGGGGCACCCGCGGAATGGTGGGCGGCGGCACCCAGTTGACCGCCCAGTCGGGAATGCGCATTCTCTGGCAGGAAGGCAACGCGGTGGATGCGGCGGTAGCGTCTGCTCTGTCCGCCGGGGTCATGGAACCGACCGCCCACTACACTTTGGGCGGTGAGGTCGCATTCCTGTTCTTTGACCGGGCCAGCGGGAAGGTGCGTTCCGTTGTGGGCCAGGGGTGGGCGCCCCAGAGAGCCACCATTAACCGCTACCTGGAGAACTGGGGCGAAATACCTCCTGGAGTGCTTAGCACCACCGTGCCTGGCGTCATCTCCGCCCTCCTGGCCATGCTGTCCGATTACGGCACCAAGTCTTTTGCCCAGGTGGCGGAAAGCGCGCTCCACTTCGCCGGCAACGGCTTTCCCGCATACCAGCTTTTCGTCCGTACCGTAAGGACTTCCGAGCGCATGGCGAACCTGCGCAAGTATCCCGATTCGGCCCGCGTATTTCTGCCCAACGACCGGCCGCCGGAGCTGGGTTCCCTGTTTTTACAGGAAGATCTAGCCCGCACGCTGTCCTTGATGGTCCAGGCCGAGGAACAGGCCCTGGCAGGCGGAGGTTCGCGCGAAGCTGGCATCCAGGCAGCTCGCGACGTTTACTACAAGGGTGACGTGGCCCGCCGTATGGTCAAGGCCCTGCAGGACCTGGGCGGCCTGTACGACCTGGCTGACTTTGCCGACTATGAATCTCCCATGGAAGAACCCATTTCCGTCACCTACCGGGGCCACCAGGTCTTCACCAATCGGTCCTGGACCCAGGGCATCAGCCTGCTGCAGGCTCTGGCCATCCTGGAAGGCTGCGACTTGGCCGCGCTGGGCCACAACAGTCCCCAGGCCATGCACCTGCAGGTGGAAGCGCTGAAGCTGGCTTTCGCCGACCGGGAACGGTACGTGGGAGATCCCGCTTTTGTTGACGTGCCCTTCGACGGACTGCTGTCCAGGGAATACGCGGCACTACGCCGGACACTGATCGACCCCAATAAAGCCCAAGCCAGCTATCCGGCCGGAGATCCCCGAAAAATGCTTGCTGTGGACCCGACCTGGGCAGCCAGCCCCCGGTCCCGGGAACCCATGGCCGTGGGCGGCGACGGAGACGGCACCACTTACCTTGCTACCGCCGACTCTGCCGGTAACCTCGTGTCCGCCACCCCCAGCAGTTTCGGGGCCCTGGCCCAGGGCATGGTGCTGGGCGATACCGGCATCCTGGCCAACTGCCGGGGCTGCTACTTCTGGCTGGATGACGACAACCCCAACAGCTTGGCCCCCCGCAAGCGGCCCCGTACTACGCCTTGCACCTTCATCATTCTGAAGGATGGCGAACCCTTCATGACCCTGGGCACACCCGGCGGGGACAGCCAGCCCCAGAGCAACCTGCAAACCCTGTGCAACGTCATCGACTTCGGGATGAACGTGCAGGAGGCGGTGGAAGCCCCCCGCTTCTGCGGTTACAGCTTCCCCCAGTCTCCCTGGCCCCACGAGGAGTACCCCAATCTGCTGGAAATTGAGGGTCGGGTGTCCCAAGACGCGGTGGACTCGCTGAACGACAAGGGCCACCAGGTCAAGGTAATCGGGCCATGGGGTGTCCCCAACGGGTTCACGCCCATCTTGGTCGACCCGTCTGACGGTGTCTACCACGGGGGCGCCGACCCTCGCAAGGAATCGGTAATGCTGGGCTGGTAACGGACTTTCCTGACAACTGCTGACGAGTCCTTGCCCCCTTGGCTTGGGAAGGTTGGGAAAGGGATAGAGTATCCCGGCAAGACAGCAGCAAATAGGAAGGAATTGGCCTATTCTTGGCTGAGAAGGAGAAACCCATGGCAACCCTGGTAACCGGCGGCACCGGCTTCGTCGGCTCCAACATCGTGAAAGAACTGGCGACTCGGGGCCACGACGTGGTTAGTCTTGACGTTGGTGCGGCGGATGACCTGAACCGCCAATACCTGGGCGATCTGCAGTCCCGCGTTACCTTCGTTACGGGGAGTATTCTAACTCCTTCTGATTTAGAATCCCTTCGACAATCGTATGAAATTGAGAAAATAGTCCACGCCGCCGTATTCACGGTGAACCGGGTAGACCTGGAGACTGCCCGCAGCCGGGACATTGTAGACATTAACGTCACCGGCACCGCCAATATGCTGGAAATGGCCCGGCTAATAGGGCCGGAACGCTTTATTTACATAAGTTCCGGCTCCATGTACGGGATGACCCGGGGACCGGACCAGTATTACAACGAAGACGACCCCTCCAAGGCCGACACCCTGTACGGCATTACCAAGGCCGCCAGCGAGGCCATCACCCAGCGATATGGCGAGCTTCACGGCTTTTCCACTGCCAGCCTGCGGCTTAGCACGCCCTACGGTCCCATGGAGCGGGTTACCGGCCACCGCGACAACATGTCCATACCCCACCAGTGGACCGGCCGCTTGGTTCGGGGCGAACCCATTGCAATAGAGGACTCGGATGTGGGCCGGGACTTTACCTACGTTCTGGACATTGCGTCCGGTATCGCCACCGTTGTGGACGTTCCGGACCTGCCCCACGACCGCTACAACATCACCAATGGCGTGTGGGTTACGGGCCAGCAAATTCAGGACACGTTGAAGGAACTCTACCCCGACACCTTCTTGCTGGAAGATGGGGCGGAACCGGTCTCTAACGTCAGTACGTCCCCCGCCCGTGGCCCCCTGTCCGGCTACCGCCTGTGGCGGGACTTCGGTTGGAAGCCCAGTTACGACCTGGCCGCCGGCCTTTCCCACTACGTTCAGTGGCGTCGAGAGTCCAGGTTCATGGACTAGTCACGATGCCTGCAACACTCCCTCTCCCTCGGTGGGGGAAGGTCAGGATGGGCGCGAACTCTGCTATCAATCTCCAGGCGTCCCGCACAAATAGCGTGAGAGGAATCTGAAATGGCACTGCCACCCGACCGTATCGACTACCTGCCCATAATCGACCGTCCCATCATCAAGTGGCCTAACGACGCCCGGGTGGCGGTGTGGATATCTCCCAACGTGGAACATTACGAATATCAGCCCCCCAACGAGGGCGTTCGCAATCCCTGGCCCCGCACACCCTATCCCGACGTGCAGCAATTCTCATACCGGGACTACGGCAACCGTATTGGTTTCTGGCGTATGCTGGAACCCCTGGACAAGCACGGCATCCGCTGCTGCATCTCCCTTAACCTGGCCGTCCTGGAGCATTTTCCCGAAATCGCCGAGGCCATGATGGAAAGGGACTACGACTATATGAGCCACGGCATCTATAACACCCGCTACCTGTACACCTGCACCGAAGACGAAGAGCGTGAGTTCTACCGGGACTGCATCGACACCCTGAAGCGCCACACCGGCAAACCCCTGAAGGGAATGCTGGGGCCAGCTATTTCCGGAAGTGTTCACACCCCAGACCTGATGGCAGAGGCCGGGCTCATCTACCACACCGACTGGTTCCACGACGACCAGCCCACGCCCATCAAAGTCAATTCCGGCAAGCTCATCTCAGTGCCCTACTCAATCGAACTGAATGATTCGTCCGTCCTGCGAGACAACCACTACAACGCCCAGTACTTCGCCGACATCTGCAAGGCCCAATTCGACCGTCTGTACGAGGAGGGTGGTGATAGTGGCCGGGTGATGTGCATTGCCCTTCATCCCTTCATTATCGGCCAACCCCATCGCATCAAATACCTGGACGATATCCTGGGCTACATTATGTCCCACGATGGCGTCTGGCAGACCACCGCTGACGACATCGCCGACTACTATATTGCCAACTACTACGACGAGGCCATAACTCATGCCCGGCGCCTGGCCGAAGCGTCCGGCAAATAGCCGCCTTTGTTGAAGTCCCCTCCCCCATCAAGGGGGAGGACTAGGGTGGGGGTGATAACCGCCCCCCAAACCACCGAACGGGAGAATAAAACCCATGCCAGCCCAACGAACCTTTGGTATGGACCATCCCCATCACGAATGGTCCCCCTTAATCAACCGTTCTACCCTGCGCTGGCCCGACAACGCCGCCGTCGCCCTGTGCGTCATAGTTCCCTTGGAGCACATGGAATGGGAGGCGCCCGCCGGCAGTTTCCAGGTGGCCCGCCTGGCCGGTGGCTCCGCCCCCCGGGAGTTTCCCGACTACGCCCGCCTGTCTCACCGGGAATACGGCCACCGGGTGGGCATCTTCCGCCTGTTGGACGTACTGGAGAAGTACGGTGTCCGGGCCACCATAGCCATGGATGCCCTGACCGCCGAACATTACCCCTACCTGGTGCGCCACTGCCTGGACCGGGGCTGCGAATTCATCGCCCACGGCATTTCGGTCAGCCGGATGATCACCAGCAACATGTCCGAGTCCGAGGAGCGGGATTACATTGGCGCTTCCCTTCAGGCGATTGAAAAAGCTACCGGCGCCGCGCCACGAGGCTGGTTCGGCCCCGAATATGGCGAGTCAGACCGTACCCCCCAGTTGCTGGCCGAGGCAGGCCTGACCTACGTTTGCGACTGGGCCAACGACGAGCAGCCCTATCCCATGACCACCGGCGGCAATCCTTTCTTTGCCCTCCCATTGATGTACGAACTGGACGACGTAGTCTCCATCTCACACAAGCTGATGCCCGTCTTCGACTACGAGCGGATGTTGTGGGAGAGTTTTGATGTGATGAAGGAGGACGGCGCCAATACTGGCCGTATCATGGCTGTCAACTGGCACCCCTGGTTGGTGGGCCAGCCTTTCCGCATCGGCAGCATTGACCGAGCATTGTCCTACATCATGTCCCAAGGAGGTGTCTGGGCTGCCACCGGTTCAGAAATCATCGACTGGTACCGGCAGCAGGCCGGCTGAGGGAGGTCAACCATGGCGTCTTCACTGATTCGCGGCAGATACTTGCTCACCCCCGCGTCCGACGGGCAGTCCACGGCCCTGACCGACGTGGCGGTGTACCAGGAAGACGGCATTATCCGCGAGGTTGGCCCCTGGCAGAACCTGCGCGCCCGCCGACAACCCGATGAGGAACTGGGCGGACCTGACTTCGCCATCATCCCCGGCCTTGTTAACTCCCACCACCACGGGCGCGGCGTCACAACCCTTCAGATGGGCACCTGCGACGACTGCCTGGAACTGTGGATTCTCGACGGCTGGGGCCGCCGTTCCTACGATCATTACCTGATGACGCTCTACACCGCATTGAACATGCTGGAATCCGGCACAACCACCGTCATGTACAACCACCCACAAACGGCCACCGCCACCCTGCGGGAGGACGTCGACGCGGTGCTACGGGGCTTCCGGGACGCCGGTATGCGAGTGGCTTTCTCCAGCTACTTCCGCAACCAGAATCGAGTGGTCTACACCGCCGACCAGGACTTCCTGGCCGGCCTGCCCGCCGACCTGACTGAGTCCGTCAACCGTCATGTAGCTGCCACCGACATGACCGACGACGAGTACTTCGCCTTCTTCGCCGCGACCTACGACCGGTACAACGATGACCCGTCTGGCAAGCTGCGAGTCCTGCTCAGTCCCAGCAACGTGCAGTGGAACACCGACGAGTTCCTGCAGCGCACCCGAGAAACGTCCCTGCGCTACCGCACGCCCGTACACATGCACCTGGTGGAAAGCAATTACCAGAAGGCCTACGGCCTGCGCACCTGGGGCAAGACCCCCGTGGAACACCTGGCCGACCTGGAGTTCCTGGGGCCGGAACTGTCCTGCGCCCACGCTGTCTGGCTGACGGAACGGGACATTGACCTGCTGGCCGGCGCCGGCGCCACCGTCTGTCACAACGCCAGTTCCAACTTGCGGCTCAAGAACGGAATCGCCCCGGTCAACGCCATGATGGCTCGGGGGCTGAACGTGGCCATGGGCACCGACAGCACGGGCATCAACGATGACGATGACCTGCTCCAGGAGATGCGCCTGGTCAGCAAGATTCACCGCCAGCCCGGCATCGGCAACCCGGCCATAACGTCCGAACAGGTGCTGGCCATGGCCACCGCCAACGCAGCCGCCCCCACCGGGTTCGCTGGCGAAATTGGTGTCCTGGAGCCGGGCCGCAGGGCCGACATGCTGCTAATCCGCCTGTCAGACCTGGAGGACCCCTACCTGGAAGCCGATCTGCCCCAGTTGGAAGCGGTACTGGGTCGGGCCAAGTCCCGCGACATTTCCGCTGTAATCGTGGATGGGGAAGCACTCATTCGGAATGGGGAACATCAACGGGTCAACAAGGACGAAATCCGGCGTGAACTTCGCGAGCAACTATCCCGTCCCCCGGAACCCCAGACGCTTGAAACCCGCCGCATGGCTGCCCGCCTGCGCCCCTACGCCGAGGAGTTCTACCGTGCCTGGGCTGATGATTCCGGCGGCCCTCCCACCGGTATGCCCCATTACGTCTACAACAGCAGAACTTAGTCCCCATAACGGTCTCGACAGCAAAGGCAAAGGGCGGGAACCGAGTCCCGCCCTTTTCTCAATGCACACAATTGGTCGTGTCGTCAGGCGCGATCCCTACTCCCAAGTAGCAAACCCCATGGCGCAGCCCGTACCGGCCGGCGACCGGTAGCAGGGCACGTAGTCCACCACGTCCATGTCCAGGTTTTCCGTAGCCCCGGTAACCACAATCCAGTTGCGAATTTCCGAACTTCCCGAGTTAATCTTCTGCCGGGGCAGCGCCATCAGTTGCTCCAGGCTCTTGGCCTGCATCCCCGCCAGCGCGGCCTGGTCCAGTTCCTCGTCCACCACGAAGTGGCTCAACCCGCCCGATGCCAGGATGCCCACGCGAACGTCCTTTGGCCACGACTCAATGGCGTACTTAAGGGCCTGGCCCAGGTTGTAGCAGCGTTTGGGGGTGGGCTGGTTGGGCGGATAGTAGGTGTTCAGCATTATGGGGACCGTAGGAATCGTGCCTTCCGTCATCAGCCGGTTATAGACGTAACCGAAAGCGTGGCCTATGCCGCCCCGAGCCCTTCCGCCCCGCTTGGGGTCCAGGACGTTGGAGCGACCCACATCGAACTCCGATTCGATCAGGTGCTCGATGATATGGCGGCCCAGCCCTGATTCCGTGGGGACCTGCTGGTCTTCCGTGTTATAGCCAATCAAGTGTTGGCCGCCGGTGGAGGGACCCGCTTCGTGGCCGGCAACCTTCACCTGGTCGCCCCAGTAAACGCAGAAGGCCGGCATGTTGTCGTCCAGCAAGTATTCCTGCTGGTCGTCGCCCACCATCACCAGCACGTCCAGGTTGGCTTGATACAGCTTTTTCGACAAGTGTTCTATTGCCTTCTGGTTCTGTTGGTGCCGTTGCTCGAATTTTTGCGGCGTGATTTCTTTGGCAATCCGCGCCGCGTCGCAACGGGCCAGCAGTTCCTCAAAGTTGGAGGTGATACCGTCGGTCCCAATCAGTTCGATGTGACCCTTGTCCCGCTCGCCCCGGGCGGCCCAGCCCTCGGCCGGAGTGCTCAACTGGGGGCTATGGGAAGAGGCCAGCCCCAATACCAAATCTGCCACGGTTTTCTCCTTCGACCGTCCCCGAACGATCTGTGGGTAGTCATTTGTTCGGATATTAGCACCGCAACAGGTGGGATACAATGTCAGGAAAGACTCGTTTGTGGAGGGATACCATGCGCGCCCTCAGCATCCGCCAGCCCTGGGCCTGGTTGGTGGTCAACGGCTACAAGGACATCGAGAACCGGACCTGGAGCACCAAGTTCCGGGGCCGCATCTACGTCCACGCCGGGCAGCGCACGGTGCCCGACGACTACCACCAGCAGCGGGAGTACGCCACCGAGGCCGGTATCGTCATCCCCTCACAATTGGCTCGGGGAGCCATAATTGGCGAAGTAACCATAAACGGCTGTGTTTCCGCCAGCGAAAGCCCCTGGTTCTGCGGACCCTACGGATTTACGCTGGAGAACCCGGTGGCCTACGATACTCCCGTCCCCTGCCGGGGGCAGCTGGGGTTTTTTCAGGTGGATGAACCGCCCCATAACGGGTAGAATAACCCCTGTGCGAATCCCCACCTGGAGACCCTGATGCAGCAAGGCGCCTTTCCCCAAACCAGACCGATGATGACCATCCAGGAATCGGTCAAGACCTGCATTCGCAAATATGCCGATTTTAGCGGCAGGGCCACCCGCGCCGAGTTCTGGTGGTGGTTGCTGGCAACGACCCTTACCAGCCTGGCCATCAGTGCTGTTGACAGTTTCGTGGGCGCAATTTCCAATGCTTACTTTTATAGCCCCCTAAGTACCATATTTGCCCTGGCTGTTTTGCTTCCTGACCTGGCCGTAACTGCCCGTCGATTACACGATACCGGCAAAAGCGGGTGGTGGCAGTTGGTTTGGGTGGTCGTGGCCATTTTGGCCGTAGCCCCAGCCGTAGTTGGCGTGGTGGCCGGTCTTGCCGGCCTGTTTTCTGCAGGCCAGGACTGGGACAACTGGTGGGCGAACGTTTCCTGGCTGCCCATTGTGGCGGGCATCATTGTCACCCTCCTAATCTGGATCGGAATTTTTGTCTGGTGGCTGGTCTGGATGGTCAAGCAGGGACAGTCCGGCCCCAACCATTACGGCCCCGACCCTCGTGCCTGGGACGATGAAGCAATTGCTTAATGATGGTCCGACCGAACATCAAACTGGAGATAAACAATGCCTAAAGTAATCCCGGTCTCCGATGAACTCAGCCAGCCCTTCTGGGACGCGGTGAACGAACGCCGCCTCGTCCTCCAGAACTGCACTGCCTGCGACAAGCTCCAGTACCCGCCTCAGGCAGCCTGCCAGGTTTGCAACTCTGGTGACAGGCTGGAGTGGAAGGAAGTGGAAGGTAAGGGCCACGTTGCCACTTACATAGTTATTGAGGATGGCCGCCTTAACCGCCGCATGCCCGACCAGCCCTACAATCTGGCCCTGGTTACCCTGGATGAAGACCCCACCGTGAACTTTTACTCCAATCTCCCGGGTGTGCCAGCCTACCAGGCGCCGGTGGGCGCCGCCGTGGAACTCACCTTCGAAGAAGTGGCCCCAGGCCAATTGATTCACGAATGGCGGGTAATGGAGTAAGTGACCAAGGAAATATCTTTGCTTAGAGAATGAAGATTACAAAGGGGCGGCAGGTAACGAATGACCTCTGCGAATCCCCGCTACTCTGCGTCTCTTTGTGAAAAAGTCTAGCTAGGAAGCGAGAAAGGACCGAATATGACCACCAACAACAATTTCCAGTGGCGCAGGGACAGGGACGGCTTGGGTGTGTGGGAACACCGGGGTAAGGTAGCCATCGCCGGCTACGGTCATTCCCCTGTTGACCGGCGCTGGGATGGCGAGAATCTGGATACTTCCCTGGGCGCCTACACCATCCTGGCCTGCGAGAAGGCCATGGAGCAGGCGGGCGTTACGAAAGACCAGGTGGACGGCATAGTCTGCTGCGACAGCCACATCGCCGGCGGCAGCGGCGGGTCCGCCTCCAACTGGGCGCCCCGCCCCTACTTCGATCCGCCCTACGACTCGGAGTACGGCATCACCCTGATCAATGCCCAGTGGCTCATCAACTCCATGGGCTTCAAGAACGTCAAGTTCGCCCCTACCGGCGTCCCCACTATTGGCGAGATGGTGGGAATGGCTTCCCAGGCCGTTGGCGACGGCGTCTGCAACACCTGCCTGGTCATCTATCCCACCGGCAACCTGGAAGGCCGCTACCGCCGGGGCGGCGAGAATGCCGACGACTACGCCCGGGGCGTCCGCCAGTGGACGGTGCCCTGGGGCAACCACGGAGGCAACGACTTCATTAACATCTTCCCCCACAACCAGTACTGCCTGAAGTACGGCGGCGAACACGACGACCTGGCCCCATTCGTCATCAACCAGCACAAAAACGGCATGCTCACTCCATGGGGTTTCAACTACAACCACGGCATCGAGCCCATATCCGTGGAGGACTATAAGACATCGCGGTACATCCTGAACCCCCTGCGCATCTGGGACTGCGACCGGCCGGTTAACGCTTCCGTGGCCTACCTGTTCACGACATCCGAGCGAGCGCAGGACATGAAATCTCAGCCGGTTTACGTGCTGAACCACTCCCAGCATAACTTCCGGTTCCGAACCACCCAGCCGGACCTGGACGAGGTGGAAATGTGGACCGACCGCCAGGCCGCCCGCATGTACGAGGGCGCCGGCCTCGGCCCCGCCGACGTGGATATCTTCAACCCCTACGACGGTTACGCCATAATGACCCAGTTCTTCCTGGAGGGATTCCAGTGGCACGGGGTGAAACGGGGCGACGCCTTCGCTTTCTACGCTGGCGACATCAGCGTCAAGGGCCCACACCCCTTCTTTTCCAGTGGCGGCAACCTGGGCAACGGCCGCACCCGTTCCGCCATGTACACCGACAGTATCGAGCAACTCAGGGGCACCGCCGGAGACCGCCAGGTAACTGTCCGTGCGGAAACGGCCTTGTGCGCCTTCACCACTCCCAGCAGCGGCGGCTGGCTAATGCTGGGCAAGTACCCTTCGTAATTTGGCCGCAGCGGTTCAGAGGAGAGTGAAGTGTGACTACCCACGATTACCGAATACAGAAGGCTGATGAGCTTTCAGGAGCCCGTTACTTCTTCAGCTACGTGCTGGAGCTTGAAGACGGCACATTCTACGTTGGATCCACGAATGCGCCGTATGCCCGCTGGACTGAACACGCAGTATCGAAAGGGGCCAAGGAAACACAGAACCGTCAGTTCAAAGTCCGCATGGTTCTCCCGTTCCTAACGCGGAGAGAAGCCGAATACAATGAGAAACGGCTACAATCTGCGTTGGCAGGCGGGACTCAGCACATTGAGGCCTTGTTGAGTGTTTTTGACCAAATGGTAAACGTAGTTCGGCCACAAAAGACGTTTTCAGAATTACGGCGGGAAGAGCAAGAGTACGAGGCTGAAATGCAGAGAGTTTTCCACTTCTCTACGCAGCCTACGTTCAGTCCGTCGGGCTTCCCCTTCAAACCCACCGCCTGCGGTTATCCGGGTCCACGCCATTACGCGACTCCGAACTGGGAAGTCCTGAAGAAGATGGCTCGAGACGAGGCTTTTACTGGCAACATTTATCACAGGCAAGTATGCCGGCGTTGCTTAGTACACGCACCCGTTGATGAGTAATATTCAGCAAATTCCCCCGAAAAGGACTTACATTTTTGACCACGCTAATCAGCTTTGACATAGACGGCACACTGGAGGTGGGCGATCCGCCCGGGTGCATAACCCTGGATATGGTACGGGCGGCCAAGGCCAGCGGTTGCATCATCGGCAGTTGCTCCGACCGCACCGTGAGCAACCAGCAGCGCATTTGGGAGACCGCCGGCATCGACATGGAATTTACCGTCCTCAAGCACCAGCTTGATGCGGTAAAGGAACGGTTCCCGGCCGAGAACTACTACCACATTGGCGACACGGACCTGGACCGCCAGTACGCCGAACGCAACGGGTTCCACTTCCTGCTGCCCGATGTGGGCGTGGCCCAGCTTTGGGAGGACGGCCATTAGCAGCGGGCACGGCTACCAGTCCCTGATTGATCGGTTCCGCCGTGCCCGCTCCGATGACACTCTGGCGGTTTTGGAAGGCTTCCACCCCCTGAAGCACGCCCTTCGCTTCGGCGCAACTATCCTGGAGACCGTGACTCAGGACTTAGACAAACTTGACAGCTTAGTTCCTTCGCTGGCTCCCGATCTGGTGGACATCCTTGCCAAGGGTGGCACCGAGGTTCCCACGACTGTTTTCCGGCAACTTTCCCCGGCGCCTCCGGCAACCGGCGTCATTTCACTGGCCCTTCGCCCTGCCTATGGTCCACAACCCTTTGGAAGTCCGGAGCCCCTGTTACTTCTGGAAAACCCCCGCAGCCACGGTAACATCGGCGCGGCAGTACGGGTTGCGGCCGCTGCCGGCGCTGCCGGCGTGGTTACTACCGGAGACCACGACCCCTGGCACCCCCCAGCGTTGGTGGGTTCCGCCGGCCTGCACTTCGCCCTGCCGGTAGTGTGGCTGCGAGGACTGAATGTGGACGAACTCCCGGCGAGTTTGGATGATCGGGAGCTCTTGGCGGTGGACCCTGAGGGAGAGCCATTGGACTCGGGTTCGGTGCCCGATGGAGCAATCCTGGCTTTTGGTACGGAGCGAGACGGGCTGAGCCCCGAGTTGCTCGCAGCTGCCCGGGGCCGAATTGCCATACCCATGGAACCCGGCATTTCCAGCCTTAACCTGGCAACGGCGGTAGCGGTGGTCCTATACGCTCGGCGTTTGGGGTAAAGGCCGGCCGGACCTCGCGAAGGCCGGTTCTGGGCTAGGCCATTCGCACCTGATCCAATGCCGCCCAATCAAACAGCACCCCGTGCCCTGGGTTTTCGGTAGGGGCAAACTTGCCGTCAACAGGCATCACCGGGTTCAGGATGTAGCCCGTGTTGTTCAGGTTAAGGGTCGGCAGGTGTTCCACCAGGTACCCATTGGAGGCGCCGCAGCACAGGTGCATGGAAATCTCTTCCACCAGGTGCGGGGCCATGGGCAGGTGGTAGGCGTCGGCAACCTGGGCGATGCGCATCCATGGCGTCACGCCGCCTACCCGGCACACGTCAGCCTGCACAAACTGGACGGCTCCCCGCTGGAACAGATCCAGGAACCCTTCGGGCTGCCATTCTCCTTCGCCCGTAGCCAAGGCCACGTTGATGGCGCTACTGAGCCTCTCGTAACCGGTGTGGTCTTCGGCCAGAATTGGTTCCTCCAGCCAGAACAGGTTGAACTCCTCCATGGCCCGGGCGCGGGTGATGGCCTCGCCCACTGACCACCGTTGGTTGGCGTCCACCATCAGGGGAGTGTAGGGGCCGATGGCCAGGCGCACGGCCCGAAGCCGCTCCATGTCTTCTCCCAGGTTCTCCCGCCCAATCTTGATCTTGACACCCCAGTAGTCCTGGTCCACAAAGTTGGTTACCTGATCCAGCAGGTCTTCGGTGGAGTAGGCCAGGTCCAGGCCGCTGCCGTAGGCGGAAACGCTGTCCCGGTAGCCGCCCAGCAGCCGGAACAGGGGCTTGCCGGCTGCCTTGCCCGCCAGGTCCCACAGGGCGATGTCCAGTGGCGCCAGGGCCACGGTGGTCAGGCCGGACATGGTGATGTTGGGGAAGACGCTCTTCCACATGCGATCGTAGAGCCGCTCAATGTAAGCCGGGTCCTCGCCTATAATGCGGGGCGCCAGCAGGGTGTCGATGGCCTCCTTCATGCCCCGGCCGCTGGTGCCGTGGCTGTAGGTCCAGCCCACTCCCTCCAGTCCTTCGTCGGTGTGGACGTGAGCCATCAGCAGGCTGGTGGCGTCAATCTGCTGGGTGGAATTTGAAAGACCCGGCTGGCGCTGGATGCGGTACAGGGCGGTTTCTACTTTTTCGATGCGCAATTTTCCGGTTCCTTGCCGTTCTTTGTTTAATAAACGTTTCTCACAAAGAGGCACAGAGAAACGGAGTTACACAGAGACTCTCAATTCCACTCTGCGTCTCCGCGTCTCCGTGCAAAAACGTCTAGGCCGGAGCCCCGGCCAGAGCCAGGCAGCGGGCAATAAAGGCCTTTATCAACCCGATAGCGCGATCCGACTCGGGACCGGGCATGTTGCCAAATCCATGTACCTGTTCCGGGAAGTACTCAACCTGTATGTCCCCTCCGGCGGTCCGGAAGGCTGTATCGAAGCGCTGAGGTATGGAAAGGGGCACGTTGTCGTCCTTGGTACCCTGGACTATCAGGGTAGGTGGCAGCAATACACTCTCGCCCCGCTCCAGGATGTGCTGGGGGTTGCCCTCTTTCATGGCATCCTGGTCCAGGAAATAGGCTTCGCTGGAGGAGGCCAGCCGCTCGTTGGACTCCTGGGCATACAGGTAACGGGCGTAGGGGTCGAGCACCGGCCAGCAGCAAACGGTGTAGGCCACCGTCGCGTCATGGCCGGACGCCTCAGGCAGGTCGAGAGCCGCATAGCGTGGGTCGCTGGGCCGCATGGCGCTGAGCATCAGGGTGTGGCCGCCGCTGGAGCAACCCATGCCGCCAACGGCGGCCGGGTCGGCGTTGAACTCGGCGGCGTGGGCCTTCAGCCAGCGGGTCGCGAAGTTCACGTCCTGCACCTGGGCGGGATAGGGATGCGCCGGGGCCAGCCGGAAGTCCACCGCCGCCACCACGATGCCGCTGGCGGCCAGGGCCCTGTTCATCACTTCATCGGCGCTGCGGTCGCCCCGGTTCCAGGCGCCCCCGTGAACGTCCAGCAGGGCCGGAAAGGGACCGCTGCCCTGGGGCTGGAAGATGGTAACCATCCACGACTCTTTGCTGTCGTTGCGGTACTCAAGCTCGTGGACCTGTACTGCAAGCTTCTGCGCTGGATTATACGTAGCCATTCTTGCTCCTGTTTTCGGCGCGCTCCTTTAGATCAGCGCTTCCGGCGTGAATATTCCTTCCATGTCCTCTTCTGTTGCCCTGTTCTCGGGCGTTACGCCCAGCGTGGTTTCCATGAACCAGTACACCTGCTTCAGGTGGTGGGTGCTGTGGCTGAGAATGATATTGAGCAGTTCCACCACGGTAACTTCGCCACCGTAATGAGCGGGCACCACACGGTCAAATGCCTCGGTGTTATCGCTGTTCAGGAAGTCGACGATGCTCTCTATTACGCCTTCCGCGTATTCGGCGATCTCTTCCGAGGAATTGATGCCGGCCAGGCGTTCACGGCATGCATGCATGTCGTCGGTGGTCATGCTGCCCGTCTTGTGGCTGAGGTACGCCAGTTCCGGGAAGGACATTATATGGACAATGGTGTCTCGAAGGGTTTCGGGACGCCAGGCAACCGGCTGCTTGAGCTGTTCCGGACTGAGCTGCATGGTGGCGCGGATGGCGGCGTGGAGTATCCGGTCGTACTTGTCCGCCAGCCAGCTTGTCCGGCCGGACAGGTCCACCTTGGCGTCCAGCTTCAGGGAGGCAATCAGCTTGCGGGGGAAGTAGCCGATGATGATTTCATCGTCGTCAATGACCGTTACCGGCGCGGACTTGACCCCCCTGCTTTCCAGGTATTGTTGGGCCGCTGGTTCGCTGGCGATATCGTGGTGCTCATACTGAACACCGTTGGACGAAAGGAATTCTTCCAACGTCCGGCAACTGAATCAACCAGGGTTGGTATAAACGTGTACGCTGGTCATGATGTATCTCCGTCGTTATCTGAATTTATGCCAGAATAGCGGAAACCCGGTGCTGCCGCAAGCAAGAGAAATATGCGCTCAGGGCAATCGCGTTATGATTCGGGAAAGTCGGTCGTTCTGGCGCCGGCGGGCGCCTCTAACCTGGGGACTGCCGTGTTATCCTCTGGGCGATCCGCCTCCGGCGTAGGCCCCTTTTGCCGGACTCAAAGCGCCATCGCCCTGGTGACACCTGCCTCTTGATTCCCAGCGTGACGCTTCTCTACCCTACTTTCATGGCACATTCCGTCCAAAGCCCGGTCAAGCCTGAATCACCCCTCTCTCTGGGAAAGAGGGCGAAGGGGAGGGCGTCCCATCGGCTTTGGTTTAGGCTGTGGCCCAAAACGGCCCAGAACGGCCCAAAATGGCCCGCTTGGTCTACCCATTTCCTATCTGTGGAGCGGCCCATTTTCGGGCCACCGGGGTCGTCTCTGCCCTGTGTTTCAGATACGAAACGGCCCAAGATGGCCCAAAATGGCGCGAAAACAAAAAAATTGCCCCGACTGAATGCCCCGAAGGCAGGCTGGAACCTTCAGGTTGGAGACGGCGGCGTGTCCTTTGAGAGATCCGCCTCCGGCGGACGCCCCTCTCGCCGGAATCAAAATGCGTTTGCTCTGGATATGTGCCTCATGCTGGCACTCAGTCTTGGCTCACTTTCGGTGTAGTATAATTGCGGCAAGCAACATCCGGCCTTGGGCCAAATATAGACGGCCAGTTCCGAAGAAATGGCTGTCTCTAACCGAGCTGTCAGGAGATAAAGGGCATGGCGAGCGAACTCTTGGTACTCGACGAAAAACCCACTGCCCGTTTCCTGATCGCCGGTTGGCGTCGCCAGTGGTCCGACGGTGGCAGCATATCAAGCGGTCTGCCCCAGTACCTTATTGACCAGTTTGGCGCCCGAAAGATTGGCAACATGAGCCGCGAAATTGAGAAGCTTTGTTACCCCTTCCAGGTGGCAGGCACCCACGACTCTTACCGGCCCGCCTGCGCCTTTGAAGACGGCTTGCCCAGCGTGGCCATGCACTGGGACAACGACTTTTATGACGCCGGAGCCGGATTGATCATCTTCATGGGTGAGGAGCCCTGGTTCGAGATCGAGTTATATGGTCAAGCCTTTTTTGAAGCGGTGCGGGAACTGGGCGTGGAAAAGACGGTAACCGTTGAAGGCTACAACGGGCCCGCTCCGCCCGAATTGGAACGCCGGGTGGGCTGTACCTACAGTCGGGCCGATATGAAAGAGGAACTGGAGAAGTACGGCATCCAGTTTTCCAGCTACGGCAGTGGTGGTCGCCAGGGGCCCACCGTGGGTATGGCGCTGGTCAACATGGCTCACTACGGCCACCCGGACCTGCATGTTTTCCGCCTGGGCGCCATGGCTCCCATGTATCCCTTTACCACCCAGAGCAACCAGCAGGTGGGCATAATTACTGACTACCGTTCTTTCTATGATATTATGCGCCGGATAAAGGCCATGTTTGGGTTGGACATTGACCTGACAGACTTGGAGACCCGGGGCAACGTTGAATCCCAGCGTCTGAAAGAGACACTGGAACGTATCGCCAGGACGAATTCCAATGCTCGGGACATTATCGAGCGGGTACGAAACGACTATAGTTATGAGCCTTTCCGCAACCCGGTGGAACTGGATCCAAGTCTGGGCCGAGCCCTGGACGATATCCTGCAGAACGCGCCCGAACCACCGGAAGAATCGTAGCGGTTGCTGAGTCCAACCACCACCGAGCAGTTGCCTGCATTTAATTCCCACGTCAACGGAGGAACCAATTGCGCCTGGAAGGCAAGACCGCACTGATTACCGGCGCCAGCCGGAACATAGGCCGGGAAATGGCCATCACCTTTGCACGGGAAGGAGCCAACCTGGCCCTTTCTTCCCTACAGAGCCCGGAAGAACTTGACGAAGTTGCCGCAGAATGCCGGGAACTGGGCGCCAAAACCTACACCGCCACAGCGGATATATCCGACGGTGACCAGTGTCGACAACTGGTGGCTGATTCCCTGGAAGCCCTGGGGGGAATTGACGTCCTTGTAAGCAACGCCGCCATCCGTCCCCATCACCCGCTGCTGACGGTCACTGACGAAGACTGGCACCGGGTCTTTGGCATCAATTTGCATTCTACCTTTTACCTCTCGAAGGCCGTGCTTCCGGGAATGATGGAACGGCAGGCCGGTAGCATCATCGGCATAGGAGGCATGGCCGCCATTACCGGCCGGCCGGATACTTCCACCGTAACCGCTGCCAAGACCGGGCTATGGGGCTTAATCCGCGCCATTGCCGCCGAGTTTGCGCCCTACAACGTCCGGGCCAATATGGTAAACCCCGGCACTATCGACACTACTCGCCGGAATCCTGAGTGGTTTGCCCGGGAGTCTCGTCGTCCCACTGGAAACGATGAGCAGTTGCGGCGAATTCCCCTGGGCCGCCAGGGTACCATTTACGACATAGCCAACGCCTGCCTGTTTCTGGCGTCGGACGAGTCTTCCTACATAACCGGCGACCAGTTGAACGTGGTCGGGGGCCGGTACATGGTCGCCGCCCCCACCGATTAACTTATTCGTTGGGCAATTCGCCCATAGTGAGGCAACATCGTGGCAGGAACCGAACGACAGGTAGTAAACACTGACAGGGCGCCCCGGCCGCTGGGGGCTTATTCCCAGGCCATTCGGGTAAAAGCCGGGGAACTTCTCTACATTGCAGGCCAGGTGGGCGTTGACAAGGACGGCAACCTGGCCGGGGACGGCAGCCTTGCCGACCAGACCAGGCAGACCTACGAGAACATCGGCGGTATCCTGGAATCGGTGGGCGCATCTTTCAGCGATGTTGTGGAATTCACCACTTACGTTGTCGGCCGGGAGTCGGTGCAGCCTTTCATGGCCGCCAGGTCTGAGGTTTTTCCGTCCCTGTACCCCGATGGAGACTATCCGCCCAATACCCTGCTCGTGATCGACGGCTTGGTAAGGGAAGAGTTCCTGGTAGAAATCAAGGCTGTCGCGGCCCTGCCCTAATCGCTCTTTATGGCGAAATCACCCAGCAAGGACTTCCAATTGGGATAGATGACTCTAGCCAGCGGCCCGGAGCCCCCGTGGGGGCGACCCTGGAGGAAATCCACGGTCTGTTCCAGGTGGCCGTCTCTGACGACGCCTCCCTTTCTCTCCTCAAGGGCTTCAAGATGGACTTTTCCGGCAACCCGGACTTCCACAAGGTGTACCTGGCGGTAAAGTGCCAGTGCGGTACCGCCGGTCTGCTCAGTGTTGAAGTGGCGATGGACAAGACTTTGCAGGAAGTCAGGGATGCTATGCCCAGCCTGCTGGAGAACCTGCAGGTCAAGGTGAGAATGTTCAGGAGCATGTCCTGCGAGATGCACGGCAAAATGCGCCAGGGTAGGCTATAATGTATTTAGACTAAATCGCAATTAGCCGTTTTCATAGACTTAGTCAATCCGGCAGGGCATGGGATTACCACGGGGAGGGACCAGTTGCAGCGTAAGTTGACCTTCGACCAGGCGTTCCAGGGGACCAAGACCTTTTCTGAAAAATATGTAGAGCGCGGCCCATACGAGTTCTTTCCCGAGCCGGAAGTAGTTGAGCTAGTACAGCAGGGCCTGGCCGAGAACCAGGTCAATCACGGTTACCGATACTGCCCTTGAATGCCATTAAGTGGCGACCCCGTAGAGGATCGCAAGAAGATCTGCCCCTGTGATCGACACCACGAAGACATCAAGCGCGACGGTTTCTGCATTTGAATGTTCTTCGTGAGCGAGGAGTTCCTTCGCAAATACGAGCAGGGCGAGGACTTTGTCCAGACCATCGACGAGGCGGTGAAACCCGGCGAGGGTTTGTTCGACCAGGACTACCAGTCCAAGGCCGATTTCAAGAGCGTCCAGGGCGGTGATTAGCCGCGCGGGGCGTATGGGCCAACACAGTTAAGGAGCGTTTGCTATGGACATTACCGTTTACACTTCGGCGGGTTGAGGCCCCTGCCACATGGTGAAAGTGTATCTTTCACGCAAGGGCCTGGAATTCACCGAGAAGAATGTTTCCGAAGATGACGCTGCCAGGGACGAACTGCTGGCCATGGGCCTCCGCAGCACTCCGGTAACGATCATCGGCAGCGAGAACGTGGTGGGTTATAGCCCACCCAAGCTGGAGGCCGCCCTCAGGGCCGCCAGCGCTTAAGCAGCCGCCACACCCCTGTTGACCCAACTAATCATGCCGGCAAACGCCGGCATGATTAATACGTCCTTGCTTAATGCTCCGGCCCCACTCCGCTTCTAGTAAAAGTCCTGCTTTTCAAAGTGCTCAACTACTGGCTTCATTATCTGGTTGTATAGCCTTTGCCGGTCCTTCCACCGGAAGAAAAGCCAACGTACCAGGAAGGGAGCGCCCTTGGACTTGGGCTCCCAGACAATAGTCCACTCTGTGCCGTCGCCTGCCGGCAGAAAAGTATCGGTGCGATCTGCCCAGTCCGAGTCGAGATGTTTCATGTGACGCCGGTTGGGCGGGCTGAAGGTATAGAGCAGCCGGGTGTCAGTGTGCTGCCTGGTGGTGTTGCTAAAGGTGAAGGACGGCCCGTCCTGGGCCTCCAGTTTGCCGTACTTATTCTCCAGCAGCCGGATGTCAGGTTCTCCGTGGGTCGGATAGGCAGTTACGTGGGCGAAAACGGCGGACGGTTCGGCCGGTACCCAGGACGAAATGGTGATTTCGGGCATGGTTCTCCCGGGGCAGCTCATAGTTTGGCCCACCCCTGTTGCTATCTCAGTCTTGTGAAGTGGCTAACCCCGAAAATAGGGAATTACCTCTTTGGCCATTGTTTCCATCTGGCGGTAAAGCCCCTCTGGGTCGGGCGAGAGGAATCCAAAAATAAAGTCCCTCACCCCGGCCGCAATCCGGTCCTCAATGCCCTTGATGCAGTCCTGGGGCGTACCGGTGAGGCACAGCGCCTGGGCTATGTCTTCGGCGCTGCGCTCCGGGGTGACGTATCTCTGGCCTACGTGAGCGACGGCAGTGGCCAGGGCTTCCTCCCGGTCGGCGGCGATGGCAGTGGGCTGGTTCAATCCCCAGTGGAACCCCGAAAGGTCCCGGCCCGCCTCCTCAGCAATCTGACGCACCGTATCGTTGGTGGCCTTCAACCGGCGTACGGTGAAGAGGTAGGGATACCAACCGTCTCCCAGCAAGGCCGCCCGGCGCATGGCCGCTTCGCTGCGGCCGGCCACCCAGATGGGCGGATGGGGCTGCTGGTGGGGCTTGGGCAAGAGGGTAACGTCTTCAAAGTCAAAGAAGCGGCCGTGGTGAGTGACGTGTTCTTCGGTCCAGAGGCGCTTCATCACTTCCAGCATCTCGTCGGTTCTTCGCCCTCGCGTGTTGACCGGAATGCCTAGGGCCTCGAACTCGATGCTGGTGCCCCTCTGCCCGCTGATGCCTATGCCGAAGTCCAGCCTTCCCTGGGACACCACATCCACCGTAGTTACCAGCTTGGCCAGCATCACCGGGTGGTAGAGGGGCGCGATGACTATCCCGGTCATAACCTTCAGGTTCGTAGTGGCGCCGGCCGCGGCCGCCATCATTGGAATGTTCATCAGGGTCGGACGGGGTGGGTTGCCGTCCATGACGTGTTCACCGGTGGTTATGCGGTCAAACCCCAGTTCCTCGGCCTTCCGGGCAAACTCCACCACGTCCCAGTAGTCTTCCACGGTGAAGTTGCAGCCGAAGGTAATTTCAGGCGTAGGCATGGCGTCTCCCAGGCAATGAAGTGCTGTAGTCCCTTTGAGGGACTAACAGTTGCACCAAGTATTTTACGGGGGCGGGTTTGCAGTGGCAAATCAAGAGCGGGGGGGGGGGGGGGGGTTTTTAAAAAACCCCCCCCCCTGGGGTTGGGGGGGGGGGGGTTTTTGGGGGTTTTGGGGGGGGGGGGTTTAGGCCAAAAAAAGGGGGCGGGATTTTTGGCCCGCAGAGG
>JAPPLU010000067.1 GCA_028874075.1 Chloroflexota bacterium
TGTGGAGCAGCCCCTCGGGATCATCCCCGCCGAGCAGGCCCTCCCGCTCCCTGCTTCTGAAGATGCCAGCGATGCTGGTGAGGCCGTTGTTCCGGTTACCCTCCCCTATCGGCTGACACGGCAGGCAATCCCACAACGCCCGCTTGGCCTGCCGGCCGTCCACCGGGTTCGGCTTGCGCTGCTTCGCCGGCGCGGGCTTGCGCTGCATTAGGACCTCAACCTCCGGGGTGAGGGGTATGGGCAGCTGCCACCGGCAACGGTAGCCGCCGCCAGTGCAGATGTAGCGATGCCGGCTGTGCAGCAGATCCCCGACCAGCAGCCCGCCGACAGCCAGCTTGCCGGTGATCCCCTTCGGCAGACTGCCTATCGCCAGATAGTGGCCGTGCAAGCGGCCATCATGGGTTGTGTTGAACGGCGACCGGAACCCCGCGCCGGCCAGCACCTCCCCCAGCGGTTCCCGCACCTGCTCCCACGTCTCGGCGGCCATCTTCTTCGTGTCGATATCCAGCACCACCACCAGCGAGGACAGCGACAGCGCGGCCCTCCCGCCGAACGACAATTCCTCCAGCGCTTGACGCCGCCAGGCGGCCCATTGCGGATCGCCGGGGGGAAGCCTCTTGTCAGGGCCGCCAGTCGCACCAGTGACAGGCGGCCCCTTGTCGCCGGGATCACGCAGCCTCAGCGGAACAGCCCGGGCCAGACCATGCGACTCGAACAAGGCGGCCAACTGCAACGGGGTGACAAGATCACCGGGCCGGACGCTGCTGCTGCTCACTGTCACACCAGCTCGAATAGCGGATGTTGAGAATAGGCGGTGTCGTCCCGCAGATAGCCCTTGGCAGCGTCATACCGCCACCCTGGGAACTCCAGCATGGTGCGACCTGGTAGTAAGTGCTCAACGGCACGGTCGAACTCGTCCTCAGCCCAGCGGGTCCGCCGCTCCCGCGCAGCACGCTCCTCGGCTTCTGCCCGCCGCCGCTGGTCGGCACGCTGCCGCTGGTCGGCTTCCCGCCGCCGCTGGTCGGCTTCCCGCCGCCGCTGGTCGGCACGCTGCCGCGCCGCGGCTCTCCGCTCGGCTCTCCGCTGCGCTTTCACCGCTTCCCATTGCTCGTCGGACAGATACACACTACCGCGCTTGACCAGTTTGTTTGCCGCTCGTTCCAGCCACTTCTTCTGCGTCCCCGACATGGCGTGCGCTGTGTCGACAATGAGCGCTTTGTTCGTGCTCCTATCAGCGCTGTTCAGCGCATTTTGGATTGCCTGCCACGCTTGGCCCATCAGCCGCTCGTACATCCAAGGGGTGTGCTCAGCCCAGTGGCTATCGTTGCGAAGGATCATGTCAGCCCATTCGGGGCTGGCCGGCTCTGGGATCTGACGGCTCTTCGCCCGTTTAACGGCGCGGGCATATTCCACCTTTGTCGGCTTGTCCGGCCATGGTTTCGGGCGCAGACGGTTCTCCTTGAGGTTCAGCAGCGGCCATCTGGCAACGTCTGGCTGGTTATGGTTCAGCGCATGGACGCATTCGGTGGTTCCCTCTGCGCCATTGGACTGGAGTGCAGCGGCGTATAGGCGTGCAGCCTCCGACCGTATCTTCGCTTTCTCCACCATCTCCGCGTCGGGAGACCAGCTGGTCGTCTGCCCCGTTGCGCCAACACGTTCCTTCACCAGGAACCATCCTCCGTATGGCTCCATATCGGGAGGCCCGAGCTCGTGTATGTGCTGCATAGTGAGCCTGTTCGTCGCCCTGATCAAGTGATCTACGCGCCGGCTCGCCGGATCGCGCACTGTCAGTCCTATGTAGTAGCACAAGCAGGCCCACTCCAGCTTGTAGACCTGCGCGGACCAGCCCTCCCGAAAGTCTTCGACTCCGCGGCTCAGCATCCGTTCCAGCTCCTCCTCCGACTTGGCGTCCCAAGGCAGCGGCGGGTCTCCCAGGATGAAAGGCAGCGATGCCATCAGAACTCCTCTCCGTGCAGCAACGGCAACACCGTCAGCACATCAGCCTCCGCGGGAGGCTCCCACCCGCGAACCTTGCGATCCTCAAAACGGTCGGCGGAACGCTTCGACTTCGACGTCCAACCGCGGTCGCGCAGCTCGTTGACCACAGCATGATACGGAGCCTCACCCGTCTGATTCCGCAAGTCGGCACACGATATCCACTCCGCCTCCAACGAATCGACCACCAACACAGCCGCCTCGTTGCGATACCTGAAAACCGCAGCCCTCGACGCGGCAGCATCCTTCCACTCATACGGCATATTCGCCCGCTCACCATCCTCATACCGCCACACCGCCTCAGCCCACAACTGCTCCACACCAATCCGCTCCAACGCCTCATCAGTCCGCCCATACGCAACGCCCACCTCCAACGGGACGAACCTCGTGTTCCCCGTCTGATCAGGAGGCAAACAAGCCCGATCATTCGTCGTCCCCACCAACACGCAAGACCGCGGATGATCAGCAGGATGATGCGCATACGCCGCCCGGTGCTGCCCATCGTTCCGCCGCGACAAAAACGCCTTCAACCTCTCCCGATCAGCCTTCCCCATCCCCGTCAACTCCCCTATCTCCACCAACACCCGACCCTGCATAGCCTCAGCCTTCTCCTTGCCCCGAGCATCCAACTCCAACCCATCGCCGAACCATTCCATCTCATACCCCGCGGGAAACATACGAGCGAAAAACGTAGACTTCCCCGCCAACTGATCGCCGATCAGCACAGGCATCTCCCGCAACTCGCAACCCGGCTCCCGCGCCCGCTGCACACAGCCCAACATCGCAAAACGCGACACCCAAGCCGCGAACTCGGAATCCTCCACCCCCGAGAACACAGCGCCCAACAAACCGTCCAACCGCGGCACACCATCCCACTCCGGCAACCCATCCAACCACACCAAAAACGGATCCACCAGATACTCCACCACACACGAATCACGCAACCGACTCCAGTCAGCACGGCTCGGCTGCCAGTCACGCAACTCGCCCAACCCGCCCAGATACCAGCCCACCTCCCTGCCGGCATCCCTGACCCGCGCCTCCACGAAATCATCGACCCGCCGCCAATCAGACCAGGGGCATCCAGTGTCCTCAACCCGCACCTCATAGCGGCCAGCCCGAATGTTGCGCCGCCACTCCACACCCAGCGTCTCCATCACCGTATCCCACCCCGCACCAGTCGAAGACCCCGCAGGACAGGGGGTCGGCCAGCCGTCCCACCGGGGAAAAAAACCCTCAGCACCAGCACGCGGCTTCAACTGCGCGTGCTTCCGGGCCAGCGCGTTCGCCATCTTCGTCTCGTCCGGATGCAGACGCGTCACCCCGTCATGATCCGCCAGCGTATGCCTCAGCGCTGCGGCGAACCGGCGCCCCGTCCGCCCCGGCAGCTGCGCCTGCGCGCACACGTCGTCCGATATGCCCGCTTTCTTCCATGCAGCGAGCTCGCCGCCGGTGAGACCGTGAGGCAGTTCCCCATCGGCCAGCGGCTCCCCAACATCGTCGTCGCCGTCGTCTGCCGGGCGCGGCTTCGGCACCCGGCGGGGCTTGCGGGGCTGCTTCCGCGGCGGCGGCAGATCGTCGAACTGCGGCTCCACGACAGGCAGAGGGCCATACCACTCATAGTCAGCGTACTCGCCGGTATCAGCCCCAAGCTGCTCCCAGCCAGCACCGTCGACGTCCCCGGCATCCGGGGTGCCTGACTCAGCGTTTTCTGGTATCCTCATACCAATCCATATCCAGCCCCCGTCCAGGTCTGCCGACCATATGGGCGGGGGCTTCTCAAATTCCAGCAGACCTTGCCGCCTCGACACCAGTATAAGCACACGCTTGGATCTCCCGTCAAGCACACCCGCACATCTGGACGCCAGACTGACCGCAGCAGACCACACGGCCATAGCTTTTCATGTGATCCCATTCCGGGGTGGGGTACATTTTTGTGCGGCAGAAATGTACCCCAGGAAACCGCAGGTCAGAGTGCGTTTTACCCCCCTGGGGTGCAGGGGTACAGCAAATTCCGGTTAAGTACTTAAGATGGAAGAACCCTTCCAGACTCGGTTCCGCCCTTAGAATTTGCTGTACCCCTGTACCCCAGGGAAGCAAAAAACCTTCTGACCAGGTAGTTTAGTAGGGTATATGGGGTACATTTTTGTGCGGCAGAAATGTACCCCACCTGATCCTGTGTAGCGGAATAAGCCGTCATCTCACCGCTATCCGCATCACGATGCTGGGAGTCATAGTATCACGGCACGGGGGGGGGCGCGGGGGGGGGGGGGGGGCGGGGGGGGGGGGGGGGGGGCGCGGGGGGGGGGGGTGGGGGGGGGGGG
>JAPPLU010000080.1 GCA_028874075.1 Chloroflexota bacterium
CGGCTTTGCACAAAAAAGCCCGATTTAGGCTGACTTTTTGTGCAACTGCCCATTCTGCACAAAAAGTCCGTTGCTTCCCGCCAGGGCGGGGATGATGTTCAACTCGAACATGGACTGAATCAGCACCACGATATTATGACAGAGAATCTTGACCAGCACTTCGTTGATCTGGGCCTCCGGCGTCTTGGAGCGGACAGCCCCGCCGAACTTGGCCTTTATCATGTGGAAGGTGGTCTCCACGTTGGACCGCTTGTGATAGAAGTCCAGGAACGCCTCCCGGTGAAGCTGGAAGAAGTGGTAAGCCTTCTGCCAGATCGGGTCCGGGTTCTGCCCGTTGCGGGGTTCCGGCAGCGAGTTCGACTTGAACGGGATGAAGGGAGTAGCGCCGGCGTCCACGATGGCCTTGAGGTTGCCCCGGCTGAGGTACGCCTTGTCCGCCGAGATTTCGCTCATGTCGAAATTCAGTGCCGTCCTCTCCACCAGCCCCTTGAACATTGGGGAATCGTGGATGTTGGCCTCGGTGACTTCTGCCGCCGTCACGATGTTGGTCTTCACGCCGCACATGATGTGGGCCTTGATGAACCGGGCCTGCTTCTTCTCCTTGCCCCACTTGTGGTCAAACCAGCGGTCGTAAACGCTGGTGGAGAACCCGCTGGCGTCGGCGGCGAAGTCGGACTCGACAGCCCTGAGCGGGGCGGCGCTCTGCTCAATGAGGGCCTTGAGCAACGGGGTCATTTCGGGCTTCTTCAAGTACCCGAGGACGCTGTTGAAGGATGGGGTCTTGTCGAGTTGGCCGGTTGCCTGAGCGTTCCGCACGTCAGTCATGGCCCGCCGCCCCGACATAGTGGAGTAGACCTTGGTGCCGACGGCGAACACCATGTCGGAGAGGGGCAACCGGGGCCGTCCCTTGCCCTGGGGCGGCTGAGGGATGGCATCGCAGAGATCCCGGAGCAACTGGCCGAACAACTCCTGTTCGTGGACCTGGGCGGCGTTGTAGCTGGCCCACTCCTGCCGGTAGGTGGTCCGCACCGTCTTGGTCTCTACAACGGTCCCGTCGGGCCGTTCCTCGCGCTGGATGGTGTACTCCACCGCGTAGACGTGCTTGCATGGTTCCTGGCGCTTCTCAAAGTCGGGGCAGGTGCAGAACGGCTCATCGCCGACCGCCACCGTGTAGGAGCCGTTGCCCGATTGGGACGGGACCTGGTAGCCCAGCGGGTTCTTGTGGATGGGAACGACGGCGGCGATGGCCATGCCACGCTGCTGGCGTCCGGCCTGGCCGTCGTCGGGGTCGTTGGGGCCGAGGGCGGTGAGGAAGGACATCTGGGTGGTGGTCATTGGCTCTACTCTCCTGGAAACTGTGCTCAGTATAGCATACATTGTATGTATTATGCAAGCGACTATGACAGTCGTTACCCTAGTGACAGGATATACAATGTATGTTAAGCTACCGCCCGTGAACGACGTTCAGGAGAAAATTGCCGGACTTGAGCAAAAGGGCTGGACCCTCGCGGCCATCGCCGACGAGCTTGGCGTCTCGTACAACGCCGTCCAGAAGTGGAAGGCGGGGGATCGCCACCCAACCAACATCAAGCCTGTCCTGACGGTACTGGATGTTCTGTCAAAGCGGAGGCGCATCCCAAAGCGCCGTCGGCATAATAAGGTTGATCAATGACGCCGATTGCGGCCACAAGCACTACTGAGGCGAGAGACAGTTTGTACAGGCGATTCGCAGACCGTATCCACGCGAATCAGTCTTTGAGCCGGAAACTGGTGTCCTACCAAGGGAACAAAGCTGTTCCCGGTTTGCGCTGGTTGAAATATAAGGAGGGGTTTTCTGCCGACCTAGTGGAAAGCCTCTTAGTGGGCACCGATGCCCAGACTCTTCTTGACCCGTTTTCCGGTTCTGGCACCGCCCCCCTGACCGCTGGAAGCCTGGGGATGGACGCGACTGGGATTGAGCTTATGCCCATCGGCAATTTGCTTGCTGGCGCCATATCCGCCGCTTCCAATGGACTGAAGCGCCAGGACTTTCTGGAAGCCGCGGATGGCTTGCTTGAAGCCCTTGCGGGCGAGGATTACAACCCCGATTTGATGTTCCCCCATGTCCCGATAACGGAACACGCTTTTCCTGACCAAACGGAGCGGGACCTGGCGAAAGCACGGGAGTTCATGGCTGGAGTTGCGGACCACTCCCTGCGATCCGTCTTGACGCTGGCCTGCGTGAGCATTCTTGAGGAAATCAGCTATACCCGCAAGGACGGCCAGTTTCTCCGCTGGGATCCCCAGTCGGGCCGGGATGTAAAGCCCAAGCTGCACAAGGCTTCCCTGCCGACGCTGGGCGAGGCATTGAGCCGGCGGATTGGCGAGATGGCGGATGACCTTGCGGTGTTGAAAGACAAGTACGGCGGGACTGCCCCCGAGTTCATCGAGGGGTCAAGCCTTTACGAACTTCAACGGCTCCCTGACAACGGCTTCGACGTAGTGGTGACCTCCCCCCCCTATGCGAATCGGTACGATTACACCCGGATATATGCCTTGGAACTCGCGTACATGGGATATGACGCCGCGAGACTAAAGGAACTGCGCCAAGTGTTGCTATCCGCAACCGTCGAAAACAGGTCTAAGCGGGAGCAGTTGCAACGGGACTACGGGCAGACCGCCAAGGTCAGTCAAGCCTTGGAAATGGCCGACGGCCAAACCGCGTTGCAGGAAGCCCTGGGCGTTCTCAACAGGGAGGCCAAGAACCTGAGCAATCGGAACGTAATCGACCTGGTGGAAAACTACTTCACCGAAATGGCTCTTGTTGTTATCGAGCTGGGGCGGCTGGTTCCGCCGGGCGGTCATGTCTACATGGTGAACGACAATGTCCGCTATCACGGCGAGGAAGTTCCGGTGGACCTCATCTTGTCGGACTTCGCCGAGCAATCTGGATTCCGGTGCGAGTCCATCTGGACCCTGAACCGGGGCAAAGGCAACTCCAGCCAGCAGATGGGCCGGTTCGGGAGAAAAGAGTTGAGGAAGTGCGTCTATCATTGGAGGAAGTCGGATGGTTAGCCGGGAGGCGCGGCTGGAGGAATCCCGCCAACGGGCGTTGGTTATCTCGGAAACGGTCCGGGGGCGCTCCGATGAGAGAGTCCGGGAAATAATCCAGGATTTCACCGGCACGTTGGAGTTTGCCAGCCTCCTCGAGGACTTGGCTATCGCTCAGGAGGCGTGGGATCACATTGTCCAGACCGGCATTGACCCGAAGTTGGTTTTTGCCCACCCTGACCTGCTGCGGGAACATCCCGAAACTTCATTGCACTATCGAGGCATTGCCACCCTGTCGCTGAAGAGGGTGCAGGCAATGGCGTCTTCCGTGGTTAACTGGGAATCCGGGACATTGCGCCGCCGCCCGACTGAGACCCGGTGCCTCTGTGTGGCCCGCACCTACAACGCGGTTATATCCGTCGTAATCACCGGCACTGAAGGTTGGACGCTGGAGAACGGGTACAGGAACATCCTGGCGACCATCGGGATTACCGAGGACGGGGCTTTGAGGAACCTTATCGGCCAGGAAGGGGAAGCTGCGGTCAAGGAGGGTATCATCGAATGGCTACGGGGCGATGGGGCGGCCCTCCAGCCACACTTCGATGGCGGGACGACGACTTTTGGAGCAAACGACGCCATCCGAATGGTCTATGGCTCTGAACCGGACATCAAGTTTGAGGCCCTTAATGCCCAGGGCGCATGGGAAATCGTGTCCACAATTGAGATAAAGAGTGGCACAGACCCCGCTGGTGCATTGGAACGGCTGGGAGCGATCCAAAAGAGTTTCGCCGAGACTCCTGCCCGCTCCCGCAACTTCGCGGTCCTGGGCATCGTCACCCCGGCGATGCGGCAGCGCCTCAATGAACTTCACATGGACAGAGACTTCCTGCTTTACGACCTCTTGAATAACCCGTCCGCTTGGGACGACTTCATTACGGAGGTGTTCCACCATACGCTCCGATTGCTCTAGAGAGCCGTGATCGAAGACTGGACTTCCGTCCAGACTTTTTGTGCAGACCGCCGACTTTTTGTGCAGGAGGGCCTTGTTGTGCAAAGCC
>JAPPLU010000040.1 GCA_028874075.1 Chloroflexota bacterium
CCTCGCCTCCGGGCAAACACCATGATATTCACCTATTAATAGGGGCCTTTGTCATTACTTTCCTTCCATGGCAAACGGCTCAAGCAATACCCGGGGCGGGTCTCTGACCCGCCCCCTTCGTTGGCCTGCCAAAGCTGCCAGCACCGTCCCGCATACTGTTCCTGGCGTTCCGTTCCCGGCGTTCCGTTCCCGGCTTGATACCTCCCTTACAACTTCCGCCACTTTGCAGTTACACTGTCTATTCGCCTAACTTCACCATATCCTTACGGCCCGCGCACCATGGTCGGCGCATTTCGTGGATACACTGATAACCCCCGCGCCCGGTAGAACGGCCGCGGGCACGGTATCGCCGGTCATACCGCACGGCAAGGTGTTCATCCTTCATCCAGAGGCCCAGGCATGCCCAGCCATTTGTCTCACCAGCTTGTCCCGGCCCTTATGGCCACTTTTGCCATAGCCCTGGCGTTGTTGCCAGGCGTCGCCTGCTGGGAAGCTACCGAGGGCACATTCACCCTCCAATTGCTCCACGCGTCGGATATGGACGGCAGCACCGGCGCCCTTTCAAATGTAGAGAATTTTTCGGCAATCCTCGACGGTCTCCGGCGGCAGTTCCCTGACAATACGTTGGTGGTCAGTTCAGGCGATAACTATATCCCTGGCCCCCGCTACTTCGCCGCCGCCGATGACGAAACCGCCGCCGTGTTGGGCTCGCCCGGCGAGGGCCGCGGCGACATAGCCCTGCTTAACGCCATGGGATTCCAGGCTTCGGCGGTGGGCAACCATGAACTCGACCGGGGCACGGAATCCTTTGCCAGACTGATTACCCGCGAGGAGGGCGACCCCGCCTATCCAGGGGCCAGCTTCCCCTATCTCTCCAGCAACCTGAGGTTCGAGGACGACGAAAACCTGTCAGCCCTGGTAGTGGATGACGGTCAGGAGGCTGACCTGGCGGAGGCTGGGCTGGCCGGCAGCGTAACAATTACGGTGGGCGGCCAGCGCATCGGCATCGTTGGCGCCACCACTCCGTCATTGGCCAGCATCACCAGGGCCGGCGACATCACTGTCCTGCCCCAAGACAGCGCCGACATCTCGCGGCTGGCCGCCATCATTCAGGCGGCCGTTGATGGCCTGACCGACCAGGGCATCAACAAGGTTGTTCTGCTGGCCCACATGCAGCAACTGGCCATTGAGCAGGAACTGGCTGCGCTCTTGGACAACGTGGACATTATCGTGGCCGGTGGGTCCAACACCCTACTGGCTGACGAGAACGACCGCCTATGGCCAGGCGACGAAGCAAAAGGCGCCTACCCTCTGCTGTACAAGTCAGCCCGAGGCGAACCGGTTTTGCTGGTAAACACCGACGCCGATTACAGGTACATGGGCCGGCTGGTGGTAGAGTTTGACTCAGACGGCCTGGTCGTCCCTGGCTCCATTGACCCCAACCAGAGTGGCGCCTACGCCACCAGTCCTCGGGACGGCGGTCGCTTTGCGGGCACCCCGCTGCCCGATGTAACTGCGATAGTCGGCTCCCTGCGAAAAGTGCTGAAGGCGCGGGACGGCAATGTAATCGCCCGTACCGAAGTTTTCCTCAATGGCCTTCGCGGCTCCGTGCGAACCGAAGAGACCAACCTGGGCAATCTGACCGCCGATGCCAACCTATGGACGGCACGCTTGATTGACGCGGAAGTGGCCGTGTCCGTCAAGAATGGGGGAGGAATAAGGGACAAGATTGGCATGATTCTGCAACCGCAGGGTACGAACGACCCAGCCCTGGCGCAATACCTGCCGCCCCAGGCTAACCCTGACGTGGGCAAGGCAGCCGGGTCAGTCTCCCAGTTTGATATTGAGGGCGCCCTGCGTTTCAACAATGACCTGGTGATAGCGGAATTGACCGCAGTCCAGTTTCTGCAGGTAATGGAACATTCCATCGGCTTTGACGGCGCAGGAAAGGTACCCGCCGGGCGGTTCCCCCAGGTCGCCGGGATCCGATTTAGCTTTGACCCAGATGCTCCTACAGGAGAGCGCATCCAGTCCCTGGCCATCGTGGACGATGACGGCGCGATAAAGGATCGGGTCGTCGAGAACGGCGAACTGGCCGGCGACCCCGGCCGCGCAATCAAGATAGTGACTCTCGATTTCCTGGCCGGAGGAGGCGAGGACTACCCTTTCCCAGCACCGGCATCAGACAGAATTGCTCTGGCCGCCGCACCGGTAGGCATTGCTCCAGACTTGGCCACCTTCACAGACCCTGGCACCGAGCAGGACACCCTGGCGGAGTACCTGGCAACTCATTTCACTGAAGAGCCCTATGCTATCGCCGACACGCCGCCAGAACAGGACCGGCGCATCCAGAACCTGGGGCTAGCCGGAGTTGAGGACACGGTCTTTGGGGAGTAGGGCAGTAACCCTTGGCATTTTAACCGGCGCACAATACGGGGCGGGTTAGAAGCCCGCCCCCTTTCCATAGCCTGTCGGTGTAACGGCCAACCCTTAATCGAACAGAATCACGCTGCGGGCCACGTTGCCGCCTTTCATGTCGGCGAAGGCCTCGTTTATTTGCTCCAGCTTCATCTGCTGGCTGACCAGTTCGTCCAGCTTCAGGCGCCCTTGCAGGTAAAACTCGATGTAGCGGGGCATATCGGTGCGGAACCGATTGGAACCCATACTGCTCCCCTGCAGCTTTCGTTCCCGCCGCAGGAAGCCGCCGGCGTCAATCTCGATCATCGTTCCCTCGGGAATCATGCCGATCACCGTTGCGGTGCCGCCTGGACGCAGCATCTGGTAGCACTGCTCCGCGGTCTGCTTCAATCCAATGGCCTCGAAAGAGTAGTCCACCCCGTCGTCGGTCAGGTCGCGAATCCTCTCCACCACGTCCCCGCTGGAGGCATCGATAACATCGGTGGCGCCGAACTCCCGGGCCATGGTGAGCTTGGTCTCCACCGTGTCCACGGCTATGATGCGCAGGGCGCCGGCCAGGGCCGCTCCCTGGATGCAGTTGAGACCCACACCGCCGCAGCCCACCACGCACACAGTGCTGCCCGGCTCCACCGCCGCCGTATTCAGCACGGCGCCCAGTCCGGTAGTCGCCCCGCAGCCAATCAGTGCCAGGCGGTCCATGGGCACATCTTCCCGCACCTTGACGCAGGCATTTTCGTGGACCAGCATCAATTCGGCGTAGGAACCAAGCTGGGCCATCTGGGTTATACCCTCCCCGTCCTTCCTGAGACGTGGTGGCTGGTCGGCGCTTCGCACTACGTCGGTGCGGGTGCACAGGACTGGCTGCCCCCGCAGGCAGAACTCGCAATGGCCGCAGAATACGGATAGGCACATTATCACCGTATCCCCCGGCTTAAGGTAATAGACCTGCTCGCCCACGGCCTCAACTATGCCGGCCGCTTCGTGGCCCAGGATGGCCGGCTTGGGGATGCTGTAGCTTCCCTCCACGTAGTGCAGGTCGCTGTGGCAGACGCCGCTGGCCCCGGTGCGGATCAATACCTCCCGGGGACCGGGGGCATCCACCTGGACCTCTTCCACTTCCAGGGGTACGTTTACCTCGCGCAGAACGGCAGCTTTCATAACAGCACCTCCATTTATGTTTAATCCAGGAAGGGACACCAAGATTCACGAAGGATGTACTCTTGCTGAACGCCTGGCCAACAGGCGCAGGCGACTTTGGTGGTGGCCGGTCAGGCGCGGACCGCGCGGCGGGGATTCTTCCTGCCAGTGCGTAATTTCGTCGTCACCTCACGCTTCACCCGGCCGGCCAGGCAGTGGTCATATTCAACCAGGAAGTCTGCCACCGCCTCCCGATCATAGGGCAAGACCACCCTCAAAGCCCAGGACAGGGCTTTTACCACCATATCGTCCCCATCGTCCGCCAGCATCCTACAAACGGCCATAGTCCTGTGCACGTCGCCGGTACCTCCCCTGGCCTTCAGGTTCAGCGCCACGGTGCTCACCAGGGCTACCCGTCGCCACCAGCGGTCTGGCGACCTGGCCCAGATGTGAACATCGTCATCACCGATCTGCCCATTGCGCCAGGCCGGTCCCGACAGGTACAGGGAAAAGACATCCACCGAGTCCCAGCTATCCAGGCCGTGGCCCAGTCGTTCGAGAGTCTCCAGGTCCAGCGAGGCCAGGGTGGGACGGTGATAGTGGGCAATTTCGTAGCCCACCCAACGTAAGTCCGGTTCGTCGTCCTGTAACGAACGATCAACGATGGCCAGGACCAATGCCAGGACTGACTCCGTGTCGGCGCCGGAAACATGGCGGCTCAAGTCCCTTCTGATAGGTCGGATGGCCGGAATCGAACCGACCGGAAGGTTGCTCACTCGCAGGAAAAGGTCGTCCACAGAATCCTTGAAGCCTGGCATTGGTCGAGTTCGAGCCCCTTGCCTGGAAATGCGTAAGTAAACCACCGTAGGGCTAGGGGGATTGTAGCAGAATTAAAGTAGGGTTGAACGAACAGGTCAGTGGTTTTCTGCTGAGTCTGAGTTTGGGTTGACCTGGTTTTAGGAACGGGTCATGGGCGTTTTCGAGAGAATGTAAGACCTGGCGCTAAACGATCCGAAGTTCGGCTTCTTACAGCGGTTTATCGTATTTGACAGCGGCCTGCCCCAATGATAAATTTATGTCTGGATTATCAACAAACCAAATGATTACATTTAGGGATAAGCCAACGGCTGTAGGCCGGGCGCAGTTGTCCCCGGGAGGAATAAATTGCCCCGCTACGATTATCAATGCACCAGTTGTGATCACCAGTTTGAGCTGGTCCAGAGTTTCAAGGAAGCCGGTTCCGGTAGTTGCCCGGAGTGTGCCGGCGAGGGCAGGCGCGTTTTCCACGCCGTACCAGTAATCTACAAGGGTTCCGGCTTCTACACTACCGACTATGGCAGGCCCAAGTCTCCGCCCTCGGAAACCAAGGAGAAGGAAAGCTCCAGCGCATCGGAAAGCAAGTCCTCCGGCTCGTCCAACGGCTCCTCATCCTCCGATTCCAAGAGCGAGTCCACTCCGGCGGCAGCCGAAACGTCAGCCTAGTCTCTCAACCCTGCCACGATATGGCTCTCCACAGGCCCAGATTCACCTCTGGGCCTGCGCTTTTGATTGGCGGACTTTCAACAGGGAAGAAGTAGAGAGGTATCTGACTTGAGGGCCTTGATTCAGCGGGTAGCCAGCGCGTCCGTTACGGTGGAAAGCCGGGAGGTGGGAAGCATCGGCCCAGGGCTGGTGGTGCTTCTGGGCGTATCCGAAGAAGATACCGAGGTCGACGCCCAGTACCTGGTGGACAAGACGGTCAACCTGCGCATCTTCGCCGACCGGCAGAACCGCTTCAACCTGTCCGCCCTGGACACCGGAGCCCAGTTATTGGTGGTGAGCCAGTTCACCCTATACGGCGACACCCGCAAGGGGCGCCGCCCGGACTTTACCAAGGCCGCCCCGCCGGAGCAGGCTCGTCGGCTATACGAACACACTGTGGGCCTGTTCCGGGAGAAGGGCCTCGACGTTGCCACCGGTTTGTTCCAGGAGTACATGCAGGTATCCCTGCAAAACGACGGGCCGGTAACATTGATGCTGGACAGCGCCGACCGCCATCGACCGAGAAGGTAGTCTTAACTAGCGCGGGTACCAGCCCATTCCCTGGTAATAGCCCCTCAGGTAGGCAATCTGTCCCCCGTGGGCCACATTGTCCCAGGTGCGCTGGCCGATGGCAGATCCCACGGAGCGGGGTTCGGTGAAAGGCGGAATTACGATGGGCTTTTCCAGGTCCTCCAGCGTCACCGAAGCCAGGTATTCGGATGCCTGCGCCTTGATCGCCTCGTAGTACCCCAGTTGCGCCTCCACCGAGGGTGGTTCCCACGCAGCCACCTGCTCCGCGGTCCAGCCCACGCCGCGGTCGTCCGAATCGGCCGGCATATCATACTTTTCGTGCCAGCCTTCCCGTATCCACAACTGCGGGGTTTCCAGCAGGTAAGTGTTGAGCAGGGTGTCCCACACCCGGTTCATGTGCCACAGAATCCACGATATGGAATTGGACGACTCGTTGGGGCGGCGGTTCATGGTCTCGTAGTCCATTCCTTCCAGGGCCCGGTCCACCATATCCCAGTTCCGTTCCAGGGCGGTGACTATACCGTCAGTAACGGGCATTTTCGACGCCTCCGGCAGCTTAGTCGACTATTTCAGCCTTGGCGCCCTCGGGCAGTTCCACTTCGAAGGCGGTCAGAATCTGGCCCACCAGCATGTAGTGGCCAATGAGACCGGTTATGTCCACCGTGTTCTGGGTGCCGAACCGCTCCATCACGGCGTTGAACGTGGCGTCGCTGATCTTGCGGTTCTGCAGCAATTCCTGAACGTACTTCACCACCAGGGCCTCATCGCCGGACAGGCCTTCCGGGGCGGCGCCGCGGGCTATGGCGCCGATGGTATCTTCGGTCACACCGTGGCCTCGGGCCAGGCGGGCGTGGGCGGCAAACTCGTACTGGTTTCGAATCTCCCGGGCCGTGGCGATGATTATTACTTCCTTCAGGGCTTCAGGAATGTCAAAGTCGAAGCGGACGTAGGTGCCGGTGTGGGCCACCCGGGCCGCCAGCTTGGGGCTGTGCAGCAGCACGCCGTAGGGGCCGCGGACGCTGCCCCGGCTGCCTACAATTTCGTCGAAGAAGTGCTGGTCTTCCGGAGAAAGTTCTTCCCTGGTTACGTTGGGTAGTCGCGCCATTGCTATCTTCTCCTTCTCTTCAAATATATTCAGCAGATACCAGGTAGTCCAGGCCCCGCCGCACCGGCAATCATGCCCACGACGGGCGCCCGATGAAAATAGTGTTAGCTTAGGGAAACTCCAGGTCCAGGCTTATGTCCAGGGCCTGGGTCGAGTGAGTAAGACCCCCTATGGAGATAAGGTGAACGCCCGTTTCCGCCACGGCCCTGACCGTTTCCATATTGATTCCGCCCGAAGCCTCCACCACCGCCTGTTCGCCGATTATGTCCATAGCTTCTTGCATCATCGGAACAGGCATGTTGTCGAGCATTATGATGTGGGCGCCGGCATCCAGGGCCTCCCGTACTCCGGCCATGGATTCCACCTCCACTTCAACCTTTATGGTGTGGGAGGCTCTCGCCAGGGCCAGCCTTACCACGTCAGCCAGCCCCATTTCCCGGGAGCCCAGGGCCTCGATGTGATTGTCCTTGATCAATATACCATCGGCCAGGTTCAGGCGGTGATTGTGGCCACCGCCCATGCGTACCGCATACTTGTCCAGGTACCGGTGGCCTGGCGCCGTCTTGCGTGTATCCACTATGCGGGCGCGGCAGCCGTCGATGGCCCGCACGTACCGGTTGGTGTCGCTGGCGATGCCGCTCATACGCTGCATGAAGTTCAGGGCGATACGTTCGGCCCGCAGTATGCTGCCCGCCGAACCCTCAACCCGGGCGATATCGGCGCCGGGAGCCAGGGCGTCGCCGTCGACCATCAGAGTCTCAAACAGCAGATCGGGGTCCACCCGGTGAAACACCGCCCCGGCCACGTCCGTCCCTGCCAGCACGCCCACGGCCTTGGCCCGCAGCATGCCCACGCCGGTAATGTCCGGCGGTATTAGCAGGCCGGTGGTAGGATCGTTGAAAATCTCGTCCTCGGTTAGGGAGGCGTCGATCAGGTTGTACACTTCCGGGGGCAGTTGGCTCATGCTGCTACCTCCTCTTGGGTCAGGGCCACGTGCTTCTCCCATTGCGGGCTGGTCTCGGGGAAGTCCTGCCGGTAATGGGAACCGCGGCTCTCCTGCCTCAGCAGGGCCGATTCCACCATTAACCGGGCCAGCAGGACCATGTTGCTCAGCTCCCAGGATGGCCGGTCGTCCGGCGTCGGCATCATCCGCTGCCAAAGGTTTAGAATCCGTGCGGACAGCAGCAGGCGGGACCCGTTGCGGTTGATGCCCGCGTTGCGCCAGGTAAGGTCCTGCAGATTCTCCAGGCTTGGGGCCGGCATCGTGGCGCAGACCGGCGCCCGTTCGGGTATCCGCCTCAACAGGATTTCTTCGGAGTCTTCATCTACCATATCAGGGGCCTGGCCGAGGCTGCTGGCAACCAGGCGGCGCGCGAAAACCAGGGTGTCCAGCAGGGAGTTGCTGGCCAGGCGGTTCGCACCGTGGACGGCGGAACAGGCGGCTTCCCCGCAGGCGTAGAGTCCGGGGACGTTGGTACGGCCCCATGTGTCGATCTTGATGCCCCCCATCATGTAGTGGGCGGCCGGGGCCACCGGCGCCGGTTGCCGTGTAATGTCCACCCCGTAGCCCAGGCAAAAATGATAGATGGTTGGAAAGCGGCTCTGGATTACATCGGGCGGCAAGTGGGAAATGTCCAGGTAAACCTTGGCCCCGTCGGTCTTTTCCATTTCCGAGGCAATTGCCCGGGCGACCACGTCCCTTGGCGCGAGGTCGGCCAGAGGATGGTAGTCGGCCATGAAAGCCCGTCCCTCCGCATCTCGCAGGACCGCTCCCTCGCCGCGCATGGCCTCGGACAGCAGGAAGGTGGGCGCCTCTTTCAGGCTGAGGGCCGTGGGGTGGAACTGGTAGAACTCCATATCCATCACCCGGGCGCCGGCCCGGAAGGCCAGGGCCACACCATCGCCGGTGGCCACCTGGGGATTGGTCGTGTACTTGAATAGCTGGCCGGCTCCGCCGGTGCCGATGACGATGTTCCGGCCGCTGAAAGTCTCGCTCTCCCCTGTTTCGCTGTTGAGGGTTTCAACCGCCACCACCCGCCCGTTCTTGGCTATCAGGCGGGTGGCCAGGGTAAACTCCAGGACCTTGATATCGGACTCGGCAACCCGGGCCGCCAGGGTCAGTTCGATGTGCTGGCCGGTGGCGTCGCCCCCGGCGTGGAGGATACGCGGGCGGCTATGGGCACCCTCCATGCCCAGGGAAATTTCGCCGTGGCTGGTATCGAAGGGAACACCCCACTGAATCAGGCTGGCCACCCGCTGGGGCCCCTCGCTGGTCAGGACTTCCACAGCCTCCCTGTCGCACAGGCCGGCTCCCGCAGTCAGCGTGTCCTGCATGTGCAGGGCCGGCGTATCGCCCGCGCCCACAGCCGCGGCAATGCCACCCTGGGCGTAGCGGGTATTGCAGTCGTCCACTCTGCCCTTGGTGAGAATCAGGGTGGAACCATGCTCCCGCGCCAGCAGGGCGGTATTAAGACCGGCAATGCCGCTGCCAATGATGATGTAATCGTAGTCAGAATCAGACATGGAACACAAAGGGCAAAGAACGCCAGATGCGGCCCAAAAGGGGCCGCGCAAGGTACGGGATACTATACTGCCCACGTAGGGGATTGCCAAGTATCGGCAGGAGGGCCCGGAATGCACCCTAGCTTCCATGGGACCGGCCGCAGAACCGTCCAACGGTAAAAGAAAACCCGGCGTTGAACCGCCGGGTTTCACTACTCGCTTGCCCAAATTGCTACTATTGACTGCCTCAACTCTCCGCAGGCCGGTCAAACCCCAGGTCCAGGTCGCGCAGGAACTCCTCGATGTTGGCGGAAAGGGGCGGCGGCGGGGGTTGCTCCGCCCGATGCTCCCGGTCGTAGTGTTCTTCCAGTTGGGCCAGCAGGGACGATACGTCCTCGCCCTCGCCGCTGACCATGTCGGCGATTCCGTCGTACTGCTCCTTGCCCCGGTCCGGTTCAATCAACCGGTCGGGCAGGTTGTACTGGTTGCAGAGAATCTCCATCAACCGGGAGGTGCCCATCAGGTCCTCATCCACCTGGAAGTATTGGGGGAGATGAACCACGTAGGTACGGGTCTCGATACCCTCCTTGGCTGCTTCCTGGGGAATGAGGTAAGTGATGGTGGAAGGCCCTTCGTAGTCGCTGGTCTTCACCCGGTTCTGCCGCTGTTCCTCCTCCAGGTCGCCGCCCACGCCGGAACCGGAAACCAGCAGCGGGCGAGTATGGGGGACCATGTCGTACATGGCGCCTACCATGGAGTACCGCTTCACACCCAATTGGCGGAGCATATCCAGCATGGCTTCCGCGTAGTCCTCTCCGTACAAGTGCGGTTCCAGCAGGTGCCCAAGCACAATGTCCGGCCCCTCTTCCCGCTGGGCAAAGCGGATTATGGTGTTGGGGATGGTCACCTCGCGCTTGCCCTGGTTAATGAGGGAACGGGGACGGTAACGGGTGAAGTCATAAAACAGGCCCGGCCGGTGCAGGCGGCCCAGTTCCCTGGCACGCAGGTGCCGCTGAATGCGGCCCAGGCTGAGGCTGCCCACCCGTCCCACGTCAATCCACGGGCGAAGTACCGCCAGCAGATGGGGGTCTTTCAGTTCAGGCAGGGGTTCCTTGAGTTCAAATTCACCAAGTTTCATGGCCTACAGTTTGACAGCGGCAGGTTCCTTTTACAAGACCTGACGGATCAGCGGCACCCTCACCACTCAAGCGGTCACAAGGGCAGCCCCTGAGAACCCTCATCAGCCATTGTCCAGACAGGTCCCCGATCAGCTAGCGTTCGGGTTGATGATTGTAGAGGCTGATGGGATACTGTAGCCCTTTGCGAAAGGAGCAGTAGTATGAAAGTCGTAAACGTTCACAGCCACATCGTCCCCGACTGTTTCTGGGAATCCAACGAAAGGGACGGCAACTGGTACGGGGCCAGCCTGTTCACCCGCGACGGCATCAGGTATATCAACGCCATGAACCGGGTGGCCGGCCCCATAGACGAGAAATGGCAGTTCAATCCCGCGGAGCGGACAGCCTTCATGGATCGGCAGGGCGTTGACGTTCACGTCCTGTCGGTGGCCCCTTACCTTACCAACTACCACCTGGACCCGGGCGAGGGCCTGTCATCAGCGCGGGAGCTTAACGACGGGATTGCCGAATTTGCGATGGTCCGTCCCGACCGGTTCATCGGTCTGGCGACCGTGCCCATGCAGGACACTTCGGCGGCGGTGGAGGAACTGGAGCGATCAATGGGTGACCTGGGCCTGGCGGGAGTCGAACTTAACACCAACATGGAAGGCCACAACTGGGACGAGGAACGCTTCCTGCCCTTCTTCCAGGCTGCGGAACGGCTGGGGGCTTTTGTTTTCTTCCATCCCCACAACCCGGCGGGTTCCGACCGCGCCAGCCGCTATTACCTCTCCAACCTGATCAGCTTTCCGTTGGACACCACCATCGCCATCGCCTCCTTCATCTTCGGGGGTGTGCTGGACAAGTGCCCCAACCTGAACCTCTGTTTCGCCCACGGCGGGGGCTACGCCTGCTTCGGCATCGGCCGCATGGACTTTGGCGCGGGGGTGCGGCCGGAACCCAAGGTGAACGAAATCAAGGGTATGCCCAGCGATTATTTGCAGCACCTTTACTACGACAGCATTACCCACAGCGACGAGGGCCTCAAATACTTGGTGGACCGGGTGGGCGCGGACCGGGTAATGCTTGGCGACGACTTCCCATTTGACATGGGCCCCACCGACCCGGTGGGCTGGCTAAACTCCCTGAAGCACCTTAATGATTTCGAGAAGCGCAGGATTTTGGGGGAGAATGCCCAGGGCTTGTTCGGGATTGAGGGGTAGCTGATCTTGTTAAAATTTTTTCCTTTCAAACCACTCTGCCTACGCAGGCTGTACAATACGAACTGATGCCAATAGTCTTGAACCCTAGGATCATAATAGGAGGTTAGTTTGGCCTCTCCACCGGAAATGGATAACCTCCGGGGAGCTATTGAGTCCTGTGAAGGTGCTATGCGCTGGGCAAACGATTCTGCGTTCATGGAGAGTTTGCCCGAAGAGGCCCGGGACATATTCCGAAGCGGAGTTATTCAGTGTTTTGAAGTAGCTTACGATGAATGTCACAAGTCCATTCAAAAGTGGCTGAGAGAGTCCGACATTCCCTTAAGGGGTAGCCTGTTCCGGGATGCGGGTTCCGCGGAATTGATTGATGACGTGGAGAAATGGATGGAGTTCCGGATAGCTCGGAACCAGACCAGCCATTTCTACAGTGTGAACTTTGCACAGCGAACTTTCCACCTGATTTCTGATTTTCTCCCTCACGCCCGCCAACTGTTGCGGAGCCTTGAAAAACGAAATGAATATTGACCTCGCTCCGAAACAATTCGAGACCGTCACGCGCATTCTGGCCCGGCTTGTGCCTGACTGCGAGGTTGTAGCCTTTGGTTCCCGAGTGAAGGGAAACGCCCGCAAATATTCGGACCTGGACCTGGCCATTAAGGGCAACGAACCGTTGGAGTTCAGAAGGTACGCCCAGCTAAGGCAGGCGTTTGAGGAGTCTGCTCTGCCTATAAACGTTGACATTCTGGACTGGCATACTATGCCGGAGAGGTTCCGGGAAAATATTGAAAAGAGGTGCGTCGTCGTTCAGTCGGGCGCCAGGCCAGGTGAAGAAGCGTTCCATCCATTTTAGTTTCCCTGCCAGATTGGAGAACCATCCTGGCACAATATCTGTACACCCTTCACTCCCCCGCCCGGTAAACCCTCGTCTCCGGGTAGAAGGAATACCAGCCGAACCAGTAGGCGTTATGGGTGGGTATGCGGGGCAACCGGACTGACGGGTCGTCCACTCGCACCAGGGCGTCCTCTTCCACGCGCCAAAGCTGGCCGTCGCTGTCGGTGAGCACTGTTTCCTCCCCATCGGCGCCCTCTTCCAGGATGAATGTACGGTCGCCCCTCTCGTAGGCGCGGCTGCCTATCCACCCGACGGTAACTACTACCAGGGACTGGCCACCAAGTTCATCGTTGACCACCGGATCGGTCCGCAAGACTTCCAACGGGTAGGCCTTGGCTTCACCGTTGACCCTCAATCCAATAACCTGGCCCTTGGTGGTCAGGTCCTCGCTGGTCTGCCAGACGGGGAACATGGTCAGGGGGGTTTCCCGGTAGTTGAAGTAGATTGACCGAGGGTCCCATTCCGACTGGTAAAAACGGCCGGGATACAGGCCCGTTTCCTGGGCCAGTACCGTGGTGTCCGGGTGGGCCGCCAGCCACTCGCCCCACGTTGTGGTTACCACGGGAAGCAGCTCCAGCCGCATCCCCGTGCCCACCAGAGGGCCGGCGGCCGGCACGCCGGTGAACTGGTTCCAGAGAGTGTTGGACTTGCGGTCGTACATCAGCTTGTTGCTGCGGTACAGCATCCCCGAGGTGCCGAACTCTACTCTTTCTCCGTCGATGTTGGTGGAATACACGATTCCAGCACCGCAGAGAGTTCAATAGGCCAGGGCGAAGGGCACACCTCCCACAACGTCATTGGCCATTTCATGGGCGTTGATGATTCGGTGCGGATACGCCCGATGTTCCCCGTTGAATGAGACCCCGAATACCCGGTCCTGCGGGTCAAGGTAATCCGCATTGGCCCCGTCAATAACCGGCGCGTCGGTCAGGTCCGGGATACCGTCCTTGCGGACTCCACCCCAGACAATTTCCTCAACCCTGATATTAGCCCGAATCCCGTCGTACAGGAACGCCCCCATGGCCGGGTCAACAAGATCGCCGAACAAGCGGCCCTTCCAGCCCGCAAAGCCGGGCGGCGGCCACACCTCCGGGTGCTTGCCTATCCACACCACCCACCGAGCCCACTCATCTACGTCTGAACCCGGCTCAACGTCAGCGATGGCCGGGTTGCGCTCAGCAATTGTGTCCAGTGCCTCGTAGAGGGCCACTTCCACGTCCCGGTCAATCTGCCACCAGGGGAACCGCATCAGCTCCACCAACACTGGGACGTATGCCGGATCGCCCGAGTTTCCCAGCCTGGCAAGGCCCCAGGGATCTCCCCTCAGTGCACCATCCAGGGCGTCGTACATCAGGCGGGTCGACGCCGCCTGGGCGGCTGAGGGACTACTGCCAGGCAATATCCAGCGGGCAAGGTGTCGCTGCCCTTCGGTGCAATCCAACATCATCAATTCCCGGCGCAGGTGGGATATCCCGCCCGCCTGCTCGCCCTCACCGGGGGCCACCGACAGGCAAAGCTGCCCGTCACCGGTCCGGACCGTGCCGTCGGAACCTACAGAGAAAATCTGGGAAGCAGCGGCGGAGCATGTCCTGGTGTAGACCTCGTCCCCTTCCGCTTCCAGGCAAAGGTCATAGGCCGGCATGAAAAGCTGGTCCTCAGAGGGGTGGTTGACCAGGAACAACTCGTCCTCCCCGCCCGGCTTGCAGGTGTGGGCCTGAAGGGACCGGTCGGTCTGGGAGTTGGAGCCGAATCCCCGCACGTCCACGCAGTAATATTCGGGTTCGTCCAGGGGATCTATTAGTTGGATGAGCGTTTCCCCGTCTGGATAAAGAGTAGCCAGGGATTGAGGTCCGGGCGTTGCCAGAGGCGTGGTCGGCTCAGCCGGGGAAGCGGCAGGCACGGGCGTGTCCGCTGCCACGCTGGGGACAACGGTAGCCGGAGGGGGCGGCGCGACGGCAGTGGCCTCCGCAATGGCAATGGCCGAAGATCCGGAATTACGTGGCCCTGTGGTCGCCTCGGCAGTGGGCTCCAACGTATTCGCGACACTGGAGGGCTGGCTTGACCCGACCGTGGGCACCGGCAACTCTCGCGGAATTGCGTCCGGCTCAGACCGGCTGCACCCGAGCATGGTCATCGCTGCCATTGTGGCGACTGTGGCGGCAATTACCCAGGGAAGATATTTCAGCAAGGACCCATCTCGGTCAGCTTTCCCTCGCGCCAGGCCACGGCCCCGTTTCGCACCGTCAGGAAGGTGTCCAGCCGTACCTTGCCCTCCACCTTGTTCCGGGCCATATCGTGCCAGACGAACCTGCCTTCGCGCAGGTCATACACTGCCGCATCCCCGGACATTCCTGGCGCCAGCGAACCAATCTTCTCCTCCAGTCCCAGAACCTGGGCTGGACGGGAGGTGCTGGCGGCCACGGCGTCCTCCAGGGGCATGCCCATGGCGTGGAATTTGCTGATCAGATCGTTCATCAAATAAACCCTACGCCCGGGCGGGGGCAGGTGGATGTCAGTGCTGATGGTATCGGGGGGCATTCCTTGCTGGATAGCGGCCCTGGCCACCTCCACGTCGCAGTGGACACCGGCGTGGCCCAGGTCCATGATGACGCCTCGTTCCGACGCCGCCCGCACCTCGGGACGGATGTTGTCCTGCCGGTCCAGGATGCCCTCGTGGTTGCCATTAAAGGCGTGAGTTACGATGTCGCCCGGCCCCATGAACTCCAGGATCTGTGGCAGGGGTATGGGCGTTCCGCTGACGTGCACCATCAGCTTGCCGCCGGACTGGTCGGCGGCGGCCCGGGCCCGGCGCATGGCCTCCGGGGCGTCCCAGTAGGATACCGCGTTCAGCTCCATGCGGACCTTGATACCAAATAGGAAGCCGGGGTTGTCCTTTACCGCGTCCGCCGTCTGGTCCACGTCAATAATGCGCAGGTCCTGCAGGCCGCCGCCCAGCACCCGGTTGGCGGCCAGGCCCACCGCGCCGATGTGCAGAAAGGCCAGCAGTCGCGTGCGGTGCGCCGGAAAGACGTAGTCCCGCATGGCCCCCAGGTTAAGAAATCCGGAACTGCCGGCATCCACGCCCGTGGTAGCCCCGGCTGAGAGGCAGTTCTGGTCGGCGTGTACCGCGCTGCCGGTGCCGCCGTGATAGAAATGCCCGTGCAGGTCGATCAAGCCCGGCGTTACCACTTTGCCAGCGATATCCACTACATTGGCGGCCTGTTCCGGGGCAATATTCTCCGCCACCTCCGCCACTTGACCGCCCTGGAAAGCAACATCCCGTTTGTGGTTGACGATACCCTGGCCCGGGTCAAGCAGGGAACCACCCTTCAGCAGCAGGTCATAAGCGGCGGGCGCGGTAGTCATGGAAGCCTCCTGATATAACATGGACGGACAGGATGGGGCTGGAATTAGATCAGTACCCTGGCTTCAGTGGCCAAACCTGCCGGAGACAACAACATCCTGCCAATCCCGCACATCCATGTTTAGTCTTCTTGTTGATCGGGGTCGGTGAATTGCATGCGGCGCAGGCGGGGATAGACCAGCTCCTTGGGATTTCGCAAGTCGGCGTCGGAAATCTCCTCCGATTCGGCCAGGTTGCGAGCCTGCCATTTCTCCACCGCCTGGCGCACCAGTCGTTCCACAATCTGGGGTGAGCGGCCTTCCAGCCGCCCCACCTGGTAGGCCAGGGTTACCGCCAGCTGGCCCCCCGTAATCCGGTCGAAGGCCGACGGATCGGACAGGTCTTCCGGCATGCCGCCGCACTGGTCCAGGAAGTCGTCCAGCACCTGTCCCATGATGTCGGTCAGTCCCCCCAGTTCGATTTCGGTCATGTACTGGGTCAACTGGTCGGTCAGGTCTTCCACTCCCCCGGCAGGCAGCACCAGCCCCTGGACTTCCGGTTCCTCGCCATTGATGGGATGATCGGTGGCCATATGCAGTAGGCGCTCCTTGTGGGGGCTGATGTGGCGGTATTGTAGCATGCCGAGACAGATTGCCCCGCTGCCTTGACGCCCGGTTTCGGCCTCGTGCTAATATGGTGCTCCACCCCCACTTTGTCCCCGCAGGAGCACGAGTAACCATTGATATCTCAGTCCGAACGGGACATTCTCATCACCATAGCCGATGAGTTCCGGGATGAAGTCTCGGAATCCTGGCTGGAGCGTGTGCTTTCGATTGCCCTGGACTTTGCCCTCGACCCCGGCGAGCCCGGCCAGATCAGCCTGCTGCTGACCGATGACGACACCGTCCGGGAACTAAACCATCACTTCCGCGGCCTGGACGAAACCACCGATGTCCTGTCCTTCTCCCTCATCCACCAGGGGCATTGGGAAGGGGAGGATGGGCCATATATCGGCCCAGACGAAGTTTGGCCCGACTTTATGCTTCCCCCCAATGAGCTGCCTCCCCTGGGAGAGGTGATAATCTCCTACCCGCAGACCTGCCGCCAGGCCCTGGCCCTGGAACGTTCCGTGGAACGGGAACTGGCCCTGCTGGCGGTCCACGGGGCCTTGCACCTGGTGGGCCACGACCACCTGGAACCCGACGAAACGGCTCGAATGCAAGCCCTGGAGCAGGAGGCGCTGGCTCAGATTTTCGCTGACCGGGAGGAACCGTCATGACTTCCCAGGTCTACTACCGCAAGTGGCGCCCCGGCTGTTTTGCCGACCTGGTGGGGCAGGAGCACGTCGCCACCACTCTGCGCCAGGCCATCCGGCAGGCACGCGTCTCCCACTCCTACCTTTTCTGCGGCCCAAGGGGCACCGGCAAGACCACCACCGCCCGCATCGTCGCCAAGGCCGTCAATTGTCTCGACCCCCTGGAGGGCGATCCCTGCAATCAATGCTCCATCTGCGTCTCTTTCAACGAGGAGCGGTTCATGGACGTTATTGAGATGGACGCCGCCAGCAACCGGGGCATTGAGGACATACGGGAGATTCGGGACAAGGTCAACTTCGCCCCGGCCGAGGGTCGTCGCAAGGTATACATCATCGATGAAGCCCACATGCTGACCGACCAGGCGTCCAACGCATTCCTGAAGACCCTGGAGGAGCCTCCAGCCCACGTCATCTTCATCCTTTGCACCACCGAGGCCAACCGCATCCTGCCCACCATCGTCTCCCGCTGCCAGCGGTTCGACTTCCGCCGCCTGCCGTCGGAACGCATCTACCAGCGGCTGGCAGAGATTACTGAGGGAGAGGGAGCATCGGTGGCCCCGGACGCTTTAAGGCTGGTGGCCCGCTACGCCGCCGGAAGCCTTCGGGACGCGGAGAATCTGCTGGAACAGCTGGTGGTGTCCTGCGGCGACGGGGTAACCCTGGCTCACGTGGAGGAACTGCTGGGCCTGGGCCACGGAGACCGCTGGCTTGACCTGGTCAAATACCTGTTGATGAGCAACACCACCGCGTCCCTGGAAATCATCAACCAGGCCGCCTGGGACGGGGTAGACTTGCGCCAGATGCACCGGCAGACATTGGAACTGCTGCGCGCCGCCATGCTGCTGGAATGGGGCGCCGCCGATGCCCTGGAACTGCCGGAGCACGTGGCCGGGCAGCTGCGGGAACTTGTAGCCAACCTGCCCAACTGGCGCATCGTCAAGGCTCTACGCATTTGGGGCGAGGTTAATATGCGGTACGATGCCCCTTCCACTCTGCCCCTGGAACTGGCTGTGGTGGAAATTTGCAACGACGACTTAGCCCCTCCGGCGGAGACCGCCCGGGCAGAGCCCGCAGCCCGCCCCATGACCGCGCCACCTTCCCGTAGGCCCGCTCCCAATCCCGCGCCGGCGTCCGGCCCATCTACAGTGCCGTCCGATGCTTCCCCCGATCCGGTCAGCCCGCCGCCCCGTCAACCGGAGCGGCCCCGTACCGCCCCGGTCCGTCCCCAGGTCAGCTCTACGGTGAATGAGGACATGGGACACAGCGGCGGGGGCGAGGACGTGGCCGGTATGTGGCAGGCTACCGTCAAGGCCCTGGGCCGCGCCACGGGCAAGAGATACAACCTGGGTGCGCTGCTTCGGGACTGCAAGCCCAACACCATCACCGTTGAAGGTGATACACTGTTGGTGCCCTTCGTGCACCGCCCCAACATGGAGCGGATGCAGGAAGAGATGGAAGACCCCAGCTCTCGCAACCAGGTAACGGAGGCGGTAACCCGCTTCTTTGGGACGCCCTACAACTTCCGTATAACCCTGGCGGGACAGACGGAAGAGGGCGCTCAACCCAACCGGCCCAATCAGCACAGCCCGCTGGTGCGTACCGCACTGAATATGGGGGCCCGAATCGTGGAGGACACGTTAGAATGAACCGGAACATGATGCGCCAGGCCCAGCGGATGCAGGCCCAACTTCAAAAGATCCAGGAAGAACTGGAAACCGCCACCGTGGAGGGCAGCGCTGGCGGCGGCGTGGTCAAGGTGGTAATGACCGGCAAGCAGGTGGTGGAGTCGGTTACCATCGAACCCGAAGCCGCCGAAGACCTGGAACTGCTCCAGGACCTGGTGGCCGCCGCCTTCAACGACGCCAACCAGAAAACCCAGGAAATGGCCGCCAGCAAGATGAGCGTGATAACCGGCGGCATGAACATTCCGGGGTTGACCTAGGGCCGAGATTGACCTGGAGATTGTATAAATAGATCCTTTCCCCCATCAAAGGGGGGAAGGTCAGGATGGGGGTGATGTTCAGCGATAGTCCTGTATATCCTGTCCATCCATGTTTCAATCTTCCTTGCGACTACGAAGAATTGACATGACCCTGGAGCACCTGCCATCGGCCGCCCCTTCGCTGGCGCGGCTCATCCAGGAACTGAACAAGCTGCCCGGCATTGGCCCCAAGAGCGCCCAGCGCCTGGCCTACTTCATCATCCGCCTTCCCGAAGAAGAGGCCTTCGACTTGGCCGCCGCCATCACCGCCGTCAAGCAGACCATCATGTTCTGCGGCCAGTGCCAGAACCTTACCGACGCCAGCCCCTGCTCCATCTGCGCCAGCAGCCAGCGCAACCGGGAGCAGATCTGCGTGGTGGAGGAACCCCTGGACGTGCTGGCCCTGGAACGCACTCATTGCTACCGGGGTCTCTACCACGTCCTGCACGGCGTCCTTTCTCCACTGAACGGCGTGGGGCCTGACCAGATCAAGCTGCGGGAACTGTTCGCCCGCCTTTCCGACGGCGCGGTCAAGGAGGTGGTCATCGCCACGAACCCAACCCTGGAAGGCGAGGCCACGGCCATGTACATCTCCCGTCACCTGGCCGGGGGCAACGTCAAAGTAACCCACCTGGCTCGTGGCCTGCCGGTAGGCGGCTCCCTGGAGTACACCGACGAACTTACCCTGAGCCGGGCCTTCCAGGGCCGCCAGGCGGTGGAATAGTCAGGGTCGCATTCCTTAACTTGTTTCCTGGGCAAATAGCCCCAACCGTCAGCAATGTGAGCCGAGTATGCCGCCGCAACGCACTTACCGCGCCGACGCCCTGGTGCTCAGGAGCGTCCCCTTGGGAGAAGCCGACCTGCTGGTAACCCTTTTCACCAGGGAGTCAGGCAAAGTACGGGCCGTGGCCAAGGGCGCGCGCCGCTCCACCGCTAAGCTGGTGGGCCACCTTGAACCCCTGACCGTTACCCGCCTGGCCCTGTCCCGGGGCCGGTCCCTGGACGTTATCAACCAGGCGGAGACCCTGGAGAACTTCACCCCGCTAAAGACCAACCTCACCGCCGTAACCAGGGGCCTGCAGGTTGCCGAACTGGTGGATGGGTTCGGGTCCGAGGCCAGCCCAAACGAACCCCTTCACAGTCTGGCCCTTTCCACCCTGGCCGCCATCGGCCAGGCTCCGGACGACGAACTGCCGCTGCTCCACTTCCAGCTGCACCTGCTGGCCGTTTCGGGGTTGATGCCGGAGCTCCAGAATTGCGTGGAGTGCCGCCGGGATATCGAACCCGACCGCCACCGCTACAGCGCAGACGGCGGCGGCGTCTTCTGCCCCGACTGTACGCCGGATCAGGCGGGATTGCGTCCTCTCTCCCTGAGGGCGTTGAAGGTACTGCGCCTGCTGGCCCGCAGCCGTGCCGCCGACCTGCCTTCCCTGCGCTTGGAACCAGTTCTGACCCAGGAGCTAAAGGCCATACTCACCGGAACGGTCCAATACTGGCTGGACAAGGAGATTCGCACCAACTCCTTCCTCAACCACCTGGCCCAGGACCAGACCCGGCGCCAAATTCCTCGGTGAGCGACGAACCTGCCTCAGGTGTATAATGACGCAGTTATCCCTACTTGCCGGTGGCCTATCAAGAAGACTCACGGCCCACGCAACGGAACAGATTATTGCGCGAGAGTTCGACGCTGATTGGATAATCGAAACCCTGGAAAACCCTGTTGCGGTAATTGACGACGAACTTCATAACTCCTTCAACTACTATGGGATCATAATTGGTAGGAACTCTTTGCTAAGGGTGGCAATCTCCAAAGCGGACCCGCAGCTGATCGTCACCGTTTACTTTGATAGCCCAGCAACTCGAAGGCGCCAACGAGGTCAGCTATGACATTCTTCAAGGCCGGCAATGAATTTCTGAAAGTTACCTACGACGCAGAAGTCGACATACTTTGTATGCAGATACCCGGCCGGAGAATCGCCACGTCCGGGGAAGTTGCTTCACCTCTGGTTATTGACTTTGGCAGCGAGGATGACGGCTTTGACGTGGTGGGCTTCGAACTCCACGGGGCTTCAAAGTACCTGGCGCCCATGTTGGAAGCGCTCAATGCGGCGCCGGTCAAGCGGGATTAGAGGTATGCCGTTCGCCTGTGTGGAATTACCGGGGATGGCAGCCGGGTCGATTCCGGCGCTGCGAAATTCCTGCCGAAAACCAATTGCGAGAAAATACCCGTGCCCACCTACCGTGTAAGAGTCGGGGAACAGTTGTACACCGTCGAGGTGGGCGACGTTAGCCGTTCACCCGTAGAGGTCAACGTTGACGGTCAGACTTTCTACGTGGAGGTCGATGCGCCGCCAGCAGAATCTGCCCAGCCGCCATCGCGCCGGGGTCGGCGTCCCCCCAGCCGGATTGCGCCTCCGGCACTCCCCCGCGTCGGAAGTTCCGTCCCTGCCTTCGATCCTTCGGACAAGGTGCTGCGCGCCCCAATGCCGGGCCGGGTAATTGCCATCCGCGTCCGCCCGGGCGACCGGGTAGCCGCGGGCGACGAGGTCTGCGTCGTCGAGGCCATGAAAATGGAACAGAGCATCCGGGCTGCCCAGGACGGCGTAGTTAAGGGTATATTCGTTCAGCCCATGGACTCAGTGGGCGCTAATGACGCCCTGATTGAGCTGGAATAGTCTAGCCATGCCGCTGCCGTTATTGCTGGTGCCCATCGCCGTTACGGTAGGCTCCGCGGCCGCCCAGGCTGTGGGTAAGCTGCGGGCACGGAAAGAACTCAACAGTCTACGGGCCCAGCTGGCCGACGCACAGGCCAGGCACCGGAGCCTGCTGACTGAGTACTATCTCCGCCATCACTTCCTTTGCCGCCAATTGGGTCTGGAGCCGCCGGACAGGCCCGAGTCCCTCGCGCCGCCGGAACCTGCTGACGAGGCGGAAACGGTGCGCAAGTCCCTGTGGCGAAAGGTAGTCCCGCTCCGGCCCAAGACCACCCTGACCCAGGGTTCTACGGGCTCCGCCAGGCAGATTGTGGGACGCCATTCCTTCAGCGCCGTTAGCGGCGTAATCTGGAAAACAAGCTCTGCAAACATACTGCGAGTCGTCCAACCGGTGGGCGCCCGCGTCATCCAGCCTGTGGCAACCCGGCTCATTACCATCGCTCCCAGATTTGCTGGGCTGGGCGGAGGCGCTGCGTCCACCGGCGGTTCCTTGGCCGCTTCTACGGCAGCCCGCACCGTCATTGCCAGCGTCTCCGTGGTTGGCATAGTCATTGGCCCGGCCGTAGCCGTTTGGACCATAACCAGTGAAGTCCGCAAAATCAAGCAGGCCCGCCGCGAACTTTCGAGGCTGCTGGCCCGGCAGGACATGGAACTGGCCAGCTTCCGGGTTAAAAACCGCAGGCTGGAAGCCCAGTATGCCGAGACCCTTCAGGCAACCGCTCAAGATCGGGAACTGGTATCGGTGGGATAAGGCGAGTGTGCACCGGGCTATCACGAGACCTCTAACATTTTACGTAACTCTGCCCCAGCAAATCGAAGCCAAAGAAGAGCCAACTGTTCGTATACCCTTCGCCCAGGGCAAGCGTATCTCGATCACATCGCTCCCCTAAGCCGACAAAGTTGCCCAGAAGCCCCTTTTCAGGTAAATTATTAGCTCACTGCGGGTATGCCGGAGTTCCCCTTTCCTATTGGTATATAATGTGGTTAAACAGGCAATTTAGCCGTTACTCCGGGGGCATTAAGAATAGTCCTTCGTACCAGTGAAACAGCGCCCCGTGGTGGGTAGTTAAACAGTTTCTGACTATTTGGCCCGGCATCTTCCAGTGCCGGGCAAGTTGGATAGAGTAAGAAATCGACTCATGGATACGTTCTATATCTGGACCATTGGCTGCCAGATGAACAAGGCCGACTCTGAACGATTAGGGTCGGCCCTGGAGCAGTTGGGCTTGAGTCCCGTAGACAATGCCAAGGCTGCCGACGTTATCGTTCTCAACTCCTGCGTTGTCCGCCAGGGCGCAGAGGACAAGGTTGTCGGCAACCTCTGGATGGTCAACCCCCTGAAAAAGAAGCGCCCCGACCGGGTTCTGGCCCTGATGGGCTGCATGGTAGGCCCCAGGACCGACGAACTGGAGAAACGCTTTCCCGACGTTGACCTGTTCATGCAGCCCCAGAAGTTTGAACCTCTACTGGAGCTGGTGGGTGAACGCAAGGGACTGGACTGGGAGGGTTGCGTGGGTTCGCTGGCGCCGTCCCACCCCGACGTAACCTGCTACGTGCCCATCATCCACGGCTGCGACCTTATGTGCACCTTCTGCATCATTCCCTACCGCCGGGGCCGCCAGGTCAGCCGCCCCGTGGATGAGGTGGTGCGAGAAGTGGAATTGCTGGCAAACCGGGGCGTGCGCGAGGTAACAGTCCTGGGGCAGACGGTGGACGCCTACGGTTATGACCTACCGGACAAGCCGGACCTTTCCCTGCTGCTGTCCCGCCTGAACGAAATTGAGGGCCTGGACCGTATCCGGTTCCTTACCTCCCACCCTTCCTACATGGACGACCGTATCGTCCGGGCGGTGGCCGAACTTCCCAAGGTGTGTGAACACATCAATCTGCCGGTGCAGGCCGGCGACGATGAAGTCCTCCGAAATATGCGTCGCCCCTACACCCGCGACGAGTACCGGGAACTGGTTGGCCGCATTCGCGACACCATCCCCGGCGTCTCTATGAGCACCGACATCATAGTGGGCTTCCCCGGCGAAACTGAGGAGCAGTTTGGCCGCACCATGGACCTGGTCTCTGAGCTAAAATTCGACAAGGTCCACTGCGCCGCCTACTCCACCCGCCCAGGAACCATCGCCCACCGCACAATGCCGGATGATGTTGCGCCAGAGACAAAAGACCGGCGGATGAAGGCACTGGACACTCTCCAGGAGGGTATTCTTCGGGAGACCAATTCAACACTGGCCGGCCAGCGGTTGGAAGTCCTGGTGGAAGGACGCAAGCGAGGCAAATGGCAGGGCCGCACCCGAACCGACAAGCTCGTATTCTTCAACGAGAAAGACGCAGAAGGTTGCGCCACCGACATGGCGGGAAAGCTGGCAACGGTGGACATCGAACAGACCGGACCTTGGGCATTGCAGGGAACGCTGGTCGTCAGCGAGGCTTCAAAATAGTCCGACCCAGGGAGACGCTGCCCGCGTCAATCATACTCCCCATCAACTTTTCTAAGCTGGAGTCTTGAGAGAGAGCCATGACCAGCAAGCTGACAACGCAGGCTAACCGCCCGGAGAGACTGTCCGAGTTCCCTGCCTTTCCACCCAGGGATGACATGCAAAACGCCATCTACCTCTATGACGAAGGCCACCAGCCGGCATTGCGCCTCCATTTTGGCAACCGGCCGAACGTGCTCGTGCTGGCCGAAGTCCCAATATACTGGTATCCCAGCCGTTACCCTCGCATTCCCGACTTGACCGTGGCCTTCGACATTAACCGGCCGGGAGTCATAGACCGCAACGGTTACTCCATCGAGGAGCACGGCAAGCCACCAGACTTTGTGCTGGAAGTGGCGTCGCCCACCACCGCCCGCAACGATTACACCGACAAACGGGAAGATTATGCGGCCTTTGGGATTCCCGAGTACTGGCGGTTTGATCCCACCGGGGGACGGCGTTACGACACAGCTCTGGCCGGCGACCGGCTGGCCGACGGGGTTTACCGGCGAGTTGAAATCAGCGGGTCGGTAGAATCCGCCCTCTGGGGCCGCAGCGATGTCCTAGGCTTGGACATTTGCTGGGAGGGTGGCAGGTTGCGCTGGTGGAATCCCGAAACCCGGGTATACCTGGAAACTCACGATGAATTGGCAGGCGCCCGGTTAGCCGAGCAGGAAGCCCGCCTGGTCGAACACGAAGCCTACCTGGCCGAGCGGGAAGCCCGCCTGGCGGCCGAAGCCCGTATCCGTGAACTGGAAGCCGAATTGGGCCGCCAAACTGACCCCTGAGCAAGCACAAATTACCACACTTACCGGCATATATGGCCGGAGGCTGCCCCTGTAATCGGGCCCCGGCGCCTTGATAGAGCCCGGTGCGGATCAGCCCACCCTTAACCGAGGGAGTAAATATGGCAACACAGCCCAGGACGCCTACAATACCCCTGACTGAAATCGAACACGCCGCATTCTGCCGGCCCGAGGATGAACTTCCGGCCAAGTCACTGGCCGAAGAACTGGCTGTAAATATCCGCTGGCAGCGGATTCCGCCCGAATACCTGCGTTATTCTCCGGAAGAACTGGACCAGCGAATTGCCCAGGTCAGGCAGATGTTGGGTTCCGACGTAACCATCCTGGGCCACCACTACCAGCGGGAAGAGATCATCAAGTACGCCGATTTCCAGGGGGATTCCTTCCTGCTGTCCCAGGAGGCCGCGTCCCGCCCCGAGGCCAGTTACATCGTCTTCTGCGGTGTCCACTTCATGGCTGAAACCGCCTGCATCCTTTGCGCGCCCAACCAGCAGGTTGTCCTGCCCAACATTACCGCAGGCTGCTCCATGGCCGACATGGCCCCCATGGACGACGTGGAGGATGCCTGGGACGACCTTCAGGATGTGCTGGGCGACCACGGCGGCATCATCCCCGTTACCTACATGAACTCCATTGCCGGAATAAAGGCCCTGTGTGGCCGCAACAACGGCGCGGTCTGCACGTCTTCAAACGCTACCGCAGTACTGGAGTGGGCTTTCGGCGAGGCGGAGCGAGTACTTTTCCTGCCCGACCAGCACCTGGGGCGCAACACCGCCCTGAAGTTGGGCATTCCCCTGGACGAGATGGTGGTCTGGAACCCCTTCAAGCGGCTGGGGGGCAATACCCCTGAGCAGCTGCGCAAGGCAAAGATGGTCCTGTGGCAGGGCCATTGCTCGGTCCACACCCGGTTCACCCCGGCCCAGGTCAAGTCCGCCCGCGAACGCTACCCCGACATCAACGTGCTGGTACACCCGGAATGCCCCATGGAGACTCTCCAGGTGGCAGACATGAACGGCTCCACCGAGTTCATTCGCAAGGTCATCAACGAGGCCCCCGCCGGCAGCCAGTGGGCCGTGGGCACCGAAATCAGCCTTGTCAATCGACTGGCCCTGCAGAATCCGGACAAGACCGTATTCTGCCTGGACCCGGTCAGTTGCCCCTGCTCAACCATGTACCGCATCCACCCGGCTTACCTACTCTGGGTGTTGGAAGGCCTGGCCGAGGGCGTCGTCAACAACCGGATAACCGTGCCCGAGGACGTTCGGAGGGACGCTAACATTGCCCTGGAGCGCATGCTGGCGCTGCGGTAATCTTACCGTCCGGCTTGGCGACGGCGGCAGGTGTCCCTGGCACCTCAGTGCGGGCCACCGCCACGGGATGAGGGTTAAATGGGAGCCGGAGTCTTGGCATTGGGGGAGTCGGGGAGGCCATCTGGTCAATCCCCGCAGATAGAGCCGATTGACTCCCAAATTTGCTTATGATACATTGGTCAGACCCTTCCTGGGCAAGCGCCTTTGCCAAATTTCTTTGGAGGTAGGAGAGCATAGCAAGGCAGTATAGAGTAAATGAGCAGATTCGAGCGCCCCGCGTTCGCGTTATCGGAGAGAACGGAGAGCAACTTGGCCTGATGCCTCTGGGTGAGGCCTTGCAGAAGGCACGGCAGGATAGTGTCGACCTCGTGGAAGTGGCTCCCAATGCAGATCCCCCGGTTTGCCGCCTGCTGGATTACGGAAAACTGCGCTACCTTTACTCCAAGAAGGAAAGGGAGTCCAAGAAGGCCCAGAAGAACGCCGAGTTGAAGGAAGTCCGCTTCCGCCCCAACATTGGCGACCATGATCTGGACGCCAAGCTCCGCAAGGTCAAAGAGTTTATCGACGACGGCTCCAAGGTCAAGCTGACGGTCCGCTTCCGCGGTCGGGAGGCTGTTCACCAGCAGTTGGGCCTGTCCTTGCTCAAGAAAGTTGCTGACGACATGAAGGAAGAGGTACGCCTCGAAAAGCCGCCAGCAATGGAGGGCCGGGCTTTGTCCATGATCCTGATACCCAACCCGGCCAAGAGCGAAAAATCCGACAAAAAGGTAGAAGACCTAGCCAATGCCGAAGCTTAAGACACACAAGGGCGCCAGGGCCCGCTTTCACGTCACCGGTTCTGGCAAGCTGATGCGGCGCAAGCGCATGAGCAGTCATCTGCGCCGCAAGAAGCCCAAGAAGGTGACCCGCAAGTACGATAGCAAACTGTTGGTAGACAAGGCAGACGTCAAGCGATTCAGCAAGCTGATTCCCTACGACGCCTAGCCGACCCGCTACTCCCGGAGATTCACGTTGTCCAGAGTTAAACGAGGCGTTACCAAGCGCCACCGCCATAAAAAAGTATTGTCCGCGGCCAGGGGCTTCCAGGGTTCCTCCAGCCGCAACTATAAGTGGGCCAAGGAGGCCCTGCTTCACGCGTGGAGCTATTCTTACCGGCACCGCCGCGAACGGAAGGGAGACTTCCGCCGCCTGTGGATCGTCCGTATCGGCGCTGCCTGCCGCCAGTCCGGCACCACCTACAGCCAGTTCATGCACGGCCTGAAGCTGGCCGGTGTAGAAGTGGACCGCAAGATGCTGGCCGACCTGGCGGTCAATGACCCCGCTGGGTTCGAGAAGCTGATAGGCATCGCTGCCGAGGCCAAGGCCGCAGCCTGACCCGCCAGCCAACCTGAGGTCCGGAGAAGCGTCCTTTCCCCCTGGCCTGGAAAGGGCGTGATTCTTTGCCAAAATTAACCGGCACCGGCTCCCTTGAACCGGTCCCGGTTGTTCTCGTTTCACAGTATATTGGCGGCGATACCGCGGTTGATTCCGTTGTCTACTGATCTCACTCCGCCCTGGCGAAACCGTAATAGTCGTCGCTGTCCAAAATGCGCGCCAGGTTCCTCGGGGATATATGGATGGGGCGTACCGGCGTGGCCCAGCGTTCGGTCAGTTCCCGGTGCAGGTCGGTAAGCGATATGGGTTCATTGCGCCGCGCCAGCATTGTTCTGAAAACTATCTCCTGGATGGGCATGTCGGAGCTGATAAACTCCTCCACATCGCCGCAGTACTCGGCAATCTCATCCAGCAACTCCTGCGGATTGTCCAGCTCATGGTCTTCCTTCATCATGGAAGGCGACATGGGGCTGCGCCTGGCCGCCAGCAGCGTAATGGCCGACCGGTTAAGCTCATCCAGCCTTTCAAGGCTGATGCAGTAAAGGGGTGTTTCCTCCTCCTGCTGGGGCGCCTCGGGGTTGGGGATCGTCATATATCCACCTCTTCATTCCAATCAAGCATGATAATGTCCACCCTCTCGCCAGCCTCCTTGCGGGGCAGGTCTTCCGGGCAGATGGCCAGGGCATTGGCCCGGGACATGGAAGTCAGAATATTGGAGCCCTGGGGTCCGGTAGGATTGGCGTAGTACCCGCCGTTCCGTTTTTCAACTTCCACCCGCGCGTATACCCGGCGGCCGTCGGTGTTATAGATGGGGCCGGTCAGGACCCCTTCCACCATAGGACGGGCCAGCCGCTGCCGCCCCAGCATCGTCCTGATGGCCGGGCGGGCGAACATCTCAAAAGCAACCATGGCGCTTACCGGATTGCCCGGCAGTCCCATCAGGGGAACGGGCCGTCCCGTGCCCCGAACACTGTCTCCGCGCAGCATCCCAAAGGCCAGGGGTTTGGCAGGACGCATCCGCACCGACCAGAAGTTGATATCGCCCCGCTCCGTCAGCACGTCCTTGACTACGTCGTAGTCTCCCTTGGAGACTCCGGCTGACGTTACCACCAGGTCGGAATCGGCCACCTCCTCCAGCTTGCGGTGCAGTTCATCCAAAGTGTCCCGGGCGATGCCCAGGATTTTCGGGATACCACCGGCAGCCACAATCGAAGCTGCCACGCTGAAGGAGTTGCTATCGTAAATCTTGCCCCCTGCCAGTTCCTCGCCCAGGGAAGCCAGTTCGTCGCCCGTTGACAGCACGGATACCAGGGGCCGCCGGACCACCCTCGCCCGCTCCAGGCCCAGTGACGCCAGAACTCCCATTTCAGATGGCCTTATTGCCGTACCTGCTTCCAGTACCAGCTCCCCGGCCTGCACATCCTCGCCGGCGGGGCGCACGTTGCAGCCCAAGGGCAAATCGGCCTGGATGTCAATGTCCGTCAAGGGTCGGCCCGACGTCCGGCGGCTGATTTCGTCGGTTTCCTCGAATGGAACAACGGTGTCCGCGCCATCCGGTACCGGGGCGCCCGTCATAATCCTGATAGCAGTGCCGGGTTCCACCTGACGGTCGGGCACCTGTCCCGCGGCCACCAGCCCGATTACCCGCAGGTTGACCGGAACCTGTTCGGAAGCGCCGGCAATGTCCTCCCGCCTAACCGCGTAGCCGTCCATGCCCGAATTGGCCAAGGGCGGCAGGGACAGTGGCGATCGAACTTCCACTGCCAGGGTCTGGCCCAGGCATTCGAGTATGGGCTTTTCCTCAACGTCCAGGGGAGAAAAGCAGGCCATGATCTGGCGGTATGCCTCTTCCACCGACAGCATGTCCTCATCGACGTGCCGGTGGCCGTGGTCGTGGGCTGCTTCGTGGTGGCGCCCGTGTCCCCCATGTTCGTGATGACCGTGATGCGGCGTAGCCATAATTCGTCCTTATTCAGTCCCTTTTGCACGTTCGCAAGCAACGGCGACAGGGAGCCGGTATCCCCACAAACAGATTGGCTCTAATCCCTGAGGGTCGCCCCCACGTCCCGCTGTAGCGTACGCAACAATCCATCCAGGGTGCGGTTCACTTCTTCTGCAGTAAGAGTCCTGTCCGGCGACTGGAAGTACACATGGAAGGCCAGCGACTTGGCTCCGGCTTGCAGGTTCTCTCCCGTATAGACATCGAAAAGTTCCACCCGTTCCACCAGTCGGTGCCGGTCCAGGATTTCCTGGACTCTACCTGCCGGCACATCCTCCGGCACCACCAGGGCCACATCCCGGTGGGCCGACGGGAAACGGGTCAACGACCGGAAGTTCCGGCCGGAACGGGCTGGTAGGGCCAATAGGGCGTCCATGTACAATTCGAACACGGTGGCCGGACGATACCGAAGATCGTACCTCTCCGTCACCGTGGGATGCAGTTCCCCCAGAACGCCAATCCGCGAGCCGCTGCACATTATGCGGGCGGTTCGGCCCGGGTGCAAAGCCGCGTTCTCACCCCCCTCAGCCGGTTCCCATGACGGTTCCAATCCCAACTGCGCCAGCGCCGAAGTTAGCATTCCCTTGCCGTCAAAGAAGTCCAGCGGCCCGTTGTCCACCAGCCAGGAAGGCTCCGAGCGCATGCCGGATATCACACCGGCCACAACTTCCCGCTCTTCGGGAAGTTGATTGACCTGGGGCAAGAACACCCGCGACTGCTCGAAGAACCGGAAGGGGCCCTCGTTGTAGCCCTCGTTGTAGGAAAGCGTATCCAGCAGGCTGGGCAGCAGTGTGGGGCGCATGTGGTCGTGTTCCGTGCTCATCGGGTTGGCAACCCGCAGAGGACCGAAGCCTTTGACGTCGTAATTGACCTTCTCCAGGTCCTCAAGGCTCACCACCGGATAGCTGATTGTCTCCTGCAGGCCCACGGCGGCCAGCGCTTCCCTGATTCGGCTGCGAAGCTCCGTCATGGGCACCGGTTGGCGGTACGGAATGGGCGTGGAAAGCATGGTAGTGGGCACATTGTCGTACCCGATGATTCGCACCACTTCTTCGATCAGGTCTTCCTCGATGTTGATGTCGCTGCGCCAGTAGGGGACGGTTACCGACACCGCGTCATCGCTCACCCGCTCCGTCTGGAACTCAAGGGAGTGAAATACCTCCTCCACCTGCTCCAGCCTCACGTCCATGCCCAGGATTTGCTTCAACCGCCGCAGGGTCATGGTAACCCTGGGCGCAGGGCTGTCTGCATCCTCGTATATATCGTAAATTCCACGGGCTATGGTGCCGCCGGCCACTTGCTGGATTAGCTGGGTAGCCCGGCGCAGGGCAATAGGCGCCAGTTCCGGCCGCAGGCCCTTCTCGAATCTCTGGGAAGCGTCGGTATGCAGACGGTAGGTATCGGCAGTACGGCGGTTGTTATAGCTGTTGAAGGTCGCCGACTCCAGCAGCACGCTGGTGGTCTCCGGCCCTATCTCGCTGTTGGCCCCGCCGATAACGCCGCCCAGCCCCACCGGATCCCTGGAGTCGGCGATAACCAGCACCTCGGTATTCAGCTCGCGGGGCACCCCATCCAGGGTCTCCAGCGTTTCCCCGGGCGCGGCCCGCCGGACGATGATGGTCTTGTCCCTTACCTTGTCCAGGTCGAAGGCGTGCAGGGGCTGGTTGAACTCCAGCATCACGTAGTTGGTTACGTCCACCACGTTACTGATGGGCCGCAGCCCTGCCCTAGCCAACCGATCCTGCAGCCATTGGGGCGATGGCCCAATCTTCAGTCCCTGGATCAGGCTGGCGGTGTAGCGCCGGCACAGGTCGGGGTCAGCCACGGAGACACATGCTTCTTCGTCGATAGGCGGCCCGTCCTCGCTGTAGCTGACTTCCGGCGTCCGCACCTTCTTTCCGGTAAGGGCGCCAATTTCGTGGGCCACACCCAGGATGGAGAAGCAGTCCAGCCGGTTGGGGGTAATCTCCAGGTCCAGGATGGTATCCCCCAGGTAGTCATCCAGGGGCACTCCAATAGGCGCGTCCTCGGGCAGCACCACGATGCCCTCGTGGCCCTCGCCCAGTCCCAGTTCCAGCTCGGAGCAGATCATACCCTCCGAGACTACGCCCCGAATGCGGGCGGCCTTCAGCGTTTCGTGGCGACCGGAATGGGTGTTGTAGAGATTGGCGCCCACCCGGGCGAAGCAGATTCGCTGGCCCGCAGCCACATTGGGTGCGCCGCAGACCACTTCCATCTCCGTACTATCCCCTGGGTTGACGCGGCAAAGCTGCAGGCTGTCGGCATTGGGATGCGGATTCACCTCCAGCACCTCGCCAACGCAGCAATTCTCCCATCCCCCAAGTTCCGTAACTTCGCCCACTTCAACCCCGGCCATGGTCAGCCGGTGGGCCAGTTCGTGGGGCGGCAGGTCTATATCCACATATTCCCGCAGCCAGCTTAAAGGTATTAGCATCTCTGTTGGCTAGTTCTCCGGTACGATTTCTTTAACCGCCAATGCTCACGTTCATCCACCAACTCCTATGTACTAACACATTGGTGAATAATCGTGCTGAGTCGTGGATCAACTTTCTAAAACTGCCGCAGGAACCGCAGGTCGTTGGAGTAGAAGTGCCGGATGTCGTCAATCCCGTACTTCAGCATGGCAATACGTTCCGGCCCCAGCCCAAAGGCAAAACCGGTGTACTTCTCCGTATCGTAGCCCACTGCCCGCAAAACGTAGGGATGCACCATTCCGGCGCCCAGAATTTCTATCCACCCGCTGCCCCGGCAGATGCGGCAACTGCTGTCCGTGCCCTCGCAGGAGAAGCAGTCGATGGACATATCCACGCCCGGCTCAACGAACGGGAAATAGTCACAGCGGAAACGCACCTGGCGCCGAGCCCCAAATATCTGGCGCGCAAACTCGTACAGGGTGCCCTTCAGGTCGGCGAAGGTAATGCCCTCGTCCACCGCCAGGCCCTCTACCTGGTGAAAATGCCATTCGTGGGTGGCGTCGGTAGCCTCGTAGCGGTATACCTTGCCTGGGACTACCAGTCGTACCGGCGGCTCCATGCTTTCCATTACCCGCGCCTGCATGGGTGAAGTGTGGGTTCGCAGCAGCATGGGGCGCTGGCCCTCTTCGTTCACATAGTCCACCCACAGGGTATTCCACATATCCCGGGCAGGGTGTCCCTGGGGTATGTTCAGCATTTCGAAGTTGTAATGGTCCCACTCTATCTCGGGACCCTCAACGATGCTGAAGCCCATGGCCACGAAGGCGTCGGTAATTTCCCGCAAAACCTGGGTAGTGGGGTGCAGGCGGCCGGTGGTGATGGGCCGCCCTGGCAGGGTTACATCAATCCGCTCCAGGTCGGCGACCTGCGCCAGCCTGGCTTCGCTGATCTCCTGGCCCCGCCGTTCCAGTCCCTCTTCCAGGGTTGACTTGGCGCGGTTGCCCAGGGCGCCAACCTCCCGCCGTTGCTCCAGGTCCAGTTGGGACAGGCCCCGCAGAATAGTGGTCAAACCCCCACGCCTGCCCAGGTAGTGGACTCGCCACTGCTCCAGGGCTTCGGGGTTGTCCAGTTGCGCCAGTTCGGTGAGGGCGGTTTGCGTCAGGTCTTCAATGGACTGGGCGGTGCTTTGCGACACGCTGGCTTACCTTTACCGGAAGGGTGGGCGGGATAGGGGCTTTTTCCCGCCACGCCATTATAGGATTCGTACCTGGCAGGGTCAAGCTGACGTTGCACCGCGATGTCCCAAATTCGGCGGCCAGCTCGACCAAGACGAAGGGGCAGCCCTCGTAGCCGCCCCTGAATTTTTGACTGCCCAAGGGCGCACGGCCATGCGCCCCTGCCAGGTAATCACAAAACTCTTTGGGGGCGGGTGCCCCAGACCTTTAGTTGGGCGTCCACGCCAGGGCCCTTACCTCGGTGAACTCCTTCTTCAGCTTGGACCAGTTCTCTCCACCGTCCTCGCTGCGGTACAGTTCCCCGTACACACTATTAGCCAGGATGAGGTCTGGGTCGGCCGGATGGGTGGCGAAATTCCACACCGGCGAGTTGGGTTCCACCGGCAGAGGCCGCTCCTCCCAGGACTGCCCGCCGTCGGTGGATCGGCGGATTGTGCCCGTGTTGCCGATGGCCGCGTCGCCGTTGGCCACGAACATGGTCTGCGGGTCGTCAGGCTTGACGGCCACCCAACGGCAATAGGGCATCTCCAGCGACTGGGATGACATCAAAGACTGGAAGGTGGCCCCGTCATCCCGGCTGGCGAAGATTTCCCTGGGCGTGCTGACCAGCACTGTCTTTTCCTCGCCCAGGCTGAATGCCATCCCATGGATGTCGGGATTGCTAATGCCCTGTTCTACCTGGGACCAGGAATCGCCCCCGTCCCGACTGACGTAAACGCCGTCAATTTCCACGCCGGCCAGAATCGTGTTGCTGTCCACCGGGTCCACCAGCAGGGCTGTAACCCGCGGATCGCCGATGGCGCACTCCTGCGCGATGCTGGCTTCCAGCCTGTCCCACGTTGCCCCGCCGTCCCGGCTGCGGAACAGGCTTGCCGGAGCGGTGCCGACAAAGATATTGCTGGAGTTGGACGGGTCCACCGCGATGGACCATATCTTCAATCCCTCCATGGGCGAGTCCAGCTTGTTCCAGGTCATCCCCGAATCATCGCTGCGGTAGATTCCGTTTTCCGCCCCGGCATATACCACGCTGGAGTTGTTGGGATCAACGGCCAGCGCCCTCACTTGGGACTCGCCAGGGAAAGGACTTCCTACCCGACGCCAGCTTTCCCCGGAGTCGGCGCTGTGGAAAAGACCGGCGCCCGTGGTTCCAACCATTATGCTGTAGCTTCCTGCCATAACGTTTACCTCCATGACCGGCAGAAGGGCCGGTTCAAGTGAACTTCACGATAAGTCCCTTCCCTCTTGGCGGGGGAAGGATAGGATGGGGGTGAAGAGTCCCCTCGATTCTGTCCCCAAATCCGCAAACTTGGCCTGCGGTCTTGAGCGGAGCCCTACGCAGTGGCCTGCGCCTGCCTCTCCAGCATTTCGTCCCACGGACCCGGCATTCGGCCCTTCTGGGTGCCGCCGATCATGTAGCCGCTGGGGTCGTGACCCCACTGGTCGGCCGGCATTTCGTAGGACAGTTCAATTCCGTTGCCGTCCAGGTCCCGAATGTAGATGCCGATAGCGTGGCCGTGGTCCGACACCCGCTCGATGGGAATGTTCTTTTCCTTGACCCGATTGTACAGTTCCGCCAGGTCTTCCAGGCTGTCCATGTACCATGCCATGTGGTTGAGACCCACCTGGCCCCGCTGGGGTCCCATGGCGTTCTCGCCCACCTCTACCAGCGCAACCTCGTGAGAGTTGCCCAGATCTGCGCTCATAAAGGCGGCCCGGCCGGGGGTGAAACCATAGGTATGCAGCCCCAGCAGGTCTTCATACCAGTCCCTGGCCCGCTCTGCGTTACGCACGAATATGTTCACGTGGCCCAGTCGTCGCGGCGTATAACCCATAATTTACCTCCCAATATAGTTCTGATTAGCCTTGTCTTTGTTGATATCGCGATTATATCAGCAGGCAATGTGCCAAACAATTGCGAAAACCGCTTGGGCAACCATTAAAGTAACGGGAAACGGAGGACTCAAAGACCGTCGCTCCGGCGAAAGCCGCAATAGGGAAGGCCAGGTAATGCTGGTACATCCAGGAGGCAAGAGCGCTGTATACCGGCTTTCGACGACATAATGGGCTTGCGATTGTGCTTCTCTCCAAGCCTGGGTAACGGCCGAACACCGCCAGGTCACCGACCCTGTGTCCGAGCCCTACCTTCTGCCCCTCTTCAATTCCGGCAGCGCCTCCCGGATTTCGTCGACGTGGACGGCAAAAAAGGTGCCCACTACCCTTTTCCCTCCGGCCCTGGTCTGGGCCGCCCGCACCAGTCCAATTACCTTGCCGTCGCTGTTGAACACCGGTCCCCCGCTGTCCCCGGGATCCACCGGCACGTCCATCAGCAGATTGAGCACCTCCTTGTCTGCGTCGACAAAAACCACCTGGGACAACACACCCCTGTTGGCAGAGGCCGCTCCTACCGTACCATCGTCGCGGGGCGACACGGTGGAATAGCCCGGCGCCATCAACTCCTGGGCAATGTCGCCCTCGGGTACATCGCCTAATGGCAGAGGCGCCGCCCTGCTGCTCAGCGGAACATCATCCGGGTCGAACTCTATCAGCGCCAGGTCCCGTTTCCGGTCCACGCCCAGCACCCGCCCGGTGAACTTGGAATCTTCCGCCTGCCGGATGGTAACCGTACGGTAATGCTCCACCACGTGCTCGTTGGTGATGATCAGGTCAGCCTCCAGCAGCCACCCCGACCCCCTGCTGTTCCCCGCCTCGATCATAAACACCGCTGGCCAGGCGTGCTGGTGGATTGCCCGGAAGTCGGTAACGGGCTGGGGCGTGGCCGTAGGCTGGGGCGTGGCAGTGTTGGGAATAGTTACCGGCGTGGGCGTTGGCGGAAAAGTTACCGGCGTTGGCGTTGGCGCCGGAGTGGCCGTTGCCGGAAACGTGACGGGAGTAACCGTAGGCTGGGGGGTAACCGTGGGCACGGTGGTCGCCGTGGGCGCCGCCGTTGCCGTGGCAACCAGCGTAGAAGTGGGCACGAGAGTGGGTTCCGGTATCCGCGTCACCGTTGGCTGTGGCGTGGCCGTGGGCAAAGGCGTGGGAACAACCTGGGGCGTAACCGTTGGCATCGCCTCCACAATAGCCCGCGCCCGCTGGTCAATCAGTTGGTGCAGTTCCTCCTCCGAAGGTCCGCAGGCGGGGAGCGCGAGTGCGAGGCAGGTCAGCACCAGGCCGGCCAGCACCCGCCGGACTAGAAGATGCCCCCTATTTGTGAGGCAGCGACTGTTCGGTTGCATCAGTATTTGGAAGTGGAAGTGTTATGGAGGTCCATCCAGTTCAACCCTAACGGCCAGGTAGGTTCTGCCACTAACTGTTACCAGTACGTCCTCGCCTCGTTCCTCCCCCTCAAAGTGACAGATACCGCGACCAGGTATTTCGTCCCAAGAGTACCAATTGCCGTTTTGCGTCACTCTGGTTACGCATGGCCTATTGTTTCGGTACCTGTTCCACCACGAACCGTTTTCATACCAAGTTAAGAAAGCGAGAAAGGAACCGTCGTTGTAATGGGCTTCCGGTATAGACGGGGTGGGGGTTGGTAATCGAACATTCTTGCCATTCTTCAGGTCGTCAAATCGGGCATAAATTTCTTCGATTGCGAGAGCATAACCAACATTCTCCAGATGGTCCCATCCGCAGGTGTTCATTCCAATTATTTTGCCATCCGTTGTCATGAGGGGCCCACCACTGTTACCCGGATTTAGAGCCGCATCTGTCTTAATCCAATGCACACCATCCTCACAAGCGCCATAAAGGACTTTCTCGACAGAAACTACGCCTCTAGTGACAGTGCGGCTACCTCCTCCTTGTGGATATCCCATCGCTATTACCTCACTACCCTTACTTATGGTAGTTGAGATGGCAATTCCTGTTCCCCATTCATTCAGGTATTCTAATCCATCACTGTATCCTGTACCGGTCCAGTCAAAATCGTTGGGTCCAACCTTTATCAGTGCCACATCTGCAACCTCGTCCACCCCCAACACCTGTGCGCGAGGGATGGTTATACCTCGGTACCAACTCAATTCCACCCATTGGTCTCTCCCTACAACATGGGCATTTGTAACCAAGTACCATTCCAACTTGTTAGAAGGGTCTTGCATAAAGAAACCAGTCCCGGAACCCTTTGAAGACAAGATAAGCACGATGTGTGGGTTCAGACGTTCGCTCCAGTCAACCACACTCAAGGTCGGCGTTGGTACAATGGTCGGGCGCACGGTGGGCGCCGGCGTAGCGGTAGGCTGGGGCGTCGCCGTTGGTATTGCTGTAGGAAATGGTTGGGGTGTCGCCGTGGGTTGGGGCGTCGCCGTCGGCAATGGCGTAGGAACAGTCTGGGGTGTAACCGTGGGCACGAGAGTCGGTTCTGGTATCCGCGTCACCGTCGGCTGTGGCGTGGCCGTGGGCAACGGCGTGGGAACTACCTGGGGCGTAACCGTTGGCATCGCCTCCACAATAGCCCGCGCCCGCTGGTCAATCAGTTGGTTCAGTTCCTCCTCCGAAGGACCGCAGGCAACCAACAGCAGGGCCAGAGCTGCCATTACTGCTCCGGCCCTGGCAATAGCAACTGGGATGGACTGTCCTCTCCCCACCTAAATAAACCGCGCCTGCGTCCGCGGCGTATCCGCATAGTCGATATAGACGGTAATCACCTCGCTGAAGAAGTCCACCGCCTCCACGCCCTGTTCCCGCTGGCCCACGCCCGAGGATTTCAGGCCGCCGAAGGGCAGGTGTACCTCGCCGCCCAGGGTGGGGGCGTTGACGTGGACCATTCCCGCGTCCACCGTGTTGATGTACCGGTAGGCCCGGGGCAGGTCCCGGGTATACACCGACGACGACAGGCCGAACTTGACGCTGTTGGAAATCTCCACCGCGTCCTCCAGGTCCTTCGCCTTGAACACCGTCAACACCGGCCCGAAAATCTCCTCCTGGGAGATTCGCATATCAGGGGTGCAGTCGGTGAAGATGGTCGGCTCCACGTAGTAGCCCTCGTCAAACTCGCCGCCCGTAACCGCGTGCCCGCCAAAGGCCAGGTGCGCTCCTTCTTCCGCGCCGATGCCAATGTATTCCAATACGGTGTTCAACTGGGACTGGCTGGACAGGGGACTGACGTCGGTGTCCGCCGCCATCCCGTCGCCCACCTTGAGTTTGGACGTCCGGTCGATCAACTGCTCCATAAAGGTGTCGTACACCCCTTCCTCCACTATCACCCGACTGGTGGCGGTGCACCGCTGGCCCGTGGACCCGAAGGCGCCCTGCACGATACCGCCCAGGGCCTTGTCCAGATCGGCGTCCGCCAACAGGATTACCGCGTTTTTGCCGCCCATCTCGCACTGGACCTTCTTCAACCGCTGGGCTCCCTCGGCATAGATGCCGGTGCCGATTTCCGTGGAGCCGGTAAAGGATATGCCATTGACGTCCGGGCTTTCCACCAGGGCGTTGCCCACCGACCCGCCGGGGCCGGTAATCAGGTTGAGGACACCCGCAGGCAGTCCCGCCTCCTCGAACACCTCCGTAAGCTTCACCGCGCTCAGTGGGGTTATAGACGCCGGCTTGAAGACCAGGGCATTCCCGCAAATGAGGGCCGGCGCCATCTTCCACGCCGGTATCGCAATGGGGAAGTTCCAGGGGGTGATTATCGCAACCACTCCCAGCGGACGCCGCACCGTGTAGGCCACTGTGCTGGGTAGTTCCGACGGTGTGGTGTAGCCGAACATCCGCCGTCCCTCCCCGGCGGCGTACTCAATAATATTCATCGCCCGCCGGACCTCTCCCTGGGCGTCCGGCAGGGGCTTGCCCTCCTCCTCGGTGATGGTGCGGGCCAGTTCGTCGCTGCGCCTGCCCATAATCTCCAGGGCGCGGAACAGCACCTGGGCCCGCTGCGGCGCCGGGGTGTTGGCCCAACCTTCCAGGGCCTCCTTGGCCGCCGCCACCGCCTTCAGCGCGTCCTCGGGCGTGGATGTCTGGAACTCGCCCAGCACCCTGCCCTTGTGGGCCGGATTGGCGACGGGGTAGGTGCGGCCGGACACGGACTCAACCCATTGTCCGCCGATATAGTTGCGATGGATGGCCGGAGTTGTGGTGGTCATTTTTAGGTCCCTCGTTACTTGGTTGAATGGTCATCGCCGGTGCAGAAATGCTACGCAGTAAAGTAACATTCCAGGCCTGAACGGGCAAGCTGGAACAGACAACAGGCTACGAATCAAAGAGAATGCCCTGCTTCAGAAAGACGTAGAGCAAACCTGGGTGTCCGCTCTCTCAAGGCAAGATTGTCCCTGCCTTCACCGTTCACTAACTGCCTCAATCCGGTGCTTCCCCTGCCTTTATCCGATACAATGCAAACTGGAATCGAACACGCACTGTAAAGGAGCTACAAAATGGCAGGTTATATGATCGCCGACGTCAACGTCACCGACCCGGAGGGTTTCGAGGAATACCGCAAGCTGGTCAGCGCCACCATCGAGGCCTACGGCGGCCGCTACGTGGTACGGGGAGGCGCCACCGAAACCGTAGAAGGCGACTGGAGCCCCAGCCGCCTCGTAATTCTCGAGTTCGATAGCGTGGAACAGGCCAAGGCCTGGTACTACTCCGAGGAATACGCCGGCCCCAAGGAAATGCGACACAATTCCGCCACCACCAACGCCATCTTCGCCGAGGGAATGTAGTCCCTATTCACAAAGAGACGCGGAGAAACTCTTACTCTCCGCGCATCTCCGTTCCTCTGCGTCTCTTTGTGAAAATCAGTTGCCGTTAGTGCCACTCGGCGTGGTACATCACCTCGATCAAGTTGCCGTCCGGGTCCCGCAGGAACCCGGCCAATTTGCCGCTGTCGTTCAGCTTGGGTTCCCGCCCGGGTTCGAAGTCCACGCCAACCTCGCCCAGGTTTGACAGCCAGGCATCCCAGTCCTCTACTTCCACGGCGAAATGGTTGGTGGGGTGGGGCTGCGGGCTGGCTTCAACGTGCAGGTGCAGTTCCGTGTTGCCCAGCTTCAGGTAGCGGGGGCCTTCCTCCGTCCACTCGGCGCCAAAGACCTTGCCGTACCATTCCTGGCTGCGCGGCACGTCGCTGGTCTCCACGTTGGTATGCTGGATCATGGCCACCTGGATGCTGCCCTTGGTGAACGTGGGGGAGTATGGATTGCGTTCCGGCATGGCTTCCACCTCTTATGTATATTTTTCGGCAGCGTAGCTGCCCATTGGGTCCAAAGGGTTAATCGAAATATAGTACAGTCAGTGGTTTCGGTCAATCAGCCTTCAATGTTCATCGCTTTCAGACCGATCCCCGCCAGTTCCTCATCCCGGATTAGGTAACCGCCCACGCCGATGCCGCCCATGATTATTCCATCTTTGGACTTGACCACCACGCCGCCTTCGCCGGGGGTCAGGCTGGGGTCGCCGTAGTCGCTCACCGTGCGGCCCCGTTCCTTCAGTTGCTCCCCGTGGGCGCCCGTGTCCATACCCATAATGGCCGCCGTGTAGGCCTTGCGGAAGGCGTGGCGGCGGGCGTACAGCCGCACGTGGTCCATCTGGGCGTAGGCCACCATGTTCCCGGCGTCGTCCACTATGGCAATCGCTACCGGCATCCCGCCCGGCTGGGTGGCCTCGTCTATTATGGCTTTCATTGCCGCCTGCGCCTGTTCAAAGTCAATAAAGGGTTTTTCCGACATACCTTTTTCCTTCCTCCTGCTGCGTCTTGCTGAAGGGCCTGCACTGGCCCTGATTTCGGCACATAATACCACGCCCTACCCCGTATTCCTGTTCTGGAAATGCTGACACCACCCCCTTGCCACCCCGCATAACCCATCTCCACCATAAAACTATGACCCAATCGCCGTTTACCACAGAGACACAGTTGCCCCAGCCTTACACCAGCCATCTCTGCGAAACTCCGCGTCCTCAGCGTCTCTGCGGTAAATGGCGTCCTCGAAATGAGACATCTCTACCCCAAAAACGGGACAAAATGGGACACAGTGGGACACTTTTCAAAAAAATTCTCAC
>JAPPLU010000072.1 GCA_028874075.1 Chloroflexota bacterium
AATATGACATGCCTCTACTCTCTGTACGCAACATCATCACGGGCGCGGTCCTGATCGGGGCCTACGTGCTGTTTCGGCGCGCAGGGGGCGCCGAAGGGCTGGGCAGCTCTATCGGCGGAGGCCTTTCATCCTTTTCGACCGGCGTGACCGGCGGCCTCCAGGCTGCCGGCAGCACGTGGGGCGGCCTCTTTGAGGGCTGGGGTGACGCGTTTACCCGCGGCCTCAACTCGTTCGGGGCGTCCATCACGTCGACCGTCGGGGGGCCCGGCGGCGGCGGCGGCGGCGTGCCGTCCGGGGCGCCACAACTGCCGGCGCCGGCGCCTGCCGGCACCGCCGGCGACGTCGTTGAGGCCCTGGGCCTTGGCGACAATGTTGTGCGCAACAGCTACAACCCCAACACGCAGCTTACAGAGTCCCAGCGCTCTCTATTGTCACTGGCGGGCGTCTTTCAGTCCTTGGGCTTTGGGCATGACGTGGACCTTGAAAATCAGCGCGTGGTATACGAGGGCGGCCTTGGAGAGCAGGACCTCTCATTCGCGCTGCGGCCGACCGGTGAGATCCGGACGGGGGTCGAAGGCCTGTCACCAAGTACGATCGCATATCAACAACGCCTGGCGCAGGAGTATGGCATAGTGACCTTTGACGTTGAGGGCAACATATCGAACGTGGGGGGGTATACGGCTGCCCTCTAAGAGGCGCAAAAAGCGGGGGTGTGACTGTGACGCGTGCAGGCCGTTGTGGGGATCATGACTTGTAGATCCTGCCGTGGCTGCGGCCGCCGGCTACATACATCGGCATTGTACTGTGTACCGTGTAGAACGTGAGCGGAAAGACAGTTGCGCGAGCTCAATACGTTATTAAACGGGGAGGATAGAGGATAGTCATGGCGGCAAGGCGCAGAGCACGCACGACCGTAGTAAGGCGGCGTAGTTATAGTCGGGCCGCCCCCCGCCGTCGAAGATCCGGAGGCCGAAGATCCATAGGCGGGGGAATCATGCGCTTTGGCCGCTTCTTTCGTGATGGTTACATCGGGCAGGCCGTGGCCGGCGTGGGCGCCGGCACGATAACCGGCATGGTCCTGGGCCGCGTCATGCCGCAGTACGCCGGCATAGCGTCCATAGCGGCCGGCTTTCTGGCCGGCGGCATAGTCGGCGGGGCTGCAAACTTCTTGCTCCAGGGCGGCCTGCGGGCCACGGGCATAGGCGCCATGCTCGGAATAGGCGGCGGCAATAGCGGGGGGCGTGTCGCGCTTTGACCGTACCGGTAGTCCGCAAGTTTGACGCGCCCGAACCAAGCGCGACGGGGCAATTTACCACTGCGGTCGACGCGGAGACCGGCGAGACCTTTCTGAACCTGGCGCGGGACAACACGATCCTTGACATTGTCAATCTGAGCGCCGCGGCCGTGGCCAACCAGGTGATCTATCTGAAAAAGAACGGCAGCCAAACCCCCATCCGGATCTACTCGGAAAGTATCTCTCCGGCCACTGCCGGCCGCGTGGCGTACGGGCCCATAGAGCTGACTGCCGGCCAATACCAGTTCCAGGTCTACCAGTCCGGCGGCACCAAGGCGGCCTATTCATTTTTGGTGAAGTTTGCGCACCCATTGAGCATGTAGGAGAGGGGGCCTTTTGCCCGAATACACGCCGGCAGCATACGTTTTTGGTCCCCGCGAGACTGTCGGGACGGTTATTGTGGATTTCCAACAAAGATGGAACCTCAAGATAGTCTCGGCGGTTTTGACCAACACGGGCACCAAGCCCATCATGTACAAGTGGAACGACGCGGCGCAGCAGGAGTTGCAGCTCCTGCCGGGCCACGAACGGACCGTAACGGGCATGGACATCCGCAGGATCATAGTGACGTGGGGGGACGGGGGGACGGCGCAGCTGCAGGTCATGGGCATACCGTATGACCAGTGGCTTGCTGCAGGCCGGCCGACCGTGCAGGCGCCTTGAGCGGCATAGAGCCGGTGCCCCTGGCGCTCGGCTTCTCGGGCTCCTCCAGTACGCCCCTGGACACGGACGCCCTGGAGAACATACAGATTCTCTATGAAAGTGGGCCACCCACCCCGACCAACTGGGTGCATGACTGGGAGGCCACCCTTGAGAAGGTAAAGGACCGCCTCATGGAGATGTCCATTATGACAAGCCTCCAGTATGACAGACTCAACAACCAGGGCAACAATAGCTATACGATAGAGTGCAAAGACGGCGCGAACCAGTATCGTACAGTGACGTGGAGCCCCTCGAGTTCAAAGATTGGCCTAGCGACGGGGCCGGCCAACAAGTCACCATTTACTACATGGCTAAACTACAGCATGCCAAACGTCTATTGGACGGGCAATGTATGGAGAATGGAGCTATTTCAACGGGGTGCTTCATATTCCCAAATTTCAGGCGCGGGCCGAATACGCGGCACAGCACCGCAGGCAAGCGGCGCCGGCGGCAGCCCGTGGCCTGTACAGCTCACGATCCTAAATCCCTCAAGTGTGCCGCTCAAGTCCGTGTCACGCGTCAAAGTATGGGGATATCTAAGTTGAGCTTTGGGCATTCGGCGGGCTTTGGCGGGGGCGGCGGCGCCGCGGCCCGCCCCCCGCACGAATACACGCCGGAATATGTGGTCCTTGAAGACAAGACGTATACGACCAAGGTCGCGGAGATGCAGGCCACGCAGGCCGACCTGCATAGCAATTACGATCGATACTGGTTGGAGTATGACGTGGAGCTCAACGACACAAAGGCCACGCAGACGCGGATCCTGGGCCTTGACTTCTCCAGGGGATTTCAACCAAGCCCTAATGTCAACCTGCGCGTGCAGGCCTTTAGCACGACATACGATTACAAGAACTGGGCGCAGATATCCGGCCGGCAGACTAATTTCTACAGCATGAATCAAACCAAGGGCGTGGACCATGTCAACGTGACCATCCCATACATGGGGCCTTTGTGTAATCCAATCAACGTGCGCACCGCGCAGACTTTCGTACAAAGATGGTCGGGCGCCCTGGAGCTTGCCATACTAGGTGATACAGTGGGCTTTCTCAGGGGCCACACTGTGTATACGGTCGGCTCAGACAGATGGCCATACGCGTGGAGGGATAACTGGCCCGTGCAGGTCGTGCACCATACATGGCTGTTCCAAAGCCCGCGGCCCCATCAACCCTGCCCAAATTTGCACCTGGCGCTCTGGAGCAATACCGAACTCAACCAGATGCCGAACCGCGAGGCGGAGGCGCGCATGCTCGGCTCGATCCGCCTGGCGGGCCTCCGGCAGCGCGCAGAGCTCCCCGACAACGAATCAAAAAAAGGCGTCCAGGTCGATTCACAACCTGGGCTTGGATGGCGTGCTAAGATCCCTAAGCTGTTCGGCCGCTTCGGGCGCTAGCTGCAGCACCTGGGAGCGCTGCATGATCCAGGACTCCTCGCAGATCACGGACATGAGGCGCCACGACGTGGGGTGTGACAGGTCCATCATCTGCGCTAGCTGCTTGATGGCCGACGACTTGCGTACGCGCCCCTCAGACTCCAGACGGCCCCGCAAGAGGGCCCTGTAAGCCGTGACGCGCCGCATGTACGCCTCATGCGTCATGCGATCTACTCTGTAGGCTGGGCATTGCGCGCATTCATAAAGGCGACTTTATAAACAGTGTCATGACAGATGTCAAAGCCGAGATCGACGCCGTAAAGGCGGATCTCGACCACGTAGAGGAGCAGGTCTCAAGGGACATGTACGGCGAGGCCCTTGCGACCCTCGACGTGGCCCAGGCACGCCTACGGACGGTCTACCAGATCGTGCAGGCAACCTCGGGCCCCAAGCCCGACATGGGCCACTTCATGGCGGCCGCCCAGGCAGCCATGACCAAAGACGCAAAAAACTAGTTTTGCGCGCGCGAAATTTTTTTTTTTAAAAACAAAAAAAAAAAAATAAAAATTAATTATTAAAAATTTTTTTTTTTTAAAAAAAAATTAGCGCGCGCAAAAAATTATTT
>JAPPLU010000014.1 GCA_028874075.1 Chloroflexota bacterium
TGGGGTGACGCGTTTACCGGCGGCATAAACTGTTTTGGGGCCTAAATCACGTCGACCGTGGGGGGGCCGGGGGGTGGGGGGGGGGGGGTGCCGGCAGCCGCGCCGCAGCTGCCGGCGCCGGCGCCTGCCGGCACCGCCGGCGACGTGGTCCGCGACCTGGGCCTTGGCGACAATGTTGTGCGCAATTCATACAATCCTAACACGCAGCTTACAGAGTCACAGCGCTCTCTGTTGTCACTGGCGGGCGTCTTTCAGAGCCTGGGCTTTGGTCATGACGTGGACTTGGAAAATCAGCGCGTGGTATACGAGGGCGGCCTTGGAGAGCAGGACCTCTCGTTCGCGCTGCGGCCGACCGGCGAGATCCGGACGGGGGTCGAGGGCCTCTCTCCAAGCACGATCGCATATCAGCAAAGACTGGCGCAGGAATACGGCATAGTGACCTTTGACGTGGAGGGTAACATTAGCAACGTGGGGGGTTACACGGCTGCCCTCTAAGAAGCGCCAAAAGCGGGGATGTGACTGTGACGCGTGCAGGCCGTTTTGGGGATCATGAACCGGCAGGAGGTGAATGAGCTCATTGCCATCCATCAATTCTGCCATGCCGTAACCTTTGGCGCCATGATGATCGGACATGTTATATGGGCCGTCCTAGGAGCATGAGCATGGCGGCTAGGCGCAGAGCACGAACGACCGTAGTAAGGCGGCGTAGTTATGGCCGGTCCGCCCCCCGCCGGAGACGATCCGGAGGCCGAAGATCGATAGGCGGGGGAATCATGCGCTTTGGCCGCTTCTTTCGTGATGGTTACATCGGGCAGGCCGTGGCCGGCGTGGGCGCCGGCACGATAACCGGCATGGTCCTGGGCCGCGTCATGCCGCAGTATGCCGGCATAGCCTCCATAGCGGCCGGCTTTCTGGCCGGCGGCATAGTCGGGGGCGCTGCAAACTTCCTTTTGCAGGGCGGCCTGCGGGCCACGGGCATAGGCGCCATGCTGGGCATAGGCGGCGGCGGCAATAGTGGGGGGCGTGTTGCGCTATGACGGTACCGATAGTGCGCCGGTTTAGTGTGCCGGCAGGGACGCAGGGCCAATTTAGGACCGCAGTCGACGCCGAGACGGGCGAGACGTTCTTCAATTTGGCTAGGGACAACACCATCTTAGATGTTGTCAACCTAAGCAGCGCGACCGTGGCCAACCAGGTGATCTACATGAAAAAGAACGGCAGCCAAACGCCGATTAGAATCTATTCAGAATCGATCTCCCCGAGTACGGCGGGGCGCGTGGCATACGGGCCGATCGAGATGACCCCCGGACAGTACCAGCTGCAGGTCCTCCAGACGGACGGCACGGCTGCGGCGTACGCCTTTTTGGTAAAGTTCGCCCATCCCTTGAGCCTCTAGGGGGGGGCCTTTTGCCTGAATACACGCCGGCAGCCTACGTTTTTGGGCCCCGCGAGACGGTAGGGACGGTTATTGTGGATTTTCAACAAAGATGGAACCTCAAGGTAATCTCCGCAGTGTTGACCAACACGGGCACCAAGCCCATTACATACAGATGGAACGACGCGGCGCAGCAAGAACTGCAGTTGCTGCCGGGCCACGAACGGACGGTAACGGGCATGGACATACGCAGGATCATAGTGCAGTGGGGGGACGGGGGGACGGCGCAATTGCAAGTCATGGGCATACCGTATGACCAGTGGCTGCAGGCAGGCCGGCCCACGGTACAGGCGCCTTGAGCGGCATAGATCCGGTGCCCTTGGCGCTCGGCTTCTCCGGCTCCTCCAGTGTGCCGATCGACACGGACGCCATAGTCAACCTGCGGCGCATAGCTGAGTTCACACTGCCGAACAACACGGTCACATGGTCCGAAGACTGGGGCCTATTGCTTGCAAAGCACTTGCCGCGCCTTGCAGCATTGTACTTACTCTATCGACTAGGCAGCAACGCCACTAGCAACAACAACATTGTGCTCAGCAACAATGACATAAGGGTCACGACGGCCACGGGCAACACTACTTTGAGCTTGTGGCGCCATGTATGGCTAGAATTTCGATGGGCGCGGGCCGCGCCGGACGGCGCTAATTTCGCGTGGTGTGCAGACGGCAGGAAAAGGACGTCCTATGTCTCAAACAACGCCTCAAGTGACATCGATCAAAACGTAGTATGGCGTCAAAGGCTGTCATCAATGCCTTCTCAATTGTGGCCTACCAAAATGGCCGTGGCGCGTAACAGCGGAAATACCCTGATCCGCAAGGATTCTACCCTACAGGTCTTCGCGGAGATATGGAGTTGAGCTTTGGACATTCGGCCGGCTTTGGCGGCGGCGGCGGGGCCGCGGCCCGCCCCCCCCACGAATACACGCCGGAATATGTGGTCATAGAAAACAAGACGTATACGACCAAGGTCGCGGAGATGCAGGCCACGCAGGCCGACCTCCATAGCAATTACGATCGATACTGGCTGGAGTATGACGTCGAATTAAACGACACAAAGGCCACCGAGACCAGGATACTGGGCCTTGACTTCTCGCGGGGATTTCAACCGCAGCCTAATGTCAACCTGCGCGTCCAGGCTTTTTCCACAACATATGACTACAAAAATTGGGCGCAGATATCCGGCCGGCAGACTAATTTCTACTCCATGAACCAGAGCAAGGGCGTGGACCACGTCAATGTGACCATCCCATACATGGGGCCTTTGTGTAATCCCATCAATGTGCGGACGGCGCAGACTTTCGTCCAAAGATGGTCGGGCGCCCTGGAGCTTGCCATCCTGGGCGAGACGGTCGGCTTTCTGCGCGGCCACACCGTGTATACGGTCGGTTCGGACAGATGGCCATACGCCTGGAGGGACAACTGGCCCGTGCAGGTCATGCACCATACTTGGTTATTCCAAAGCCCGCGGCCCCATCAGCCCTGCCCAAATTTGCACTTGGCGCTCTGGAGCAACACGGAGCTGAACCAGATGCCGAACCGGGAAACGGAGGCGCGCATGCTCGGCGCGATCCGCCTAGCGGGCTTAAGGCAGCGCGCAGAGATCCCCGACAACGCGTCAAAAAAAGGCGTCCAGGTCGGTTCACAACCTGGGCTTGGATGGCGTGCTAAGATCCCTAAGCTGTTCGGCCGCTTCGGGCGCTAGCTGCAGCACCTGGGAGCGCTGCATGATCCAGGACTCCTCGCAGATCACGGACATGAGGCGCCACGACGTGGGGTGTGACAGGTCCATCATCTGCGCAAGCTGTTTGATGGCGGATGACTTGCGTACGCGCCCCTCAGACTCCAGACGGCCCCGCAAGAGGGCCCGGTACGCCGTGACGCGCCGCATGTACGCCTTATGCGTCATGCGATCTACTCTGTAGGCTGGGCATTGCGCGCATTCATAAGGCGCACGTTATAAACAGTTGCATGACTGATGTCAAAGCCGAGATCGACGCCGTAAAGTCAGATCTCGGCCAAGTAGAGGAGCAGGCCTCAAGGGACATGTACGGCGAGGCCCTTGCGACCCTCGACGTGGCCCGGGCCCGCCTCCGGACGGTCTACCAAATCGTACAGGCAAGCTCGGGCCCCAAGCCCGACATGGGCCACTTCATGGCGGCCGCACAGGCGGCCATGGCCAAAGACGCACAAAAGTAGTAGTTTTGCGCGCGCGAAATTTTTTTTTTGGATCATCATCATCATCATCATCATCATTCATTCTGAAAAATTTTTTTAGGAAAACAAAATTTCGCGCGCGCAAAATCTTATTTCATAATTCGAATTATGAAATATCAAATATCGACACGTGTGACACGTGTGACACGTGTGACAGGGCTAAAATGGGGGTGTGACGGGGGTGTGACATGGATACTTTGGTAGTTTTGATGCTGATTGGGGGGGGGGTTGCGACCCTGATCACGTGGTT
>JAPPLU010000001.1 GCA_028874075.1 Chloroflexota bacterium
CACAAAGATATCTCCTCTGTTGGGTTCGTATTTCGGAAAATGCCCTTTGGCTGGACCTGGACTATATAAGTTGGTCTTCAACTGAGTAAGAACACTAGAGCTCCCCAGATGGCCGCCGCCGATAACGCGAATATTGCCATCCACAGTAGAATACTGACAACCCGCCAGGCCGAGTGCTTGTCAGAGAGCACTCCCGTGGTGCCCATTCCCACCAGGAAAGTGTACTCGGCCTCCTTCGTGCCCCAGGCTCCTGTCCGGTGGTGGTACCTGAGGGCGTGATTCTTGGCAAAACTGTCACCATCGAGGATGTCGCAGCAGATCAGAGGCCACTTGTTACCCTCAAGACCCGTCTCTAGGCAGATCTTTTCGACACCCAGAACAAGAACCTCGTCGCCCTGGGATCGCGCCTCCAAAACGCGTGCAGCAAGGTTGTTCCTGACCCGGACTACGTCCTTTGGATCAAATTGCTTTCTCACCTTCAACCGTTCCACTCGAAAGGAGCCCACAAACTACAAGGCCGTGTGATATTGCCTATCTAAGCACCGACTAAAATAAGCCCTTAGAAGTGCTTAGTGGTTCAAAGTGACGGGAAACAGTTGCAGAGTCTCACAGCGGCGCTAGCGTCGTCTTCCGGCCCAAACTTACCCTATCCTCGTTGCCTGGAAACCGGTCAATGGATTCCCTGCCGTCCTGGCACCTGCAGCTATTTCCCTGGCTCATCACCTTATGAGTGTTCGGGAATGCCCAGCAGTGCCGCATTCTTGCACACCGTGGCTCTCCACCCATTAAGTACGAAGACGGGTAAAAGCCATCGACCAGCAGCGGGTCATCTCAGGTGAACAAGCACGCCTCCCTTCGCCTTGCCCGGGGCAGGTGAAATCGGAAGCGCAAACTCCAGCCCAACCGCATCCTGACAACGGCACTACGGTTACGCTACCGAGGAGGTCCGGGCATTTGGGGTACTAGCGCATGACAGGGAATAAGCGAATCTTCCTCGGCCCTCCCACCTTAGAATCCGGCGCCGAAGAAAATCAGCAGCCCCGTGCCAAGTCCCTACCGCCACTCCGGCAACCCTGAGCTTTGGGACGTGCGGACAGGACAGACCAGGAAGTAGCGTAACGAGTTTGCCTGCAACTGCTGGGGACATGCCGCAAGAAAGGAAACTCTAAGGAGGAAAGATAGAAAGCCAGCCGTCCTTTCCAGCGGTCTGAGAGCGTAAGCAGGCATGGGAGGGTGTGGCTACTTTTTCCTCGCCTTTATTGGCTCAGGGCTGCTATCAGTCTATTTATTTTGTTGTGTGAAAGGTGTATTATTGACTCAAATAAATGTGGCAATTATGAGTAAATTCTCCAGTTCCTGATGGTATGGAGGGACAGGCCTCCCGCTGGTAATTCGGTGGCTGGAGAGCATAGGTTTGTGGTGATCCGGTTTGTTAGACAAAGGAGGGGCCTTGCTACCTGGTAGTGAACGAGACCGCGAAATTGAGGAACTCCGCAACCGGCTGTCCCGGTTGAGCGAAGCCAGCCATCGTATTAGCGAGAGCCTGGACTTTGACACGGTTCTCCAGGGAGTTCTGGACTCGGCGAGGTCCCTGACCGGGGCGCGCTACGGGATAATGGTCCTACTGGATGCTGCGGGCCAGGTGCAGGACTTTCTCTCTTCCGGAATGACTTCGGAAGAGGCCGAACAGATCTGGTCCCTTCCCGAAGGGTGGCAGCTTTTCGGTTATTTCAGCAGCCTGTCTGAGCCAATGAGGATCCCTGACCTGTTGGACCATGTAAGATCCTTGGGCCTCATGGATCTCAACGTCCCTCTACCGGTGGGGTCGAAGGTTTCCTTCCTGGCATCGCCCGTGCAAAACTCGGGAGAGCGTGTGGGCAACTTGTACCTTGCAGCCAAGGTGGATGAGAAAGAGTTCACCTCTTCCGACGAGGCAACTCTGGTCATGTTTGCTTCACAAGCAGGGATGATCATATCCAACGCCCGAAGGTACCGGGAGGAGCAGCGGGCCAGAAACGACCTGGAGACCCTGATAGACACGTCTCCAGTGGGTGTGGTCGTCTTTGACGCCAAGATGGGAACGCCTGTTTCAATTAATCGAGAAGCAGCGAGGATTGTGGAAACTCTACGGGAGCCGGACCTACCGCCGGAGCAGATCCTGGACGTTCTGACTTTCGTGCGTGGGGACGGGCGTGAAGTGTCTTTGAAGGAATTCTCCATGGTGGAGTTGCTAAGCCGCGGGGAGACCATACGAGCGGAGGAGATAACCTTTAAGGTTCCCGACGGCCGTAATGTTACTACTTTGCTCAACGCAACTCCCATTTGGTCTGAAGTTGGGGAGATCACCTCAGTAGTAGTGACTATGCAGGATATGACCTCCATCCAAGAGTTGGAACGTATGAGGGCTGAGTTCCTGGGGATGGTAAGCCACGAACTTCGCACCCCGTTGGCCACCATTAAGGGGTCCACCACCACGCTGCTGAGTTCGCCGCCCGGGATGGATCCTGCCGTCGTTACCCAGTTCCACCGGATCATCGACCAGCAGGTCGACTACCTGCAGGGGTTGATTGGCGACCTGATGGACGTAGCTCGGGTCGAGACCGGCACCCTTTCCATCGACTCCGGACCGGCAAGTATTGCCGACGTTGTGGATGAAGCCAGGAACAGGTTCTCGAACATCGGCGCTCGATACGACCTCACTATAGACATACCGGCCACCATCCCACCGGTTACGGCCGATAGGGTGCGGTTGGTCCAGGTCCTGAGCAATCTTCTTTCAAATGCAGCTAGGTATTCCCCGGATGGGTCGCCTATCCGCATCGAGGCAACCAGTGATGGACTCTTCGTTGCGGTTTCCGTTGTCGATGAGGGTAGGGGTGTGCCAGTGGAGCTGATTCCGCACCTCTTCCGATCGTTTTCACGGTTCAGTGGTGAAGAGCGCCGGTGGACTGTTGACGGCTCCGGACTTGGGTTGGCAATCTGCAAGGGAATTATAGAGGCTCACGGTGGCCGCATTTGGGCGGAAAGCGACGGGTTAGGAACTGGGGCGCGATTTACTTTCACTGTGCCAGTATTGGATCAGGAAGAGATGGCATCTGGCACTCAGCGAGCCGCTTTGTCGGTCCACCCCCAATATCAAGCTGCGGAGAAACTGCGCATCCTGGCGGTGGACGACGACCCGCAGGCCCTAAGGTATATTCGCGAGGCCCTGGTCAGTGCAGGCTACCAGCCGTTCCTGACCGGAAGCCCAGAAGACGTCCTGCGTCTTATCGAGGAAGAGCGGCCTGACCTGATACTGCTCGACCTAATGTTTCCTGGTGTTGACGGCATCGAGCTTATGAAGGAAATACTGGAACGGGAGGATATACCGGTGATCTTCCTGTCGGCATACGGACAGGAAAATGTGGTGGCCAGTGCCTTTGACCAGGGAGCCTCCGACTACGTGGTAAAACCCTTCTCGCCGACGGAGTTGGCAGCGAGGATCAGGGCTTCCCTTCGCAAGCGCAGGAAGCTTGAGCAGGCAGGATTTTCCGAACCTTATGTGACTGGTGACCTCCGCCTTGACTACGATTTGCGAAAGGTAGAGGTGGCCGGTAACCCCGTTCATTTGACACCAACGGAGTACGGGTTGCTCAATGAACTTTCGAAAAATGCTGGAAGAGTGCTAACCCACGACCAACTGTTGCAGGCCGTCTGGGGACCCGATAGAAGGGGCGAGCATCGGTTGCTCCGTGACGTGGTTAAGAGGCTCCGACGCAAACTGGGGGATAATGCCGTTGACCCCACCTACAT
>JAPPLU010000019.1 GCA_028874075.1 Chloroflexota bacterium
ACCACGCCAGCCACTATCGTGGCGGGAATGTCTGGTGTAGCTGGTGAGTTGGCGTTGTCACAGGCGATGCCGAGAGACAGGGCGACCGCCAGAAGGAAGACTATAGCTTTCATTGTTGTTCCTTATTATGCCCTGCCAAATTCAACAGGACCGTCTGCGGCCTTAACAGCATAATAAAGGGTGGGGGATGGCTACCTACGCCGCCTTCCATGCGTTTCAGCTTCTGCGGCGGCGCCGCCCTATCCTACTTACTCGGTGAACAGGTGGCCCAGGCCGTAGGATCCGACCAGGGCCAGCAGCGTCAGCAGGTGCTTCCCCGTGGGGCGCACTCCCTTGTCCCGCCAGCGCCTCACGGTCTCGGGATCGGTCCCGAGGTGACGGTTCAGCTCCGCCCACGTGAGACCAGACTCCTCCTGGAAGCGCACCAGCCGCCGGGAGAAGTCGTCGGGGTAGTCGTGGTCTGCCCTGCTGTGGTGAATGCGTTGTCTCGGCATTGAATCATGGTCCTCCCTTGGGATGATTGGAAGGCTCCCTTACCTCTTGGCAACGTCTGGCAGGTCCAGGATATTGAGGGATGAAGGCCCTGGGGACTTCCTGAATATGGGCAACGCATCGGGTTGGCTGGTTGGAATCAGCCGGAGACGATGCCCAATGAGCAGACTATGCGAATGTCAGTGGCCACTCCCTGGCTAGATTCAACGGTTGGCGTTGGGGTCGGCGGCTCAGTCAGCGTTTGGGATAGTGGTTTCCGATACGAGAAGCCGCCTGTAACGAGGAACGCTCAACAGATGCTACCACGCAATCGCCTCCATCGCATCCAACTTGCCTTTGGCGACAGGGCCGTCGTATTCTAACCCTCAAGCGCGTCACTACTGCGAAAGCAGGTATCCATATTCCCCAAGGTAAATTATTCAGAAATAATCCTCACGCATTCGTTTACTGGACTCTCGGGAAGGAGGGAATGGTGGAGAGGATGGGTTGATCCTGAGGATCGCACAGGGCCTTTCGGTTATCCTCTCTCCCTTGAGGGAGAGGGTTAGAGCCTGCCCCCGCGAAATCGGGGGGTGAGGGTGAAATTCCCGGCATCAGCAGCTTTGCGTACAGTAGAAGACGGAACATCCTGTAAATCTCAAAATCAAACGAATCATAGTTCAGACAATAATCGAAAGGCCCTGTGCAAGTCGAAGCCGTGTCCGTGGACACGGCCTGTTGCTAGAACTTCTTTTCACAATGTTGACATACTAGAAATTAGCGTAGAGGATACCGCAAAGGAGGTGCTCACTGCAGGACAACAAGTCCTGCGAAAAAGGTCCATTAAGTAAGACCTGCCCCGGGTCCAGACCTCCTGGGCTGCCAGGGCGGCGGCAAAGGCCTCGGGGTCGGGCCAGTAACCGGGTCAGCGCACATCGGTTTGACGAAGTCCAAACAAAATTACGAATACTAACTGCAGCGGGAAGCGGATTTCGTAATCCAGGAAGCCAAGAAAAGGGCCGGTGTCAGATATGACACCGGCCCCGATTTGGGCCTGGTTGACAATAATGGTTCGCCAATACCGGTTACGTCAACCGGTAAGTTGGCCGCTGCATCCGTTCTAGTTGTACCCCAGGTAGGTGACGGTGAAGTCGCATTCCAGGGAAGAGCCCGTTGGCTTGCTGGATTGGGTGCAAAGGTACCGGAAGGCATCGTCTATGGGCTTGTTCCCCCGGGCTGTTGCCCTGGTACGTACTGAATGCCCGGCGGCAGAGACAAGGGTGTGGGTGTAAGTTCCCTTCGTATCCACGTACATGTAGGTGGAACTGTCCAGGTCGTGGCTTTTGTCGCACTTCTTTACCTTGTAGTACCAGAAGGGAATCAGCCATTTTGCCCAACAGGAGTGGTACCTGTTGTTTCCGTCGAAGAGGTCGCCTGAATTGGTGTTGGTTGCGGTCTTGACGGTAAAGCGGGAAGTAGTCTTGGTGAGGTCGTCAACGGAGTTCACGCCGACAATCTTGCCAATAATTTCGATCTTCCACTTGTAGCCAAGCTCTGTTCCGATGTTGTAGTGAGCGGATGGGTCATCTGCGTTGAGGGAGTTAGCTCTGAGGTCCAGGGCATGCACCACAATGTTGCACGAATCTTCTTCAGGTCCCACCCTGACCCGGGCTACATCAGATTCTGCTCTGATGCTGATGTCGGGATTAGCACATCCTGCGTGGTCGGGCCCGGGAGTGGCTCTGTCCTCGTAAATGGTGTCGCCCTTGCTGATGGGGCCGCTTACGGGAGTGCCGCCGATGTCGATCTGAAGGCTGTTGGCGGCGTTGTTGTCGGCCGTTACTCCCGCGGGAATGAGCAAGAGGAGGGCCAGGATGAAAGCTGGAAGCAGGTACTTTATTTTGAACATCTGTCACCTCTCGTTTAAAAACAGCTGAGGATTCTCGTTCTTTCTGTACGGTAAATCTCTTGCTCGCGGGGTTTTCTTTCCCGCGCACGCACCTCCTTTAGATTGTTTTAGGTGGGTCGGCCCGGCATGCTTTGATGAGGACTACTGCCAGCATGGCCAGCGCCGAAGGAATGTATCCGATGCCGAAGCCCAGGTACCCGAGTGCGCATATGGTGGTTACGGCGAGGGTAATGACGCTGAGTAGCAATGTTCCCGTAAGACGGGAAAGTTTGACGGTTAGAACCAGGGCGAGGGCTATGCCGGTGAAGACGACCGGGGTAAAGTACCAGGCGGCGTCCCACAAATCGTAGTGAAGGGGGCATCCGGCAATGATCATGGACGCCGATTCCCTGGCTACGCCTCCGTAGATGCAGGTGGGAAAGACCAGCCAGATGAAGATTAGCCATGCACTGGCGTGGGCGATGGTGGTGGCGATGAGGACAGGCCGTGATTCTTTCATGGCTCCTCCTGTTGCTTTACGCTCCAGGCTTTTAGGTTGGTTGGTATATAGTCTGCTTGATATGCCAGAATGTCAACATTGTGAAAATAAACGCGAGCCTGGGCATCAGTTGACAGAATAGGCCTTGCGCGAACCTATGTCACCTTCGTTGAAGTAGTGGCTTCGTGGCAAGAAAGCTTACTTACACCAGAAAATATGACTCTATTCTCCAAGGGTCATCAGTAACGCTGTTTCGAGTGTACCGGACATGGGATGCCTTGCCTCGAACAACAGAAGTTTCAGGAACTGGCACGACAGCGACATTGTCTGTTTCAAAGTAAACCCCACTGCGAGCCTCAAGCCATTCAGTATTAACTTCAGCAAAGAAGCCGCCCCCCTCAAAGTCATGCTTATCCTGCTTGTTCAAGAACATAAGCTGGTCTTCACTCATTTTAATTTCCTCCAAAAGTGTTTCAAAGAAGCGCTTTTTTGAAACAGGGAAGTAGCTATGACAACTCCGAGTATCGAGGAACTGGTAGCCCGACTGGTGGGTGGATACGTTGGGAAGTCGGGAAGGTCCGCGAAGAAATGAACCGAGGCATGGACCAACTCCGTGCTGACATGAACAAGAACCACCAAGAGCTGTTGGGCCGCCATGAAGGCCACACCCACGACGACGACGGGGCGTCGGTCTTTCACCAGCTCACCACGCCGGCCGACTAGTCACGGAAATGCCCTTGGGCGAACCACTATTGTAAGCCGAGCCCTTTTCGGGGCCGGTTTGCTATGCAGAAAACCTTTCCACGACACGTTCAACCATAGTGGTCGGACTTCCTATCATCTTCCTCCAAATCAATCGCGGCTACCTCTATCTAATCTGTCTTGGCGGCGGAAAAGGTTGTTCACGACAGTTTGACAGTACGCCCCACCAAAGTTAGCCTCTTTATCCGTGTCACTGGAAAGCGAGGGATTGCCCCCTGACCTGATCAGCATCCGGGGCAGAGGAGGCGGCGTTCAAGAACATTTATAACCTGGTGCCATCGTATTTTTTAGCCACTTAAGGAGAGTTTCCCAATTCACAAACTATTTATAAGGTTTGCTCCTATATTTGTCGCGGTGGCCCTGGCCGTGGGCTTCTTTTCCACGGAAGTCGCTCAGGCCCACTACACCACGACGGATATCGCTTCTCACTACAACTCCGTGACCACCGGCCACAGCAATACCTCGTCTCTTGACGCAGCGTGCGGATCCACCTACCGGCTGACCAACAAGACCTACTTCAATGAGGTTACGGACGACGATGCCGAGATTTACTACACCTCGGTCAAGTCGAAAAACTATTCCGGCACACCTTCCGGCGGTACGTACCGGCTGGGCAACTACAACAATCAGACAATGGTAATCAAGTGTTTCATGCTGAACACGCCCCTTGAGGACGGCGAGACCTACAACACGCCCAGGCTGGACAAGACCGTCTCCTTTGCCTGGAATAATCAGATAGTAGTGACGGTGTACAGCTATGCTGGTTCCGGCACTGCTTGCCAAAACATCGATTGGGACTTCTTCTACCCCGACGAATAAGGCCTGGACGAGCGCGCAAAAATATACAAGAGGTGTAGAATGTTTTCAAATTTCAAGTGGGTTGCCTCCGCTTTGGCGGTAGCAGTTCTTGTTGGCACCGGTGTAGCCTTCGCCGTTGAGACACCCATCGCGCCCCAACACAACCACGACCATCATCCTCAATTGGACGAAGCCAAACTAAAGGTACCGTTCGATGTCAAGATGCCTTCCAAAGTGCCTGAAAACTACGAGCTTACCGCCTATACCCTGATCGAGTCGCCCACCGAGGGCGGGAAAGTGTCGCCCGAAAACCCCATTAGAGTGACAGGCATTGCCCTCTACTATGAGAATACCAGACAGGAAGGAGGCCTGACCCGCGACGCAATCTTCTTCGAACAATTCCTCGGTAGCAAATATCCCGGCTACCGGGTAGTCAAAGGCACCAAGACCGGACAGCACACTGTATTGGGCAAAAGCGCTGACATGTGGAGCGTCAGTCATTCAAAGGGAACCCAGACGGCCTTGGTGTGGGAGAACGCCGACGATGGCATCTTCTACAACATGGTGACCTATCTGTCTCCAGCCGAGACCTTAAAGTTGGCAAAGTCACTTGATTAGCTTTTCGGTTTTTGCGTTCACTGTTGCGGTAATTTTGATTTTGGTCGGCTCGCTTGCTTGCTCGAGCGAGCCAACCTCTATGCCTCCCAGAAACCCAACTATCGCCGAAGCGCAGCCTCATGTTCCTTTCCCCATTCAAGCTCCCATTTACATCCCGGACGGATACGAGATGGATCCTCACGTCAGCCTCCTTGATGGCCCACACTATGGGCACGAAGTTAAGGGGGTACGCTTCGTCCTGCGGAAATACACGCCCAGCGGCTACAGGAACATCTCTATAAATCAGTTTTTGGCGGAAGGCACGTTCCCCACCGTTCAAACCAATATCGGAGATATCATAGCCTGGGAAATAATAGACTTTGGCGATTTTGAAGCCGAAGTCAGACAGGCCGACACTCCAGAGGGTCCAAAAGTCGCCGTAGAGTGGGAAACTGAATACAAAGGCAAACGCATTTTTTACGCCGTAAGGAGCGACCTGGACTTTGAGGAAACCCTTGAGATGGTGCGCTCGTTTCAGGCCATTCACAGATAACCCAACTATTCCTGTTGCAACGAGGCGAGGTTAGAAAAGCGGGTCCGTTGGCAACAAAAGCCAACTTAGAAAAGCTACGGGCTGATATGCTCGCCGCTTTATCCAGCACCGAGGGGCAGGCTCATTCTGCCCTAGCAGACACTAACCGCCGCATGGACCGCTGATAATTGGAATAGGCGGCGGTCTCCTAGCCGTCGCTGTTGCCGCCTTGTTGCGGACTGCATTCTGACCTGGAGGGCCTGGATGAGCAGCGCCGTGTCCACGGACACGAATCAACTCAAAAGGTAGTGTCTCAGTTTGAAATTCTGCGTGGCGAAAACTCGGTAGTGTCTCAGTTTGAAGAAGATTTTGAATATCAAGTGTACGCGAGTGCCTTTGGAAGGGGGGAAGAAGTGACGCCGCCAACGCGCAAGCCCCGCGAAGAGACGGCCCGCCTTGGAAAGGAGATTTACGAGGGACATTCGCCATCTTGTTGAGGCCGACCATCATGGGGAGGTCGTCGCCATTGACATTGGCAGCGGCAGCTATGCCCTCGGCGAAGATGCCATTGCGGCATCCAAGGGCCTGCGGGATCAGCACCCTGACGCCCAGGTCTGGCTGATGCGGGTCGGACATCAGGCGCTGTACCGCTTCGGGGGGCAGTTCCATACGGAAAGGCGGATGATCGAGGGCTTCGTGAACGCCAATCTCGAAGCCGTTGTAACAATTCCCCTGTTGGGCCCGACAGGGCAGACGCGGGAAGTTGCCGCCGTGGTAGACACCGGCTTCAATGGCTATCTGACATTGCCGCCAACGCTGGTGGCGGACTTGGGACTATCTGTGGTGGGCGACGGCGAGGCCATCCTTGCCGATGGTAGCTAGGCTTCCTTCGACGTGAATGGCGTCACTGCGGTCTGGGACGGCCAACCGAGATACATCGAGGCTGCCGCTGTTGGCATAGACGGTCTCGTCGGCATGATGTTGCTGGACAGGCACAGCCTGTACCTGGAAGTCGCCGCCGACGGACGTGTCGTCGTGCAGGCGATGGAGTGATATTGGTAGCGACCAAGACAACATCCTCGCTCCCTACATACTAGAGCAGGTTCCCAGGCCGGACACGCTTCTTGTCGGACCGGGCTTCTGAGATTGCAGTGACGAACCCTGGGCGACAGACCTCACAGAGACCCTAGCCACATCTCGAAGACGGTTCCACCTACCGTGCACTCAGGCCCCACCAGACTTGACCGAAGACAGTACCGGGGAGTGCAAGGCCATCTCCTCGGTATCTTTTCCCCCTATGGGACTATCTTCCGGCATCGGGATGGTGTAACGCACCATCGCGCCGCCGGGTTCCACCACGATCTCCCGAACGAAGGACTCGATGAAGGCCCGCCGCTCGGTCAGCTCGCTCTCCCGCAGATACCCGCTCAGGTCCTCGCAGTAAGCGGTGATGGTTTCCACGTCGTCCAGCACCACCCGGCGCTGGGACATCATGAGCCGGGCATCCTCCGCCGTTTCCTCCAGCTTCTGCTGCCGTTCCCGGTGTTCCCGGATGCGGGGCATGAAGTCGTCCACGTCCAGGTCGGTGGTCTCGGCCAGGTTGTAGAGCCGGTCCAGCCGGCGCTTCACGTCGGCCAGTTCCGCCTCGGCGGTTTCCAGCCGCTGCCGTTGTTCCCGGGCAATGCCGTCCATCTCCTCGTCCACCAGCCTGAACAACTCGCGGATGTTGGACTCGGTGAGGATGTTGTCGCGGATGCGGTCAACCACCATCTCCTCGAACCGGCGGGCGTTGAGCCGGGGACATTTGCAGGCGCCACTGCCCCGCTTCATCAATGATTGGCAGACGTAGTAGGCGAACTGGCCGCTCTTGGAGTCCTGGCCGGACATGGCCCGGCTGCACGCCCTGCACTTGACCAGCCCGCTGAGCAGGTAGGAACTGGCCACCCGCCGGGGATGGGCCTGTTTCGGAGCGCGGGAACGCAACTGCTTGTTCACCTTGCGGAACTGGGTCTTGGACACGATGGCGGGGAAGGCCTTCTCCACCCGCACCGGGTCGCCCTTGTGCTTCGCCGAAGCGCCCCAGGTCAGAGTGCCGGTGTAGGTTTCGTTGCGCAGGATGATGTGGACGCCGTTCTTGGACCAGGGCAGTCCGGTGGGGTTGGCGATGCCCTCACCGTTCAGGGTGCGGGTGATGTCCAGGATGCCGTGCCCGGCCTCAGCCAGGTTGAAGATGCGTTGCACCACGGGAGCGGTGTCCGGGTGAAGTTCCAGAGTGGGGCGTTTCTTGGCCCCGTCCTGGACCATCAGCTTGCGGTAGCCGTAGGGAACTCTGCTGGCGACCCAGAAGCCCCGGGAGGCGGCTTCGCGCATCCCCCGGTAAACCTCTTCGGCAAGATTTTCGCTGTAGAATTCGTCCACTGACTCGATGATGGCCTCCATGAGCTTGCCGGTGGGGGAGTCGTCGGCGTGCTCGGTGATGGAGACGACGCGGATGCCCTTCCTGCGGAGCATGGATTTGAAGGCCACAGCGTGTTCCCGCTTGCGGGTGAACCTGGAGAACTTCCATACAAGAATCTCGCTGAAAGGCGATTCCGGCTTGTTGGCCTCGTCCAGCATCTTGCGGAACTGTGGGCGGTCTGCGATCCTGCCGCTCTCGGCCTCGTCCACGTACTCGCGAGCAATGGAGTAGCCGTTGCGTTCGGCATAGTCGCGCAGGGCACGGAGTTGGGCGGCGACGGAGAGGTCCACGTCCTGGCGGTCACTGGATACCCGGGCGTAGAGGGCCGCCGGGGTCAGGTCTGCTGGTTGGTTCATGTTGGCTGCCTCCTGATTATCGCTTAACGGGATGTGAGCACGTCGGCTAACGCTGTTTTCCGTTCATTTCATTTATCTTCGTTGCACATGGCCTGCGGGAAGGCCGGTTCTCGCCGGATTCACCCGTGTCAAGCCGCGCTTGCCCTTGGCGACCGGCGCCTGAGGCCAACCACAATGGCGGCAATGATTAATGCCAACGCCGAAGGGAAGTAGAGTACGCCGAAGGAAAGATAGGCCAGACCGCAGAAGCCAAGGAGGGCGACCGCCAATCCCGACGCTATCAGCGTAATACCGCCCCGTCCTCCTTTCCAAGTGAGCATTGCCATGAGAGATAGGCCCGTCAGAAGCACGGGAATGAACATCGGAATCAGGGCCCACCATCCGTTGACCTCGGTGAAGGACGCGGAAACCAGGACCACATCCCTACGCAAAGCGGTCACCTCCCCCGAGTCAACACTGGTTGGAGTTGCCGACACGCCTTGGTACCAATGGGGCCACAACAGCACCCAGCAGAAAACGGCCCAGGCCAATAGGTGGGCAATCGCGGCTGGCGCTAGAGCTACCCGGTTGTACACGTTGTAACGGATTTTCATGCTGCCTCTTTCCGGCACAATACAAGGCACGGCTTGGCTCGATGGCTTTATTCCGATGCGGTCCGGCATGGGCGAACCGTCGAACTCGGATGGTCACTAGACGCTTTACACCCCGTCCTCTTCATGGATCGGGACAGCCTGCAACCGGTAGCCCAGTGCACCCAGGACGCGCAGCACGGTGTTAAACTCGGGTCTGGCCCCAGCCCGCATGGACTTATAGAGGCTCTTCTCGCCCAGGCCGGTCTCACGGGCCACCCGCCGCATCCGGTGGACGCGGGCCATCCGCCCCATTATGCCCGTGATGCGTTCCAGGTCGCCCGCTTCCAGGGCGGCGTTCAGGTCAGCCGTCATCTCGTCGGATGCGGCCGGGTAGTCCGCCGGTGTCTCGGTGCTGTCCATAGCCGCTGCCTCGCCGTCATGAGTTCGGCCCATACTCCGCTATATTATCCCGCCGGATACCAAATACGCAAGGTGGAAACGTCACTGTTTCCGTCTGCTTTTGGGGTATCGGGTCTATCAGTGGCATGGCTCATACTCTGAAACCGCACGGGACTCTGGAACTGCCGGAGAAGGGCTTGGCCGTTTGGAGGGTGGACTGGCAGACCGGTCAGTCCCGATAATATCGCCCCGGCGTGCAGAGAATTGGTTGCGGCATGATGAAGATTTTCGGGCCGGTAATCAGGTGCCGCCCCGTTTCGGCATCATACACACGCACCAGCCCAAAGGGATTAAAGCCGCCGATTGTGGGTTGCTCATCATCATCCTCCCACACACTGGGGTCGTAATGAAGGACACGGCCTTCGTCCAGATCGATCCATGCCTCCAGGATCGTTATGTTGCTGTATCGCTGGTGGGTCACCACCTTGCGTGGTTCATCACAATTCGTCCACGACCACGGCCCCGAGTGCTCCACCGGCACGGCCCACTTGGCCTCCACCGTCAGTCTGCGAGTGCCTCTCTGCCACGTATACCCAGAGACACGATGCACCGGCTCCCATTCCTGCCCGCCATTGATTCGTTCCACGATTCCCGATGCCCGCAGGATTTCCGCGCCGGCCTGCATTTCCCCTGGCGTCGGATCAAACCCCCTTGGCCCTTCGTAATTGACCTGGGGAGCGGGGTTGAAACTTGGCTCCCACAGGGGCCAGTAGTAGATGAACAACGCACAAAGGACTGCAAGAGGGGCAAGTGCCATCTGCCCCCTACGGAGCCAAGGGGGTAATTCCTGGACCTGGTCGTATTTGTTGGGGCCGGAAGAGCGCCTCACCCCCAACACTATCACCCCAACCAATGCAACGGCGGGGATGAGATAGAAGAGAGTCCAAAAGCCGGAATGCCCTATGTCGTGGCACCTCTTGACGCTAACGGCAGTGAAACCCCAGACCAGACACAGAATCGCTCCAATCGAGACGAGTATGCTCGCCCAAGGAAACAGATAGGATACAGGGATTAACGTGATGCCCCAGAGGAACGCCAACGCAAGCAGTGGCAGTATGCCCATGGTCCAATACTGGATGCGACTGATTCGTCCGTCATAGGAAAACAGTACGTACTTCATCATGTGGTCTCCACCCGTGATCCAAGTCAAGTGGCGGCGTCCCCTTTGAGTGGGCGTACCTTGGGACAATAGTGCGGGAACAGAATAATCGGCGGTAAGGGTCTCCTCTCCCCGGCAGGGTCAGCAGTATTCGGACAGATCGCTAGCAGGAATCGGCGTTGCAGAGGTCCTTCGGTTGAATGAGTGTAACCAGAGCCGATTTGCCGAGTGAGCGGCGCCGGCGACTTAGGTGAAAGTCTCCACGTCCGTCGAATTCTTCGCGTGTTCAGTCGAGGAACACGGCGTAGTGTCGGTATCCTGTATGGCAACCCTCGGTGATCACCGCCACATTGTCGTGCAGCAGCACCCCTGCCTCGACGTAGCTGGACAACCGCCGCACCTCCCCGGTGTCCAGCCGATACTGGAAGACCCCGGTGTCCGATCTATTGCCAAAGAAGCCGCGGACGTCGCAAGCCTCCTTGACTGAACAGACCACGTGGTTGGCTGATATGAGCGGCCGGGTATCGGAATGCCCGCCTAAGCCTATGTCCAGTTGTTGTCCGGTTTCCAAATCCAGCATGACGATGATCGACCCGCCCGATTCCAGGTACTGCTGCCAGACAACCAGATCGCCGTGGAGAGTAGGCAAGCCATTGTTGTTGCCCGTCTGCGCCAGCAGCCTCTCTTCGCCGGTGGCGAGGTTGTAGGAGTAGATGTCGCATTGTCGGTCAGGACGGTTGTGGCAGCCTTCGGCGCGAGTCCCGAGCCGGGGACTATTCCGATTGTCGGACCATACAACGAAGTCGCCGTGAATCGTCGGGTGCTGCTGGTTGCCGGGAGCGACCACTATCGGGATTTCCCGGTCGCTGCTCAGGTCATAGGCGTAGATGTCGTAATGGTCCCGGGGTGCTTGGAACTCGTTGCGGTTGTCACGCCAGACAAGCCGGGAGCCGGATATGCGGAGATGGTTCCGGTTGGCCGGCACATCGGTGATGCGGCGCGCCTCCCCGGTGAGCAGGTCCATCGCGAACACGTGGGCAGTGTTCGTCGAGCCGCCCCGCTCGCCGGTCAACTTGATCTCCTCGCCTTCCTCGATCCAGGCGGCGTGAGTGCTGGACAATACCGCGTTCCACTTGTAGTGACCGTCATCGGTGACCTGGCGGACTTCGCCGGTGCGGATGTTGGTGAGCCACAGCTCCCCATCATCACTCCTCCCAATGGCATTGTCACCGTATATGTCAGTCAGGAAGCCTTGGGCGTCCAGCTCAACACTCCTAAATTCGGATGACGGCAGGGGTGTCGGGAGCGGCGGGAGCGATGTATCCGGCGCAATCCTGCCGCAGGCTGAGATACCGGCGGCCACCGTGAAGAGGATCGCCAAGATCGCAGCCTTCGTTTGCGGTAAACCGTACATACATTGCATCGCCTGTCTCCCTTGATGATCGGTTGCGTGTTCGCACTCGGGAAAACAACCAGGGACAATATGATGAAAAGGGTAGTCCGCCCGCCGAATTAGGGCAAGAAGATCCGGCGGCCACGGGTACCGAAATCGCTTCGCCGGTCAGGGCGGTATTCCAGCCCTTGCGGGGACCCGCCCACCATGTGATCAGTCACCACCCCACCAAGACGGTCACCGCCAGCAGGAACACCAGCACGGCGACGGCGATGCCCATCCGGGCTGCCCAGCGCCTGGCCACTTGATGGCCGTCCTGTTCCTTGTGGTGCTGCGCTTCCAGTACGGCGACTCGCCCCTGGCGTTCTCCATCTCGGCCCGGGCTGGTGGGCTGGCTTGCTGATTCGCCAGTCTCCTGCTTTGAATATATTATCGACTCGGATACCCGGGGCGTAACCCCCGACTAACATTCTGCACGCCGCATTTCCCGAATTGCTCGCCGGTAAATCGGAGGGACCATCGTCACGGAAAGGGCCGGTCTTCCCTACCTCCATCTCTTTCACGCGTAACTGGTTCCGAGCCTTGTCCGCTGGTGGGGGCCTGTCGTACCATTGACAATATGCTGCTCACCATCTCCACCACGTATCGTCCGGCCACGGACCTGGGATACCTGCTGCACAAGAACCCCGGGAGATTCCAGTCGTTCCCGCTTCCCTTCGGGAGGGCTCACGTCTTCTATTCCGTGGCGGACGCAGACCGCTGCACCGCCGCCCTCCTGCTGGATATCGATCCGGTGGGTCTGGTGCGTCCCAAGGCCGGCGCGTCCAATTCGGCGGGTTGGCTTCAACAGTACGTAAACGACCGTCCCTACGTCGCATCGTCCCACCTCAGCGTGGCGATTGCGTCGGTGTTCAACAGCGCCCTGGCCGGCAACTGCAGGGAACGGCCCGAGCTGGCGCAACAGCCAATCCCATTGGAAGCCCAACTGCCCACCCTGCCGTCCCGGGAGGGACCTGAACTCATTGGCTGGCTGTTCGAGCCGTTGGGCTACGCCGTTGAAATCCAGGAACACCCGCTGGATGCGGGCTTCCCCGAGTGGGGGGTCAGTCCCTGCTTTGGTGTGGGCCTCAAGGGGGTGGTGAGGCTGCGGGACCTGCTGGCCCACCTCTACGTGCTGCTTCCTGTGCTGGATGACGCCAAGCACTACTGGGTGGGCGACGACGAGGTGGACAAGCTGCTGCGGTTCGGCGCGGGCTGGCTGAGCGATCATCCCCAACAGGAGCTGATCTCCACTCGATACCTGAAGCGGCAGCGCAGCCTGGTGCTACAGGCGTTGGACCGGCTGTCGGATGACGGCCAAGTCGCCCCAAACGTCGCCGCCGAGCGGGGGCAACACGATGAGGAGCGTCTCGAAACCCCGCTACGGTTGGGGGAGCAGCGGATTCAGGCGGTGCTGGCCGCCCTGCGGGAGGTGGGCGCGACGCGCGTGCTGGACCTGGGATGCGGAGAAGGCAACCTGTTGCGGGAGCTGCTCAGGGAACCCGCCTTTCGCGCCATCACCGGCGTGGACGTTTCCCACCGCGCCCTGGAAACCGCCCACTCTCGCCTGCGTCTGGACAACCTGCCCGCCGCCCAACGCGAGAGGATTACGCTGCTCCAGGCGTCCCTCACCTACCAGGACCAGCGGCTGGCCGGATTCGACGCCGCGGTGGCCATGGAGGTGATCGAGCACATCGACCCGGACCGGCTGGAAGCGTTCGAGGCTGCCGTGTTCGGAGCGGCTCAACCCGGCGCTGTGGTCATCACCACGCCCAACTCCGAGTACAACGCGCTGTTCGAAAACCTGCCGCCCGGAGAGTTCAGGCACCGGGATCACCGCTTCGAGTGGACTCGGGAACAATTCCAGGATTGGGCCCAGGCGGTTGCCGGTCGCCGGGCTTACGACGTTAGTTTTCACGGCATTGGCTCCGAGCACCCCGAATACGGTGCCCCGACCCAAATGGGGGTGTTCACGCGATGAAACTGGAAATCCCCGAACTGTGCCTGGTGGCGCTGGTTGGCCCCTCCGGCTCGGGAAAGTCCACCTTTGCCGCCCGCTACTTCAAACCCACCGAGGTGGTGTCCTCCGACGCCTGCCGGTCCATGGTGGCCGACGACCCCAACGACCAGGCGGCTACGCCGGAGGCCTTCGCTCTCCTGAATTTCATAGCGTCATCGCGTCTGCGGGTCGGGCGCCTCACCGTCATTGACGCCACCAGCGTGCAGCCCCAGGCTCGCAAGTCGCTGGTCGAACTGGCCCGGGAGCATGACTGCCTGCCCGTGGCCATCGTATTGAACATGCCCGAGTCCCTCTGTCTGGCCCGCAACCAAGGACGAGACGATCGGAACTTCGGCTCCCACGTCGTCCGCCAGCAGACGCAACAGTTGCGCCGGTCCATCCGGGGGCTGCGACGCGAGGGTTTCCGCTACGTCTACGTGCTCGATACTCCCGAGGATGTGGCGGCGGCCAGCATCCAGCGGGTACCGTCGTGGACCAATCGCCAGCATGAGACGGGTCCCTTCGACATCATCGGAGACGTGCACGGCTGTTTCGATGAACTGGTCTTGCTGCTAGAGCGATTGGGATACCAGGTCACGCAACCGCCTGCCGAGCGCGGCGCAGAAGATGGCTTTTCGGTGTTCCACCCCCAGGGACGCAGGGCCGTCTTCGTCGGCGACCTGGTGGACCGTGGACCCGGCGTGGCCAACGTGCTGAAGCTGGTGATGTCGATGGTAACGGATGGTACGGCGCTGTGCGTCGCCGGCAACCACGAGTCCAAGCTGGTCCGCAAGCTGAAGGGTCGGAACGTCCAGGTCTCCCACGGACTGGCTGAGTCTCTGGAGCAACTGGAACTGGAAACGCCGCAATTCCAACAGCAGGCCACGCAGTTCATGGATGGCCTGATCAGCCATTACGTGCTGGACGGCGGCAACCTGGTGGTGGCCCACGCCGGGATGAAGGAGGAGTACCAGGGGCGGGCCTCCGCGCGGGTCAGGGACTTCTGCCTGTACGGCGAAACCACCGGAGAGACGGACGAATGGGGCCTGCCCGTGCGCGCCGACTGGGCCGCCGGCTATCGCGGCAAGGCCACGGTGGTCTACGGGCACACGCCGGTGGCGGAGCCCGCGTGGTTGAACCGGACCATCAACGTCGATACCGGCTGCGTCTTCGGAGGAAGTCTGACCGCGCTCCGCTATCCCGAAAACGAGCTGGTGTCGGTTCCGGCGGCGCAGGTCTACTACGAGGCGGTGCGCCCCCTGGTTGGCGGCCCTGAGGAAGAACCCAGAGTTGCCGGAACCAATGACCGTCCGTCGAATCTGTTGCACGTCGACGACGTGATGGGAAAACGGGTGGTGTCGACCCGGCTTCGGGGCAACGTCACCGTCAGGGAGGAACAGGCTGCGGCTGCCCTGGAGGTGATGAGCCGGTTCGCCCTGGATCCCCGGTGGCTGGTTTACCTGCCGCCCACCATCTCCCCGTGCGAGACCAGCAAGCTTCCCGGTCTTCTCGAACACCCGGCCGAGGTCTTCGGCTACTACCGCACCAATGGCGTCTCCAGCGTCGTCTGCGAGGAGAAGCACATGGGGTCCCGGGCCGTGGTCGTGGTGGGCCGCAGCGCCGATGTCACCCAACGTCGGTTCGGCATCGCCAGCGAGAGCGCCGGCACGTGCTACACCCGGACGGGGCGGAGGTTCTTTGAAGACCCTGCACTTGAAGCCCAGTTCCTGGAACGGGTCCGCGCGGCCTGCGGCGAATCCGGCCTCTGGGAGGACCTGGAGACCGACTGGGCGCTGCTGGACTGCGAGCTGATGCCCTGGTCGATGAAGGCCCAGGAACTGGTGTTGGAGCAATACGCGCCGGTTGGAGTATCCGCTTACGCCGGGCTGTCGGCGGCGCAAACTCCCCTGCAAGGTGCGTCGGCGCGTGGAGTGGACACCGGCGAGACCCTGGCGTCGGTCGACCAGCGCCTTCATCTGGCCCAACTCTATCGTGAAGCCTACGCCAGGTATTGCTGGCCGGTCACCTCGATTGATGACGTCAAAATCGCGCCCTTCCATCTGCTGGCCAGCGAGGGAAGGGTACATTCCGATAAGGACCACCTCTGGCATCTGGCTATGGCCGAGCGCCTGAGTCAGGCAGATACCGGGCTGTTCCGGGCGACGGGCCACCGGGTGGTGAACCTCGCCTCGCACGAAGAGGAGGAGGACGCCGTTCTCTGGTGGGAGGAATTGACCTCCGCAGGGGGCGAAGGAATGGTGGTGAAACCGGTCGACTTCGTAGCCGCAGGCAGGCGCGGCTTGGTGCAGCCGGCAATGAAATGCCGTGGCGGAGAGTACCTGCGTATCATCTACGGCCCCGAATACACCCTGCCCGCCAACCTGCAACGACTGCGGGGCCGTGGCCTCTCTACCAAACGGTCGCTGGCGCTGCGGGAATTCGCGTTGGGCCTGGAGGGGTTGCAGCGCTTCGTTGACCGTGAGCCGCTGTATCGAGTCCACGAGTGCGCCTTCGGGGTGCTGGCCCTGGAAAGCGAGCCGGTTGACCCGCGCCTGTAAATCGCCCGCGAACGTTCATACCAGGGTTACCGTTAATTGCGCCCCGTCAGTCAGCGCGGCGTTCCAACCCCTTACACGGACCCGCACCGCTAGGTGATCAGCCACCAGGCCACCAGGACGGTGACCGCCAGCAGGACCACCAGCACGGCGACGGCGATACCCAGCCGGGCAACCCAGCGCCTGGCCCCTTGGTGGCCGTCCTGCTCCCGCAGCAACACTTCTTCCAGCTTGCGGTACTCGTCTATGGCGGTATCCGTCTCCGCCCGGGCCCGGTCCCTCTCCTGTTCCAACCGGTCCGCTTCCTCGGTCAGTTCCCCCACCGTGCGTTCCAGTTTTTCAACCCTGGCTCTGGCTTGCCGCAGCAGTTCCCGGTTGCTGGGGTAACGGGGTCCCGGCAGCTTCACGTAGACCCGCCGGCCCTTTCGCCCCACCTCCACCTCGCCCTTGCGGATCATCCGGTCCAACGTGGACAGTGAGACCTCCAACTCCCGCGCCGCCTCCCCCTTGTCCACCCAGTGGACATCGTCTTTGACTTTATCTAACATGTAAATCACCTCGTAAACGGCGATGCGTCAGGCGATTGCACTTTTGCCAAAATCACCCTAATTGTTTTAGCGCGGTTTCTCACACTTGCAAAAATGCAATTATTGATTGGTCAAGGGGAATTGCAGCCCGTTTCGTACCTGAATCCAGAGAACTTTGACACATCGAGCGTTCCGCCGGACCCCTGAAATCAGGCCCGAAGTGACAGTCTGCGCCCCCGGACAACAGAGCGGGTAGAAGATGCCGTGTCAGCATGATTAACGTGTCTCCTCCCGGCGCATCCGGCGGCGCAGTTTGTCCCACTCGTAGGCTCCCAGTTCCCGCAGCGCCAGCGGCGCACGCTCAGCATCCCACAGGGGGCGCCAGGACCGGCCCAGCAGCCCCCTATAGGACAGAAGCTCTCTACTGGACACCAGGATGGGCAGCTTCATGGCCGGCATCCGGGAGGCGGTGCTGGCGTAGGTCTCGGCCACCTCCTCGGTGTCCACCACGAACAGCGTGGTCGGGAAGGGCGGCTGGTCATCCCGGGGCGCGTCGGAGCGGTAGTAGCGGATGTAGGGGCGCAGGCGGGCGGCCACTCCCCTGGGGTGGCGGGCGCGCAGCTCGTGCTCGAAGTAGAAGGGCACGTGCAGGGCGTTGACGAGCAGGTGTCCCACCGCGTCGGGAGCTATGGCGTCCTCGCCCCGGTTGAAGGCCCGGTCAGAGCGGGCAGTGGGTATGGACCATTGCAGTTCGCTGGCGTCCTCGGCCCGGGCTTCGGCGGCCAACTCCGACAGGAACCAGGTGATGCCGTCGGCGTGGCCGGTCTGGCGCTGCCAGGTTAGGATGCGGTGTCCCAGGGGCCGGGGCTGCCCGTGATTGTCGGCGGCAGGCTCCGTGCTCCATGTTGCCATGGTGGTGGACAGTTGCGCCCGGTCCCGGAGGGTGATGTACCTGATGCCCCGGTCGGACAGGGTGTAGCGCACGTCGCCCCGCTTGCCGCGCTGTTCCACCAGGCCCCAGGTATGCGTCAGGCTGCGGGTCATCTGGATGACCCTGCCGTCGGACACCCCCAGCCAGCGGGCCAGGTGTTCCCGGGGTATCATGGGATGGTCGGTGATCAGGTCCAGGGCGCGTTTCTCCGCCGGGCTGAGGCCGAAGGCTGGGCTGGACCGTACCATCCGCTCCGGGTCGGGCAGGGACGCCCGCTTGCGCTCCGGCGCCTCCGGTTGAAACCGTCCGCCGGGTTCGGCCTGGGAGACCACCTGCTCCAGGGTGCGGTACATCCTGCCAATCACCCAGTTGGATGAAATCCAGGCCAGGCGTTCCCACGCTTCGAGGGTTTCCCGGTTCTCCACGGCCACGTAGCAGTCCCGAAGGTCAGCGTTAAGGCAGAACTCGTCGGTGAGCCGCTGCTCCCAGGGGCTGGGAACCAGCACCAGCACCACGGAGGGACGGCGATTGTAGCGGTACTCGGCGATGGCCCGCAGCCGATCGTAAAGGGAGCGGCGCCGCAGCGCCAGGCCCTGGCGCACCACGCCGAAGCTGCGGCCGTTGTGGAGGGTGATCACCGCGTCGAAGCGGCCCCGGCGCTGGAACTCCACCCGGGTTTCCAGTCCGTCCACGCCGGGGGACAGCGTTGCCGCCAGGCGGTACGCCGAGGCCACCGCGTCAATGCGGCGGATGAGCAATGCCAGCCACTGCCGGGACACCGGGTAGGCCCGCACGAAGTCTGAGGGAGCGTAGTAGTCCAGGACGTCGGCAGCTTCGGCGATGCCGTTCTTCGTGAGGTAGTAGCGGTGGCTGGAGGGAAGATGGGCCGTGCCGTGGCTCACCCGCTGGGCCAGGCCGTCGGCGAGCAGGTTTATCAGGGAGCGGTGGACCGTCGCCAGCGGCTCCCCCAGGATCAAGGCCAGTTCCCCCGCGTCGATGAAGGGCAGCCGGGCCAGGGAGTCCAGGATGCGCTCTCGTGAGAATGCCATGATTCCAGCGTAACAGCCGGAAGCCGCCGCCGTCATTGGCAAAGTGTCAGTAAAGTGGCTACCCTTTCGCCAGCAACCTGGCCATAGTGCAATGTCCAACGGAACATCGACCGGCAGCAATGGCCACTTCTGAAGCGGTAGTGGTTCAGTATCTTCAATGGGCCGCAAAGGGTGTTGATCCGGCCATCCAGATATTTTTGGTCCAAATTTGATAGGGACAAATCTTTGGACGGTAACAGATTGACATTTTTCGGCTCGGCAGCTCTGCTAGCTGAATGGCGGTAGTTGCGGACCAAAAGGGAGCAAAGCATCAACCGAGTGGACCGGGCTCGGTCCACCGTGCGCAGGTAGGAAAACCCAGATGGCTGACGATGGGAGAGCCGTTTGCCTCAGCTGGTGGCTGAATGCCTGGGAGGAAGTTGGGCCGGGTCAAGCAGGCGAGTTTGGTGCGGCGATTTTGATCTTGATATATGGAGAAAGTAGGCGCCACAAAATCATCAGCGCTCGTTTTCGTCGAAAGTCCCTCGAAGATTGACCGGGTGATGCAAGAGGCGTATTCTCGGATCACGCACGAAAACGCAAGGGAACAGGAAGCCACAATGCGAGAGCTAATTAAATGGCCCAACCAAATCTGGGCCGCTATCGGTGACGTGGCCATTGTTTTTGTTTGCGGCTTGACCGTGGGAATGGTGGAAGCTGGAAGCGCCCGGGTAAACATCGATAGGATCGTCATTGCGGGGATACCAGGCGCCGCGCCTCAGCGGTACAACATAAACTATTGGGGTGCCAGCGCTTGGATAACGCGCGAGTCCCCCGGAGTTTCGGCTGAGGCTACAGGTACGGAAACGGCCAATACCATCAACCACCACCGCAGCGACATGATATGGGACAACGGGAGTAACGTCTTCGACCCGTTTACCAACATTTACTATTATCAAGATGGCGATTTCCTGTTCCGCATCCCGAACGGGGTGTTTAGGCCAGACTCCGCATTCATACCCCAGGGATGGCATCGCAAGGGTGGAGTTAACCACATTACAAGGGTGGTGGTTAACAGCGAGAGCTTGACTGCGAAGGGCACCTACGGGTTCCGGTTATGCTCCGGGGGACATTGCGCCTCAGGAGTCAACCTAGAATCTGAGTGGACACTCTGGTAGATTCCGGCACTTATCCAGTGCAAAAGAAAGGGCTATGGGCTATGAGTATATTCAAGCTAAAGATAGCGACACGAACTTCCTTGGTGGTACTGCTCGTGGTCGCTGCCTTGATCACCGGAGGCGTGGCTGTTGGCGCCGGCACCTTTTGGTCAGATGACTACCAGAGAGGTCAGGCAACGGCATCGGAATCGAGTGAGGACGACTCGGTGGTCGCCACCGCCGGAGACATGTCGATTAGCGCGCGGGAATTACATCAAGCAGTGCTGCATCTTCAACACATGAAGCAGATGGCAGAAAAGGAACTGCAAGGATTGGGCGAGGACGCTGACCTGCCAACCGATTACCTTCAAGACCGACACAACCTGGTCATCGAATGGGGTGATGAGAACGCTGCCCTGGCAAGTTTGATACAGGAACACGTCCTGCATCAGAAAGCCACGGAACTCGGCCACGAAGTAACCGACGAGGAGCTGGAGGAGAGCAAAGAGTGGGCGCGCGAAGCTTACGAACGCGGCGAGCTTGACGGGTACACTCAAGGATACATTGACTCCGTCGGGGCAGACCACTACTGGGACAACATATATCCCGCATTGGCGACTCGCTCAATGGCTATCGAGAAGCTCTATGACGGCGTGGCCGAAAAGGCAGGTACTCAGTCCCATGACGAGGTGCGGGTCCATTGGCATAACTTCGAGGAAGAGGTGATCTCCGCCGCCGAAATCACTGTGCCGGAAAGTGAGGAACATTCGGCGACGCTAGACGGGGTTATGGGCTTCCTAGACGATGTAAGAGAGACCAACAGGGCCCATCTGCGAAAGGACGATGACTTGCCGGCCGCTCCAGATGATACCTGGGTAATCCATGTCAAAAAGGCGAACAGCGAGACGTGGGAAGTCATACACCATCACGACGAACCGGAAGTCTGCACTGGGGAGGATGAAAACGGGAACAAGAGGCATCACATATGCGATGCCGACGGGAAGGTATTGGCCGAGATAGGCCCAGGGGATGCGTCCGTCATAACCCCGCCTGGAGAGACGCTACCCATTTTCACCGAGGATGGGCCAAAGTAACTGAACCAGCGCCAAGGCGGGATGTTCATTTGGGCGGCCCACACAATCGGGTTGCCAGTCTGGTAGCCGCGCCTCTGCCTTGGATTGCAGCATAGGCCGTTCCGACGGACAGGGAAGTCGCGGGGCGGCAGGCGCATTGTCCAGTAGGTTGAAGGTCAGGTATAGCTCCGTGCTGACGATAGTGTAGTAGAAATAGTCCAGAATACCGTCTTGCCCCCCGGACAGGTTCTTGAATCCCCGGCGGCGCAAGGTGTCGCCTCCCTTCAGCAGACTGTGGGAACCCTGGAGTGTGCTATTGGGTTGATAGTGATGCGTGGGCATTGCTGGTTCTCCTTATTCCAAATAAGTCTTTCCGGGCTTTGTCGGAGGGCCCTCACCTATAGGACTGGACCAAAGGGGCGTCACCAGTGGGAACCGGAGCTGTCCTAATCTACAATGTCCCCGATACCCCGTGTAACTCGTGCAGCCCGCGTCAGCGTACTGGCTCAGGGCCTCCCGCCGATTCGACTCAGCGGAAGTGGACTATCGCACCCTGGCCTTCTGCTGCTGCATCCGGCAGGTTTCGCGGTGGATGCGGCAGGCGCTGCTGGACTCTGGGGATGCAAGCGGAGTGGGCAACAGCGAAAATCCTGAGGAATGGGACGGCGAAATCCTGACCTGGCAGTTGGCGGAGTTGATGGGCTGAGGAAACTGGTTGCAGTGAGCAGCAATTGGAACGACGGCGGGCGAACGAGTCGTCAAGCACCGAAGATGTCGATACCTCCGAGGCTGACCACGAACGCGGCGATGTTCCCAGTTGAGAACAGGAATAGTGGCCTACCCGGCACCAGTGAGCGTCAATGTGGGAAACGTGGTGTTGGCGCAGCAAGCGCAGCTGGACAGCGTGATGCTGATGACGTCGCGAACGGATCTTGGTAAACTGAATTTAGCGCCACGCCAACGCGTAGGCCCAAAAAGAGACGGCGAAAATTGCGGCGCGATGTCCAATCCAGAGGACGATATGTTTTTCAGCTATCAACGGCAAGTGACATTCCTTGACTTCATCGGCGTACTTGCCGCCGTGCTTTATCTCTCCGGGATTGTTGTCTTATGGATCACCCTGGAATCGGCGCGGCATGGTGGGGCCTCCGATCTCTTGTTCCATGTTTTTCTCGCGGGTGGGGCGCTGACTTGCTTCGGGTTTGTCGTCTCCACTCTGTACCTGCTGTTTGACAAGGAATAGCGGTTAGCTCACGTCCTTTGTGATTCGGATAGTCGCAGGGCTCCTTCTTACTATTTCAATCGCTGAGGATCCCAACGAATGTGGAAGTACTCGCCGATTTCTGTACAACACGGCTACGGTTCCGAAGGCGGGAACCTCAGGCGTGGGATGGCCTGCTGAGGCTCCAAAGGCAAGTCGAAAAGTAAATCACTATGGCTACTGCAAGACGTAAACGAAACGACGCCAAGGCCGAGACCGCATCATCCGTCAGCGACGCCGTGACGGACTACCGCGCTGAGCTTTGGCGCATGGCCGACGCCCTGCGGGGCAGCATGGACGCCGCCGAGTACAAGCACGTGGTCCTGGGGCTCATTTTCCTCAAGTACATCTCCGACGCTTTCGAGGAAGCCTACGCCAAGCTGGATGCCGAGCGGGAACAGGGCGCCGACCCGGAGGACTCGGACGAGTACCGCGCCCAGAGCATCTTCTGGGTGCCGCCCGAAGCCCGGTGGCCTGTGCTGCAAGCCCAGGCCCGCCAGCCCACAATCGGCCGCCTGGTGGATGACGCCATGACCGCCATTGAGCGGGACAACCCGGCGCTCAGGGAGGTGCTGCCCAAGGAATACGGCCGGGACGCCCTGGACAAGCAAAGGCTGGGCCAGGTGGTGGACCTGGTGAGCAACATCAGGGTCGGCGGCGCCGAAGCCCAGGCCAACGACGTGCTGGGGCAGGTGTACGAGTACTTCCTGGAGCAGTTCGCGTTGGCCGAGGGACGCAAGGGCGGCGAGTTCTACACGCCCCGCTCGGTGGTGCGGTTGCTGGTGGAAATGCTGGAACCGTACCAGGGCCGGGTCTATGACCCGTGTTGCGGCTCCTCGGGGATGTTCGTCCAGTCGGTGGACTTCATACGCGCCCACGCCACGGGCAACGGCAACGGCGGCCGGGCCAGGAGCGACATCTCCATCTACGGCCAGGAGTCCAACTACACCACCTGGCGGCTGGCCAAGACGAACCTGGCCATCCGGGGCATCGAGGGACAGATAGCCCAGGGCGACAGCTTCCACAACGACCGGCACCCGGACCTGCGCGCCGACTACATCCTGGCCAACCCGCCCTTCAACGTCTCCGATTGGGGCGGCGAACGACTCCGGGATGACAAGAGGTGGGAGTACGGAGCGCCGCCGGTGGGCAACGCCAACTTCGCCTGGGTGCAGCACTTCCTCTACCACCTGGCGCCCCGGGGCGTGGCGGGGTTCGTGCTGGCCAACGGCTCCATGTCCTCCAACCAGTCGGGTGAGGGGGAAATCCGCAAGGGAATTGTCGAGGCGGGACTGGTGGACAGCATCATCGCCCTGCCGGGACAACTGTTCCGCTCCACCCAGATACCGGCCTGCCTCTGGTTCCTGCGCAAGGGTCGCAGGGCCGGGGAAGCACATCCCGGAGAGGCGCTGTTCATCGACGCCCGCAAGCTGGGTTACATGACCGACCGCACCCACCGGAACCTGTCCGCCGAGGACATCGCCCGCATTGCGGATACCTACCATGCCTGGCGGGGCGACACAGAAGACGGCGACTATGCCGACGTACCCGGCTTTTGCAAGAGCGCATCGCCGGAGGAAATCCGCCGGCACGGCCATGTGCTCACGCCTGGCCGCTACGTGGGCGCTGAGCCGCAGCCCGACGACGGCGAACCCTTTGAGGAAAAGATGGCGCGCCTGACTGCCCAATGGCGGGAGCAGCAGGCCGATGGCCGGCGACTGGATGCGGCCATCGAGGAGAACCTGACGCGACTGGGTTTGGTGCGAATCGGGGAGATTCATGGACTTAGAGATGAGCATGAGTTGGATTGAGTGGTTGAATGCCAACCATGGGCTCATCTCGGCGGTCGCAACGGTCGTCATTGCAGTGTTTGCCATCATCACAGCATGGCTAACAAAAACCCTGGCGAACGAAAATCGTCTGATGCGAGAGTCAGGCAGCGAGCCCAAGGTCGTTGCGTATCTGGCAACCGACTCTCAACAGCCGCACACCATCAATTTTGTACTGGCGAATATGGGGCGTGGGCCAGCAAAGAATGTTGAATTCACGATTGAAGGGGATATGAATGACTTTTCGGCTCATGATGTGTCGTCAACATTCACGAATCAATCAGGCGGAAGAGGAACAGACTTGCTTCCTCAAGGTGAGCGTATTCAATCGTTCTTCGGTATTGGACCGTCACTGTTGGCGTCTCCGCCGCTCCGTAGTTTCACTGCGCATATCACCTATGAGGATCTGAGTGGCAAAACAAATGAGAGTAGCCATGAATTGGATGTAGCCCAACTTGATTGGATCAATTGGCTGGAACGTGACCACTAGCAACGGAGAAGATCATGCCGCTCGAACTGGATAGCTTGCGAAACTCCATAAAGGCGCTAACGGACCTGCTGGCGGTGAGCGAGAACGACGCTCGTATGGGGCAGTTGAGCGATGTCGAGCGGAACTGAATCCGCTCAGGGGTCATCCAGAACTTCGAGGTCACTTACGAACTTTCCTGGAAGCTGATGGCTCGGTGGCTGAGCGCCTACGTCAACCCTGAAGTTGCAGACGGCGTTACCAGACGTCAGCTGTTTCGCCTTGCCGCCGAAAACCGCCTCATTCCCGACGTGGACCTGTGGATGCAGCACCATGAAGCGAGGAACGCCACCACCCACATTTACGACGAAGAGAGGGCCATGATGGTCTACAGGGCCACGAGGGAGTTTGCACACGACGCGCAACGGTTCCTACAGGCATTGGAAGCTCGCAATGATTGACCTGAACCCGAATCACCTCGCGACGGTTGAGCGCATCCTAGACGGGCATGTGCCGGAATCCGAGGTGCGAGCCTTCGGCTCCCGCGCGACATGGACGGCGAAGGATTACTCGGACCTCGACCTCGCCATTGTCGGAAGTGGACCATTGGACCGGAGGACGCTCGGTCGCCTAAAGGAAGCCTTCGAGGACTCCGAACTGCCCATACGAGTAGACGTGCTCGACTGGCACTCCATATCCGAGAGCTTCCGAGAGGTGATAAAGCGGGACTACGTGATTGTGCAGGACGGAGCGAATGGCCGGCGAGTGGCGTTCACCGTTACTTCGGGCGCGTGGAGCGAAACGCCATTCAGCCAAGCGGTAGAAGTCAATCCGACGGTCCGGCTGAGACGTGGCGCGGTTTATCCCTTTGTAGATATGGCATCCGTGAACCCCGATTCGAGAATCACTCTCTCTGCTGAGGAGCGAGAGTTCAAGGGTAGCGGCTCCAGATTCCAGAGCGGCGACACGCTGATGGCTCGCATTACTCCATGCTTGGAGAACGGGAAAATCGCCCGCTATCAGGCCATCGGAGACAATCTAGAAGCGCACGGCTCAACTGAATTCATAGTCATTCGTGGTCGTTTAGGCGTTACGGATAACGACTTTGCCTATTACCTAACCCAATGGAAGGAAGTCCGCAACTACGCTATCGGCCAAATGACAGGCACTTCGGGACGCCAAAGGGTACCAGTGGATTGTCTGGACCATCTGCAAATCCTTCTTCCACCCATATCGGAGCAGCGAGCCATCGCCCACGTCCTGGGCGCGCTGGACGACAAGATTGAGTTGAACCGGCGGATGAACCAGACGCTGGAACAGATGGCGCGCGCCGTCTTCCAGGATTGGTTCGTGGATTTCGGCCCGGTCCGCGCCAAGCTGGAGGGCCGGGAACCCTACCTGCCACCGGAGCTGTGGGACCTGTTCCCCGACCGGCTGGTGGACTCGGAGTTGGGCGAGATACCGGAGGGGTGGGGAATTGGCAAGATTGGAGATGTAGCGACCCAGCGTAAGCGGGCGGTGAAGTCAAGGGACATTGAGCCAGACACACCTTATATCGCCCTCGACCATATGCCCAAAAAGTGCATTGCTTTATCGGAGTGGGACAGAGCGGAAGGGTTGGCGAGCGGCAAGTTCGAGTTCAAGCATGGCGACATATTATTTGGGAAGCTGCGGCCGTACTTCCACAAAGTTGGTGTTGCCCCTCTGGATGGCGTCTGTTCGACTGACATCGCAGTCGTGTCCCCGAAGACGGAGGAGTGGCGTAGCTTCGCTCTGGGACATTTGTCCAGTTCTGAATTCGTCGATTACACGGATGCCATGTCCACCGGGACAAGAATGCCGCGCACTAGCTGGGCTGATATGGCTTCATATGGGATTCCCCTGCCCAACCGAGACTTGGCATATGCCTTCACAACCTCGGTTCAGCCTTGGGTTGATAGAATGGTTTCGGCGATACATGAATCCCAAGCCTTGGCCGGCCAGCGGGACGTGCTGCTGCCGAAGCTGGTGTCGGGGGGGTTGCGGGTGAATGCTGTCGGGTTCGACTTTGTGGGTGAAGCTAATGTGGTTCCGTGACAAGAATGAGAGACCGGTCAAATGCCAGGATTGTGGATTCCTGGCGATCCGAGACCCTGATAATTCGGAATCCGTGGCACCATCTGTACATTACCGGATGGAAGGTTTCCAAGGGTCTCCGAAGCACCTGTGGCCGCACCCTCAACCCATGCCCAATTGTTTTGTGCGGGCGTATACCATCCAGAATGAACCTCTCACTGTGGAAGGTCGTGTTGTCGGCAAGATGACCGGTGATGCTCCTGGTGACATCAGAATCGGCGATGGAAACGGAAGCGATGGCACTGAGGCAGCTATCTTGTCCATTATCCAAAAGGAGCGGACGTGCAAGGAGTTCTATCCTTGGGTCGAAGGATTTTCACCGAGAGAGCATTACGAATTCAGACAAAGTGACCAGAGGAGGCGAAGCGACCGCAAATGGCGTGTTTTTGAACTGGGCGCCGCCCTTTTCACAGGTGCTCTCATCGCGCTTGCTGCAAAACTTGCGGATCGTGTGCTTTCGTCCGGAAATGGTGGTATGCCTATTCCCTGAAATCACAGCGGTAGATACAAGAACCTCAATGACAGGACGCCCGGCCCATCCAAATCAGCATGGCAGCCACGGTCCTGAGCCGATGGGCAGTCTCGAATCTCCTTAATCCTCTCCCGGGAGTAAAAGTCAATGAACTGGCGCGATTACATATCAACTGATCCCATGATTTGCCACGGGAAAGCGTGCATCACCGGAACACGGGTCATGGTAACGGTCATTCTGGACTGCCTGGCGGACGGCCTGAGCGCTCAAGAAATCGTCGCGCACTACCCTTCGGTTTCTGAGGAAGCGGTGCAGGCGTCCCTGCTCTACGCCGCGGAGTTGGCCAAGGAGCGCATTCTGCCGCTCGGCGTATAGGCATTCCCATGCGGTTCAAGCTGGATGAGAATCTATCGCCGACGATTGCCAGGTTGTTGAGAGAAGCCGGACACGACGCATCCACCGTTGCGGAGCAGGGATTGGCCGGAGCCGAGGACCCTGACGTTGCTTCAGTATGCCTGGACGAAGGCAGAATCTTGCTTACCCTCGACTTGGACTTCTCCGATGTCAGAGCGTATCCACCACATCGCTATCCTGGGTTGATTGTCCTGCGCATCAGTAGCCAAGCACCCAGGCGTCAGCTGGATGTAGTATCTCGGATGTTGCCGAGTTTGTCAGGCAGTTCTCTTCAGGGGCAACTTTGGATCGTTGACGATTCTCGTATCCGCATTCGGGAATAGCCCATGACCACCCTCACCGAAACCGACGTCGAACAAGCCGCCCTGGAATGGCTTGCCGCTCTGGGCTGGCAGACGGCCCATGGGCCGGACATCGCCCCGGGTACACCAAGCGCGGAGCGGGCCGACTACGGGCATGTGGTCCTGGAACGACGGCTGCGGGATGCCCTGGCCCGGCTGAACCCGGAATTGCCCTACTCGGCGGTTGACGATGCTCTCCGCAAGCTGACCCGGCCCGAAGGGGCCGCCCTGGAAACCCGCAACCGGGAGTTCCACCGGATGCTGGTCAACGGCGTCAACGTGGAGTGCCGGGCCGGCGACGGCGGCATACGGGGCCAGCAGGCGCAGGTCATCGACTTCGGCAATCCGGGCAACAACGACTGGCTGGCGGTCAACCAGTTCACGGTCACCGATACAGTGGACGGGAACCGGAACACCCGCCGCCCCGATGTCGTCCTGTTCCTCAACGGCCTGCCCCTGGGCGTCATCGAACTGAAGAACCCCGCCGACGCAGACGCGACCATCTGGAGCGCCTGGCAGCAGCTCCAGACCTACCAGGCGGAGCTGCCAGCCCTGTTCTCCATGAACGGAGTCCTGATGGTCTCCGACGGACTGGCCGCCCGCGTCGGCGCCCTGGGAGCAGGGCAGGAGTGGTTCAAGCCCTGGCGCACCATCACCGGAGAAACGCTGGCGGATTCCAGCCTGACCGCGTTGCAGGTGATGCTGGAGGGCGTTTGCCAACCGGAGCGCTTCCTGGCCCTGCTGCGGGACTTCATCGTGTTTGATGACGACGGCAGCGGCAAGCCGGTCAAGAAGCTGGCGGCCTACCACCAGTTCCACGCCGTCCGCGCCGCCGTGGGCGAGACCCTGCGCGCGGCGGAGTTGCAGCAGGCGGAACTGGCCGTCGGAGAGGAAGGCGGCCGTTACGAGTCGGGAAGAAGGCCCGGCGGCGAACCCGGCGACCGGCGCATCGGGGTGGTCTGGCACACCCAGGGTTCGGGCAAGAGCCTCACCATGGCCTTCTACGCCGGGGCCATCGTGCGAGAGCCGGCCATGCAGAACCCCACCATCGTGGTCCTCACCGACCGCAACGACCTGGATGACCAACTCTTCGGCACTTTCTCCCGCTGCCAGGACCTGCTGCGCCAGCCGCCCGCGCAGGCCGAAAGCCGCGCCGACCTGCGGCGGAAGTTGTCGGTAGCTTCCGGCGGCGTGGTGTTCACCACCATCCAGAAGTTCTTCCCCGAGGAGCGGGGCGATACCCATCCCACCCTATCGGAACGGCGCAACATCGTGGTGATCGCGGACGAGGCCCACCGCAGCCAGTACGACTTCATCGACGGCTACGCCCGGCACATGAGGGACGCCCTGCCCAACGCATCCTTCGTCGGTTTCACCGGCACTCCCATCGAATTGGAAGACGCCAACACCCGGGCCGTGTTCGGCGACTACATCAGCATCTACGACATCCGGCGTTCCGTGGAGGACGGGGCCACGGTGCCCATCCACTACGAAAGCCGCCTGGCCAGGCTGGAACTGGACGAAACCCAGCGTCCCACCATTGACCCGGACTTCGAGGAGGCCACCGAGGGCGAAGAGATTGAGCAAAGGGAGCGGTTGAAGACCAAGTGGGCCCAGTTGGAAGCCGTCGTCGGCGCCCCCGACCGGGTAAGGCAGATAGCCCAGGACATAGTTGACCACTTCGAGCAGCGATTGGAAGCGCTTGACGGCAAGGCCATGGTGGTGTGCATGAGCCGCCGCATCTGCGTTGACCTGTACGACGAACTGGTTCGCCTGCGCCCGGAGTGGCATGGCGGCAATGACGGCGAGGGCGCCATCAAGGTGGTGATGACCGGCTCGGCATCGGACCCGCCGGAGTGGCAGTGGCACGTGAGGAACAAGGCCCGCCGGGAGGCGCTGGCCAACCGCTTCCGGGACCCTGACGACCCTTTCCGGGTGGTATTGGTGCGGGATATGTGGCTGACCGGCTTCGACGCGCCCAGCCTGCACACCATGTACCTGGACAAGCCCATGCGTGGACACGGGCTGATGCAGGCGATAGCCCGGGTGAACCGGGTGTTCCGGGACAAGCCCGGCGGGTTGGTGGTGGACTACCTGGGGCTGGCCAACGACCTGCGGCAGGCATTGACCGCGTACACCGAGAGCGGAGGAACCGGGCGTGCCGCCATCGACAAGGAAGAGGCGGTGGCGGTGATGCTGGAAAAGCACGAAGTGTGCTGCGCCCTGTTCCACGGCTTTGACTGGTCGAAATGGGCGTCCGGTGGGCCTGCGGAGCGATTGGGGTTGCTTCCGGCCGCTCAGGAACACATCCTGGCCCAGGAAAACGGCAAAGACCGCTGCGTGGCGGCGGTCCGCGAGCTCTCACAAGCCTTTGCCCTGGCCGTGCCCCACGAGGATGCCAATCGCATCCGTGACGACGTGGGGTTCTTCCAGACGGTGCGGGCGGCGTTGTCCAAGTCGTCCCCTTCGGATACACAATCGGACCAGGAGCTGAACCTGGCGATACGCCAGATCGTTTCCCGGGCCGTGGCTTCGGAAGGAGTCCTGGACATTTTCGCGGCAGCGGGGTTGGACAAGCCGGACATCTCGGTGTTGTCCGAGGAGTTCCTGGCCGAGGTGCAGGGAATGCCGCAGCGCAACCTGGCGGTGGAGTTGCTGCAAAAGCTGCTCCGGGGTGAAGTGGCAGCCCGCCGGCGTTCCAACGTGGTGCAGGCTCGCTCCTTCGCCGAGATGCTGGAACAGACCCTCCACCGCTATCAGAACCGGGCGATTGAAGCTGCGCAGGTGATTGAGGAGCTGATCCAACTGGCCAGGGAGATGCGGGAAGCCGCTGCCAGGGGCGAAAGGCTCGGCCTGACGGATGACGAACTGGCCTTATACGACGCTTTGGAAACCAACGACAGCGCCGTACAGGTGCTGGGCGACGAAACGCTGCGCGCCATCGCCCGCGAGTTGGTGGAGACGGTGCGGCGCAACGTGACCATTGACTGGACGCTGCGGGAGAACGTCCGGGCGCAGCTCCGTGTCCTGGTGCGGCGCATCCTTCGCAAGCACGGGTACCCGCCCGACAAGCAGGAGAAGGCGACGCGGACGGTATTGGAACAGGCGGAGGTATTGTCGGAAGGTTGGGCGTTGATTTGCCCCGATCTATCTTGACTCTGTGCTTGAGCGGCAAACCCTAGCCCGACAAGATCAGCCGAGCCGTAGAGTAATAGGGGAAGCTGGTGTTCACCGCTGACGACGCCCGCTTCCAATTGAAATCCCTTTATCTTTCCATTGGAACTGGCAAGCTACGAATTTGTGATTTCCGATGATGTCCGAGGACGCCATGAATACTGGGCAAAACACGGGAGACAAGGTTGCCATCGGTTGCGCTTGGTGCGGGGCTGACCAAAGAGAATTTCTGAGAAGTGGGGAAAGGTATGAGACCGGACCTGACGGAGAGATATATGTGACGGGACGTGACCAGGAAAGCCACCAGTACTTCGACGCCCGTTGCAGCAAATGTGGTTGGCAACCACTGCATATGTCGAATGTACCGGCGCCTTGGGTTCGCCAGGAGGATAGGAAGGAACTCTACCTGGATGGCGTGGACCGGGGCAAGGTTTTGGCCTACATCAACATGCTGCACGGGCTGATTGCCGACCAAGACCCGGAATGTGAGTGTCGCATATGCGAAGGGATACGGAACATACCGCCCTATCCGGAGTCGGAGCGTCTGATGCCGCCTCCTGAATATCTCTGAGCTGGGGACTATCCAGTTAATCTGTCATCGCGAATGGAGGTCCGTGTGCTTGGGATGGCCTTTGGCCTCTTTTGAGTGCGAGATGACTGTTGTACAGTCCAGCCTTACAAAGACGACATTCGTCAGTTTATGTGGTGAGACGTAAGCCCAGACTACCGGATTGGCGTATTTCAAAGCCAACGAGTCTAAATCGGCGCAATACCAGACCGGCACGTGGCAGCTGAACCTCAAGTCGTTCCAACTCTTGGAGCCGGTTGAACCAGGAATAAGAGGTCGTGAATGGACCCCGGACCAACTATTTTCCGACCCATAGCTTTTGTTGTAGCCGCCATCCTGTTGGCAGGCGCGATTCTGAGTTGCGGAAGTGAATCCGATCCAGACCCCACGCCGGATGTCCCGGCGACCATAGACGCGGCAGTCAAGCCGGTGACGCCGACGGAGGCTCCCACGATTGAACCAACTGCGACTGTTAGAGCGACGATTACCGCCAGCCAACCCGGGCCTGAGACAGAGGGTTCCACGGGCCCGGTCTTCTGGGAACTGGACAGCGCCTCCACGGGACGGGACTTCGCCGCTTTACTCACCTCCGACGAAACTACATGCCTGGAGACCCGGCTGGGCGAGGACTATCAGATATTCCTGGATGCTCCTCTTACCGGCGGCGCGGGCGACCTGTTAGCGGGCGATGACGGCGCCTTGGCCCCGCTCGAGAGCTGTCTTTCGGGAAACCGCCTGGCGGCTGCGAGGGTCTCAGTGCTGTCGATAGCCGCCGGCGGCTTCAGCGTCGAAACCCAGCATTGCATGGTCGAGCTTCTGGAGACAGACTCTGCACTGACCCAGGCTCTTGCCCAGCCGGGTGATGTGGCGAGCGAACCGACGGCGCTGCGGCTTATATCGTGTCTGACGACCCAGGAGGCTGCCAAGCTGACTCCAGCCGGTGAAGGCCGCGCTCCCAACCCCGACGAAACCGCGTGTTTGATAGGTGAGTTGGAAGGGACGCCATATGGCGAGCGCATCATCGCCGTCCTCTCGGGAGCGGACGCGACGGGAGAAGGTCTGACGATGGAGGAGAGCGCGGTGCTGGGGGAGGCGGTAAGGGCATGTGACATCGAGACCGAGTTCGGCTTTCCCAAGCCTGAAGGCGCCGAGAGCCAGGGGTTGCGGCCGGACGGTCTGAGCCCGGTGGAACTGGGCGACCCGCAGCAGTTCTTCGCCGAACTTTCGGCCAGGGAGCGCACCTGCCTCGGCGATAACGGCATCGGTCCTGGCGAACTGGGGGCGCTGTCAGACCCGCCTCCCGGAGGCTCTCCGCAGGTCACGGCGGCCGTCGTCAACTGCCTCCAGGACGATACGGTGCTGCGGCTGTTCCTGACCCAACTGGTCGGGCAGGTGGAGCCCTTCGAGATGGAAACCGCCGCGTGCATCCGGGAGGGATTCGTACCCCTGGACCTGCGGGCGCTGCTGGCGCCCTCAGTTGCCGGACAGGCTCCCGCCAACTCGCTGGCCCTGAGCATCGCTGCCCTCGCCGTTTCCGTGTCCTGCCTGAGCGACGCCGAATGGGAGACCTATGCGCCGCGATTGGGGATGGCCCCTGGGGATCGTGCCGGGTTCGTCTGCCTGCTGGAAGCGCTGGGCGGACCGGCGGCACTGGTGGCGGCCATGCAGAGCGCCAGCCTGGGGGAGGCTCCGGCGAAATTCATCCGGGCCAGCCAAACCTGTGGGTTGGAGGACTCGGGTCCTTCGGGCCAGGGAGGCGCCGGCCAATCAAGGCAAGGCCAACGGGTCTTGATAGACCCGGGCCCCGGCACGACGCACATAGACCCCTACCTGTGGGGTCTGCTACAAAGGCAGGCTGAGGGGCTTCCCGTACCGGACAGGGTAACCGTCTCCATCGGTTCCTACACCGAATTTGACATCAAACCGAGCCTTGAGGAATTCATCGCGTCCCTGGGGGGAGAGCAAGTGGCGCCCCACACGTGGGACCTGCCCACCGGCCAGGTACTGGCGGTGGTGCAACGGCCCGACGTGTTTGAGGTGGAGATCGATCCGGCGCCCGTTTCGGAGGAACCATCCATCAATACTCTACCCTACGACTCGCTGCGCTTGGTGGTTGCGGCATTTGCCTACGGCGTTCCCGCCGAGAGCGCCGCGCAGTACGCCATGATCATCAAGGATGATAGCGTGGTGGTGGGCATGAACGCTCCCGACGCCGGCACCATCTCGTCCATCCGCGCCTGGCTGAATACGAAGAACGTTTACGTGGTACCCACTTCCGAGGATAGCGGTGTTGCTCCCAACCACCTGGCGGTGTTGCTGCCGGTCAGGTACATCAAGGAGTTGGCGGATTCCTTTCCCGAGGTCCATCTTTCGTCGGCCAATCACCGTGGCCAGGGGTTGACCTTATCCCGGGCGTACTGGCCGCAGGAGACCAGGGACCTGGAGGACAGAATCGTTGCCCAGTACCTGCCGGACTGATGGACCAGCGGAAGTGGCACGCGAACCTTGAGTGGGTGTAACGTGCCGGCGTATTGGCGATTAGGCTCATTGCAATGAATTGATTTGCCGCAGGTAGCACATCCAAGAACTGGGAAGCATCATATGGAACGGAATCGGTCGGACTGGCAGGAAGGCAGGTGGTTCAGCTACAGCGCAATGGGGCAGGGGCCGGCTGAACCTCTTCACGACGCGTCTTGGGAGTCCACCAACCCGGATCCGGGGGTATCCTCATACGTCGTAACTCCCTTTTGTTTGGACACCTATTGACCTATCCCCCTTAGCTCCCTATAGTCATTGTAACTTCGACTACAGTTATTGGCATTTTGGGTACAGGTTTAGACTTTTCCCGCAATTTCAACCGCAATTGACCAGGAGTACTTCGTAGTTTGCTTTGGTTCAGGAGTTAAGTGGTGATTGCTGAAGTTCGGCGCAATGGCGCAACGGTGACTCTGATTGCCGAGGGTCACATAGACGGCAGCAATGCTTCCGTGTTTCAGAATGCTCTTTCCTCAGCAATAGAGAAGACCGACCTGACGGTAATTGTAGACTTTGACCGTGTGTCCTTTATAAGCAGTGCAGGCCTGCGCACACTTTTGATGGCGTCCAAGGATTTGCAAAGGCGGGGCGCCAGATTATGCCTTTGTTCCATGCAATATCCCGTCAGGGAGGTCTTTGCTATCAGCGGATTCGATAAGATAATGGCGATCTACGAATCCGAACTCGTTGCCCTGGAGCAGTTCGGTACGTAAAGAATTAACGCCAATGTTTGAGCTTCGTGTGGTGAGCAACTGGAGAATTCAGTTTGTTAGTGCATTAGGATGGAAAGCCCCTCTCCACCTCTCGACGGCCTGCCGCACCAGGTCCACTCGTAGGTGTCGCAATAGTATTCAGTTTGAGTCTACTCGAGCATCTTGGCGTCTTCGCGACATCGGAGAAAAGGCAAATCGCAGTGGTGCGGTTGGCCTATTGGAGTGAGTATGTATCGCTTCGTAATGTTGCTCCGAAAATCGTAAGATTTCGCCAGACAAGCAAGGTCGCAGGACCGGGTTTGCCAGTCTTGGGGGAGGCTGCCATGGAAGTCCACGAATCCTCGAGATGCCGCTCAGGATAAGTTAGGGGATAGCGCAAGGTGCCGACACAAGGAAAGGCTCTAGCGAAAGAGGCAAGGGATCGATGAAGGCGTCTAATGCCGGGGCCACTTTTTTTGTGAACCCCGTACTGCTCCTGATCCTGGCTATGGTGGCCTTGGGCAATGGGTCCGCCGAGGCCCAGTCGGAGTCCGTGGCCAATCCCACCGTTACCGCCGCATCGCGAAGTTCGGGTCAGGGGTCTACCTACACGGTGGAGTTCACCACCAACGAGGAACTGCCAGTCCTAACCGGCGAGATATACCTGGAACTGGACTACCTGATCCGGGTGCCCTCCGGCATCAGCGGGAACAGCGTAACGGTACGCTACCGGAAGGGCAGCGACTATGGCTCCGGCCAAGCCGGTTGGGTAGAGGTACAGCAGGGCCGCTCCCGCAATTCCCCCACTACCATCTCGGTCATCCCGGACGTGGAGGCAAACGACCAAGACATTCCGATTCCTGCCGGGGCGCGGGTCACGGTCACTCTTCTCGGGCCTGCAGGCATCAGGAACCCCCAGGAGGGCGGAGCCTATCCCTGGAGGGTTTCTACCAGCGAGGAGACGACCCCGCAGGCTGCACGCCACCCCAACCAGGAGGTCATCGCCGCCTTCAGCAGGTCCGCGCCCGGCGAAGGGACGGAGGGCCTGCTGGTGGACCGGGAGGTCATTTTGAGCAAGCAGGAGATTGGCCGGGGAGAAGAGGTCAGCGCCATCGCCAGGGGGTACCGGCCCGGGACGGCGATCACCTTCTGGCGGGACGCCGATGCCGACGGCACCGTGGACCCCGACGAGAGAGAATTCTGTCAGAGCGCAGTCAACACGGGCGGCGAAGCCAACTGCTCCTTTCTCATAACCACTCCACCCTTTGCCGGCGGCTTCGGCCAGTGCTTGAATGCTCCCCGAACCTGCAACCTGGTCAACGCGCGGGACGGCGAGGGATCCACCGCCGTCCTCGTCGGTACCGGAACCAACCAGGTCTACAAGTTGGACAACCTGGTGGAGTTGGTGGGCACGGTCAAGGCCCGACAGGACCCGGGGCGCGGCGAGGAGATCAGCATCAACCTGACCAGCTTCCCCCAGGGAACGGTTGAGGAGGTAACCGTCAGTCAGATCCCTGCGGATCTGAACCCAATGAGGGTCGGCCCGGAGGGTGACCTGGACTTCCAGCTGCCCGTTCCCCAGGGAGTGCGCAGCGGCCGCCAGCAGTTGGAGGTCACCCTGGTGCGCTCCGACAACGGCCAGGAGTATACCGCCAGGACCATCGTGGACATCACCAGCGGCCGTACCGAAGTCACCGTCGATCCTGGAACTGTCACGGCCAACGGCCGCATCCTGGTCACCGGCGTCGGTTTCCACGCGGCGGGAGGGGCGCACATCGCCGAGATGCGCATTTCAGGACATCCGGTTGAATTGCCGATGGGGCGGAACGGCAACCGCCGCATACCGATCACTGATACCGGGACCTTCGCCCAGGTGGTCACCGTACCCGTCGCCCAAGGCACCCTGACCCCGGGCCTGCACGAACTCCTGGTGACCGACAGCACTGGCCGCACCGGCTTAACCGAGATACGCATCCCCGAGAGGGAGATAACGCTGCATCCGGAAGAGAGCAGGCCCGGCAGCATGCTGGAGGTGAGGGGGACCGGGTTTCCTGCCTACAGCGCCAGTTCCTCCGGGACCAAGATTAGTGTGAGCTACGAGACGGGCAACCAGGTAACCCACGCCCACGCCGAGACCGACGACCAGGGCCAATTCGTCGCAAAGCTCCAGGTACCCCGCAAGAGCCACCCAGGTTCCCTCAGCACTGTGACGGTGGAGTTCTTTGATTATGGCGGAGGCACAGTCGCCCTGAAGGCCAGCCACCGGGTGAAGCCTGGCGAGATCCTTTTAGAACCCAGCGCCGGCCCGCCGGGAACCTTGGTAACCCTCATCGGTAAGGGCTTCCGGGAATTCACACTGGTACGTTCCATCCTCTTCCAGACCGAGGACGTAAGTCCAGGGGATGGAACGGCCACCGACGCCCACGGCATCTTCAGCACCCGATTTGTGGTGCCAGGTATCGATACCGGCCTGCAGCAGGTCACTGTCACAGTGGACGGCGCGGTGGCCGCCGCCGCCTTCAGGGTAACCCAGTCGGACCTGGTGACCGCTGGCGCGACGGAAGTTGGCGAAGCGCTGGCGGACTTGGCTCCCCACCTGGAGGTGGTCTGGCACTTCGACAATGACAGCAAGCGGTGGACCTTCTATGACGGACTGCATGGAGGGAACCTGGATTACCTGCGGGACGGGCAGACCTACCTGGTTCAGGTGAAAAGGGACGTGGAACTGTACCTCAACGACAAACCCCGCCGCTTTTCCTGCTATCTGGGCAACTGCTGGAACCAGGTCATCTGGTGATTCTTCGAACGGTTCCGTTTCCTTATAAGTGATGATGCTTTGCATAATGCTGGGCTAGGTGTACTATTCCCGAAAATCAAACCAGCCCTCGCTAACGCAAATAGCGAGGGCTGGGCCGACAATCTGAAACGGCAGGTGCCGATTATGTACCCTGATATTGTACCAGCGTGGACGACTCAATCGCAATTGCGCCTCCGTTCAGGTTTGTCCTAAACGGAGGTTTTTCTATGGTATTTGGTGACTTCTTTAATGAGCCAAAAACTACTCAACGTCGGCCCCGGCCGAAATTCAGTGCGAAAGAAAAAAACTCGCTTTATCGTGACCAAAATGGCAAGTGTAACGGTTGCGAGAAGAAGTTTGACATACGACATCTTGCCGTTGACCACATCAAGCCTTTTTCGGACGGCCAGGGCGAACGCCTCACTAATCTACAGTTGCTTTGTACAGCCTGTAACTCCTTGAAAGGTACAGGGACTATGGGCGAGCTCCGCAAGAAGTTGCGGGCGCAAGGTCTTCTAAAGACTGGGACAAAGGCCGCTGCCAAGAAGGCGAAAAACCAGACCCCGGCCAAAACCACTACGAAGGCAAGACCGGCCAACAAGCCTACTGCCCGCAAACCTCGCAACGCTCCGAAGGACCCGCTTTCCGACTTTGCAAAAGACATAGCCAACTTGTTCAGCTAACCTCTAGTAGGCAAGCACCGTTGAATTGATGGCTGATAGAATAGGGGAAAATAGGGGAAGGGGACGTGAGGGAGGCGGTGATGGTGAAGAAGTACCGGGTAGAACTGAGC